>NZ_JBIUZK010000002.1:542276-1023257 GCF_044744955.1 Pseudomonas sp. NPDC087185 | reverse complement strand
GTGTTGCCGAGGCCCTGGAATACGGCATGGTCGGCATCAACACCGGCCTGATCTCCAACGAAGTCGCGCCGTTCGGCGGCATCAAGGCTTCGGGCCTGGGCCGTGAAGGTTCCAAGTACGGTATCGAGGACTACCTAGAGATCAAATACCTTTGCCTGAGCATTTGACCGCATTTAAGCGCCTGAACCATCAGGAATGAGGCACGTTAGACATCCTGCACTTGCCCAAACTAGGGTAACGGACGGTACTCACCGTCCGTTTTTTTATTTGATTGCTTTTATGAATACCCCCGCCCGCTCGCCAGCGGAGATACGCCTGCTGGACAAAAATTTTCATTCCTCAGCTGGCAAACCTCCCATTTGTTGTCCGCATCCTTATAGAGCATCAGCACTGCGAGTGCGAGAGTAGCTGGAGCAGCAAAAACGTAGTGCAGCCCACTGAAGTAGCAGGCTGAGCGATCGCGACTCCCCTTTCTCACCAGCACAACTAGGCAGCGTCCGCGTTTACTGGACGCAACAGGGTAACCTGTGATAAGCCAATACACCCAAATTACCGAGGATGCGTATTTGGTGGTTTTCTATACGCACCAGCTACCGCGGCGGAATCCTCATAATATGACCGTGAAGGCTCCAGACTGACCTGGCCCGCGGGAAGGATTGTTTTCTGAAGGCAGCAGCGCACCTCGCAGCCACGCGACCGCGCGCCCCCAATCAACGTCAACGCTCGAGCAGATGCTGTGAAAAACCCAGACGCCATTAACAAACACCGGGGATACCGTCGAATAATTCCCTCCATGACAGCGCTACTTCAATTTGAGTCTGTCGCCCGTTTGAGAAGCTTCACCCAGGCGGCCAAGGAGTTGGGCGTAACCCAAGCAGCAGTGAGCAAGCAGATAAAGGTCCTGGAGGAAAACATCGGTGCCTCTCTGTTTAATCGCCTGCCCCGCGGCATCGAGCTCACTCATCAGGGGCAAGCGTTGTTTGCCGTCATATCTAAATCTTTGCAGAAAATAGCCACGATCTTCGACGAGATCAATCATGAGAGTAACCACAAGGAAATTACACTGGGTGCCACCGCCTCTTTCTCCCAGTTTCAAATAATGCCGCGGCTGGCTGCGTTGCGTGATGCAATGCCTGAGCTAAAACTGCGCTTAACCACCCAGATGTTCACCGGAGATTTGCGTACACAAGAAACCGACATCGTTGTCCGTTATGGTGATGGACAGTGGGTGGACGGAGAGTCGATTTTTTTATTCAATGAAGAAATCTTTCCGGTGTGCTCCCCTGATTGGCTTGCAAACAATCCTGTACCTACTTCACTTGAGGAACTAGCGAATGCCTGCCTATTGGAGGCCGATTCTACTTCTGAGGGCTGGATGAACTGGCAAGGCTGGTTTAAAGCATTAGGGCTGAGCACGCACAAACTCAACTACACGTTGCGCTGCAATCTCCACGCTAACGCTGTACATGCCGCGCTGCATGGGCATGGCATCGGGCTAGGCTGGGGGCGCGTCGTGGAGCACCTACTGACAACTGGCGAGCTGGTTCGATTAGAGCCTTTTGTCGTTCGGCCTACGGATGCCTATTACGTCATCATTCCGGATGGGCGAAGCGCCACTCCCGAAGCCTGGGCGGTGATACGATGGCTACAGCGACGGGCCCCACTTTCTCCAACGATCGAAAGCAAAGCCATAACTTGAAGTAATGCGAGCGGTAAAAATAAGCGCATTGACGGTCCCGACAGTCACTCAGATAATCCCGAAAAAGTATCATCGATACTTAAAATAAGAGTGACCGAGGAATAGTCATGAGTATTTCAAGTCTAAAAACTCACCGTGAAGTTGTGAACTCGCGACAACCCGGATTTGGCATGCCGGGTGAGATCTTCAGTCGTCAAGATATTTTTGAGACAGACGTCGATATCTTCTTCACCAAGCACTGGATTGTCGTTGCCGTTACGGCCGATGTTGAGGAGCCGGGTGACGTCTTCACTACCGATATAGGCAAGTCTTCCATCATTGTATTACGCGATGATGACGAACAGATCCGCGCCTTCCGGAATGTTTGCCGCCACCGTGGCGCACGCCTGAGAGCGCCGGGCAAGTCCACCGTCGGCATGTTGGTATGCCCGTACCACCAATGGACTTATGACCTTGACGGTAGCCTCAAGCACGCTGCGCACATGGGTAAAGGCTTCGACCCGAATTGCCGCAGTCTGATTCCAGTGCACTGCAAAGTGATCGGCACCCACGTTTTCGTCTGCCTCAGCGACGATCCGCCAGAAGATATCGCCCTTCAGGAAGACGTCATGGGCGCGCGTTTTGCCCCCTATGATTTGACCAACACCAAGATTGCCTACGAACTCGACTATGTCGAAAACGGCAACTGGAAACTGGTGATGGAAAACAACCGAGAGTGTTATCACTGCCACGGCACCCACCCGGAACTCCTAGTCTCCTACCAATCCGAAGACTTGGGGGTCAGCCTTGAAGAGATGAGCGACGACCAGCGCGCCTCGTACGACGCCTATCAGATTCGCAAGGCCGGTATTGAAGCAAACTGGGCCAGCGAGGGACACCTGTATGAAACGTACGAGCACCTCGATGACAATGCCGCCACTCACTTCCGCACCCAGCGCATGATCATCGCCGGCAGTGGTGAGTCGCAGACCCTGGACACCAAGGTCGCCTGTACCAAGCTGCTCGGCAACCTCACCCGCAAGGATCTCGGCGATACTCACCTGTGGGGCAACAATGCCTGGACCCACGTAATGAGCGACCACGCCATGATCAGTTGGATCATCCCGTTGGCGCCAGACAGGACCCTGGTACGAACCAAGTGGCTGGTACGCAAGGACGCCGTAGAAGGTGTCGATTACGACCTGCAACGTCTGATCGAAGTCTGGGTCGCAACCACCAAGCAAGATGCCGACTTAGTTGCCATCACCCATAGCGGTACCCAGGATCCAGGCTACATTCCTGGCCCCTACTCCGAGTTCACCGAGCCCTACGTTGACCAGTTCCTGCGCTGGTACAGCGCTCGTCTCGAAGCCCACGGAGTCTGAAGGTGATGACCATGTACGAGAACATCGCCAGCCTGCGCGCTGACCAGCGATTTGCCGACAGTGACCATTGGGCCGCCCATGGTGCCCAATGGGCCAGCGGCGAAAGCAAACGAATCGAATGTCTGAGTGTGGTAGCCGAAACCCACGACGTGAAGACCTTTACTTTCCACTGTCCGGATTACCACGCGCTGGCCTACGAGCCAGGGCAGTTCCTGACTGTGTCGCCCCAGATCAACGGCCAGAACGTGTCGAGATGCTACACCCTATCGTCGACCCCGACCCGACCTTTCACCTTCTCAATTACCGTCAAGCGGGTGCCGGGGGGTGTAGTGTCCAATTGGCTGCATGATAACCTCAAGGCCGGCGATGCCATGACGGCCTCAGGGCCAGCGGGGATCTTCACCCCTGTAGCGGGACCGGCTAGGAAGCTGCTGTATCTGTCTGCAGGCTCAGGGATTACTCCGCTGATGGCGATGACCCGCGCCGCTGCCGACCTGCACGCTGATCTGGACATCGTCTTCGTGCACAGCGCGCGCACGCCGAAAGACATCATCTTCCGCGAAGAGCTGGTGCGCCTTGAGCGCTCCATGCCCCATTTGCGCACCCTGTTCTTCTGTGAAGGTCTGGGTGACGAGCCTGACTGGACGGGGCCGACTGGGCGCCTGTCACTAGAGCAACTGCAGCAGCGCATTCCTGACTTCATGGAGCGTTCAGTTTTTACTTGTGGCCCGAAAGGCTACATGGATGCCGCCAAGGCGCTGTTGGGCAACGCAGGTTTCGACCTGACGCGCTACCACCAGGAGAGCTTCGACATTGCAACCGAAGCCGAGGTCGAGCCAGCACCAAGCGCGGCTCCCGGTCTGGCCCAGGACACCTTTACCGTGCGCATGGCGCGTTCGGGCAAAACCTTCACCATGACTGCCGAGCAGACGGTGCTCAGCGCGGCAAAAAAAGCCGGTGCGGTGGTCCCCTCCTCTTGCAGCCAAGGCGTCTGCGGCACCTGCAAGACTGCGCTGCTCGAAGGCAGTGTAGAAATGAACCACAACGGCGGTATTCGCCAGCGTGAAATCGACAAGGGTCTGCGCTTGCTGTGCTGCAGTCGCCCGACCTCTGATCTGGTGATTGATCTCTGACTAGGCGCCTTCGGGCGCCTTTTCCGATTTTCAGCCTGCGGCCTTGTATAAAATAAAAAGGAAATAGCCGATGCGTGCAAAAACTGGCCTGTTCGAGGGCCTGAGCCCCATTGTGACTATCGGGTCACTCCTCATAGTAATTGCGTTTGTAGTGCTGTGTGCTTCGCAAGGCGATCAGGCAGCCGGGGTCTTCAAAAGCGCCTCCGACGCCATTCTTAACAATCTGAAATGGTTCTATATCGCGCTGGTGAGCGTGGTCCTGGCAGTACTGCTGGTGATCGCATTCAGTCGTCACGGCACGCTCAAGCTCGGGCGTCCGGATGAAAAGCCTGAGTTCAGCTTCGCGGCATGGATTTCCATGCTGTTCAGTGCAGGAATGGGCGTTGGGCTGATTTTCTGGTCAGTTGCGGAGCCAGTTCTACATTACGCAAGTAACCCATTCACCCCTGGGCTCAGCAATGAGGCCGCATCGGTAGCAATGCGCATCACCTTGTTTCACTGGGGCCTGCATCCGTGGGCAATCTTCACCATCATCGGACTCGGTCTGGCGTATTTCGCTTACCGTGAAGGGCTGCCGCTGGCCTTGCGATCGGTGCTCTACCCGCTGATCGGCAAGCGCATCTACGGACCAATCGGGCACACCGTCGATATCATCGGCGCTGCCGTTACTGCATTTGGCGTTTCGCAATCACTGGGCATGGGTGTCGAACAGATCAACACTGGCCTGAACCAAGTCTTCGGTGTGCCGGTGAGCTTGTCGTTCAAACTGGGGATTATCGCGGTGGTGACGGTGATTGCATCGATCTCGCTCATCGCAGGTGTATCACGGGGAATGAAAAGACTGTCGACCCTGAACATGTTCATCTCGCTCGGGTTGATGCTGGTAGTGCTAGTGCTCGGCCCGACCAACTACATCATGAATTTATTGTTTGAATCGACCGGCGATTACTTGCAGAACATCATCGGTCTCAGCCTTTGGACCGACGCCCAGAACGAGAGCGGTTGGCAGAACAGTTGGACGGCCTTCTACCTGCCGTGGTGGATGACCTGGGGACCTTTCGTAGGGTTGTTCATTGCGCGTATTTCGCGCGGTCGGACTATCCGCGAATTGATCGTCGGTGCGTTGCTGGTGCCAACCTTGGTGACCATTTTGTGGATGGCTGTGTTTGGTGGTACGGCACTCAAAGATGAGCAGAACACCCGCCAAGCCTATAACAACTTGCCACTCGCCGAGCAGTCTGCAGCCGGGCCATTCACTGGCGGGCCAGTGCTCGACGCCACTCGCAAAGAAACCACCACGGCGATGTTTACACTGCTCGAGCGCCTGGACGGGAAAACCTTGGGCGGTATTTTGAGCATCATTGTCTGCCTTCTGCTGGCGGTGCATTTCGTGACTGCTGCCGATGCCGGTACTCAGGTGCTGTGCATGCTCAACGCAGTGGGCAGCATCAATCCACCAAACTGGCTGAAGGTGGCATGGTGCATTCTGGAGGGAGCGATAGCGGCAAGCCTGATTATCGCGGGTGGCTTGCTAGCGATTCAGATGGCAAGCATTGTGATCGGCCTGCCAATTGCGATTTACATGGCGCTGACGAGTTACAGCCTAATACGCAGTCTGCGGGCGAACGCTGAATTGACGCCATTGGCAGTTTCACCTCAGGGGCAACCGCAACTCGTCGAGCCGACCTGAAACGCGATACGCATGACGCGCCGGTGAAATCTGCAGGTTAGGGTGCACCGGCGTGCCGTCATATCTCGCAGGTGTAGATCGATCTACATCGGCTAGGGGTGGAGGTGGTTAGTTTTTTCATCCACCCCGTCTGAATTGGCCATTCAAGGGAGTAGCCCATGTCATTCAAAAGAACTATCCATGCAGTCGACACCCATGCGGGCACGCCGATGCGGGTTATCACCGGCGGGGTGGCGCATATTCCAGGCAACACCGTTCATGCCAAAATGAAATGGCTGGAGGAGCACGATGACCAGTTGCGCAAGCTCATGCTGCGTGAGCCGCGCGGTTACCCTGCCCACTGCTGCAACATCCTCGTACCCCCGTGTCACCCGGAAGCTGACGCTGGCTACATCATCATGGAACAGATCGAGTACCCGGTGATGTCCGGTGGCAACACCATTTCGGTAGTCACCGTACTGCTGGAAATGGGCCTATTGCCCATGAAGGAACCGCTGACCGAGTTGGTGCTGGAAGCTCCCGCTGGACTGATCCGAGTCAAGGCCGACTGCCAGAATGGCAAGGTAATAGGCGTCACGTTCCAGAACGTTCCTGCGTTCGCCGCGCACCTGGATGCAGTCATCGACGTACCGCACTTGGGCAAGGTGCGGGTCGACGTAGGTTGGGGTGGAATGTTCTACGTAATTGCGGATGTCCGGCAATTCAAGGGACTGGAGCTGATCCCCAAGCATGGCGCGGAAATAGCCCGCGTGTCGTCCATGATCCGTGAGGCGGCGATCGAACAACTGCCGGTCGCACATCCGGAGTATCCGGGGGCCGGCATCACAATTTCGCAGCTGTCAGGGCCTAGTGAAGACCCAAACGCCGACTGGAAAAACGTCGTTACCATGGCATCTGGCGGCTTTTCTTGGGACAACCCAGCCACCTGGACCGGCGCGCTGGATCGCTGCCCATGCGGTACCGGCACCAGCGCGAAGATGGCTACGCTTCACGCCAAGGGCGAGCTCCACTTGAATCAAGACTTCCGGCATCAGGGCATCATCGGCACCATCTACACCGGACGGCTAATCGAACGGACCACCATTGGCACCCACCAAGCGGTGCTACCAACGGTCACCGGTAGAAGTTGGATCTATGGCCTGAACACCTTCGTGCTTGACCATGATGACCCCTTTACCGAAGGTTTCACCGTCGGTGATATCTGGGCATGAGGACTCAAAAGCCGGCCGATGCCGGCTTTTCATCTTGCGGTCTGTATGAAATGTATTCGCCCGAAGGCGAGCCCTGGCTCAAAGCCCTATGGACGTGCGCGGATTAATCCCGGACCGAACCTAGCGTTTAACCGCGAAAATCCCGCCTAGCACCACTAGCAACGCACCCACCACTAGCGTGCTCGTGAGCACCTCACCGAACCAAATCACGCCCAGGACCGAAGCGAACACCAGTAGCGAGTAATTAAATGGCTGCAAGGTTACTGCGGCCGTGTATTTCAAAGCCTGCAATAACAGGAGCTGTGCTACTACGCCGGTCACTGAAAGCACCGCCATCATAACCATTTGCGGCTGCGTCGGTGTTGTCCACTGCGCTGCACCAACCACAGTGGACAACACCGCCCCCCAAAGCCCCATGTAGAGCATGTTGGTGCCGAATGCATCGACCCTACTGATTTTGCGCGTCAGTACATTGAACCAAGCAAACATCACTGCCGCCGCCAAAGGGATCAACGAGGCTTCACTGAAAACACCCCTACCCGGCTGGAGTATGATCAGCGTGCCTACGAAGCCGATAAACGCTGCCAGAACTTGACGCACACTGATCCGCTCGTCTAACACGAGCGCAGCCATAGCCATGGCCAGCAAAGGAAATACAGCGTAAATGGCGTGGGTTTCAGCCAAGCCCAGATGCCGCAAAGCATGGCCAAAAATGAAAATCTCGAACACGCCTAGCATCGAGCGTATCGCCTGTAGCCAAGGGTGTGCGGTTTTGACCGCCGCGACCAAACCGCCCCTCATCTGCACGAAGCACAAGGCGAACACCAGAAAAAACCAGTAACGCACCATGATAAGTTGCGCTACCGGCAAGTCCTTGACCAAAGTTTTGGTGATCCCGTCTTGCGCGGCAAATATGAACATCGACATCAGGCATAACCCAACACCCATACGGGTATTTCCGCCTACGCTTTTATTACTTATCGACCCGAGTACAGTATTCACTTTGCTTCACCCAACGAGGCACTTCAATTACGTGCTGGCATGCAGTCAAGCCCAGTGGCTTGACACCAGGATGCGTGTACAGCATGGTCTCTTGAAATCCGGGCTTCAGAGAGCGGATTCACGCTCTATCAGCGGGGCCAGCGTCTCGCGCAGTCGTGTGACCTTGTCATCGGCGAGACGCGCCAGAGGACGCCGTGGATGTCCGGCGACATAACCCATGATTTCAGCGCCCGCATAGACGGACTGGACATAGTCACCCTGCCAGATCAATGACATAACCGGCGCCAGCGCAGTCCAAATCTGACGAACCTCTTCCCACTTTTCTTCACGGGCGGCATTGGCGAGCTGCACGCAAGTCTTCGGTGCGATGTTTGCGCCCCCCCAGATCAGGCCGGCGGCACCCGCAAACAATGCGTAAGGTACTAACGGATCGGCTCCGTTCAGGGTGGGCAGGCCTGTGCGGGCCAGCGATGCCTGGGCAGTCAAGTCGCCGCTGCTGTCCTTGACCGATACAAAGTTAGGAATCTCGCTGAGCTGTTTGAACAACGATGGGGTGACCTCTACCCCCACCGCTTGCGGTACGTTGTAGCCGATGATGGGCAAGCCCGCTTCGGAGACAATCGCGTAGAAGTCATAGATACTCTGGTGCTCGGTCGGTCCTTCGAAAAAGGGTGGCAGCACCATTACTCCTTCCGCGCCGCACTCTTTCGCATGGCGGGTACGCTCGACTACCTCCTCCACCAGCAGAGCGGAAGTCTGGGCAATTACCCGAGCGCGACCATTGATGACCTTGGCACCGAAAGCCACCAGCTCCTTTGACTCATCCTTGCTCAGATAGACATGCATTCCGGTTCCGGAACTGAGCACGAAGCCATGCACACCAGCAGCGATATAGCGTTCAATTAAACTTTCAAAGCGAGCATAGTCAATCTTGCCATGCGCATCGAACGGCGTGGTGATAGCTAAATTAACGCCTGTGAACTGGAATGCGGACATAGGGTAACTCCTTTTTTATCGCCTGGTCGCCCCATCAAAAAGCATCGGCCGGTGTAGCTGTGCTAAAGAATGCTGAGGGCTTGAGCCAAATTCTCCAGGAGAAAGTGATGCGCTGAGACTTTGCGCTTATTTTTACTTCGATCGTAAGTTGGCGGTAAATGATCATCCCCCGAGATAGGTCGGAACCCACCCAAGCTCATCAAATTGCGCTGTTCAGAGCGAGAAAGCACAATCCCCGGCCTCAGGCGAGTGGGGATTGCGCTTGTCTGCTGTTTACAATGTCGGTTACGTAATACGCTTACCGACGTCAGCGCGGATGAGGTCTCAGGAGAATGTGTTGTGTGGATCAATCACAAACTTCTTCGGCACGCCTGCGTCGAACTCTCCGTACCCTTGCGGCGCTTGATCCAAGCTGATCACCTGAACACCCACTACTTCGGCGATATTGATCCGGTCCCACATGATCGCCTGCATCAAGGCGCGGTTGTATTTCATGACAGGCGTTTGACCGGTATGGAAACTGTGCGACTTGGCCCAGCCCAGACCAAAGCGGATGCTCAGCGCACCGATCTTCGCAGCAGCATCGCTGGCTCCCGGGTCCTCAGTTACATACAGTCCAGGAATACCGATCTTGCCCGCAACGCGTGTCACTTGCATCAGCGAGTTGAGCACTGTAGCTGGCGCTTCGTGCTTGGCGCCTTCATGGCCATGACCGCGTGCCTCGAAGCCCACCGCATCAACCGCGCAATCCACCTCCGGCTCACCCAGCAGGTTGGCGATCTGCTCATGCAACGGCGTGTCCAGGGACAAGTCGGCAATCTCGAAGCCCTGGGCCTTGGCGTGGGCCAGGCGAGCCGGATTGAGGTCGCCAACGATAACTACGGCAGCGCCCAGCAGGCGCGCTGAAGCGGCTGCGGCCAGCCCGACCGGACCTGCGCCAGCTACGTAGACAGTGCTGCCAGGCCCGACCCCCGCCGTGACGGCGCCGTGATAGCCGGTTGGCAAAATGTCGGAGAGACAGGTCAGGTCACGGATCTTCTCCATAGCCTTGTCGCGATCCGGCAGCTTCAGCAAGTTGAAGTCGGCATACGGCACCAACACGTATTCAGCCTGGCCCCCGGTCCAGTCGCCCATGTCGACATAGCCGTAGGCACCCCCAGCACGAGCCGGGTTGACCGTCAGGCAGACCCCGGTGTGCATTTCCTTGCAGGAACGGCAACGACCGCATGCGACGTTGAACGGTACGGAGACCAAATCGCCAATCTGCAGGTGCTCGACATCCTTGCCCTTCTCGATCACTTCACCGGTGATCTCATGCCCCAGCACCAGTCCGACCTGAGCAGTGGTGCGACCACGGACCATATGTTGGTCGGAGCCGCAGATGTTGGTGGAGACTACCTTGAGGATCACCCCATGCTCGATCTTCTTGCCCCGGGGATCCTGCATCTTCGGATAGTCGATGTTCTGCACCTCTACCTTGCCTGCGCCGCGGTAGACCACACCTCTGTTGTACGCACTCATGCTTCACTTCTCCTTTTTACAAAAACGAGTTCAATCGCGTAGAAAGCTGTCTTCGAACGGATAGCGCGTCAGCACCTCGCAGCCGTTTTCGGTGATCAGCAACTGGTTCTCCAGCTTGATCCCGTCGCGCCCACCTACCTCACCTATGTACGCTTCAACACAGAGCGCCATGCCGGGTTCAAGCACGCCGGCGTATCCATGAGACTCGAAGTCTTCTGGATAGCGGATGCAGGGGTATTCATCGCACAGGCCGACGCCATGGAACATGACGCCGTAGCGCTGCTGTCGGCAGGACTCAGGCAGCCGATGCCCATTAGCGGTGAGTTCCGCGAAGCTGATACCCGGACGTACCAGTTGGGTGTTGAAAGTGATGTGTTCATGCGCAATGCGGTACAGACGTTTTTGTTCCGCAGTAGGCTGTCGTTCGCCGCAAATCCAGCTGCGAGACATGTCTACGCAGAAGCCGTAAACACCGATCAGATCGGTATCGAAAGAAAGCAGATCTCCATCGCTCAGGACGCGGGGGCCAGACTCTTGATACCAAGGGTTGGTACGAGGTCCGGAACTGAGGATGCGGGTTTCGATCCATTCGCCACCACGGCGAATGTTGCCCGCGTGAAGTGCTGCCCATACGTCGTTTTCGGTAGCACCGTGGCGCATGACCTGGCGCATTTCAGCGATCGATGCCTCGCATGACGCAACTGCACAGCGCATGGCCAGAATCTCGTCCGTGCCCTTAATCACTCGTGCGAACTCTGTCACTTCCTGTCCGCTGTGCACTTCGACACCCAAGGCATCCAGTGCCCGCAAGCCAGAAACCTCGATTCGGTCCACAGCCAATCGACGGTTGTTGCCTGCGTGGACACGCATCAATTCGTCAATTTGCGCCGCGAAGCGCTGGGCGTGTTGGTCGGTACGGTCACCGGTTTCAAAGTAGAAAAACGACGCACCGCTTCGCAATTCGCTGATCAGTGGCAAGTGGGCGCTGAGGTGGTCGCAGCCATGGAAGTCCCACAGCACCACATGGCCACTGGCGGCGACGAAGCAGGCACGGGCCGGGTTGTGAGTGGTCCACAACTGCATGTTGGTGGTGTCAGTGGCGTAGCGAATATTCAGCGGATCGAACAGGAGAATGCCAGCGAGGTCGCGGGCTACCAACTGTTCCTTGAGTCTTTGCAGGCGGTATTCGCGCATGGTCGGTAAATGCGGTACATCCAGACCCAATGCCGCCCACTCTGCAAAGGCTAAAGGAGTCGGTCCGATTTCGGTGCGGTCGTTGTCATTCAACGAGCCGTCGGCGCGGTAGCGGGTGGGGTCGATGCGGCGGTTACTGCTCGGGATGAAAAATGGCGAAGTCGTCATGGCTAGGCGGTCATCCTGATTTCTTATTATGTTCCCGCGCGGGGTTGGGTAAACGGCCACCGCGCAGGAATTTGCTATGTGCGGATCAGTTACTGGCCTGGGAAGCCGCGGCACGAGCAGCCGCAACCCAGCCATCAAACTGCTGCTGGTGCGCCGCAATCCATTCCTTGGTATGTCGCTGGATATCCGCGACGGTCTTCTCGCCTTGCTGCATCTTGAGGTTCTGCGCGCTTTCGTCCGCTGCGGGGATCTGCATCAGTGACAAGAACTTCACCGCCGCCGGATTCTTCTCGGCGAAATCGCGATTGACTAGCGCCTCTACCCGATCAATAGCGAAGCCCAGGTTCTTACCCTCGTAGGTGGTATTGACCGTGTTGTCACCTCCTGGCAGCTCGGTCCTGGGAACCTGCAGCCACACCACGTCACGCCCCTCCACCAGCACGCCTGCCACCCACTGCGGCACCCAGGTGTAATAGAGCACCGGCTTGCCTTCCTTGAAACGCGTGATGGTGTCGGCCATCAATGCAAAGTACGAACCTTGGTTGACATGGATCGACTTCTCTAGATCGTATGCCTTCATCTGGTGTTCGATTACCAGCTCGCAGCCCCAGCCAGGGTTGCAGCCAGTCATGTCAGCCTTGCCATCACCATCAGTGTCGAACAACTTGGCAATCTCGGGCTTCTTCAGATCGGTGATGTACTTTATGTTGTATTGATCAGCTGTTTTCTTGTCGATCAAATAGCCCTGCAGCACACCCGGCAGGACGTTACCCGTCTTGACCATGTTTTCATCGCCACCCGCCTTCTCGTAAAACGCCGCGTGCAACTTGTCCCATGCGTTGACAGTAAAGTCGGCGTCGCCAAACCCCACTGCAAGTACCATGGTTGCGTACTCGGTTTCCTTCGGTGTCTGCACTTTGTAACCCAGCTCGCGGAGACCGGCCAAGGCAACTTCCCCACGGAAACGCTCTTCATCGACTGAGGGAAATGCTGGAGTGATCTTCACCCCTTCCCCCGGTTTGTCGGGCGAAGCGCTAGCGCCCAAGCAAAACACACTGAACGCCACAGCCGAGGCGCTTTGCAACAAACGACGGGTGAATTTGAACTCGCACATCTTCGCGTACCTTTTGTATTTTTTCGGGGTTGCGGCAGATAGAACGTTAATGCGTTGAATAGGTGATGCTGATCAGACGGTCTCGCGCCGCCCTGCTGACTGACCGGTACCGAACAAGCGCAGCAACACGCCGACGGGACCCGTGTGATACCAACGCTTGCTTGGGTCGGCGCTGGTTCGCGCGCCCATGGCTTGAGTCAGGCGGTCGAGGAAGATCGCCAGGAGCACCAGCCCCACACCTCCGACCGTAGCCAGGCCCATATCCAATCGGCCAATGCCGCGAAGCACCATTTGCCCCAAACCGCCGACGGAAATCATTGAAGCAATCACCACCATCGACAGCGATAGCATCAGCGTTTGGTTGAGACCGGCCATGATGGTTGAGGTGGCCAGCGGCAACTGGACGCGGGTCAGCATCTGGCGCGGCGTACAACCGAAGGCGCGAGCAGCTTCAATCTTGTCTTCAGGTACCTGGCGAATACCCAAGTTGGTCAGTCGCACCAAAGGCGGCAGGGCAAATACGATGGTCACCAGCACCCCGGGCACGTTGCCGATGCCGAACAGCATTACCACCGGCACTAGGTAGACGAAGGCGGGGAGCGTCTGCATCGCATCGAGCACTGGGCGAATGATGCTCTCCAAACGATTGTTGCGGGCGCTGAGGATTCCCAGCGGAATGCCGATCACCGCGCAGAAGAACACCGATGTCAAGACAAGCGCCAGGGTAGTCATCGACTCCGACCACACGCCAATCAACCCAAGCAAGGTCAGGGTGACGAAGCACAGAAGTGCCATACGCTTGCCAGCCAGTTGCCACCCGAGCAGCGACGACAGCAAGATGCCTATAGTCGGTGGAATGCTCTGCAGGGTGAACTCGATGCCGTTGAGCACTTGGTCGATCGGCCAGCGAATGGCTCGGAAAACTTCGCGGAAGTTGTGTACGAGAAAGTTAAGCGTAGCGGTGACCCAGTCACCCAAGGGAATGGTCGCCGCCTGAAACGGGTCCAGAAGACTAAATTCGGACATCAGAACTCACCTCTTTTGTGGTCGGCAGCTGCTCTCAGTGGCGGCTCAGAGTCTGCAGCAACTCGTTCTTTGACAGCGTGCCCTTGAAGGCGCCTTGACGGTCGAGCACAGGCACTGGATACGGCAAGTCGGCGGCTATCCCCAGCACTTCGTGCAGTGGCGTGTCGGTATACACTGGCAGGTGCTCGTGCAGGCTGTAACGATCACTGGCGGTGGCCCCGCTGGCATTGGTGTCGACAACCCCCAACAACTGGCCACACTCGTCGACCAAGTAGCCGAACGGCACACCGGCCTGGAAACTGGGGGCCTTACCGTTAACCTTGCACACCACGGCGGGGTCGTAATTGGCCACATCGCCGGCCTTGAGCACACGCGAGCTGTCGAAGCTCTTGAAGAACGTGCGCACGTAGTCATTGGCCGGCTGGTTGATCAGCTCCTGAGGGGTGCCAACCTGCACCACCCGACCGCCTTCCATGATCGCAATGCGATGACCGATGCGGATAGCTTCTTCGATGTCGTGAGAAATGAAGATGATGGTGCGCTGCTGCTCAGCCTGCAGGCGCATGAGCTCGCCTTGCATCTCGCTGCGGATCAGCGGGTCGAGCGCCGAGAAAGCTTCATCCATCAGCAAGATTGTCGGGTCGTTGGCCAGCGCACGAGCCAGCCCCACACGCTGCTGCATACCGCCAGAGAGCTGGTGAGGATAGCTGTGCTCATGGCCTGCCAGACCGACTTGGCTCAACGCCTCGCGGGCACGGCTGTAGCGCTCAGCTTCAGCAATCCCGGCGATCTCCAGGCCGAACGCGGTGTTCTGCAGCACGCTCATGTGCGGCATCAGCGCGAAAGACTGGAACACCATGCCCATTTCCTTACGGCGCACGTCGAGCAATTTTTTATCGGAGAGGCCGGTAATCTCGCGGCCGTTGAGGTAGATGCTGCCAGAGGTGGGTTCGATCAAACGGTTGAACAGCCGTACCATGGTCGACTTACCCGAACCGGACAAGCCCATGATGACGAAGATCTCGCCTCGTTTTACGGAAAAGCTTGCATCGAACACGCCGACCACGTGGCCGGTCTTACTGAAGATTTCGTTCTTGTCGGCACCCTTGCGGAGCATCTCCATGGCCATGTTCGGGTTAGGACCGAATACTTTGAAGATATTTTTAACCGAAAGAATCTCATCGGATTGTGCCATACGACCCTCATTATTATGCTTATAACCAAAGATACCTGTGCTAGCAAATGCTAATACCATTGGCAGTTCGCTCAAATACGAGCGTGAGTCGGTCTATCTGATCATTCAGGATTGAGCTCTGCTTCTGAGAGCAAGCACGCCCAAGCGCGGACTGATAGCTTCACTTTAGACCTGATTTCCAGGCCGTTAATTGTAGATTTGTGTCAGTTTTTGTTATAGGACGGCAATTTTGTTCCCGTTCAGGTCTAGCTGGCTAACCTGCGCAAGCTAGCCAGTCGCCGATTTTCAAGTCAAATGCAAGCATAACCTCAGGTAATGAAGCAACGTCACCATCAGTACTCCAAACTATTCCAGTGCTCTGACTAAATATAATTCCACCATCCTGGCACTCCTGAGACTTAGATATTCGTGAACACGCCGTATCAGGACAGACCAACTCAATCTACTGCCATGGGACACACAATAAAAACCTGAGCATACTAACTTTACTGTAGGTATTATTGATTAGCCCACCACTTGCAAAGTTTTCAAGCACGGGCTAACCATGTCTTGATGGCACGACCACGCGAGATGCCATTTCCAGAAAACATCACCGCGAATCTGCATGGCGACCTCCATGGCGTCGCTCAGGGACGGCGAAGTCGACTTTTCCGGGCCTTTAATGAACGGGACGCTGATGGGCCACAGCCTTCATTTAATGGTTGTACGCCCGCTCGTTATGCTCGCCGAGGTCAAGTCCCATTTCCTCAACCGCGTCATGTGTCCGCAAGCCAACGACCGCTTTCAAGACTCTGAGAATGATCCAGCTCGCAATGAAGCAGTAGGCTGTTGTGAATGCCACCCCTTTGACCTGCGCGATTACCTGATCAGCCATGCTGACGTTCTCCACCAACCCGCCCAACGCCGGCACGCAGAAAACGCCAGTCAACACGGCGCCGATCATTCCGCCGATACCGTGCAAGCCGAATACATCCAGGCTGTCGTCATAGCCCAGGCGCGTCTTGAGCACAGTCACGCTGAGATAACAGAACACGCCACAAAGCAGGCCGATTGCCAGCGCGCCGCCAACCCCTACATACGCACAGGCTGGGGTTATCCCGACCAGGCCGGCCAAGGCGCCACTGGCTAGCCCCAACGCACTCGGCTTACCTACCCTGAGCCACTCGGTGAACATCCAGCCCAGAATACCGGCACACGCACCGAGTTGAGTGTTGAGCATCACGATGCCTGAAAGGCCATTGAGGCCGCCGCCGGAGCCGATGTTGAATCCAAACCAGCCAACCCAGAGCATCGCCGCACCGACCATAGTGAGGCTCAAGTTATGTGCAGGCATTGGAGCGTTTTCGTATCCTTTACGCTTGCCAAGCAGCAAACAGGCTGCAAGCGCAGCTACACCCGCATTGATGTGAACCGCAGTACCACCTGCGAAATCCAGCACGCCCCAATTGTGCATCAAAGCCCCTGCTCCGCCCCAAACCATGTGGGCCACCGGCGCGTAGACAAGGGTGAACCAAATCGCCATGAACAGCAGCGCCGCCGAGAACTTCATACGTTCGGCAAAAGCTCCGGCAATCAGCGCCGGAGTGATGATGGCAAAGGTCATTTGGAAGGTAACAAACACCCCTTCCGGAACTTCGCCAACGAGGCTTTCAGACGTCATGCCTGCCAAAAATGCGCGGTTCAGACCGCCGACAAAGCTATTGAAGCTAACCTCGCCCTCAACCATGTTAGTGGTATCGACCACCATGCTGTAGCCATAAACCACCCACAGCACCCCCACCAGTCCGGCGATACCAAAACATTGGGTGAACAATGACAGCATGTTCTTGGCTCGCACGAGACCGCCGTAAAACAGCGCAAGGCCTGGCAGACACATGAACAGTACCAGAACCGCCGCCGTTACCATCCAGGCGGTGCTACCGGTGTTCAATGTAGGGGTATCAGCCGCCTGTGCCAACGGTATACATGCACTGAGCGCGAGCAATGCAAGAAGTGATTTGCCGGGTAGACGATTAACCATTGTGGAAGCTCCTGCGATGAATGGAAAAGTGTCTGGCAGAAAGCGAGGGGGTGAAGCGATGGGCCGTTGAGGCCTCTTGGATGGGTCAAATCAAGCATGGCCTGAACGCAAGAGCGCGCTTGCCCTTGGCGGCGTCGTGTCAGACAACAATTCAGTTGCAGACAGATCGCCGCCACAGGCTCACGCGCTCCTACATCAGGTAATACTTAGTACTGGCTGCCTGGAATCCACGAAGTCCCTGCCAACGGCACACGAGCCATAGCGGCGGACTCTACGGTCAAGGCCACCAGGTCCTCAGGGTCGAGGTTGTGCAGGTGGGATTTGCCGCAGGCCCGAGCCATGGTTTGCGCCTCCAGCACCAGAACACGCAAATAGTTGGCCAACCTGCGCCCGCCTTCGATCGGATCCAGACGTTTTGACAGCTCCGGATCCTGCGTGGTGATACCTGCCGGGTCACGCCCGTTCTGCCAGTCATCGTAGAAGCCGGCCGCTGAGCCGATCTTCTTGAGCTCATCGTCCAGGCGTGGATGGTTGTCACCCAGAGCAATCAATGCGGCCGTACCGATGGCCACGGCATCGGCGCCCAGTGCCATGGCCTTGGCAACGTCTGCACCGTTACGGATGCCTCCGGAGACAATCAGCTGCACCTTCCGGTGCATGCCCATCTCCTGCAGCGCCTGAACCGCCTGTGGAATGGCTGGCAGGATGGGGATACCGACGTGCTCGATAAACACTTCCTGAGTCGCAGCGGTACCGCCTTGCATGCCATCAAGCACGATCACATCGGCGCCGGCCTTCACTGCCAGCTTGACGTCGTAGTAAGGACGGCTGGCGCCGATTTTCACGTAAATCGGTTTTTCCCAATCGGTGATCTCACGAATCTCGGCAATCTTGATCGCCAAGTCGTCAGGCCCAGTCCAGTCCGGATGACGGCATGCCGAGCGCTGGTCAACGCCGATGGGCAAGGTACGCATACCGGCAACACGCTCGGTCACCTTCATGCCCAACAGCATACCGCCGCCACCCGGTTTGGCGCCCTGCCCCAAGACGATTTCGATGGCATCGGCCTTGCGCAGATCATCTGGGTTCATGCCATAACGCGAAGGCAGGTACTGGTAAACCAGGTGCTGGGATTGGCCGCGTTCTTCCGGCGTCATGCCACCGTCGCCCGTGGTGGTACTGGTGCCTGCAATAGTGGCGCCGCGACCCAGGGCTTCTTTCGCATTGGCCGACAATGCACCAAAGCTCATGCCGGCGATGGTCACCGGAATTTTCAGGTGGATCGGCTTCTTGGCGAACCGGTTACCGAGGATTACATCCGTTCCGCATTTCTCACGGTAGCCTTCCAGCGGGTAGCGCGAGACGCTTGCACCGAGCAGCAGCAGGTCGTCGAAGTGCGGCAGCTTGCGCTTGGTACCGCCGCCGCGAATGTCATAGATGCCGGTCTCGGCGGCACGTTGGATTTCCTGGATAGTCAGGCGATCGAAAGTGGCCGACTCGCGCAGGACTGGAGTGGTTTTCTCGCTCATTTTCTTGCTCCTGAATCAGTACGCGGAGGCGTTGTCGACTTTGAAGTTGTACAGCTGGCGAGCCGAGCCGTAGCGCTTGAAGTCACTGGCTTTCTCGTTGAAACCGGCTTTGTTCAGAAGCGCTTGCAGCTCTTCAATGTGCTCCGGGCGCATCTCTTTTTCGATGCAATCAGAACCCAGGGACTCGACCTTGCCTTTGACGAAGATCTTCGTCTCATACAGGGAGTCACCCAACGCATCACCGGCGTCCCCGCACACCACAAGGCGTCCTGCCTGCCCCATGAAACAGCTCATGTGGCCGATGCTGCCGCCGACCACGATATCGATCCCTTTCATCGAAATACCGCAACGGGCGCCGGCGTCGCCTTCGATCACCAGCAGACCGCCATGCGCCGTAGCGCCCGCTGCTTGCGAAGCGCTGCCTTTTACTCGGACGTAGCCAGACATCATGTTCTCGGCGCACCCCACGCCCACGTTCCCGTGCACAGTGATGGATGCCTTTTGATTCATCCCTGCGCAGTAATAGCCGGCATGGCCCTGGATATCCACGGACACCGCTTCGTTTACACCGACGGCAAGGTTGTGCGCGCCGTCAGGGTGAGTGACCAGCCACTCTCGTTCATCGAGCGTCTTCGCTTGATCGTGCAGAGCCTGATTAAGGTCGCGCACGGTGGTGTTGCTGAGATCGATGGTTTTCATGTGCGTGCTCCTTAAGCCGACTCGCGTTCCCAGATGTACATGGTGGCGGGAACAGGTTCCCAGACCTTGGCTTTCTCGATGCCCGGCAGGCTCGACAGCGCCTGATACTCCGAAGCCATTGCGACGTAGTCTTCGGTTTCGGCAAGAATTGCCGGCTTGCAAGCAATCGGGTCTCGGATCACGGCGAAGCCATTGCGGGTGCCGATCGCGAAGGTGAAAAAGCCGTCCAGCGCTTCGAGCGAACTGTCCAAAGCGGTCTTCAGACTGTCGCCTTGCTGCAGACGCCAGGCCAGGTAACCGGCCGCGACTTCGGTGTCATTCTCGGTGTCGAACTTGATACCTTCGCGGCGCAGCTCCTGACGCAGACGGAAGTGGTTCGACAGCGAGCCGTTGTGCACCAGGCACAGGTCAGCGCCGGTGGAGAACGGGTGGCTGCCTTCCATCGTCACGGCGCTCTCGGTCGCCATTCGGGTATGGCCGATGATGTGGCTACCTTTCATCGAACCCAAGCCGAAGCGCTCGGAGATCTCTTTCGGCAAGCCCATGCCCTTGAGGATCTCGATGCTCTTGCCGGCGCTCATGATGCGCACGTCCGGGGCCAGTTCCGCCAAAGCAGAACGTACGGCAGCTTCCTCAGCCTTGATCTTCAACACGATGGCGCTCGCATTTTGGAACCAGTCCAAAGACGCCGCGAGCTTGCCTTCCAGTGCGCCTACCAGCGCTTTGAAGTCGTAGTCATCGCTTGCTGCTTGCAAGGTCAACTTCACCCAGCCATCAGCGACTTCGTCGCCGTAAATGGCAAAGCCGGCACTGTCAGGGCCGCGATCAGTCATGGCCTCGAGCATGGGTTCGAAGAGTTTGCCGAGCTGGGGCTCCAGCGCCGGATTTTTCAGGTATAGCCCCACAATTCCACACATATCGTTAACTCCTGGGCAGAAGACCCCCTACCCATCGGCAGGGTGTCAGAAATGGTTGTTTACGTTGGCTAGATCAGAAGAACTCGGTGTAGCGCTTCACTTCCCAGTCCGAGACGTGACGGCTGTACTCCACCCACTCCATGCGCTTGAGCTTGATGAACTCACCGACGATTTCGTTGCCGAGCACTTCGGCGAACAGTGGGTCAGCTTCAAGCGCATCACAGGCTTCCTTGAGCGACTGAGGCAAAGTCTTGATGCCGCGCGCGGCGATTTCCTCAAGACTCAACTTGTAGAGGTTCTCGTTGCACACCTGGTCGATTTCCAGCTTGCGGTCGATGCCGTCCAGCCCCGCCGCGATGATCGCCGCGCTGACCAGGTAGGGATTGCAGCCAGCATCCGGCAGACGGAACTCCAGACGGCCATACGGGACACGAACCATGGCCGAGCGGTTATTGGCACCAAAGGCGATGAAGGCTGGTGCCCAGGTCGCCCCAGACAAGGAATTGCCCACAACAAGGCGCTTGTAGGAGTTGACCGTCGGCGCTGCGAAGGCGCACAAGGCTGGGCCATGCGCCAGAAGGCCAGCGGCGAAGTGGTAGGCCATTTTCGACAGGCCCATCCCGCTCGGATCGCTCGCATCGTGAAACAGGTTCTTGTTGGTCGCGCTGCTGATCGACAGGTGAAAGTGCATGCCGTTACCCGCACGCTTGGGGTCAGGCTTTGGCATGAACGAGCAGATAATGCCCATGTCGTTAGCAATCTCACCGGCAGCCATGCGGAAGAAGGTGAACCGATCGGCGGATTCCATGGCATTGCTGTAGGTGTAATTGATCTCGAACTGGCCGTTGGCGTCTTCGTGATCAATCTGGTAGATGTCGAAACCCACTGGCTGCAGGGCTTCGGTCAGGCGCTCAAGGAACTCGCGCGAGCGGGACAGGCCTTTGTAGTCGTAGCACGGCTTGTCCAGATCATCACTGGCGTCGACCATCTGCAGCTTGCCCTGCCCGTCGCGCTTGAACAGGCTGAATTCAGGTTCCAGGCCAGTATTCAGCGTCCAGCCACGATCGCTCAACCGCTCGACCTGCTTCTGCAGGACGTAGCGGCTGTCGTATGGCCAAGGCTTGTCTTCGACATGACCGATGCAGACCACCCGGCCGTAGCCTGGTTGCCATGGCACTGGCGTAAGAGATGCCAGATCGCCTTTTGCCATGAAGTCCGGGCCATGTGGCTCCATGCCCATACCGCAGATCGCGAACCCTGCAAACCCCGCCCCGGCTTCGGCGACCATCTCGAGACCCGATACGGGTACCGATTTCGTTTTGGCCGAACCATGGATATCTACGAACTGAGCCAGTACATACTTGATCCCGTGTGTATCGATCAGGCGCTGTGTTTCGTGTGGCAACATGGACATGACTCCTGGCTGTAGCAATTCGTTGGTGGGAAGTCGATGGGTCTGACCTGATTATTACGATCAGGAAACTTACTTTCCCCATGAGAATGCAATGAACTTGCCAACTCGCGCTTGCCGCCGAAAAGTCGATCCCAGGAGGAGCCTTTCTGCCTTATTTATGGGAAACTATTTTTCCGGCTACGAATAAAGCCAGGCGATCCTAACCGACGCAAAAAAATTTGCACATTCTCGGTGCGAAAATAAATTTACTGTGCGGAATTAGTGCAAACCATGAACACACACGAAAGCCAGCCCAAGCTCAAGCTTGAGCAGTACTTGGGCATCCAGATCAAAAGACAGCGTCAAGCGCAGGAACTGAAGCTTGCGGACGTGGCGCGCATAGCCGGGATCAGTCAAGGCATGCTGAGCAAAATCGAAAACGCTCAGGTGTCGACCAGCCTTGAAAACCTCAGCCGCCTTTGCGACGTCCTGGGCATGCCCATGTCAAAATTGTTCAGCCAGTATGACCAGCAGGGCAGCGCTGCGATTTTGGTCAAACGTGATGAAGGGCTCGAAGTGGTTCGCCGTGGCACGGAGAAAGGCCATACCTATCACCTGCTGAACCACACCCGCGGGCCCAAGAAAAGCTTCGAGGCGTACATGGTGAGCATGGATGACGCCAGCGAGGAGTTTCCTACTTTTTCCCACCCCGGCACTGAATTCCTGCATTTGCTGGAAGGCGAGTTGGTCTACCGCCATGGCAACCAGCTCTATCACATGGAAGCAGGTGACAGTCTCACATTCGATGCTGAAATCCCCCATGGCCCTGAGAAGCTGGTAAGCGTACCGATCCGTCTCTTGTCGATCATGAACTACGCCCCCTCGGACGCCTGACCCCGTATTTTCCAGAGTCCAGGCTAGACCTGGACTCGTATTTCCTACCTGCTCGCGCCCGCTTACTCCCTGCCGTCATTTCCTACCAGTAAAAAATCTTTCCCCAGCATGTAGACGTGCCTGCGGAATTCGCCTATAAATTCCCCAGCCGGAATATTTAATTCTTTATGAGAATATTTATTCACGGGCGAATCTGCATTTCACCGATGAATCACTTGCCGGAAACCACCCCGCGCACATCTGAGGACTGACCATGCAACATGAAAAAAACCATTTCATTCTCAAAATCAGCTGTCCTGCGACTTCCGGCATCGTGGCGGCAGTGACCTCGTACCTGGCGGGCAACGCTTGCTACATCGGTGAGATGGCGCAATTCGACGACGAGTTGAGCGGCAAATTTTTCATGCGGGCGGTGTTTCGTTTCAACGATGGCCATGAAGGCGACATCGCTCAGCTGAAAGCCGGCTTCGAAGACGTCGCTCAAGCGTTCGGCATGCAGTGGGAGCTTTACGATACTCGCCAGCCGATGCGCGTACTGCTGATGGTCAGCAAATTCGACCACTGCCTCACCGACTTGCTGTATCGCTACCACAAGGGCGAAATGGACATGACCATCACGGCCATCGTGTCCAACCACCTTGATCTACGCCCTATGGCCGAGCGCGAAGGTATTCGGTTCATCTACTTGCCAGTGACCAAGGAGACCAAGGCACAGCAGGAAGCAGCGTTGATGAAAGTCGTGGACGAGACCGGGACCGACCTCGTAGTCCTCGCACGCTACATGCAGATCCTCTCCGATGATCTCTGCAGGCAAATATCGGGCCGTGCCATCAACATCCATCACTCCTTCCTGCCAGGCTTCAAGGGTGCCAAGCCTTATCACCAAGCGTATGAGCGTGGCGTGAAACTGATCGGCGCCACGGCTCACTACGTCACCAGCGATCTGGACGAGGGCCCGATCATCGAGCAGGAAGTCCAGCGCGTCGATCATGCCTATCTGCCAGACGACCTGGTCGCCATCGGACGCGACACTGAAACCGTGGCGCTGTCCAAAGCGGTCAAATATCACCTGGAGCATCGGGTATTCCTCAACGAAGACAGAACGGTGATTTTCCGATGAGTACTTCCAAACTGATTGACGGCAAAGCGGCATCAGCCCGCGTGCTGAAGCAGGTTCGAGACGATGTCGCCCGACTGAGCGCCGATGGCATCTTCCCTGCGCTCGCTGTAATACTCGTCGGGCAAGATCCTGCCAGCCAGGTCTATGTGCGCAACAAGATCCTCCGTGCAGAAGAAGCGGGAATCAAATCGCTCGAGTACCGCCTGAGTGAGGAAACCTCGCAGGGTGAACTGCTCAAGCTGATCGCAGACCTGAACGTGGACGAAGCCGTGAACGGCATTCTGCTGCAGCTCCCATTGCCTAAGCACATCGAGGAAACGCGTGCGTTACAGGCCATTGCCCCGGGCAAAGACGTCGATGGGTTTCACAGTGAAAATGTCGGCGGCTTAAGCCAGGGTCGCGATGTGCTAACGCCATGCACTCCCAGCGGCTGCATGCAACTGCTTGAAGAGGCTTGCGGCGACCTGAGCGGCAAGCACGCCGTTGTCATCGGGCGATCCAACATCGTCGGCAAACCCATGGCCGCTCTGCTGCTGCAGGCGCATTGCTCGGTCACTGTGGTGCATTCGCGCAGCGTCGATGCCAAGGCCCTGTGCCGGCAGGCAGACATTGTCGTTGCCGCCGTCGGACGACCACGGATGATCGATGCAAGTTGGCTCAAGCCAGGAGCAGTGGTCATCGACGTCGGCATTAATCGCATTGAAGAGGATGGCCGCAGCAAGCTTGTTGGGGATGTCGACTTCAACAGCGCCCTGCCCCAAGTTTCAGCTATCACACCAGTTCCTGGTGGTGTTGGGCCGATGACCATTGCCTTTCTGATGAAGAACACCGTTACCGCTGCGGTTCAGCAGGCTCATGCACAACGCGTTTCCTCGGAGGCCGCATGCCTTTCAATCTCCTGAAATACGGGCTCAGCTCTGAATACCCGGTCGAAGTGGATTTGCCTGCTCCCAAGGCGCTCAAACCTTCCTACGATGTGGTAATCATCGGCGGCGGTGGCCATGGCCTGGCAACCGCCTACTACCTGTCCAAGTACCACGGCATCACCAATATCGCGGTGCTGGAGAAGGGGTATCTGGGCGGCGGCAACACGGCGCGCAACACAGCGGTCATCCGCTCCAATTACCTCACTAGCGAGGGGGTGCGCTTTTACGCCGAGTCAGTACGGATGTTTGAAGGGCTGTCCAATGAATTCGACTTCAACATCATGTATTCCCATCGTGGCCAACTGACGCTCGCCCACACCGACGCCACCGTGCGCTCGTTCCGTCAGCGTGCAGAGGTCAACAAACACTTCGGCGGGCGCACCGAAATGCTTGACCGTCAACAGATTCGTGAGCTCGTACCGACACTCAACCTCGACCCTGGGCATCTCCCGGTGATCGCAGGTCTCTGGCACATAGACGGCGCGACTGCCCGGCATGACGCAGTGGCTTGGGGTTACGCCAAACAGGCGGCTAAGCGTGGCGTGGAAATCCATCAGCTCACTGAAGTCCAAGAGTTGGTGATCGAGAACGGCACCATCAAGGCGGTGAAAACCAATCGCGGCACCATCCAGTGCGGCTGCGCGGTGCAGGCAGTGGCGGGCATGAGTTCGCAGTTGATGAAGAAAGCGGGTATCCGCTCGCCGATCCAGACCTTCCCTCTGCAAGCCATGGTGACCCAGCCGTTCAAGCCGTTCCTCGACCCGTTGGTGAGCTCCTCTGCCCTGCACTGCTACGTGCAACAGACCAGCCGTGGCGAAGTGGTGTTTGGCGGTGGCTCGGATCCGTACCCGCTGTTCAACACCCGCTCAACTTTGGATCTGAAAGAAAGCCTGCTTGCACACGCGATCGAGATGTTCCAGTTCTTGGCCAATGCCAAGCTGATGCGTCAGTGGGCCGGGATCACCGACATGACTCCGGATTACAGCCCGATCATGGGGTTGTCCCCGGTGAAGAACTATTACCTGGATGCCGGCTGGGGCACGTGGGGCTTCAAGGCTACGCCCATTTGCGGCAAGACCATGGCCGAACTCGTTGCCAGCGGGGGCAAGGTACCTGAACTGATCAAGCCGTTCGGCCTCGAGCGTTTCTCAACCTTCCAGCAAGTCAACGAGATGGGCGCGACAGCGGCCAGCCACTGAGGAGCAAGACATGAAAGTGATGAATTGCCCACTCAACGGGCCGCGCAACATCAGTGAGTTCACCTATGGCGGTGAGTTCAAGCAGATGCCCGATCCGCAGACGTGTACCGATGCCGAATGGGCCGACTACGTGTTCAACAGCGATGACACGCTGGGCGTGGTTTGCGAGTGGTGGATGCACAACCCCTCCAGCTATTGGTTCCTGGCCGAACGCCACACTGGCAGCGATGAGATTCTGCGCACCTTCGATCCCAAAGAGCTGTTCACCACCCGTGTTGAATTCACGACCGCCAAGGAGACCGCGCAATGAGCCGCCTACCCGCTCCCATGGGCTTGTTGATCGACCGCAATCAGCCTCTTCATTTCAGCTTTGATGGCAAAGCATATCAAGGGTTTGCAGGTGACAGCATCGCAAGTGCCCTGCTCGCCAATGGTCGCTTCCTGCTCTCCCGCTCGTTCAAGTATCACCGCCCGCGCGGCCCACTGACCATGGCCGGTCAAGACGCCAATACCCTGGTACAGCTGCCGAGCGAGCCCAACGTCCTGGCGGACACTCACCTGCTGGAAAGTGGTGCGCAGGTGACCGGGCAAAACTTCAACGGCTCTCTGGACAACGACAAAGACGCCTATCTTGGCAAGTTCTCCAAATTCATGCCGGTGGGTTTCTACTACCGCTCGTTCTACAAGCCTAAGGGTGCATGGAAACTATGGGAGCCAATCATTCGCAAAAAGGCCGGACTCGGCGTCTTGGATCTCAAATTCCAGCCCGAGTACTACGACAAGGCCTACCTGTTCGCTGACCTCGCGGTTGTCGGCGCTGGCCCTGCTGGACTGCAGGCGGCACTGACTGCGGCCAATGCAGGCGCAAAGGTGTTGTTGATTGAGCAACAACCCATTCTGGGCGGCTCACTGACCTATGCCCGTTTCGATGTCGAAAACGATCGTGCCGATAGCCTACGCCGCGAGCTGATCAACGCTGTTGAAGGCCACGCCAACATTCAGGTGCTGAAGAAAGCTACGTGCAATGCATGGTTCACCGATAACTATCTGCCGGTGATTCAGGGTAAACGCATGTACAAAGTGCGCGCCACCCAATGCCTGATCGCCAGCGGCTCGTTTGATCAGCCAGTGATTTTCCGCAACAACGATTTGCCCGGGGTGATGCTTAGCAGCGCAGCCCAACGCCTGATGAAACTCTACGCCGTAAAGCCTGGCAAACGCGCAGTGGTACTCACGGGGAACGACGACGGTTACTACGCAGCGCTCGATCTGCACGAGCAAGGTGTTCAGGTTGCAGCGCTGGTGGACATGCGTACCAATCCCGCTGATCGCGCGTTGCTGATCGCGCTGGAAAAGCGCGGAATCCCCTGTCATCTGAACAGCACGGTGTTTGAAGCGCTGCATGAAAAAGGCATGCGCCATGTCAGCGGCGTCGACATCCGCAAGATCACCGGCCTCGGCCAAGTCGCGAACAGCAGCTTGCACCTGGATTGCGATTTGCTCTGCATGTCCGGCGGCTACATGCCGGTCTATCAGTTGCTGTGCCAAGCCGGCGGCAAGCTGTCTTATGACGATCAACTGGCTGAGTTCACCCTTAGCGGCCTGCCGAAGAATCTCAGCGTTGCAGGTTCCGCCCATGGCTTCCACGCACTGGACAACGTGCTCGCTGATGCCACTCGCACAGCCACCGAAATCATTACAGCGCTAGGCCTGGACATCAACGTCAAGCCCCTGCCGCTGCGCCCAGAAGCGCAGGTCAATTTCCCATGGCCGATTTTCCCGCACCCCAAAGGCAAGGACTTTGTCGACTTCGACGAAGATTTACAGGTGCGCGATATCATTAACGCCACGAAGATCGGCTATCGAGATGTACAACTGGTCAAGCGCTACTCCACCGTAGGCATGGGGCCGTCTCAAGGGCGCCACTCAGCCCTGCCGACAGCACGACTGGTGGCCGCGTCCACTCAGCGCAGCGTCAGCGAAACAGGCGTAACCACAGCGCGCCCTCCCTTTGAGGCGGAGAAGCTGGCCCATGTCGCGGGTCGAGCGTTTGACCCGTACCGCCAGACACCCATGCACCGCCGTCATCTGGAAGCCGGCGCAAAAATGATGCCTGCCGGTATCTGGCAGCGCCCTGCCTACTACGGCAAACCGAGCGAGCGGGACAAATGCATGCAGGCCGAGGCGCTGCACGTGCGCCGGAAGGTCGGCATCATCGACGTTTCGACGCTGGGCGGTCTGGACGTGCGCGGCCCTGACGCTGCCGAACTTCTCAACCGCATGTACACCTTCGCATTTCTCAAGCAGCCCGTGGGTCGCTCACGCTACGCGCTGATGACCAACGAACATGGCGTGGTGATCGACGATGGTGTCTGCGCGCGCTTTGCCGAAAACCACTTCTACGTCACTGCCACCACCAGCGGCGTGGATCGAATCTATCAGCAGATGCTCAAGTGGAACGCGCAATGGCGCCTGAACGTCGACATCGCTAACGTCACTGCCGCCATCTCGGCAGTCAACGTAGCGGGGCCCGACTCACGCAAGGTGCTCGAGAAAGTGTGCTCGGATCTTGATCTGTCCGCTGAAGGATTCCCGTACCTGGGCGTTCGCCTGGGCACCGTGGCCGGGATCAAGGCGCGGCTCCTGCGCGTAGGCTTCGTAGGGGAATTGGGTTACGAAATCCACGTACCTGCACGTCATGCGTTGAAGCTTTGGGATGCACTGGTAGAGGCCGGCAAGGCATTCGACATTCGCCCATTTGGTGTCGAGACCCAGCGCCTGCTGCGCCTGGAAAAAGGCCATGTGATCATCAGCCAGGACACCGACGGCATGACCCATCCCAGCGAAATCGACATGGGGTGGGCGGTCAGCCGTAACAAGCCGTTCTTTGTCGGTCGGCGCTCCGTGGACATCCTTGAAGCGCAGCCACAGAAACGCAAGCTGGTGGGCTTCACGCTGCCCAAGACCAGCCCGCAACCGCTCGAGGGCCATCTGGTTCTCAAGGGGCCGGACATCAGCGGCAATGTGACGTCCTGCGAATATTCGCAAAACCTTGATCAGATCATCGGCCTGGCCTACGCCGCCTTTGATCAGAGTACTCCGGGGCAGCAGATTCCGATCCGAGTTGAAGATGGTGTGGTCGTCCAGGCAACCGTCGTAAAGCTCCCCTTCTTCGATCCAGACAACCAGCGCCAGGAGCTCTGACATGTCCAACCTCAATGAAATCGGGCCGGGCCCACTTCAGCAATGTGCGGTGGTCGATCTGACGGGGCTTGCAAGGGTTGGTTTTCGCGGCGCTCAGAGTGGCGAATACCTGCAGTCCCGTGGCTTCAGCCTTCCTGAGAAGCCCAACCAGGCCATTACCCAACCGGACGGTAGCCACGTGGCGCGTCTGTCGCAGACAGAGTATTTGCTCCTGGGCAGCCTGCGAGACAGAGGTGAGCGCATCGCCGATGAAGAAGCTCGCTGGGAGATGGATCATTTGGCCAACTACCTTTTGCCTCGCGAAGACAGCCACGCGTGGATGCAGCTGAGCGGCGCTCACGCAGCTGAAGTCATGGCCAAACTGTGTGGGGTTGATCTACGCAGCGCTGCATTTGCGCATGGCGCCGTTGCACAAACATCGGCTGCAAGGATCAACGTGATCGTCATCAACATCAGTGCTGAATCGCACCCGATCCTTCACATCCTCTGTGATCGCGCTTCGCTCGAGTATTTCAAAGGCGCACTAATGGATGCGATGGCCGAGTTTGATGGACGAGCCCTACAGATCGACGCGCTGTATTAAGTGATACAGATCATGCTGTGCTGACTACGAGCTGAAGCAGACCATTTCCACTGCGGTCGTGGCCGGCACACATGATATCGATTCCCAGATCCCGGAAGAGCAACGAACGATGATCGACGCCCCCGTTAAGGATGCCGACTACAGCGTACCTGCCCTGGCCCGAGGGCTCGCGGTGCTTGGCCTGTTCAACGCTCGAACGCGTAGTCTGAGCATGCAGGAGATCGCCGAGCGATTGAACGTCAGCACCTCGGCGCTGTACCGGATAGTGTTCACGTTGACCGATATGGGTTACTTGAACAAACACAACAGCCAGTACGAGCTCGGAGCCCGAGTCATCAGCGACGGCTTCAGTTACCTCGCCAGCCGTGACATTGTCGATGTCGCCATGCCTCACCTGAATCAATTGCGAGATCGAACTTCTCTCTCCTGCCATTTGGCTGTGCGGGAGAATACGGAAAGCCTGTATGTCTACCGAGCGTTTGCGGCTCAGCGGCTGTCCGTGAACATTCCGGTTGGCACCCGCATCGCATGCCACTGCACGGCGATTGGCCGCATGCTACTCACCGGCCTTGACCAGGTAGAGCTCGCCGCACTTTACCAACACATTCGTTTAGACGATTACCCTGCCCCTGCTCCACGGACTCAGCTCGAGCTGCAAGACATGATCGAGGGTGACAGAGCGCGAGGATGGGTGCTGCATCGTTCGGATTACTCCACCGCGATTGCCATGGCTATCAAAGATCATAGGGGAGAAGTGACGGCTGCAATCAATCTCTCAGGCCCAGATGCCGTAATGGATCCCGAGGGTGCTACGGAGAAATTTGAGGCGCTGCTGCGGGAGTCCAGCAGAAAAATTAGCGCTGATCTTGGATACGTTCATGATCGCTAACTGGGATGACACCTTATGTAGATCACAGTCGGTCAACCCCTTTAGCGTCTCGGCATCAGAACAATCTGCGTGGAAATCCCTAAGGCCCACACCTTATTTTTCCTACCCGAAACAGGAGCTAAGCAATGCCCAAGCTTCCCGCCGCCGACGCCAGTGACGATGAATGGGACGACTTCACCGATGCGCGATGCGACGAGTTGGTGACCTACCTGAGTGAATTCATCCTCGGGCGGTTCACTTACACGTCCAGGTACGTTCAACAGCAGGTTTCCAGCTCGTTCGGGACTGTGGTCAGTCGAACGAAGCAGTTTGACCTCTACTTTCGCCTGTTCGCAAAACCCGACGATATCTACCCAAGAAATTGCCTGGTGATAGCTCGGATTGGCTTCGAACAGCAGCGCGCCGGCCATGGGCAGGCGCTAATCGAGTTTTTGCTGAACCTGGCACCGAAGATTGGCTATCGCTACATCGGGATCGAATGCACGAATGCGACATCATCGGCCTTTGCCGAGCGGCTAGGATTCTCCCCTGTTGACTCGCGTCGACATTGGGTGGGCTCCGTCAGAGCTATACGTAAAACGCTAGGCGACAGTCCGCTTACCTCGGTTTAGCATGATCCACTTAAAGGCCCAAGCGGTCCGCATCGAGATCGACTAGATGAAACCCGCGATCTGACGACTGGAAAAAGAAGAGGATGGCATTGAGATGAAAGGCTATTGGATTATTTTTGGCTCTGAGGTGACTGACGCCGCTGCACAGCAGGAGTATGGACGACTTTGGAAACCCATTGCGCAAAAGTACGGCGCTACTATCAAGTCGCTGGATGGAGGCGTGTTGAAAGAAGCCCGAGAAACTCAGCGTGTCCTGGCGGTAGAATTTGATTCCCTCGCGAAAGCTCAGGCTTGCTATTCTGATCCTGCCTATGTTGAGGCCATGGTCTTTGCCCATAAAGCGTCTCACCGGGAACTGATCATTATTGAGGGCGAATTGGCCTAATCCCTAGAGCCAAGGCTCACAACAGGATGGCAGGAACGTTTATCCCTGGGTCATCTCACGGCTTACATGCTACCGGGAGTGCAGGGAAACCTCTGTGTCTCCCTCATGGCAAGCGACCACAGCTGTCCACCTCTATCGCTGTGGATGAGAAATGGTGTCCACTTATAAAGGTGGACACCATGGCCTTCGGCGGTTGAGTCGGGAAGATGTGATGGCCGGACGCATACGCGGATTACCCCAGACTCACTGCCTCTCCTATGACGGCGCTCAAAGCCAAGCAACGCAAATGGCTGTGGAAGCAACGGCAGTGGCTCACACTCTGCCGGATGCAAACTGTTAAACGAATAGGGGTCACCAGTGTGACCACTCGCGCCAAGGATGACTAGGCGCAGCAACCTTATGTCTTACTTACCAAACAGGGAGGGCCGCTTGGCGGCCCTCCCTAGCACTTATCGCTGCACCTCCATTCCTAGAAGCGCTGCACCGAGGCATTTCCCATGCGCGTCCAGTGCAAGCGACCTGGTGACGCCGCCCCGCAACAAACCCGGCAAGACGAAATTCAAGGCATGTAACTGAGGCATCTCATACCGCCTCACGGGGCCAGCACAGGAATCGCGTAAATGCGCAAACCACGCCTCGACCTTTTCCACCGTGACTTCTCGCACCAAGATGTCATAATCTTCAGGCCGGTAAGCAATCAGAGAGATGTTCGAGGTATCTCCCTTGTCTCCGGTACGGGTATGAGCAAGCTGATGTAGAACAAGTTTCACGGGCTTACCTCCAGGTGAACACGGGGGACTGCAAGGTCGCGGGGTAGGTAAAGACTGGCCACCGCGAGAACTTCACGCACCTGCCTAGTGGCGCCCCCCCCCCCAGCAGGCCCGTTGGTATAGAGCGTCTCGACCTCGTTAGCTAATGCCTGAGCGACTTCTAGTGTCGAGCAGCGTCCGGCGACCCGAAGGCGCACCTCCCATGGCTCTCCCTGCTGGCGATAAGTACTGCCATGCAACGAGTCGACCCCCATCAGCTCGATGCGCAGTTCATCGAGCTTAACACCTGTCAAAGCCATGCGCTTTTCGACAACCTGGCCTGCCAGGCGTGCCCGAGGCACTGCATTAGGGCCACCGTATGAGATCTGACCTTCGCCAATCCAACCATCTCGGTAACCGACCGTAACTTTCAACTGCTTAGGGCGCTCGGTACCACTCGCACCGCTGGCTGAAACCAGATTTGGCCCTTCCTGATCGAAACGAACGGCCGAGAAGTCGGCTGTTACATCCGGGGTGAGATAAGCCTGCGGATCGTGCACTTCATAAAGTAATTGCTCTGTGCAGGTGGCCACATCGAGACGCCCTCCGCTACCATCGACCTTCATAAACCGGGCATGGCCATCAGAGTCAATTTCAGCGAGCGGGAAGCCAAGCCGAGCGAGATCGGGCACTTCCTTCACACCTGGGTCAGCAAAATATCCACCGCTAACTTGCCCGGCACACTCCAGCAGGTGACCGGTCAAGGTTCCGCGCCCGCACCGGAGCCAATCATCCTGCTTCCAGCCAAATGCGTGCACCTGCGGTGCCAGGAATAGCGATGGGTCAGCGACACGTCCGGTGATGACGACATCAGCGTCCAGAGCCAACGCTTCGAGAATACCCTCGACACCCAAATAAGCATTCGCCGACACCATTTTTTCGCCCAGAACGTCCACACTCAAACCATTGTCCAACTTCCAGTCGGGATGCTTACGAAGGACATCAAGAACATCATCGCCTTCTACCGCTGCCACCTTCAGACCATGCAAACCCAACTCGGCAGCAATCGCCAATACCTGACGAGCCCCTGCACGGGGGTTAGCGGCACCCATGTTGGTAATGATTCGTAAGCGGCGATCGTTATTGCGTACAAAGGGCAGTACGGCACGCATGCGCTTGGCAAGCAAAGGGTCATAGCCTGCGTCGGGGTCAGCCAGGCGGGCTTGCTGCGCCAAAGCAATCGTTCGTTCTGCCAGGCACTCAAATACCAGATAATCCAGTTGACCGTATTGGGCCAGCTCAACAGCGGGCTCCAGCCGATCACCGGAATAGCCGGCTCCAGCCCCAATTCGCAAGGTACTCATAATCAAAATACTCCAAGTGCCAGCGCGGTCAGTGTCATCAGCACCGAGGCGGCGAAAAGAAACGGCAGGGTGAAACGCTGGTGGTCAGCAAGATCGATTTTGCACAGCCCCACCAAAAGGAAGGTTGCCGGAGTCAAGGGGCTGACCGGGAAACCCGTTGTGTGCACACCGAGCAAGGACGCTTGAGCTACTTGCACCGGGTCAACCCCCAGCGAACGGCCAACCTCTGCGATCACAGGCATGATGCCGAAGTAGAATGAATCAGGATCAAATAGAAGACTCAATGGCATCGATACGAAACCCACCAAGGCAGGGATCAGCTTGCCGTGGCCTGGCGGGATCTGCTGCACGGCGACTTCGGCCATAGCCTTCAGCATGCCGGTACCCTGCATGATTCCAGTGAACACCCCGGCAGCGAGAAGAATGCTAGCCATCGTCAGCGCGGTCTTGGCGTGGGCATCGATGCGCTCACGCTGCTGGTCTACACGCGGATAGTTGAGGCACAACGCCGCGACCGTACCGAGCATAAACATCACGACAGGGTCGACCCAGCCGGCGATCATGACCGCCATCACCACTATGGTCAGCAAAAGATTGGGCCAGAACATTCGAGGACGGCGCAGGGACTGTTCTTCGGGGGTTAAGACACGTTGCGGGGCGACGACATCATTCCCTGCATGCAGGCCTAGCCGCTTTTCTTCACGCCGCCCCAACCACCAGGCACAGCCGAAGACAAAAAACAGCCCCACTAATTGAACCGGAATCAACGGCTGGAAGAGATCGGCCACCGGTACATGCAAAGCTGCCGAAGAACGAAGCACTGGACCGGTCCACGGTAAGAAATTAACCCCCGCAGCCATTGCAGCTACGCATGCCAACACCCTTCGATCTATTCCGAGTCGGGTATAGAGTGGAAGCATTGCCGGCACCGTAACCAAGAAAGTTACTGCTCCCGAACCGTCCAGGTGCACCAACAAGGCGAGCAAGGCGGTGCCGCAAACGATGCGCGTGGGGCGTGTGCCAACTGCACGGAGGATACGGTCAATGATCGGGTCGAGCATGCCTGCATCTGTCATCACCCCAAAGAACAGGATGGCGAAGATGAACATACCCACCACCGGTGCGACGTTCTTAATACCCGTGAGAATGAAGCCGCTGGTCTGCAGACCAAACCCAGCAAGCAACGCAGCCACAATTGGAAATGCGATGAGCGCTACGAGAGGCGATATCCGCTTGCTCATAACCGCGACAAGCAGAGACAGAATGGTGATGACGCCGTAAAGGGCGAGCATAGGAAACTCCGGCATTGTTTTTTTTGTTGTCCCGAGTATCTGAAACGAATGGCAGTGATGTAAATTGCAATTTCATCATAGGCACATTCAAAAAAACAAAATGAAGAATGCACTGCAGCACATACGCGCCTTCGTCACGATTGCTCAACACGGCAATTTCGCACGGGCTGCTGACGAGCTTCACTTATCCCCCTCAGCGCTTACCGTTCAGATGCGCCAGCTCGAAGGTTGGCTAGGCGTATCGTTACTAGACCGGAGCCCTCGGCACGTGGCGCTCACCGCAGCTGGCCGCGAAGCTTTACCGGCCATGGAGAAGCTGCTTCTGGACCTGGGTAATATCGTCAATGCCAGCCAAGGCCTCGCTGCTGCAAGCCGAGGCGTGGTCACAGTTGCCGCCCTCCCGTCGTTGTGTGCGGGTGTACTACCTGAGCGGTTGGCCCTATTTCATCGTGAGTACCCAGGGATTGAGATTCGCCTGCGAGACTTGGTATCTGAGCGCATCACCGAGCGGGTTCGCGATGGTGATGTCGACTTCGGAATTGGTGTTCGATCGCGACTGGGACACGGGCTAGATTTCGCACCGTTGGTAGAGGATCGGCTGTGCCTCTTCATGCCCATCGAACACCCATTAGCCATTGGCGAGCTGACTCTCGCCGACCTGGATAACCAAGAGATGATTCTAACGGGGCGTGACAGCAGCGTGCGGGCTCAAATCGAACAGGTTTTTCACAACAGAGGTCTGACGTTGCGACCTGTTTTGGAGGCGAACTATATGTCCACAGTTCTCGGCTTAGTACGTAATGGGCTGGGGATTGCGTTGCTGCCAGAGTCGGCAAGTAACGAGGATCAGAGATTGGTGAGAAGACACCTGGATGAGCCAGGTCTGAAGCGGGAGCTGGGAGTGATAACTCGCTCCGAGTCCAGCCTGTCACCCGCAGCATTGCGCTTAGTGGATTGCCTGAAGGGGATCACTTTGTAACGTTTCAACAGCGACAGCAGAGGGGTGAGCAGCACACTGTGGGATCTGACATGGATGCGGCAGGCTCGCGACATTCAAATAATGACGACCCTGGAGTTTTCCACGCCTCAAGCGAGACATCTCCAAGGTCATTGTCACCCTGGCTAGGCTTCTATCGCTGGGATTGCAACCCGATTTTGTCAATCCACTCTGCCACAGTGTCGCCGCTGCTCATCAACGGCATGATCAACCCGTCAATCATGAACGTAGGAGAGACGTGAATCCCGTTTTGGCGGGCATATTTGCACTGCCATTTGATCGAGTGCTCAAGCTCAGCATTCGCGAACGCCTCTCTCAAGGCGATACCACTGTAGATCTCGATCCTGCGAATGATGTCGTTGGGAGTGGCATCAAGATTTGGCCCTCCAGCATGATGCTCAAACTCAAACTCCTCTCTGTGCCGAGCAACAGAATTCATCACCGCCTTGGCGCTTTCCTTGCCGTCCGGAAGCGATGCCGCCGCTAAAATGCATCGCACTACCACGCCCGAAAACATGTGCCAAGGTTGCGACTGCAGTCGGATTTTAAGCGTCAGGGCGTCCTCGCCCGCTTCGGTGAGCAATTCATCAAACTTGTAAAAAGCTCTCACCGAAAAGGGACAGGTAGGTTCGAGGAAAACCTCAAGAGTACGTGGGCCATGACCCCATGAAAGCGTATCTAGATGCATACCATCGATATCCTGATGTGTGGGATTAATACTGGACGCCACGGGTTAATCCACCATCGACAAGCAAGGTGGTACCGGTGATGAAGCTTGCTGCAGGACTGGCCAGGAATACCGTCGCGTTCGCGACCTCTTCCGGAGTGGCCATTCTACCCAAGGGATTAGCAGCAAGACACTCAGCGAAGGCACGGGGATCGTTACGCTCGATTTTTCCCCATACACCGTCCGCAAAGTACACGTTACCTGGTGCGACCGTATTCACTCTGATGCCATCCCCAGCATGTCGCACCGACAGGGTCTTACCATAATGCGTCAGTGCCGCTTTTAACACTCCATATGGTTCAGCGAAGCGATCAATCTCCCTTCCTGACACACTTGATACGAGAACCACAGAGGCAGCATCTGATCCAGCCAGGAAGGGCAGACTCGCATTGACCATGTTGACCGATCCCAATATGTCAATCTCAAACGCCTTGCGCCATGTTTCGATGCCACCACCACCGGCCAAAGCGCTCACATTGGGAACGACAATGTCGATGCCTCCCAGTAGCTTTGCACTATCGGTTACCCATTGCGCTACTTGGGATGCATCCTGGACGTCCACAACGAAACCCCGGGCTTTTCCATCCAACGCCTGCTCTGCAGCCAGAACACCTGCTTCACCACGCGCACAAAAACTGACCTGAGCACCTTCTTGCAGGAAGGCTTCGACGATCGCTCGACCAATGCCGCGTGATCCACCACTGACCAGAACAGATTTGCCTTGTAATTGAAGGTCCATATGTCACACCTCTGCTGTTGTTGGAGACACTGTACTGACCGAAGCTACGATTTAGAGCCCACACTAGGAAAACGAAGGCGAGATTCGACATTGTCGAACGCCCCCGCATGCGACAGACTATGAGGCAAGCATCAGACGAGATTCTTCACGTGACTAAGCGCAGCCGGCATATCCAATCAGTGGAAAGAGCTATGGCTCTGCTGGAACAGTTGAATGCTAATCCTCATGGCACAGGCCTGGCGGAGCTCTGCAGATACACCGGGTTAGGCAAGAGCACTGCCCATGGGCTCCTAAGCACACTTGTCGACCTTGGCTACGTCTCGAATGTCGGGAGTGAATACAGTCCTGGCGCACGGATTCGTTCGCTCTCCCCCGACCGGGTCGATGCTGCAGAAGCAATTAGAGATCTCTTCGCTCCGGCCCTGCATGCATTCAATGAAATCTGCCAGCGAGACAGCTTCCTGGCCATTCCTAGCGGCACCCGGTCATACCTCACCCTTGGTGCCCTAGACAGTTCTGGCAGAGCGTTTTCTACTCATGCCGATATTCGAAGAGATGCCATCAGGACATCGGCAATCGGGAAGATCTTCCTGGCCCACGATCCAGCCTTCATACGTCGTGTTCGCCGGAATGCCCCGCTTGAGCGGCATCTCGAAAACGAGCTGAACAACGTATGCGACTTTGGGTACGCGCTGGATGAAGGCTCCTCACGCCAAGGGCTCCATTGCATGGCGATTCCGCTTCGATACCAAGGCGCATTCGTGGGTGCGCTAGGCATCAGTGGATATGCGGCGTATATGGAGTCAGGCTGGATGAAAGTGAAAGCCAAACGAGCGCTGCGCGAACTCGGAGCGATGGTTTCTCTCTGAGCAAGGAAGTGTGCAGCCAGCTGAACGAATGCGGCGAAACACCAGCTGCGCGCACCTAGCCCCCGATCAGCAGCCCGATCAGCCTCAGCTTAAGCCACAGCGCATAATTACTTCGCCAGTAGGCGCTCATACACTGACTCAAAGGCAGCGCTTCAAGGATCGCTGGCAGACCTCTCTTGCAGCAGCTTCAGCCCGGCTGCGGTGTATGCCAGGCGTAGCGATCGCTCGTTGAGACTGACGGAGCGCGCTGGCGACGCAGTCATTGAAGTTGCCAAGAATCAATAGCCGGGCTGCTTCTATCGGTAGGCCTGCTTTGACGAACCACTCTTGCATGTCATGAGCCAAAAAGTAGAGCCAGCCGCTCATGCACCCCGCGACCAATGAGGACATAGCCCTGATTTGACAATGGATCAAGAGAGTGAGCCCAGTGGTGTCCATCGAACCACTGGGCCAATCTCTGTCTTAGAACGATGCGACTGGCGAACCGATTAAGCTCTCGTCTGGATGAATACCCAGGCCAGGCCCAGATGGAACCTCAATATAGCCTCGCTCGATTTTTATCCCATTTTCAGGATCGTAATTGCCTTCGATGTATGGGGCTGCAACCCAAACGCCCTCTAGGAGATTTGGTGCAACGGTTGCTCCCATGTGGACGCATGCAGCCGCGAGAATATCGCCGCCCCATGCGTCGTCGCAGGTATGAGGAAGGCTACGAATTGCGCATATATCCCTGATTGCCCTCATCGGATGAAGGCCACCCAGATGAGTGACTTTGAGACCAAAGCCGTCCACGAGACCAGAACCGGCTGCAGAAACAGCGTTTGTCAGGTTGATGGTGTTTTCATCCATGTAAATCGGATGCTGGATAACCGATCGCAAAGTACGAAGGTCATCAATGTTCTGGCAGGGTTGCTCGAGAACAAATGGTACGTCCGCACAGGCACGGCTAAGGTGCAAGGCATCTCGAGTCAAAAGACCACGGTTAGCATCCAAAACGAGTCGTACGTTCCGGCCCTTGATGGTTTCCCAAACCTTTCTAACGGTGGCGATGTCCTCACTCACATCGCGGCCACCCACCTTCAATTGAAGTCTTGGGTACCCTTCATCACATTTCTCTGCCGCCTTGATAGCAGCATCCTCGGGACTTGAGATGTTGAGTGCGTAGTAGGAAGGAACACGATTGGTCAGCGCGCCGCCAAGCAAGTCTGCAACCCTGAGCTTGAGATGCTTACCTAGCAGATCGTGGATAGCGATATCAATCGCAGCCTTGGCATAGTGGTTACCTGTGAGCAGTTCACTCATCCGACGGTGCACATGGAGCGGCAAAACCGATGTGCCGATCAAGCCTTGGCTGAGCTCAGAAAGCGCTGCAGGTGCCCCCGCTGCAAATGACTCGTTGTAAGTCGAACCGACAGGGCACGTTTCGCCCCAGCCCACCAACCCGTTGTCAGATACCACCTTAACCAGTGTGGATTTAAGAGCCCACACGGTGGAATGAGACATTTTGTAAGGCCCGTTGAGTACAGGCAGATCCACTTGATATATATGAATTTGCGCGACTTTCATTTTTTACCCTGCTTATTCTTGAAGATTAAGTAAATATGAAAACTTGTCGAACACCTCATGAATCATATCAAGTCAAATTGAGGAGGCACCAACACTAGCTTGCCGGTATGCCGTTTCTGTACGAAATCATCTTGCGCCTCAGCAATTTCGCGCAAAGGGTATACTTTGCTGACAACTGGACGGATTTTTCCCTCTTCGATATATTTGATTACGTTGTCAAAAATCAGATCGTCCTGGAAAGTCCCCCCAAAGAACGACAGATCTTTGAGATAGAGCGTTCGTAGATCCAGCTCTACCATCGGGCCGGCAATAGCACCCGATACGGCGTAGCGGCCACCGATCTTTAGAACTTTGAGCAAAGCAGGCCAATCCGGCCCTCCAACGATATCCAGGACGACAGAAACGCTTTTTTCCCCAAGTTTCCCTACGATATCCTCTCCTCGATCCACTACCTCGTCGGCACCCAGCTCAAGGATTTGGTGACGCTTCGCATTGGAGGCGATGGCAATAACGCGTGCGCCTCTGCATTTAGCCAACTGAACAGCAGCCGACCCAACGCCTCCTCCCGCACCTGTGATCAACACAGTGTCCTGGCTGGTAACGCTTGCACGGTGGAGCATCAACTCAGCCGTTGAATAGGAGCAAGGGATCGAAGCCAAATCACTATCGGCCCAATCACAATCAACTGCCCAGGTGTCACCCGCCGGTGCGACGGCGTATTGGGCAAACCCGCCGTCGCACTCAGACCCAAACGTCCAACATTCGTAGGGGCGGCGACCGACAGGCTCTCGTAGCATGTTGCGAACCAGTACCCGCTCACCGACCCGCTGTGGATCAACACCCTCCCCTACAGCAACGATGTAGCCGCAGCAATCTGCGCCCTGAATCAAAGGAAACTGCAGCGGAACGCCCGACCAAGAAGCATCTTCGCTATCCACTTCACTGAATCCGGCCTTACTACCACTTTCAGTATCAGCGGTAATGCCTTTCGAATACCAGCCGATGCGTGTGTTGATATCGGTGTTATTAACTGCAGTAGCACCCACACGGATAAGCACTTGCTCAGGGCCGGGAGATGGCACAGGAACATCTGTTCGGTACTCTAATTTCTCGGCTCCACCGTACCCGGTTAACAAAACGGCGTGCATGGTTTCTGGAATATCTTTAGACATCTTTAACCCTCCGTATGTGAACTACAATCGTCATAAGCCACTTTCAATTTCGCATGATTCAGACAAAGAATCTGTCTCAATCTACTGCTGCAGATCTCGAGCGCTCACCTTTTATGACCATACTGATCCCAACAGCACTGATCGCCAGCCCAAGGAACATCAGAGCAGATAACGGCTCACCGAACATTGCCCAGGCCCAAATCAGCGTTACCGCGGGACTCAAATAAAGAGCACTCGCAACCCGGGTTGGAGATGTGCGATGCAAGCACACCCAATAAAGCCCGTAGCCGCCCAGTGTTGAAACTAGCGCAGTCCAAATAACGCTAGATGCAAAACCTGCGTTGTAGATTGGAGCCAACCCGGAGTCGAAACCAACAACAACTCCGAAGATGACAGCTGACACCGCGCATTGAAGCCATAAGCTGGCGAGCATGCCCATCTTGGGCGCATCAGAGCTGTGATTTCGCCATACAGTTGCCACTGCGAGAGACAACATGCCTAGAAGTGGGAGTAAGTTAGCCCACAGAGGCGCCTCGCCGTAGCCAAACGCATCATGGGTCACCAGCAACACCCCAACAAGCCCAACGCCCAGTCCCATCCAACCCTTCTTGGACAAGCTCAGTTGGCCAAGCGCAAAAGCCAGCACTGCAGTACCGATCGGCAGCAGATCAGCGAAAAGTGCCGCAAGCCCTGCGGGAACGCCTAAAGAGATGCCATAAACAACCCCACCGAGATAACCGGCCATGGCAAGCATGCCGATGCCCCCCTGGCGACATAAGGTACTGAAATTTGTGGTTCTGAGATCTTTCCAGACCAACGGAAGGATGAACAATGAGAGCAGAAAGCAGCGCCAAAACACCACCAAAAAAGGTGGTGCGTAATCAATCGAAAAGCGTGCGCCAACAAAACCCGAGCTCCAGGCAATCACCATTGCAGCCTCCAAAAGTGGAACAGGCAAAAGCAACAGCCAGCTGGAACGGGGGAGTACAGCGGGTACTTCGATCGACATCGAGGACTCTCCTAGACAATGACTCGAGAGTAGCCAGAACCGCAAATTTAATAAATCAAAATTAAATTAACCTGTTCTTCACGATTCCTGAATGACCGAAATGGAGGGTAGGATGACGGGCAATGGGGCGCTTAGGCGGCAAGCAGGCTCTCAGCCGATAGAGGGCACCTTTACGTGACGGCTGATGACGAATGATGATCCCGCTAGCCATCTGTGGAGTGGCTCCAGCCGCGCGCTGGTTCAGCACTATGAAACCTTGGATGGTAGAGCACGTATGTCCCTATCCACCCAAAGCTTCGGTTTGTAAAAATCCGCCGACCATTAGGGTGCCGGCGGCCAGGTCACTACAGATTGAGATTTTCTCTCAACGTGGAACCCGAATATTGGGACTTAACCAGGCCTCGCCGCTGAAGTTCAGGGACGACAAGATTGGTAAAGTCATCGAAACCGCCCGGCAGGTACGGCGGAGAGATAATGAATCCATCTGCCTGTCCGTCTTTATGACAGTACTCTAGGAAGTCGGCGATTTGCGTCGGCGTGCCCACTATTTGAGGTACGAACATCCCCTCACCATACAGCTGACCAATTTCTGAAAGAGTGAGGTCATCGGTTCCTGCCATTTGCTTTGCAACCTGTAGCGTACCAACAACACCACCAGAGCCCGGTATATCCATAAATTTCTGAGAGAGATCGAATCCAGATAAATCGATATCTAAATGCGACGATAGTGTAATTAATCCGGCGATGGGATCAACCAAAGCATTGTGCCTATCTTTTTTCTCCTGAGCCGATGCTTCGGTCTCTGCCACAAATGGCATAAAGGCAGGAAAGACCTTTAGTGAATCTGGATCACGTCCGAACTCAGATAGGAGCTCTTTCATAGCTTTGTATTTTTTACGACGCCCAGCCTCTGTAGGATCGATAACGAACACTAACTCAGCCCATTTTGCCGCAAATTCCATTCCTTGAGCTGATGCCCCAGCCTGCATGAATACTGGCCGTCCTTGGGGGCTGTGGGGCACCGTCAGCGGCCCTTCACAAGTGATCCACTTACCCGTGAACTTTACAGATTTCACTTTGTCCGCATCGGCAAAGCGTTGACCCTCCTTGTCAAACAGCAACGCATCAGGATCCCAGCTTTCCCAAAGTTTTACAGACGCCTCTACAAATTCATGCGCACGCTCGTAACGGGATTGCCTATCCAAATGCTGATCAAATCCAAAATTCCGGGCTTCAGCATCATTTATGGAAGTAACAATATTCCAGGCAATTCTCCCCTTGCTGAGATGATCCAACGTAGCAAAAACTCTTGCCAAATCGAAGGGAGATGAATAGGTAGTAGACTTTGTCACCCCTAATCCCAAATTCTGAGTTACACCTGCCATTACCAGGGCGGCATAGGTGGGCTCGAGGGCAGCCACAAACTGCACGCCCTTTTCCACCGAATGTCGGTAAGAACCACCATACTTAGCATGGGCTGCCAGGTTGTCTGCGAAGAAAGCGAAATCAAAGCAAGCAGCCTCAAGGTTTCTGGCGATGCCTTGGTAGAACTCTGGTGTCAAAAAACCATTCGTTGCCGCCGAGTGCTTCCAAGCTCCATCGCTATGGATAGTCGGCGATGTATTAAGATATGCAGCCAAATGAAATTGATGAGCCATTAGACACCCTGAAACCTTTAAAATACGTTGGAAATTTTCTTAGTGATCCGATCCATCAGAATCGCAAGAATAACGACTGCAAAACCCGCTTGTATGCCTTTACCGATCTGGAGACGAGAAATGGCTCGAATGATCTCATCACCCAAACCACCAGCACCGATCATGGAAGCCACAATAACCATGGCGAGACACATCATCGTGCACTGATTAACACCAACCATGATCGTTTTAAAAGCAAGTGGAAGTTTTATCAAAAACAAAAGTTGAAGGCGAGTAGCGCCCAATGAGTGGCCAGCCTCTACGGCCTCTTTATCCACGGTCGCGAGACCGTGCGCTGCAAATCGGATGGGGAGCGGCATTGCAAAAAAAACAGTTGCAATGACAGCAGGAACATTACCCACGCCGAAAAACAATACCGCTGGTACCAATAATACAAATGAAGGCATTGTTTGCATAAAATCAAGAATCGGCTCACTCCATTTACGCAGCCTCTCCGACTCAGAAATTAATGCACCAATAGGTATCCCAATCAAGAGCGAAAAGAAAATGGATGACAACACTAATGACAACGTCACCATTGACGGAGCCCAAAGTTCTAGGACTTCAATAATACCAAGCCCGGCAGCTGCCAGAAGAGCTAGCCCGATACCACCTCTCCAAAGCGCAAAAATTGTTGTAATCGCAATCAATGCCCAAGGGGGTGTAGAGGAAAGAACATGCGCAACCGAATCGGTTACAGCTCCAACAGCTGCAGAGACACCTGCGAAGATGAAGCTAAAATTTTCATTGAGATAATTTGCAAAATTATCAATAGACGTGCTCACTGATGTCGAAATACTCATTTTATCCTCGACTAAAAACACTTGAAATTTCGACTTCGACAACATAATCAAGCGTTGGCAGGTTCTACTGCATCTATGGCTTTAGTCGAAGAGCTGATGTGCTTCAAGAGGGATACTGGAGTGATAGCCCCATAAAACCGACCATCAGGCTCAACCACCGCAATCAATTCCCGCCACTCACTATTTAGATTAAGTATTTCTGAAATTGGGGTATCTAGCCCAACGGTGACATAATTCTCACCTGAATGCCACTTATTGAATAGTTTCCGCTCAGAGTCTATGCGAGAGCCACTCACCACCCCCAGCATTGAGTTGCCTTTATCAACCAGAACAGTAGAATCTGACCGATAGGCTTGCTCGCGCCCAGGCATAATCAATACCGTTTTATCCACAGCATCCTTGGCAGTTCCAACCCCGAAACCATTAACCGACTTAAAGAAATTGCGCACGTATTCATTGGCCGGTGTATTCCGGATTTCCCTTATGTCTCCATGCTGAACAACCTTGCCATCTTTCAAAATGGCAATTTCATCACCTAGAATAATTGCTTCGTTAGGATCATGGGTAACGAAAACAATAGTCTTATTGTAAAGACGCTGCAGACGTAGTAGCTCCTGCTGCATCTCAACACGAATCAAGGGGTCAAGGGCGCTGAAGGGTTCATCCATTAACAGAATCGGTGTATCCATAACCAACGCACGGGCAATCCCCACACGCTGTTGCATTCCACCACTAAGTTCGGAAGGCTTATGGTTTTCCCATCCCGCTAACCCCACCTGCTGGATCACCTCGAGCGCCTTTACTTGCCGCTCAGCCTTAGAAAATTTTGAGATCCTTAACCCAAGAGCAACGTTATCCAAGATGGTGAGATGAGGGAGCAATGCGAAATGCTGAAACACCATGCCAACTGTAGAGTTACGAAGAGACCTTAGATTCCTAGAGGTCAGTTGAGTGACATCCTGCCCGTCGATATAAATTTTTCCAGAGCTAGGCTCTACTAACCTATTGATGCAACGCAGCAGTGTGGATTTACCACTACCAGACAAGCCCATCAAAACGAAGATTTTACCTCGCGGGATTGATAGGCTTACCCCATCAAGTGCCGGTCTTTTATTGGCTCCTAGCATAGCCTTGCTCTTCAGCGGATGCAAAAACCCTAAACGTTTAACTTTGTCATAATCTTTGGAAATTTTTTCAATGCGAATGTAAACATCACGCTGCATAATTCACCTCTGCGCCGGCTTGGCTAGATCTCTAGCGGTATCACGAAAGCCAGCTCTCAATAACTTCCGGATTAGCTACGGTCTTGATCCACTTATCTGCAGCATCTTCCGGCTTCATCCCTTCGTCAATCCACCCCATGACCAAGGCAACATCAGAATTATCCATCCAGAACTTCCCAAAGAAGCCCGCTGCACGAGGGAAGTTTTCTTTAAGGCTCAATGAAACCGAGTGAAAGTTAAAATAAGGCTCCTTCATCATGATATTTTTTGGATCATCGAGGTAACGCAGCTTTACTTGATTCCAAAGGGAGTCAGGCTCCCAGCAAGTGGCTACCACCCACTCATTACGGCTCACAGCGCGACGCACGAGGGATTGCATGGATGCAACGCTACTAGGCAATAGCGAGACGTTAAGACCGTAAGCAGCAATGGCCTGTTCCGCTGTGCTCATGATGCCCGCTCCGGCCTCAATCCCAATCAGACGGCCACCGATTTTATCTAGAACCTGGTTGATTTCTTCGATTGACTTGATTGGTACATATTCAGGGACTGCAAAACCTTGAGTCATTGGCCCCTGGGCCTTGCCGGCAATCTTTAGATATTTGCTATTCGCAGCCACCATGTCTGCCATGCCTCCTCGAAACTCGCCTTTGAACGCGCCCTCACCCTCCAGGTAGGTCGTAGAGTAGACGTCTGCCTTGCCAGTCTTGATGGCTGTGAAAGCGATGGCCGGATCCAGGGGCATAAGGCTGACTTCGTAGCCGAAGCGCTCTCTAAGGAGCTGAGCACCGATATAAGCCTGTCCGGCAGCATTAGCCCAACCTGCGGTGTACGAATAAACAAGGGCCTTGCTCGCACCACTTGCCCGTACAGCAAATGGGAGTGATGCGGCAGCTGCCGCAGCGCCTGCGACCTGTATGAGTTTTCTGCGGGTGATGAGGTGTTTTTCAGATGACATCTGCGTCAAGTCCTGGGGAAATGGCTCTATGCGTGCACCACGGGGAGAGCCTCAGTGGGTCAATGGCGCCATCCTATACCGATCAGTCAAGTTCAGGATATACTGTCTGCTCATAAGCATATTTGTTTTAAATCTAGCAAGTAGCCATCTAATCATGTTAACTAGAAAAAGGCTCTAGGGATTTCTGCCAAATGAATAAAACAGATCGGACAAAAAACATAAAGATTGGGCGGGAAAACGAGATCAAGGCGCGCGACCTAATACTTTCAGCTGCAGACAAAGTATTTTACAGCGAGGGCATAAGGGCTGTAGGAGTCGACAGGCTTTGTCAAGAAGCAGGGGTTGCGAAAGCGACACTCTACAACAACTTTAAAAACAAGGATGACATTGTCGTTTCATACCTGAATGCTAGGCATGAAAAAGTCATATCAACATTATCAGAGACAACCGCGGAACCGGACTGGAAAAAAAGGATATTGCATTTATTTGATCTGCTTGATGAAAAAGCATCGACACCTACATTTCGCGGCTGTGCTTTTTTGCTGGCAGCTTCAGAATATCCAGAGTCCGACGAAGTCCTGGCTGCAGCTCAAAACCATAAGCGAGCGATTAGAGAGCTGATAGCCTCCCATATTCCATCGCAGGTTGAAAACCGCCTATCGATTGCCCTACAAATTGCCGCCCTCTACGATGGAGCCTTAGCCTTCATAACCATTAACAAAGACTCATCAATTATTAAAATTACAGGCAGCGCTGCGCACGTAATTCTCAATAATTGCAAATATAACGCCTAGCTCAAGGAAATCCGATGGCAAGCTACAACACTCTTATTACTACAGAACAACTTGAAGGCATAATTGGAAACGTTTTCGTATTCGATACTCGCTTTGACCTGACCGATCCAGAACTTGGAGAACGCGCGTTCAAGAAGGCACATATTCCAGGTGCGCAATATCTTCATCTCGACCATGATCTCAGTGGCGCGAAGAATGGACGGAATGGTCGGCATCCACTCCCCTCTCCTGAGGTCTTTGAAAATCGATTAAGAGCGCTGGGGTTAAATTATCGTCAGCAAGTCGTCGTCTACGATGACCAGGGTGGAATTTTTGCAGCCCGGGCGTGGTGGCTTCTGCGATCTCTCGGACACACCGAAGTAGCGGTGTTAAATGGCGGGCTGAGTGCCTGGCTGTCGGCTGGCAAACCGATCGCGGGAATGACCCAAGAGGCTTCGCTCGGTACCTTCATCCGTAGGGGCTCAGCCAACACTACTATCGACTATTCAGAGCTTTACAATGACATCACTGGGCAGCGCCTACTGACAGTTGTCGACGCACGTTCCCCGCAGCGATTCGCTGGGCAAAATGAAACCCTGGATGCAAAGGCAGGACATATCCCAGGAGCGCTAAATCGTTTTTACATGGAGAATCTGGACTCACAAGGATTCTTCAAGCCTAGCTCTCAGCTATCCCAGGAATTTTCCGATCTGCTCGGTTCCAGGCCGAAAAGCTCAATCGTTCATCAGTGTGGTTCTGGGGTAACCGCCTGTCACAACATACTAGCGATGGAAGTAGCAGGACTTGGCGCACCCCGGCTCTACGCAGGATCCTGGAGTGAGTGGTCTAGCCTTCCCGGCTCGCCAGTCGAAGCAGATGGATAACTTCCCATCAGAGTGGCCTGCTGCGGTATCCAGCTGAGCCTGGGCAAGTACCCAGGCTCAAAACTGGCGATGTGGGGAAAAAGCGCGCTAGGTAGCGCCTGAAGCATCCTTGAGATCTACCAGCGGCACACAAACCGGCAGCGCTTCATAGATCCCATTACACGGCCTTGGCCATTGCCTGCCTGATATCGCTCACAAGCGATGAAACGGCTTCTAGACCGATGTGCAACCGGACGACAGGCCCAGCCGGACGAACGCCCAGCTGCCGATCTGTCTCCACAAGCGTGACCAGGCTTTCGAAGCCGCCCCAAGACGCTCCGATCCCAAAAAGCGCTAGGGAATCTACGAAGCATTCCGCATCAAAACCTTGGCAAAACTCAACGGTTAGCAGCCCATTAGAGCCATCAAAGTCTCTGCGCCAGATTTCGTGTCCAGGATGCGTAGGTAGCGCGGGGTGGTAGACACGGATAACCACTTCTTGATGGCTCAACCACTGCGCCACCTCAAGAGCCTGCTTAGCATGCACATCAAGCCTGGAAACAAGGGTGCGCGCCCCTCTAAGAACCAGCCAGGCATCGTCCGGGCTAACCGTCTGCCCCACCGTGTCGCTCATACGGGAAAGAGGCTCGAATGCGTCGCGAGTAGTGCAAACACTACCCATCATCACATCACTGTGGCCAGCCACATACTTTGTCAGTGCCATGATTGAAATATCGGCTCCCAGCTCAAGGGGTCTGTACAAGCAGCCCGAGCCCCACGTGTTGTCTACTGCGACCAGGATGCCAAGTGGCTTGCAAAGATTCGCGACCGCCGGCAGATCAATCAGCGAGTAGTACGATGAACCCGGCACCTCCGCGTAAACCATCCGAGTGTTGGGCTTGATCAGCGACTTGAGATCCGTGCCGTTGGCCGAATAGTATTCGTAGCTGATCCCGAACGGCTTCAGAAAGTCTTCAGCGAGCCTGCGCACAGGGGCATATACGCCTTCGGTGATGAGGACATGATCACCAGGTCGAAGGTACGTAAGCAGAACCTGGGCTGTCGCAGCGAGTCCTGTTGGGAACAATTTGGTACGGTAGCCGCCCTCTAGTTCGGTAATCAGGTCTTCTAGCTCATGAGCAGTGGGGTTTCCCCTAGCTCCATAACTCAGAAGTCTCTCATGGTCACGACGCTGACGCGCTTCTCGCATTTGAGACCAACTGTCGAATAAGACTGTGCTGAGCCGGGAAACCGGCGCGTTAACTCCATGAGGTTCTTTACCTTGATGACCACGACCGGCGTGTAACAAGCGGGTTGCCAGAGGCTCACTATTGGTAAGAGGCTTGAAGCTCTGCCGCTCCATGGGGGTCATTTGCGACAACAGCCCCGTTTCCCAGGCTAGGTATTGACGCGCAGCTTCCTTGTTGCCCGCATGACGATCATGGACGAAGAACAGGTAATCGATTCGCTCCGCTTGGGCAAGCGGCTCCCCTCCTTCATCAACCTCCAAGCCGTCCAGGCTCGCTAACCAACGGGCGCTGGATAGAACCTCAGGGGGCAACTCTGCAGCAGCCAGGGCGGCGACCTCTTCAGAAGCTGCTAGCAGCCAGACCTGACCTTCGACCGAGCCTGCATCCTTCGCAATTTTGCTACGCGTCGACCAGCAGGATCCACGAGCACGCCGCTTGATGAAGGATGCACTGTCACGCAGATCAAAAACTACTCCCTCAGCCGACCCCAACTCTGCCGGCGTGAGTCGGTAAAGCGGTTTCGCAACTTCTGGAAGTTCGAGCGGGCTGTGAATACCCTCGTTCAAAACATACGCCTCGTGGCCCAACTGACGAAGCCAGCTCGCAACTATCGGTGCACGAACGCCTTCATCATCGGCCACGACGATCCGTGCACCTCTGACCCCAACATACAGGTCAGTAGCTTGAACGAGCTGTCCACCAGGAGCGTGTTCGACGCCTCGCAAAGTGCCGGCAGCAAATTCCTCAGGCGTACGAACATCAAACACGAAAAGCGTGCGTCTTTGGTCGTCACACCAGGCTTCGACTTGGGCAGCGTCTACATGCAGTACGCCCGTGCGCTCCGCAAGAGCAGCGGCTGCTCGTTGCAACTCCCGCGTATCCTCTGGAGCTGGGGGGTAGTGCAGATCTTTCCCGCGCTCGAGCTCCAGGTCTGCCAGGAACCAGCCTTGCGTACCATTCTCCAGGGCTATCACAGGATTGGGGACGCCCAGGTTGATCAGCGTTTGTGCACCAATGATGCTTCTGGTTCTGCCCGCGCAGTTGATGACTATCGGTGTGGAAACATCAGGCACCATTGCCTGTGCACGCAAACCCAATTCGCCGTTAGGACAGCAGACGCCGCCCGGGATATTCATCTTCAAAAACTCTTCGCGGGGCCTGCCATCAAGGATGGTGACGGCACGCCCTTCGCTCTGCCAGCTAGCTAACTCCAGCGGGCCAATGTGCGGAGTATGGCAGTGCTCCTCTACGATCTCTCCGAATGCCTTAGAAGGCACATGCACGCCGGCGAAAAGTTCACGACCAGAACGTTGCCAGCCATCTGTGCCACCTTGCAGACAGAAGACATGGCTGTAACCCAGCGCTTGGAGACGACTGGAAGCACGCACTGCCAGTTCCCCACCGTCGGTGTCGTAGACCACGGCTCGTACGGCGCGGTTCGGAGCGAGCCGGATAGCATCCAGCTCAAGTCGGCTGTAAGGCACATTGACGGCAAAAAAGAGGTGCGCCTCGCCGTACTGGCCATGTTCACGCACATCGAAAAGGGCAAGCTCGTGACCGTCGAAAAGCCATGCCTCGAGCTCTTCGCTTGATACCCAATTACTCATGATTACTCCACCACCAACGACTTTTCTTCTGCCGCGATCGAGCGGCCACGCTTGTAGGCTTCCTGTACTGCCGGGCGTGCCTTAATGCGATTGCGCCATGCTTCGATCGCGGGGAAGTCCGCGAGGTCAATGCCCTGCCGTGTAGGCTGGATCCAGGGAAAGATCGCCATATCAGCTATCGAATAGGTCTCAGCCACATACTCGTGATGCAGCAAAGCACGCTCCAGCACCTCGTAAAGCCGGAACGCTTCAGTCTGGAACAGGTCTTGAACGAACAAATTCGCAGCAGGTGCCTTTTCGCGAAGGAACTGCAGTTGTCCCAGGCAAGGACTGATGTGGCCCACTTGCCAGAACAACCATTGCTGAACCTTGTGATAGGCCGGCGAGTTTGCTTCAGGGACAAACGCAGTTCCTAGGTAATTAAGGATGGCACCAGACTCAAACAAAGAGAGATTGCCACCCGTATCCACCATCACTGGGATACGCCCGCCTGCCCCTACCTTTAGAAAATCGTCAGTTTTGTGCTCAGCACGACGGATATTCACCGGCAGGAGCTCATACTCAAGCTTGAGTTCCTCAAGCAGAATGCCGATTTTCAGGCATTTCGCTGTCGGCCAATAATGCAGTTGAATCATGAGCCATACGCCTCGATAGATGGCTCCATTTGGGACTTGTTGTAGCCCATCACCTTTCCATCCTCTTGGACACCAAAGCGACCATCCAAAGACTCGAGTGGCCGTCCATACAGGTGGAAATGAAGCGTAGGATTTTCACCTGCGACTTGGATACTGTGCAGGTCGTCACCGAGGAAAGAGATGGGCGTGCCAGGACGTACAACCACCTCGCGATCAACCTCCAAGTCAGCGAAGTCGGGCACGGAGCCGTCATCAAGACGACGATAGACCTTGTTCAGCTCCTCACCCTCGAGCGCTACGATGATCGCCCAGGTTTCGTGATTGTGTGGAACAGTCCGCTTACCAGGAAGCAAGGAATTAAGATACAACGTCGGGCCATTGCCGTTATCGTTCAGACGATACCGAAATGCAGTCTTTCCCTCACCTGGGACAGGAGCAGGAAACTCTTTAAAATTGAAGAGATCAACGCGTTCACTCAGTTCCTCGAGCAAGCCAACAATTTTTTGCAAAGCCGCTCGATCAACGCCGGCATCGTTGATGTCACGAACTTTATCCAAGAACTCTTGAACAACTGCAACGCGAGCATGACTCATTTTGAATCTCCCTTGGACATGTGGTGTCCTTAAACGCTGATGTGATATTGGCTAAGGTTCTGGATGAAAATGCTCTGCTGTGTGGCCTGGCGACGAGAAGAATCACCTAGTGCATGGCGTAGAAAATCACGCGTCCGCTCTTCGCGCGGATGATTGAAAATCTGTGCAGCCGATCCGTGCTCAACGATCACACCGTGCTCAGTGAAATAAACCTGATCACTGATGTCTTCCGCGAAGCGCATCTCATGGGTAACCAGCACACATGTCATGCCCTCATCGGTGAGCTCTCCGATAACCTTGAGCACTTCCCCGACCATTTCTGGATCCAGAGCCGAAGTGACCTCATCGAACAACATAAGCTCCGGACGCATGGCGAGGGCGCGGGCAATGGCAACTCGCTGCTGCTGACCGCCAGAAAGCTCACCGGGATAGGCACGAACCTTGTGATCCATGCGAACCTTCTCCAATAAGCTCATGGCCTGCGCACGAGCTTCTTCCTTCCCGATTCCCAATACCTTCCTAGGTGCAATCGTGAGATTGTCCAATACACTTAAGTGTGGGAACAGGTTGTATTGCTGAAAAACAAAGCCCACACGTTGACGCAGCTTACGAATATCGGATTCGAGCTCCATCTTGTGGAGCTCATGCCCAGCCACTGTCAGAGTGCCCAATTGCGGTTTCAGCAGGCCTGTAAGGCAGCGCAAGATTGTCGATTTGCCAGAGCCCGAGGGGCCTACAATCGAAACAGCCTGCCCCTTCTTCACATTCAAATCGATGCCTTTCAGAACCTCTGTTGCACCGAAGCTCAAGTGAACGTTGCGCAACTGCACTACGGGTTGGTTATCGGAAAGCATATCGGCGCTCCAAACGTTGTGTATAGCGAGAAATTGGGTAGCACCAAGCGAAAAACAGCGCCAACAGGCTAACGTAAATCAACAGGGTAAACGGAATACGGTTTACGGTATTACTTGCAATCTGGGCTACATCAATGACGTCATGAACACCAACCAATGAGGCAAGCGATGTGCCCATCGTGATAATTGCATACAGATTCATCCAAGGCGGGAGCATGCGTTTGAAGCACTGCGGCAGGATAATCTGCGTGAACACTTGAGTTGGGGTAAATGCGAGTGACTTTGCAGCTTCCCACTGAGTGGCAGGTATGGAGCCAACTGCTCCTCGCAAAATTTCGGCAACGTTCGCACTCGCAGGCAAAGCCAAACCCAAAGTAACTTTCAACCAGTCAGGGAAGGTAAGGTACTGCCCAAAAACTTTGATTTCGAACGGAAACACATAAGTTGTAAAGTAGATCAAAACCAACCAGGGTGCATTTCGAAACACCTGCACCCAAACGCGAGCAAAACCTCGGAAAGGTGAAAAGTTCAATGCACCGATCAGGAGGCCTGCAATACTTCCCAAGGCCATTGCAGTGACACTGATCAATACGTTCTGCCCAAGACCAGCGATCAAAGCTGGCGTCCACTCAATCAAAGCGGAGATCACTTCATTGGCCATAACCAGGCATCCTCAGGCGCGCTTCAAGCCAGCGACCAATAACATTAATAGTGAATCCAAGAATCCCGAAGAAGCCTAAGATCAGAATCATGAGTTCAATCACATTATCACTTTGAGTCCAAACCATGATTGACGCGTAGGTAATGTCATTCACAGCGATAGCAGAGGCCACCGCCGTCATTTTCATCATGTCAATGAGATTATTTACAAGTGATGGTATAGCGAATCGAAAAGCCAAGGGCAGCTGAACATTGGTCAGCCGTTGAAGCGGCGTGAACGCCAGAGAGTCAGCAGCCTCCAATGTCGTTGGCGGTACCGCTTGCAATCCTGCTCTAAGCGCCTCGGCATGAAATGCGCCCTTATGGAATGAGATAACAATTACCACCCAGGCAAAAGGGGTAAATGGATTGCTAGCACCCAACGACTGGGTCAGCAGCATGTTGAGCACCAAGAATGCGCAGTAAAGCTGAACAAGTGTCGGGGTGTTCCGAATTAACTCGACAAATGCCCTAGCGGGCGCAGATATCGCTCTTGATTTACTGATCAAGGCGGCAGCAAGCACCACTCCAACTGTCAGGCTACCTACAGTGCTGAGAGCAGCAAGCTCCAACGTTGTGAGCATGCCGTCTACCATCATCCCGCGACTGTACGCATCAGCAAGGAACTCGTAGTTCAAGCCGAACTTCGCCGTGAAAGCGACGAAGCTTGTAATCCAATCTGTCATTCCTTCCCCTCTTTCAGTAGTTCGCAAGCGCGCACAACGCGGTTGGCCGCCTCTGCTACTGCCTTGCTATCGGTAGCAATCGAGAAGCGCAGCCAAGGGGAAAGTCCATAGGCGCTGCCGGAAATAGCAGCCACGCCATTTTCAAGCAGCCACTCAATCAAGTCGTCGTCACTTCGAATGCGCTCACCATCGGGTCGAACCAGCCCAATCAGCTTGGCGCAGCAAACAAACACAAAGAATCCACCATCGGGTACCAGCACTTGCAGATCCGCGACTTCTGCAAGCTTGGATACGAACACGTCACGCCGGGATTTGTAGGTCGCGACCTGATCTGGCAAAAACGCCAATCCGCCGTTTAGTGCAGCAACTGCAGCCGCCTGGCTAATGGAGCTCGCACCAGACGTAGACTGTGACTGCACAACAGTCATAGCTTTCACCAATGCAGCGGGCCCAGCGCCATAGCCGATACGCCAGCCTGTCATGGCATACGTCTTGGATACTCCTCCGACGAAAAGGCTTCTCTCTACCAAGTCTGGTGCGACATTGAGCAGGCTCTTAGACAAGCTTCCGTCAAAGCGAATGTGTTCGTACAACTCGTCAAGCATTAGCCAGACGTGGGGAGTCTTTCGTAAAACTTCTGCTAATGCAGACAGTTCCACACAGGTGTACAAGGCACCACTGGGATTGCCTGGGTTGTTAAGAACAAGCCACTTGGTCTTTGGGCCGATAGCTGCGGCCAGCTGCTCTGGCTTTATCTTGCACCCTTGGTCATACCCGCATTTAACCAGCACGGGCTCGCCACCATTGAACCTCACCGCATCTGGGAATGTAGGCCAGTAAGGGGTAGGAATGACTACCTCATCCCCGTCATCTAGGGTCGCTGCAAAAGCGTTGAAGATGACTTGTTTCGCTCCATTAGCAATGAAGGTTTGATTGTGCTGATAATTAAGGTAATTTTCACGAAGGAGCTTATTCACCACCGCCGCTCGAAGTTCTTTCATTCCTCCAGTTGCAGTGTATTTGGTTGAGCCGGCCTCGATTGCCCCGCACGCCGCCGCTTTGATGTGGGAAGGGGTATCGAAGTCTGGCTCACCAGTTGTGAGATCCAAGACATCGCATCCCTCTGCTCGCAGCTCAGTCGCGCGCGCCTTCGAGGCAGCATTGGGCGAAACATTCACTCGTTGAGCGCGTCGAGAAAGCTTCAATGACACAACTTCATCTCCAAAATAATCTTCACGCAAATGGATGATTAAGGGGCATTTTGATTGCCACTTGACTAGGCCTGCCTTGATCACCAATTCCACAGATAATTGCTTAACGGCTTACTTTTGCAGCTGCATCGCCACGATACTTCTCATGGAGCGCATAGAGCGCGCTCGATGGCTCCATCCCTGTGCGTTTGCCAAGCTCGATGAGCCAGCCAGTTCGGTGCCAGTCCCGGATGATTTCATCCAGTCGGGCTTGAATATCGTGCTCCCCCTTCCTAACCCACATAACCGAATCAGAAGGAATCAGCTCTTGAGCAATGGGTGTTTCGTAATTTGCCCATTCAGACTGTTTCAGAAGGTTCCTCATCGTAGGAGCGACATGCACGGCGGCTACGCACCCATTACCCCTAAGAGTTAACAGCGACTCACTTTGGCTACGAAATGCCTTAATGGCTGCGCCGTACTGCTCTTGGAGAGGAGCAATGAAGTTACTGCCCTGAGACACACATACAGGTTTCCCCCGAAGATCTGACCAATCTTTGATACCCGCACCTTTGGCAATGACAGCGGCCCCGCCCACCTGCTCGTAAGGCGTAGGTGAGTAATCAAGAATATGCGCTCGCTCGTCCGTGTACTGCATGTTAGCGATCAAAACATCGACCTTGCCTTGCTGGAGAAACTGCACTCGATTTGGAGGTAAAACCGAAACAGTTTCTACCTCCACCCTAAGCTTGGCCCCGACTTCTTTAGCCAGCTCTACGTTATACCCAACAGGCAATTGAGTCTTTGGGTCAATTGAACCAAACGGGAGACCAGTCAACATAATCCCGATACTGATTGAATGGCGCTCGGAAATTTTATCCAGCGTCGCATCCGCATAAGCCACCGAGTTAGCAAGCATAGAAAGCGAGGCGCAAATAACAGCGAGGAACTTGGTCACGGGACAGCCTCCATTCAAAGCCCAAACTGCTCCGGGCCAAGCTCTTTTATTCCGTTTCGCTTTTCAGCTTCAACAAGCCATCCAGTGCGGTGCCAACCTTTGACCGCCGCGTCAAGCGTACCTTGGAGCTCCGCATCACCTTTACGCGTCCAAATTACCGACGGTGCAGGGTTTAGCTGCTCGGCAAATAGCCGGTAGTCTTTCCACTCAGGGTTTTTAGCCTGTAGCGGCTCAATCAAAGTCGAATCATGGACAGCCGCTATACAGTTTCCTCCGCGCAAAGCGAGCAACGATTCAGCCGAGCTTTTGAAAGCTTTGATGTCAGCACCCAGTTCGGTAAGCGGCTTCACATAGCTACTACCCTGTGAGGTGCAAACTGGCTTCGACTTGAGATCTGACCAAGATTGAAGCGAGGTAGTCTTAGGAAAAATTGCCGCACCACCTACCTTGTAAAAAGGCGTTGGCACATGACCCAAAATTTTCCCACGCTCCTCATTGAGTTCCATGTTGGCAACCAACAAGTCAACTTTTCCTTGCTGCAGAAACTGGATGCGATTAGCCGGCAACACCGACACCAACTCGACTTTTACACCGAGAACCTTACCCACTTCATTAGCAATATCGACATTCAGCCCCTGGGGCTGCCTGTCGGAGGGGTTGAGGGCACCAAATGGCCCACCGGAAAGCATCACCCCCACCTTGATTTCTTGGCGAGATTTGACGCGATCAAGTGTACCCTCGGCGAAAGCTCCGACCCCGCTCAAGCATCCTATTAGACCAACCAAAACCGACAAACCGCTTCGCACCATGATGCCCGTCCAAAGGAATTTATTTGAGTAGCGATGCTAAGGACTCACGGATTGCAAGGGCAAATGAAAATATCGCCTATCGTTATAACTCAAAAATCAGAAAAAACCCTAGCTTAGGAATTTCAGGCTTTTACAATGTACCTAAAGGTCAAATACATTCACGCTTGTAATACATTAAGTGGCTAACATTATATGAACTCCACCCTTGATCTCGATTTGTTACGAACCTTCGTGACCGTGGCAGAATCCAAGAGCTTCGTTGAAGCCGGACAAATTCTGGGAAGAACGCAATCGTCGGTCACTCAGCACCTGCAACGACTGGAGCACAGCGTGGGGGTGGCGCTGCTGCGTAAAGAGGGCCGCAACAAGCATCTGACTGAATCGGGACAGCAATTGCTACGCCAGGCCCGCCAGATGCTTTCCCTGAACGATGAGGTGCTAGCCGCACTTAGCCAAGACGGGCCAACCGGGGTGCTTCGGATAGGCTCCCCTCATGACATCGCCGATACGATTCTGCCTCCCCTTCTCACGAAAATTGCGCGAGCAGCGCCTAATGTGAGGCTTGAGCTGGACGTTGGACGAAGCCCCTTCATCATGGAAGACCTCCATCGAGGCCGAATAGATATGGCTATCTCGACACGCTTCGATGAGCGTCTTCAAGGCATACCGCTGCGCACCTCACCTGTATGGTGGATCTGCGCAGCTAACTATCGGCATGATCCAGCTTCTCCCCTTCCCCTGGTACTTGTGGATGAACCCAGTATCTATCGTAGGTACGCTCTAGAGGCGCTGGAAGAAGCAGGCATAGCGTGGCGCCAGGCCTATGCCGCATCCAATTTGATTGGCATCAAGGCGGCTGTCCGGGCAGGTCTCGGTATAACGCCTCGCAGCATGGAACTGCTGGGATCAGACATGCGTGTACTAGGCGAACGCGAAGGCCTTCCTAGACTGCCAGATGTGACGTATCACCTTTGGATCAGGCCCAATTCAGTCAACGAACTTGTGAGGCGCGTTTTTGAGCTCGCCACTCACTGAGGTCGACCTGGAATGAGCCCTAGGCAAGAGCATGGCGGCAAGCTCGAAACTCCCTTTGCGAGGTAGCCGCCCTAGTGGTAACAAGGATGCCTTCACAATCACCGGCATGACGTTTACACCCCCAGACCCGACTTACTCGAGGTAGAGCTGATTGTTATTTAGAGCCCCCAACACCAGGTCGAGCAATTCCAAGGTTGGCACGCAGTCCGCCGTCTGAATACTCGGTGCGGAATAAGCCTCTGCGTTGAAGCTCAGGAACAACCTCTTCCACGAACTTGGCTAAATCAGGCAGCATGATGGGTGCCAATATATTGAAGCCATCAGCGGCTCCATTCTTCACCCAGTGCTCCATCGTATCCGCAATCTGGCCTGCATCACCGAACACTTTCCAGTGAGTACGAGCGCCTGTGAGCTCGCGAATCAACTGCCGGACAGTCAGGTTGCCTTCTTTCGCAATCCGAGTCGCATACTCAAACCTGGCTTTACGCGCGTTGGTGACAGGAAGGTCTGGGAGAGGCTTATCAAGATCAATGCCAGACAGATCTGCGTAGCCGAAAATTCGAGACAGCTGTGCCAATCCCGATGGGATATCGATGAGTTCCTGCAGCTCTTCGAACCGAGCTCGTGCCGCTGCTTCGCTAGCGGCTACGACTGGGAAGATGCCGGGCATGATTTTGATGTCGGAGGCAGCTCTGCCTACGCCAACCGTGCGTTTTTTGACGTCGGCGTAAAATTCCTTTGCTAGCTCAACATCCGCCGTGGCGGTAAAGATCACCTCACCATGCCGCGCTGCGAGATCACGACCCGCCGGAGATGACCCTGCCTGGACAATGACTGGATAGCCGCTAGGTGAGCGTGAGAGGTTTAAGGGGCCCCTAACCTTGAAGAATTGCCCTTCGTGATTCAGGACATGCATCTTGGCTGGATCGAATGAAAGGCCTGTTTCTGGCGGTACAGCGAATGCATCATCATCCCAGCTGTCCCACAGACCTTTCATGACGCCCAAAAACTCGCTGGCCCTCTCATACCTCAGCCCATGCTCCATATGGGTGTCGCTGCCAAAATTGCGAGCTTCACTGTCGTTCACTGACGTCACAACGTTCCAGCCTGCACGCCCATTACTGAGATGATCTAACGAAGAGAGCTGCCTGGCCAAGGTATAAGGTGTGCTGTAGGTAGTTGAAGCACTGGCGATCAGGCCGATGTTTCGGGTATGGGCACTGAGCACCGATAACAACGTAATCGGTTCCAGTCGAACAGGCTCCGCCTCTTTCTCCGGAGCTCCCGGCTCACCTGTCACCGCTGGATGGTCAGCAAGGAAAAGAAAATCCAACTTTCCCTTTTCGGCCAGCTTGGCTAATTGAATATGATGCTCAAGACTGAGTTTGTTCTGCGAACCTTCCGGATGTCGCCAGGCGGAAAGATGGTGACCAGTCTCTTTTACAAAAACGCCCAGATGCATATACTACCCTCAGTGTATTAATGGGATACCGCAACTTCCGAAGCTTTGCCAGCTCCCAGAGGTTTCTCTTTGTATTGCTCATGTAGGTTGAGCAGTGCTTGAGATGGATCAATGCCATACTTCTCGCCAACCTTGATCAACCAACCAGTTCTGTGCCAATCCTGAACGATGGCATCCAGTTGTTGTTGGACATCCTTTTGTCCTTTACGTAACCAGATAACTGAATCTGAAGGCCAGATATCGCTAGGAATAGGAATCTCGTAATCCGACCACTCCGGAAGTTTTGCTAAACGGTGCATGGTAGGACTAACGTGCACTGACGCCACACAGCCATTGCCCCGAAGCGCGAGCAATGATTCAGACTGTGCGCGATAAGCCTTCACAATAGCGCCATAGTCGCGCTCTAAAGCCAAGCTGAAGCGTCCGCCTTGGGAAACGCACACATTTTTCCCCTTCACATCCTCCCACCGTTTAATGCCACTACCCTTGCGAGTCAGAAGCGCTCCACCGATAGACTCATAGGGTGTGGGAACGTAATCGAGAATCTCTGCACGCTCGGGAGTCAACCCCATGTTGGCGACAAGCATGTCCACTTTACCTTGCTGCAGGAACTGCACCCGATTAGGCGCCAATACTGCAACTGGATTAAGTTTTACGTTAAGTCGCCTTGCTATATCTGCAGCCAGATCCGCAGAGTATCCGACAATTTCACGGGTTTTAGGATCAATCGTTCCGAAGGGAAGACCGGTAACGATGATCCCTATGGAAACCTCTTTACGCTGCTGAATTTTGTCCCATGTGGCATCAGCCCACGCCAAAGTATTGAAAAATGTTACGCTTGCACCCAAAGCAAGGCTTAGCAAGCCCCTCTTGAGACTGTCCATGCAACCCCCTATATGTTTTCAAACAGTCACAGATATGCAAGCACTCCACACCTAGAGCACTTAGCATTGTTAATTGAACTCAAAGCCTACGAAACTACAATATGGAAAGTGTATAACTCAGCATAATGCGATTTCGATCCTGCCCCCGCTGACTATTAACACCCGAGCGGATTGCGGCACTTTTCAAAGCTACGCCGAGTCCTTTGAAGCTACCATCCTGAATGACATACGAAAGCGCCAAGTCTCGCTCCCATTCACTTCCTGTACCGGCAGCTTTTACGCCACTACCAGAAAAGTAAGCGACAGAGGCGGTGAGACCGTCCAATCCAACCGAAGCAAAGTCATAGCCATACTTCGCGACCCACGTCCGCTCGCCTGCACGTTGAAATTTTCCGATCTGGGCGTTGGTGATGAGGTAAACAGAAGAGCCATCGCCTTGATTCAAGAAGGGCATATCACTGTCACCTATCGCTTCCTGGTAACCAAGCCCTACAGAGTGCCCACCTTTTGAGTACGTGGACATAAGGCTCCACACCCTGCTGTCGACTTCGGTACTAGCACTATCCTTACCACTGCCCTTATATCCCTCTAAGCGGCCTTCCGAGCTAGCATTTTTCCCATCTGAATCGCTGTTGAAGTACCTGGCGTCGGTGATCAACTTACCGCCGGCAACGCTAGCGGTATGCTTAAGCCCCAAAAAGTGCTGTTTGTAGAAATCAGCTAGCGTCCCGTAGTAGTATTGCGCCACAAGGTTCTTTCCGAGCTTGTAATCAGCACCCGCATAATAAAAATCATTGCTGCGCTGCCCACCGGATTTGTTCGACCCCGCGATAGACAGTGGCTCTCGGTCAGATGAGTTTCGCGCCTTGGCGTGCAGAAGCCTGCCACCGACAAGACTTAACCTGTCAGATTCGTTACTTTGTACCTCGTAACCTTCGAATGTTTGAGGCAAAAGTCTGCCATCGTTGTATACAGCTACTGGATTTTTTGGAAGCAGGGTTCCGACCCTTGCTACTGTTTTGGATATTCTAGCTTTGGCAGTCAACCCAAGGCTGCCAAACTCACGTTCAGCCCGGCCATCGTCCCCGCTTGGAAAGAGCTGCCCAGACCGTCCTCTTCCCGAATCCAACTTAATTCCCCAGAGGCCCAGGGCATCGATTCCAACACCAACCGTACCCTCTGTGAAGCCAGACTTGTAATCTAGGATAAACCCTTGACCCCACTCCTCCTGCTTGGAGGGCTCGTTAGCTCCGTCCCTATTATCCCCATTGTAGTAAAAATTTCGCGCAGTCAATTTGGCAACACTATTTTCTACAAATCCGGCTGCGTACGCCTGCTGAACGAACACACCGCTGGCCGCTACTAAAACCACTTTTTTGAACATCAATCCCCACCCGATCCTTGTAATGAAACACAGTCGTTTCTCGATTGACACCGCGCCAATCAATACCGCTGGTACAAAATGATAGGGGATTGCCCAAACGACTCCTAGGAACATGATGACTTAACGTTATAACTCAGCAACGAATAAGCAAGTAACCTAACGCAATAAGTCAATGTTTTCAGACTCTACAGCCGCCCCATATCTACCCACCGCCTAAAAATTACGATTCATTATAGATTACATCTCAAAACAAATACTTCCTATTCACCAGCAAATGTAAACCGAATTTTTGGACACTTAAAAATAGGCAAAAAAAACGGCGTCTTCTCGACGCCGCTCTGGTTAGTACACCCTCCATATGCCCTGAAAGGTATAGTTTTCACCAAATCAAACCAATTCACACCCAAGATTTTTCAGCTTGGCCTCGACCCAGCTCCTATCATTCCGGCCACTGTCGATGGCTGCAAGCTTTGCTATTTCGTCCTGATGTCTTTTAGAGGCTAACTCGTACACAAACTCGATTTGATCGTAGGGAATAGATAGAACGCCGTCCTTATCTCCTACGATAAGATCCCCTGGATGCACGACCATCCCATCAATCGCGATCGATACATTGATCTCACCTGGGCCATCTTTATATGGGCCCCGGTGAGTTACGCCCGCAGCATAAACGGGGAGCGATGACTTCTCGATGCTCTCCAGGTCACGAATCGCACCGTCAATGACAACTCCTGCGAGGCCTTTCTTCTCGGCGAAACGGAGCATTAGCTCCCCGATCAATGCGTTGGTTAGATCACCACCGGCGTCAACCACGATAACATCGCCGGCTTCAGCGATGTTAAGCGCATAATGCAGCATTAGGTTGTCACCTGGCCTAGCTTTGACGGTGATCGCCGACCCGACCATATACCCACCCTCATGGTAAGGGCGCAATCTCGTGCCACCAGCGGCCATTCTACCCATTGAATCACTGATGTTTGCGACCGGCAAACCTCTGAAACGGCTTACCTGCTCCAGTGATACGGATCGTTCTCGACTCAGCACTCTGAACCCTACTGACATACCCTACTCCTCACACAGCGTTAAAGGTTGGCGTTCAGAGGTTGTGCGTCACGGAACTTCTCATGCAGAGCTCTCAGGCCTGCCGATGGTTTCAGACCGTTACGTTCGCCGACTTCCAGGAGCCAGCCAGTGCGATGCCACTCTCTAACGACCTTGTCGATGGCTGCGCTAGCGTCTGGTGAACCTTTACGCAGCCAGATAACCGACAGCAGTGGCTGGCGGTCAGGAGCAAGCGGAATTTCGTAGTCAGACCATTCAGGCTGATCAAGCAGCGAGAGCATGGTAGGGCTAACATGTACAGCGGCTACACATCCGTTGCCTCGAAGCGAGAGCAGAGATTCTGCCTGGCTTCTGAATGCCTTGATATCTGCGCCGTAGGTGCCTCGCAACCAAGTGATGAAGTTACTACCTTGCGAGACACATACAGGCTTGCCCCGAAGGTCTTCCCATTTCTTGATTCCGCTATTTTTGTGCATCAACGCAGCAGCAGCCACTTCCTCATAAGGTGTGGGCACATGATCCAGCAACTTGTCACGCGCTGGGGTGAGATTCATGTTCGCGATCAGAATATCTACCCTGCCCTGCTCCAAAAACTGAACCCGGGCCGGCGCAAGCACAGGGACGAGTTCGGTTTTTACTCCAAGGCCCTTTGCTACACCTTCGGCCAACTCAACGTTATATCCGGTTGGCTTACCAGTTTTCGGATCAAGGGTGCCAAACGGTAAGCCGCTGAGCATCACACCAACACGGATGACACTGCGCTCATGAATGCGATCCAGGGTTTCGTCAGCATGAGCTGAAGCAGTGCCGATAGCCATACTCAGAAATACGACGCTCAATCCAAGCTTACAAATACCACACAAATTCATCTGATCCCCCAACAACGATTCTTCATCTTCTAGGTCCCCGTCCGATCATTCATCGCACGAAAAATATTTAGCCTGGCTTTCACAGCTGGTCGCAATCCTAGCCAACTGAAGCGTACCAGCCTAAAAATTAAAGAATCTATGCTTATATCTAAGGTTAATCAGACACCACCTAGCCGCTCTCAAAGCCACAGAGCTCGGGGAAATAACAGATTTTCTGCCGTATAGGAAGGCACAAAAGCATCATGATTTCTGATGTGTTTTTTAAGATATGTTATGGAATTATCGAACACGAAGCGCAAAATCAGCTCAAACGAAACCCTTGGAATACGCTGGTCGCCCCACCTGTGAGTAGAGTCCACGGAGATTCAGCGGACAATAAAGTCAGCTTCATGGCGAGCTAAGGATCATCACAGTAATGTTTATGCGGCTAGAGGTGACCTCCTTAGTTGCTCCCTCCCTTTTCAGCACCTTAATCAACCATCATAACTAATAACAAAAACGCTGTTGGATCGTATCCAACAACAATGTTACCGCTTCGATAGATTGGTCACGGCTTACTGGTGCCTGTAGGATCGTTATTTCATGATCAGGAATCGCCGGCAGGTCATTGAGTATTTGCATGCTAGGTGTGATTTTAGACCGATCGATGACACTCACACCGAGACCTGCTTCTACACAAGCTCTGACCGCTACACCCGACTCTGTGTCCAAAACTGCTCTCCACTTGATTCCCGCTTTATCAAGAGCTGCCGTCATCGCTTCACGATAAGGACAAGGTGAGGCATAAAGCGCTAGCGGCAGTATGCCATCCTCGTTGAATACAAAATGGGTTGCAGCTGCCCATACCGGAGCGGTGTACTGCAAAACGATCCCTTGGGATCGCGTTCCACCCGGGGGCTGAGCAATAATCGCCACATCCAGGTGTCCACGGGCGACCTGCTCCCTAAGCAGCAAACTGGGCGCGGTCTTGATCTCCAAGACAACGTTCGGCCACATGCTCCCAAAGATCGGCAAGATGTCCTGGATGACGTGAACGATATATTCGTCCGGTACTCCTAGGATGACTCTCCCACTCGCCTCATTTCCATAAAGGTCTCTAACAGCGCGATCATGAAGATCCAAGAGCTCCAACGTTGTCGACATCACCCGCTTGCCAAGCCCGGTCAGCAGGACTGCTTGATTATCGCGCTCGAGTAAACGCCCTCCCACAATGGACTCCAATCGCTGGATGTGCATGCTGATGGCCGCAGGGCTTTTGTGAAGAAACTCAGCTGCCGCTTTGAATCTTTTAAGCCTATGCACGGTGTGAAACGTGCGCAGCAGGTCAATGTCCAGGATCGTATCCATAGTTCAAGATTCCTGAATCATGGCGGGATATGGATTCATTCTATTACACCTTTCCCAATGGAGCGAATGCGACCTCAATCATCTTCCGCGACGTTGGCAGTTTCCGCGTTATCACGCTCGCTACGGCTCTCTAGGATCGAAGCAAGGTTGAATTCAAGCCAGTCAGCAAGATCTCGTACCTTGCAAGCCGCCACCTCGCCAAGTGAGGTAAGCGTGTACTCGACGTGAGGTGGCACAGTATTCAGGGAACGACGGTGCACCATCCCGTCTGCTTCCAGCCACTGCAGCGTCTGCGCAAGCATCCGCTCGCTCACCCCTTCGATCCGCCGGCGCAGTTCACTGAATCGCTGCGTTCCAGGCACCAGAGCGATAAGAACAAGGACACCCCACCTGCTAGTGAGGTGCTTCAAGATCTTTCGAGATGGGCATGCTGCGGCCATCACATTCCCTCTCATCAGCTTCTCAGTCAACGAACCAGGCGTGTCTAAACTATTGGGCTGCGGCGGTTGATTGGTGATCACGACACACTCCTCACAAAAATCGCCTTAGCTTACCTTTTTGTAGGTACTTACGAAAGGTTAGCTTGTTATCTATAGTCTCTCCGTACCCACACAAACCTTGAGAGGACGCAAGATGACTATTGCAATCACCGGTGCCACTGGCCAACTGGGCCGTTTGGTTATCCAGAAACTGAAAACCAAAACCTCAGCAGGTGGAATCGTTGCGCTAGCCCGTGATCCTGCAAAAGCTGCCGACCTGGGAGTCGCAGTGCGCCAGGCTGACTACACTGCGAAGGACTCTTTGGAACAGGCGCTCAAGGGTGTCGATACCCTGCTGCTCATTTCGGGCAACGAGCTGGGCCAGCGAGCCACTCAGCACAAAAACGTCTTTGATGCTGCTAAGAAAAATGGCGTGAAGAAGATCGTGTACACCAGCCTGCTCCATGCCGACACATCTTCACTGAACCTGGCCCCCGAGCACGTACAGACAGAGCACGACCTCAAAAATTCGGGCATCACCTACACCATCCTTCGGAATGGCTGGTACACGGAGAACTACACTGCATCCGCTCCAACGGCCCTGGAGAACGGTGCGTTTTATGGCAGTGCAGGCAACGGAAAGATCTCCTCCGCACCGCGTGCGGACTATGCAGAAGCGGCAGCGGTGGTACTGACCACCGCAGGTCATGATGGGAAGACCTATGAGTTCGCCGGGGACAATGCTTACACGCTTAGTGATCTCGCAGCAGAAATCGCGAAGCAGTCAGGCCAGGAGATTCCATACGCGAACATTCCCGAAGAAGCATATGCCCAGGCTTTGACCGCTGCGGGCTTGCCAGAAGGCCTCGCCGCAGCAATCGCTTCGTGGGATGTAGGGGCGAGCAATGGTGCTCTTTTCGCCACTGATAAAACGTTGTCGACTTTGCTCGAACGACCAACGACCACTCTGGCAGCGTCGGTGACTGAAGCCCTGAAGTAATACATTACGTTGCTTCTAGGAACGCCACGAAAAAGGCCAAAGGCCTCCGTGGCGTTCTACGTTAGCGATTCAAAATTGATGAAGCGCCCCACTATGAAGCGCGCTTAAACAAGCCGAACTCGACTTTTCCCTGAGTACTCTTGAGCAATTGCAGCAAAATTATTCTGCCGCCGCGGATGAAATGGCAGCGCTCTCCACTCTCGTCGACAAGCTGAAAGTGTAACCGGATTCACACTGCATCAGTCCGAAGGCCTGCAGTTATCCACATTATGCTGTTAGGCGCGATACTCGGGCCCACAAACCGCTACACGTCGCTCACCTGACCTCCCCGCGTACGGTGATCATGCCCAGAATTCGTCCAGAACGGCTGTCACGTTTGAAAAATCCGTATGCGGTCGAAACCTGTCGCAAGCACGTGTTCACACCGGAACCAACCCCTGGAACCATTGTCACCAACATTGGATCCGTAAATTGGAACCCGGCTCGCTCGACAGGGGCCCTCTACCCACGCCTCCGCCAGCGATTCTAGGACGAACGCAGCTGGAGGCTGTGTGCCATGACTTCGATCAGAAGCTCTTACCATCCAATTGACGCCGCAATTATGTGGTGTGACCTTGCCGCTTACCAAGACGAAATCTTACGAATCGACGTGTCCCAGCCGGGTTGCCTACGAAAGCATTTCCCACAGTGGCCCTCGCTGCAGAAGCACCTTGAGTGTATCTGCGATGCAATCAGCTGTGGCGAGCTGCCTGCAACTTACTTGGGGCGCCCGATCTCTTCAGACTACCAAGTGCATCATGAGTACTGCTCGGTACGGCGTGCCGACCTATTGGTCTGGTTCGTACGGACCTTTCCTGATCAGAGACCCGCATTTCTGTTTCCTCCAAGTCTTGATCATTCAGAATGCATCAGCTTGAACGCTCATTTGGTGCAGGAAGCAGAAATTGACGCGTCCCATCGCACCATAGCAAAGCTGCGCCAAGAGCTCGCAGCCATTACCGAAGAAATGGCAACGCTTATGAGCTCCAACAGAGAGCTATCAGAACGGCTGGAGGTCTGCGGCATACCCTCTGAGACCTCCGAGTGTATGCATAACACACTCGTCGGTGCCTTACTGGAAGCCACGCTGGGCAAATCGAAAAGCGGCCAAGTGCAGTCAATCTATCCAAGCCAGGCGGCCTTGGTCGAGGAAATCACCCGCCGTTTCCCGGGAGTGAGCGGCCTAAGCAAAAGTACCCTTGATCGGAGATTTGCCGAGGCTCGCCGCCATTTCGCCCAGGTTTCCCGGGCGTGACGCAGCATTGTCAGGCAATGCCGGCCATTGCCTGACAATGTTTTTTTCTTTCAGCGAGCCTTCACTGACTGTCACATCCCACCACGCGCCACCCGGCGCTACGGAGTGACATCATGCAACCGACCAGTCCTACCCCCGTACCTGCCGACCGACACATCATGCGTCGCGATGAAGTGGAGCAAAAAACCGGCTTCAAGCGTTCGCACATCTACAACCTGATGAAGGCTGGCCAGTTCCCGCAGTGCCGACGGATCGGCACCCGTGCTGTCGGCTGGGATTCGCTGGAAATCGAACAGTGGGTTCAAGACCGGCTGTCCAGCGGGGACTGAATCATGGACGTCCTTTCGCTGATCTCGACCAAGGGCGGCGCGGGCAAGACCACCGTCGCCGCTAACCTGGGTGGATTACTTGCCGATGCCGGCCTCCGTGTATTGCTGCTGGATCTGGACAGCCAGCCCACGCTGTCCAGTTACTACGGCCTGCGCGAACCTCGTGAAGCCGGCAGCTACGAACTCATCGCGCAGGGGCTCACGACACCGGAGTCGGTGATCTCCACCACCGTCATTCCACACCTCGATCTGATCGTGTCCAACGACCGCGCTGGCCACATCAGCACCCTGCTCTTACACGCAGCCGATGGTCGGCTACGGCTGCGCAACCTACTGTCCGCCTTCGAAGATCTTTACGATGTATTGATCATCGATACTCAAGGCGCCCGCAGTGTGGTGGTCGAGATGGTGATTCTTGCTACCGATTGCGCGCTGTGTCCGGTCCCACCAGAAATGCTCGCGGCACGCGAGTTACGCCGTGGCACCCTGGGTCTATTTGAAGAGTTGGAGCCCTACCGCTACTTGGGCGTCGCCATGCCGTCGGTGAAGCTGCTGCTCAACCAGGTCAATGCCAATCGCCGCGACACCCGATTGATCATGCAGAGCCTGCAAGCTTCCTTCCAGGCCGATCCGCATGTCAGCGTCTGTACCACGACGATTCCCGACCGCGTGGCCTACACCAATGCCGCTTCGCTGGGGCTACCCGTACACCGGGTGGAACCTAGGCCACCGTCTGGTAGCCGCAGTCCTTGCGCTGCCCGGGTGATGCGGGCTCTGGCAGTCGAGCTCTTCCCTCAGTGGGCCGAAGAGCTTCTTGCCTTGGAAGTGCATGTGCCAGGTCAACAGTCTGCTGAACACGACCTAGTCCGTCGCGGCTAAACGGAGGATGGGTAATGAAGCCGCCAACGTCCGAAGGCATTACGCGTCAGCTGCAGCAGGGACATTTTCCACAGAACCCCGGTCGCGAGGGTTCGTCCGTACCGATCGCCGATACCCCGATGGTGGTCAGCCTTGAGCAACTGCGCCCGTATGAGCTGAACCCACGTGTGGTTCGCAACCCTCTCTACGACGACATCAAGGCTTCGATCCGCGAACGCGGGCTGGACCAGCCGCCGTCCATCACACGCCGCCCTAACGAACCGCACTTCATCATCCGCAACGGTGGCAACACGCGCCTGAGTATCCTTGGCGAACTCTGGCAAGAAACCCGCGAAGAACGGTTTTTCCGCATCCACTGCCTGTTCCGGCCCTGGCAGTCCGAGGCCCATACATTGCTCGGGCACTTGGCCGAAAGCGATCTGCATGGCCAGCTCACCTTCATTGAGCGGGCGCTGGCGGTGGCGCAACTGCAGGGCATGCTTCAGGGGAGTGATGAGTCACTGAGTCAGCGCGAGCTTTCATCACGCCTGAGCCAAGGCGGCTATCCGATCTCACAGTCGCATATCAGCCGCATGTTCGACACGCTTGAGTACCTGCTGCCTGCCATTCCGCAGGTGCTGTACGCCGGCCTCGGTAAACCTACCATCGCCCGGCTCATCAGCTTGCGACGGCGGGCGGAGTCAATCTGGAACCAGCATTTCGGCGACGCCCTACAGTTTGTGCAGCTCTGGCTCGAAGTACTGTCGATGCATGACGGTGATAAGCCAGAGCTGGACGCGGGCGAGTTGCAGGACGAACTGCTATCCAGGATGTCGGTGATCCTCAAACAGACACCTCGACTGCTGGCCCTGGAGTTGCACCAAGAACACCAACCTTCGCCACTTCAATCGAGTCCCGCCCGGCGTCTGCTCCAGGATCTACCCCCCGATGCACCGCCGCAGTTATCGGTCATCGACGACGTCCCCAAATCAGCGACGGAGTCACCCAGCCCAGATCAGGGCGAAAGCGACGGCGACACCACCCCGTTGCAAGCGCCACGTCTTCCCCACATCCGCCAGGCACTCAGTGACGAACCGCCGTTCGACGAAAGATCGGACGACCCTGTACTTGTTCAGGTACCGGTGGACTCAGCGCCACTCCAGCATCTGGCGGAGGATGACCTCAGTGCCTTGCGTAAGCGCTGCGCCGCACTGGCGGCTGATCTCGCCACCTTTGCCGATACCAGTGCCATGGTCAGTCCACACACGGATGGCCTGGGTTTTACGTTGAACCCGGAACACGGCGAGCAGATGAGTGCGCGCCACACTGGCATTCAGTTGCTGCTTTCCGCGCTGCTACGACTGCAGGACGACGTGAGCTGGAAAGAGCGCCAACAGTTACCCGCAGCCCTGTTCGGACAGCTGCTGATTGGTGCCTACGACCTGCCTTTTGCCGAACGCCCTGCCCTGACGGTAGGCCTCGAGCGGCTCCCCGACGCCCAACTCGAGCAACTGTTCATGCTGATTCGCCACGCCCGGCAGCTGATTGAGCTGACGCTGTCGACCACTCGCTAACGTGAGGAGCTACCTCATGAGCACGACCTTCAATCTCTTGAACCATGCCATGTTGAACCAGGTGCTGCATGAGCTGCGCCATGGCCGGCTGCAGCGCTGCAAAGCTTTGGGTCTGGCCGATGAGGACATCGAGGTGTTGCAGTCGCTGCCGCCGACCACCCTTTCGCACCTGGCGCATTCGTCGATCGCCTGGGTCGAAGTAAAGGTCGATACGATCGTGCTGCGTCGCCTCATTGCCCAGGCCGAACGTGACGAGATGAACGAGCGGCTGATCAACCGGGCGCTCAAGCTGGGGGCAAGCTCCAACATCATGTACCGCTGCTTCGGTCTGGACCATTCGGAAACCGCGTTGCGCCGGCGCGTGCTGAAAATCGAGACCCACCGCGGCCGACCGGTTCAACTAAGCGAAGCCCAGGAGCATGCGGTGTGGAACCGTTGGAGCCAACTGCGGGCGGAGGATCCCGATAACGATCCGCTGGACACGATGATGATGCTGGCCGAGGAACAACACATCACCTTGACCCTGGTCTGGCAACAAGTTGAGTTGTACGGAGGTGCACCGTGCTGAGTTTTTACGAAGTCGACTGGCAGGACGTGGTGCGCCAATGCTACGACGCACTGCGCCGGCGGAATGAATGGCAGGCAGCGCAAGCCAAGCTTGCCGAGGCCGATGAGACGCCAGCGGTGCGCACCATCTACTACGGCGACAACATTCCGTTGCCGATGGCGCTGCTGCTGGATCGCCGACTGACACCGCTGGAGCGCAATACCTGGCAGGTGTTGCGCTGGCTCATCACCGAGCGCAAGGTCAGAACCCCACGCTACCAAGACCTGCAACCGTATCTGGCCACCAGCCCCTGCGGCACACAAGCCTCACGCGAGACCATTGCCCGCGCGCTCAATGTCTTGCGCACCACCCGCTGGCTCAGCCTGGTCGACCGCTCACGTGATGCTCATGGCTGCCTGCGGGGCTGTGTCTACGTGCTGCACGGCGATCCGTTGACCCCGGCCGAGCAGCTCGAACTCGACAACGGCTACGCGACCCTGCTGCAGCAGAATCTCAGCCATGCCACCAAAGGCGTGCGGGATGTGACACAGCACGTCATTGAGGAGATCCTGGCCGACCCGCAAGTGGCCCAAGCAGACAAGGATCAGCTAGCCGCGGCAGTTCCGCCCGTGCAACAGCAAGCGCTGCCGCTGACGTGTGGCGACGGGGAAAATTCCGAACCTGGCGAGCGCCACCCCGTTCGGGATTCTCGCGCTGCCGCCACCGATTCCGAACCCTGCAGCAATGCACCGGTTCCAGCTGACGTTCGGAATGCCGACGCTGCCCGTACTGTACAGAAAGACAAAAGCAAAAAACGTACAGTACTGGCGCAGGTGGAGTTTGGTCGAGCGCGATGGCCCGAGGACTTACCGCTGAACCCGACTGAGCGACGCATGGCCTCACAGGCGATGCGTCAGCTCGAACCGGAACAGCAACAAGCGGTAATCAACGAAGCAGCGGTGCGCTGCGCCCGCGGAGAGATCCGCAAACCGGTCGCCTACCTGATGGGTTTGATCAAACGCGCTTGTCAGGGCGAATTCACCTTGTGGGCCGCCCGCGCTGAAGCGTCGACCTCGGCGCCCGCCCCTTCGAGGACGGCGAAGTTCGTACCTTTGTCGCAGCCATCCAGCGAACCACCTCGCCGCAGCGGCCAGCGTACTGCCTCTCCCCTGGCCCTCTCCTGCCTCGAGGAACTGAAGCAACGCTGTCGCGGCGTCAGTGCGCCGACGTAGGCTGGACCTTGGTGGAATCAATGCCTCTGCAATCATTTCCAGAGACGTACACAGCTCGATAAAAGCGACCTGATCACCTTCGTGTTGATGCTCGTAGGCCTTCGCAAACCAGCCCATCGTCGGCGTCATTCCGACGGCGAGGTACTGGCGATGGCCGATCACTACCAGCTCAACTTGGGGTCTCTGCGCAGCAGCATCACCCTAACCCTGCACACGCATCATGCGGCGCGGCTGTGGCAGGGTCGCTCCCGACGCGAGGGCGTGCATCCCATCCTCGGCATGCCTGGCTACATCGCCGTCACCAATCTGCTCAAGCAAGCCAGCAGTCAGGATGACCCGTATGCCGACTGGTTCATGCTGCAGCTGGAGGAAAAACTGCTGCAGACGAAGGCCGAGCTACGCAATCTGGTCCACCAGGTCAGTCAGGTGGAGCGCGAGCTGCCCACCCAGGTCGATGTCGGTGACAACCTCAACATCCACCCGGTGACCCTGCCGCTGTATATCGGCAGTCAGCTCGGTTTTCTCGCGGTCTACCTGCTCACCGATTACGACACCCTGGTCCGTCGTGTGCTACTCGCCCACCACACCGCGCTGATCGGCCGGGTCGACATGGAAAGCTGGATCGATGGCGGGGCCCATCACCTGCGCAGCCTGTTCGGCCTGGCCCAGAACTATCGCCTGGCGGGCGTCACTCGGGGAGACATGGCCGCCAACAACGCCCGGGGCCGTGAAGCCCTCGAGAAATTTGGCACGCCGCCCCTGGACATTCTGGAAGGCACCCGCCGCTCCCAGTTCGCGCCTCCGATTGTGCGCACCAGCGCGGGCTCTGTAACAGAGCCGGCTGAATCGCTGGAGGCCGAGGCCCCGCCTCTACCGGGTGTCCCGGACGAAGGGGGTGAGGCATGACCTTGGCTGAGGCGATTGCCCGACGCTTGTCGAACGATGCCTATCGCGAGTTCGCACAAGGTGCCTCCCTAAAAGGCCTTTTAAAGCCTTTTAAGGGTAAGGGGGAGCTGCAGCAGTTCGCCGACACGATCCTGCGCCTGCGCACCCAGGTCGCCGAACTGATGGGGGTGATGCTGGCGATCATGGCGCAACCGCCGTTCGTGCTGCTGGACCTGCGACTGGTCATCCAGCACAGCGCGACGGGCACCGATTTCCTGCGCTGGCGCAGTCCGGACTTTCAGCACATGGGCGTGCAGGTGTGGCAGGCAGCGGTGCTTCATCCGCACCTGCACCCGGAGCTGCGGCAGGCACTGTACCAACTGGAGACCAACCGCGTGGTGCTGAACCTGCAGATGAGCAGCCTGCAATCGCTGTATCGCCAAGCCAGCAGCGGTGTCAGCAAGCTCGAGGCCGCCGAACACGCTCTTTCCTGTTCCCCCACCGAGGAGTAGCCCCATGAGTACGTTATTTGTTGGCGAAGGCATCATCGGCAGCGTGCCGGAGTTTCAGGAGTTCAACACCACCCCGGATGAACCGCGGCGCTTGCTGCGGTTGAACGTCTACTTCGACAACCCGGTGCCGCGTGAAGGCGGTTACGAGGACCGCGGCGGCTACTGGGCCCCGGTCGAGTTGTGGCACCGCGACGCCGAGCACTGGAGCACCTTGTACCAGAAAGGCATGCGCATCCTGGTCGAGGGCCGCACGGTCAAAGAGGAATGGGAGGACAGCGAGGACAATGCGCGGGTGACCTTCAAGGTGGAGGCACGGCGCATCGGTATCCTGCCGCACCGCCTGGCGTCGGTGTCCATGCGTGAAAAGGCGCAGGAGAACGCCGGTTCCGGGCGCAAGGGGGGCGGCAAGAAAGCCCCACGCAAGGCCGGTTGATCAGGTGGTACTCAGTGGAGCGAGCGCCCGCCGCGCGATACCACTGGGGTTCGTACGCCCTGCTCGGCGGGCAATCCCGGCTATCGGGCACTGTTCAGTTCCGTCGCGACCTCCCTTCCCCATCGCCGTGCAACACGTGCGATACCTCTGCCAGGTACTGGTCCAGGGCAAGGAACGCCTGCCAGTGCTCCGGGCTCTCCTGAACCCAGGCGATCAACGTGGCACGCGCCTCGGCATTGTCCGGTTCCAGGTGGGTAGCCATGAACAACTCGTAGGCCTTGATCGCGAGCGCATCCGTCTGACGCTGGTTTGATCCGTGCAAGGGCTTTCCTCCGTAGTGACGGGCGGGTCTTACAGGTATTTTCGGTGATACGCCTCATAGGGTTGGCAGTCAACCTTTCAGGTCGTTCATATCTTTGGGTGGCTGGTCGACCATATGGGTCGAATTGGAGAGTGCCCCCATTGCCAGTGAAAGAGCCTAGTCCACATCACATTGGTCGCCAGCTGGCGGAGTATCGTCGCGCCCGCAATCTGACCCAGGCGAAGGTGGGCGAGCACCTGGGGATCTCCGGTGAAGCCGTGTCACGGCTCGAGCGTGGCGAGGTCGAGCTCTCGGTCAGTAAGCTGCTGCGATTGGCCGACCTGTATGGCTGCCCCGCCGATGAGCTGCTGTTGGCCATCAGTCCGCGCCCGCAGGATCAAGGCCAGCAGATCACCTCGATCATCAAGGAACTGAGCGAAGCGGATAAGCAGTTCGCCCTGCAGTTCCTGCAAACGCTGGCCAGCCACCTCGCTCAACGCAAGTAGGTCTGTCCCCGCCGATATGAGCGCGGCGCCATCGTATTTTCGCTAGCAGTCCCTAATCACCCCGCCACCCTGTCGGTACTCATCGAGAGGGCCAATCCATGCGCCTGTTTATTTGCGAGAAACCATCCCAAGCCCGGGACATTGCCCGCGTCCTACAGGCCAACCGTCGCGGAGACGGCTGCCTGCAGGGGCAAGGCATCACCGTGACGTGGTGCATCGGGCATCTGTTGGAGACCGCGCCGCCGGAAGCCTACGGCGATTACAAACGCTGGTCGCTCGAGCATCTACCCATCATCCCCGGACGCTGGAAGGTGGTGGTCAAACCCAAGGTCGCCAGCCAGCTCAAGGTGATCGGTCAGCTGCTGCGCACCTGCAGCGAAGTGATCATTGCCACGGACGCCGATCGCGAGGGCGAGATGATTGCCCGGGAGATTCTCGAACGCTGCCAGTACCAGGGACCGATCTCACGCCTGTGGCTGTCCGCGCTCGACGATGCCTCGATCCGTCGCGCCTTGGCCGCGCTGCGCCCCGGTGAGCAGACATTGCCGCTGTACCACTGTGCATTGGCCCGCTCTCGAGCCGACTGGCTGGTGGGAATCAACCTGAGCCGGCTGTTCACCCTGCTCGGCCGCCGTGCCGGCTTCGAAGGTCTGCTGCCGGTGGGCCGCGTACAAACTCCAACCTTGCGTCTGGTCGTCGAGCGCGACCGGGCAATCGCGAGCTTTGTGCCGCAGCCGTTCTGGATCGTCGATGCCCAAGTGGAGACTGAGGGCGTCACCTTCAAAGCCCGCTGGCAGCCGCCGGAGCCCGCCTGTGACGCCGCGGGCCACTGCATCGACGAGGCTGCGGCACAGCAAGCCGCCCGACGTCTACGCCAACAGGCGACGGCGCGCGTTCAAAGCATCGATATCGAGCAGGTCCGCGAAGGTCCACCACTACCGTTCGACCTGGGCACCCTGCAGGAGATCTGCTCCGCCAAGCTGGGCCTAGGTGCGCAGGAAACCTTAGCCACCGCGCAAGCCCTGTACGAAACCCACAAGGCAACGACCTACCCACGCACCGACTGCGGCTACCTACCCGAAAGCATGCTCGACGAGGTGCCGCGAATCCTTCGCGCCTTGGCCGCCGCCAGCCCATCCTCGGGAAAGATACTGCAAGAGGTCGACCCCTGCCGCCGTTCTCGCGCCTGGAACAGCAGCAAGATCACCGCGCACCACGGCGTCATCCCCACTGCCGCCTCCCTGGACCTGTCCCAGTTCAGCGAGCGCGAGCAAGCAGTGTACGCGCTGATCCGCGCCCGTTACCTGGCGCAGTTTCTGCCAGAGCACGAATACCTGAAATCACAGGTGCTGCTGCAGAGGGGGACCGATCAACTGCTGGCCCGCGGCAAGCAGATTCTGGCGCGTGGCTGGAAGGCGGTGATCGACGAAAGCCACAGCGACGAGGGCGGCGAACAGGCCCAGCGTTTGCCCACGCTACGCGAATTCGCCGTGGTGGCGGTGACGGATGCCACGGCCGTGGCCCAGCGTACCCAGCCGCCGAAGGCTTACACGGAGGGCACATTGGTCAAGGCGATGAAAACCATCGCCAACCAGGTGACCGATCCGCGGCTCAAGCAGAAGCTCAAAGACAGTTGCGGACTGGGTACCGAGGCGACCCGCGCCGCCATCATCCAGGGACTGATCGACCACGGATATCTGACCAAGAAGAAACGCAGCCTAGCGGCGTCGGCCGCAGCCCACACCTTGATTGAGGCAGTGCCGCGGGAGGTGGCTGATCCGGTACTGACGGCACTATGGGAGCAGGCGCTAGACCGCATCGAAGCGGGCCAATTGAGCGTCGACACCTTTCTCGCCAAACAGGCGGAGTGGTTGACCCGTCTGGTCCGCTCACACGCCTCGCTGACCCTGCGCCCACCTCCCGTCAAAGGGCCGAACTGCCCGGTCTGCCGCAGCGCCATGCGCCAGCGCAAGGGCCGCACCGGCAGCTTCTGGTCGTGTACCCGCTACCCGGACTGCAAGGGCACCAAGCCGGTGGCCAAGTCCAGACGCTCCAAAGACGCATAACTTGACGCGGGACAGCGGCGCTGGTGTAGTGATCAGGCCCTCGCCGCTTGGCGACCAAAGACCGATTCGCTCCGGGCAGCTCGGTCGGACTCGTAGAGTTCGGAGCCACACTACTCAGCGTCCTCGGATCGCTTCTCAGCGTTTTCAAGTTACTTAGGCGGATGACCTGTAAGACTTATCCTAGGTCGCACAGGTCATCCGCTTCGGCGACGATGCTCAGCTCCGGTGCCCGCCGGCGAAACACTGGGCACCTTTTGTGCGCGGATGCGTGCCAGTTGATTCCGACCCAGGCCACGACAAGGGTCGGGTGATTCAGGTGGATCGATAGCGGTGGTTTTGCGACGAACCCCGGTGTCCGATTGCCGGGTCAAACGTGGTCCAACTCCTCCTAGCCTGACGACCGTCGGGCTATTTTTTCGCCGTTGAGAATCTACTGAGCACCAACCACTTCCGCTTGCCTAGAGCGCGTTGAATCCGCAGTTGACGGGCCTTTCCCGGGGTTTTATAGATGGGCTGCACACCGCTGTCGTTGACAGCGTCCAGGTAGCCAGAACCTTCAAGGCTATGCCCGTTTCGGGTGGTTCTCCCCAAGTGCGATCCGCGTTCGGTAGCTCGCACGGTTACTGCCTCCCGCAGTGATGAGCGCCCTCTAAACGATCACGTTTTTGTACATCCCCTTGCGGAATTCACCAGCCGCCAGGGCCGGTGGCTGTCCGCGTTTCTGCTCACCAGGAGATCAATCATGACTACTGCAAGCAACAACGCCCCTACCGCCTACTTCAACCTGCACACTCAAGGCATCGGTTACTTGAACCGTGTGCGCGAAGTCCCGGTTCGCCGTGGGCAAGCGTTCATGGCGTGTGACATCGCCGCCTTGCACGGCGCCGCTGACGACGTCGAGTACACCCGCTTCGACTGCAAGGTCGCCAGCGGTGAAGCCGACCGGCTGATCCGTGAGCACCTGGAAGACGTCCGCGCGGAACGCAAGGTTCTTATCGCGTTTCGCATTGGCGACCTCTGGGTTGATCCGTTCCTGTACGAGAAAGGCGAGCGCAAGGGGCAACCCGGCGCCAGCCTCAAAGGCCGGCTGATCTTCATCGAATGGATCAAGGTCGATGGCCAGTTCAGCTACCGAGCACCCGCTCGCACCGAGTCTGCTGCTGCCCCTGAGGCTGAAGCTGAGGTGGACGAGGCCGAAACCGGTGGCGAGCAGCGTCAGCCTGCCCCGCCCGCTGAACGCAAATCCACCGCAGCTCGCCAGTCTGCCTGAGGCAGCTTGACCGGCAACCACAGGCGTTCTCACGGACGCCTGTGGTTCATCTACGTCGGAGGTCGCCATGGAGAGCTTCTGGCTATGCGAGGACTGCTTGCAGGCAGTCGCGTATGACGACTTCAGTGCACTGTCGCTCTACTACAGCGAGGCTGAGGTAGACCAACGCATCGCCCATCTGCGCAGCGAACTGCAAACCTTGTTGCCACTGAGTGCTGATTTCGATCCCTGCACTGGCACCGGCATCGAGGTCTTTTCCACCCGGCCCTGCGAGGGCTGCCACAGCCCACTGCACGGAGCTCGACATCGTTTTACGCCTCTGTGACTCACCACTCTCACCAGCCTGGGGCTCTCCCCCTGGGGCGCTCCGCCTCCCACGAGGAATTACCCATGAACACTGCCCAGAACCGAGTCGAGCGTCTCGACCCCGCATTGGCCCAGCGTGCCCGCGAGGATGCGTTGCTGACCGAAGCGCTGGAATTGCTGGATCAACGTTACTTTCAGCGCGGCGAGCAACTGATCACACCGTGCGATGCCGCGTCGTATCTGAAGTTGCAGCTCGCACCCTACCACCATGAGGTGTTTGCCCTGCTCTGCCTGGACTCCCGGCACCGCGTGCTGAGCTTCGACATCCTCTTCACCGGCAGCATCGACGGTGCCTCCGTGTACCCGCGCCAGGTCGTCGTCAAGGCACTCGAGCACAACGCCGCTGCGGTGATCTTCAGTCACAACCACCCCTCTGGCTGCTCGGAACCGAGCGGTGCCGATCGGGTGCTCACTACCCGCCTGATCGAGGCCTTGGCCCTGGTTGAGGTCCGTGTGCTGGACCACATCATCGTGGGTGAAGGCACGCCGCTGTCGCTGGCCGAATACGGCTGGATCTGACCATCCCCACCACTTGGAGGGTCACTGCCTGTACGGGGTGACCTTCGTTTTCTTGGAGCGCCCCCATGTCCACTTCCCTTCGCAATCCATTTCTCCGCGGCTTTCAGGATCTGAGCTACGAACGCGTGGTGCAGATCAGCTACGCCGACGATTGCCCACCCTGCTACCGATCTCTTCACCCTGCCCTAAATGACCTGCCGGATGACGGCATCAATTTCCAGCCTTGCCTGTTCGATGATGACTTCGCGGTGATCACCGACGGCGAAAGCGTGCCCGAGTTTGTCCGCATGCCATGTCCTGCCGACGGTACCGTCAGCCAGGTGCTGTATCAGGTCACTGGGCTACATCATGGCAAGCGGCAACACGTCAGCGATCTTCCCAGTGAGGAAGCTGCACAGGACTTGATTGACCAGCTGTCCTTCGCAACCGGGCACTACAGCCGCAGTTGGGAAATCAGCAGTGCACACCTGCCGGCAGAAGAGTTCGAGTACCTGCAGGTGTGCGCCTGGTGTCGTTCACCGTCGGGCTTCTTCGAATGCTTCGTGCTGACTAGCAACAACGCGGTGGGCTGCAAGCTGTACTCGACGCCCTGGCTCAGAAACATTGCCGCGGGCGGCAGCTACTGCTGCATTGAGGAGGTGACTGCACGTCTGCGCGCGGATCATGTGCCACCGGTGCTGCTGCGCCTGCTCTTGCTGGCCGGTGAAGCAGACACCCGTTTGCTGATCTTCGACCCTGATGCGCGGCCGCTGCCCGAACTGCCGTTGTTCACCGAAGATTGACCTCAAGGCGCCCTCCGGGCGCCTTTTTTATGGTTGCGCCAGCGTAATTCGGGCGGCGAGATTCGATTTTTCAGTGGCGGCGCACTCTGGCTTTTCGACAAGGTGTCGGCATCTTTTGTCGAGACCTGGTCATGCATACCCCCACCTTCTTCACGCTCGGACTGACGCTCACGTTGCTGGGCTGCAGCACCCCGCCACCGGCGCCCACCCCGGCGCCACCTGCACCGGCCCCGACCGCAGTGGCCAAGCCAAAATCCCCGGTACCCGCCTGGGTCCGCCAGGACCGCTACACCTTGGTCAGCACCCGGCCAACGCTGGAGCAGCGCCAACCGCTGTATCAGTTGGTCAACGTCCAGATCGCCCCCGCGCTGCACGCGACGGTCGGTGAAGCACTGCGCCACATGCTGCAGCACTCGGGCTACTCCCTCTGTCCCGACAGCGCTGCCGTGGCGCAGTTATTCCATCGCCTCTTGCCCGCCGTCCATCACGATCTCGGACCGGTCTCGCTGCTGGATGCCTTGACCGTCATCGGTGGCCCCGCTTGGCGACTGGACATTGATCCGATCGAGCGGAGCGTGTGCTACGCCCTGCGCCAGCCAACACCCGAACCACCGTTTTCGACACTGGAGACAGCACCATGAAGGTTCACCATTTTCAGGCCTTGGTGATCGGCGCCCTGTGCCTAGGTGCTGGCGTCCTCGCGGCTGAAAGCTACAACCAGCATCAGCAACTGTCAGAACTGCAGACTGCTGCACGGAATGCGCCGGCTGACCCTGGCCCGTCACTGCGTCGCGACATCGGTGAATTGCGCACCACACTCGCCACGCTTTCGCCACAAGTCGCGGCCCTGGAAGACGCACAACACCAGCAGACCACTGCGCAGGCAACGCTCGGCCAGCAACTCGACGAACTGGCGGCTTCCGTCATGGTCCTGCAAGCGGTACCGCCAGGACCGAGCAGCGCCGATCTGACCGCCCTGACGCAACGCGTGGAAGCGGCAGAAATAATACTCCAGAAACTGTCGACCGCCCCTAAAGTGCCGGCCGCCGCTTCGTCCCCAACGTCCCCCATCAGCGATCAATCAAAAGCCAAGGCGCCGCAGCCGCCCTTCACCCTGCGGGGGATCGAGACGCGCGGCACCGTCAGGTTCGTCACCGCGTTGCCTGCCGGCACCCATGCACTGTCCACCGTGCACCTGCTCCAGCCCGGTGACAGCTTGAACGGCTGGCAACTGCGGGCGATTCGCAAGGGCCAGGCCGTGTTCCACGTCCCAGGCCATGGCGACCGCACCCTGCCCATCCCGTGAGGAGGTGAACGTGCCTAGGTTTTCCGCTGTTGCGCTTATCCTGCTGCCGGCTTACGTGTTCGCCGATCAGGGCTCGAGCGTCCCCAAGCATGCCGACGCTCAGGTGCAGTTCAGCGAGCAGTCGCCGCTGGTGCGGCAGGAGTCCGCATCTGACCAAGCCGAGGCCTGGGGCCTGACAGATGACGAGTGGACCACCTTTGAGCACCTGCAGACCGGCCCCCGCCATTACTGGTCGCCGCAACTTGACCCACTCACCACCCTGGGTGTCGAGGCCAACTCGGATCAGGAGCGGCAGCGCTACGCCGAACTGCAGGTCCGTCTGGAAGCCAGGCGTGCCGAGCGCGAATTGGCCTATCAGAAAGCCTACTCCGCTGCCTGGGCGCGGCTGTTTCCGGGCCTGCAACCGGTGCAGGGCATGAGCGACGATGCCGGCCCCTCGAGCAGCAGCCGCACGGCGCTGTTCGTGGAAGATCATTGCGCCGCCTGCGTGACCAGTCTGCAGCAATGGCTACAGGCCGGTGCGCATCTGGATGTATACCTCGTCGGCAGCCAAGGCAACGATGCGCGACTGCGCCAATGGGCCAAGGGCGCTGGCATCACCGCTGGCCAGGTCAGCGGCGGCCAGGTCACCTTGAACCATGACCGCGGCCGCTGGTTTGCCCTGGGCGCCAGCCGGCCCCTGCCAGCCCGCTATCAGCAGGTGGACGGAAAATGGCAGCGCATCGATTGATTCTCGCCCTGGCGATGGTTGGCGCCACCGCCGCTCACGCAGGTATTATACCGCCGCCGGCGTATCAATTGGCGGCCGCGCGCGCCGGTATCCCCGCCTCGGTGCTGTTCGCCATTGCCTTGCAGGAAAGTGGCACGCCGCTGCGCGGGCAGCTCATGCCTTGGCCCTGGACCTTGAATGTTGCGGGTTCACCGCTGCGTTTTGCCCGTCGCGAGGAAGCGTGTGTTGCGCTGAGGGAGGCGCTCAGCCATCACGATCCCAAGCGCATTGATGTCGGGCTGGGACAAACCAACCTGGGTTATCACCCGGACCGCTACCCCAGCGCCTGCGATGCCCTCGATCCCCGCACCAATCTCGCGGTCACCGCCGAGCTGTTGCGCGCGCACTACGCCGAAACCGGCGACTGGGTTGTCGCCGCCGGCCGCTATCACCGGCCCGCCGGCGGTCCCCCAGCGGCACGCTATCGCCGTCAATTCACTCGTCACTGGCAAGGCGTCCAATCCGTCGCGTCGGTCCCCGGACGGACACAGCCATGAGCTGTTTGCGCTTGATGGCCCTGGCCCTCTGCCCTTGGCTGTCGTTTGCCGCGAGCGCTGAGTCCAGCAATCTACCTGCCTCCACCACGCTGAATTGGGTGCTGCCGGTGCACAGCGCTCGACTCTCCCCTGGCGCCGTGCCGCCCAGGACGTTGAGGCTGCCGGGCATGATACCGCTCTTCCTGGTTGGGCAGGACGCCGTTTCCCTGGAGTGGCTGTCGCGGCACGCCCAGGCGCTGCAAGATTTGGGCGCCAACGGATTAGCGGTCGAGGTAGACGATGTGCAGTCTCTGCGTCGCATCCAGACGGCAGCTCCCGGACTGAACATCTGGCCAGTCAGTGGTGACGACATAGCCGAGCGGTTGGAGCTGGACCACTATCCAGTGCTGATCACGCCCACCGGCCTGGAACAGTGAGGACACTCCATGGGCGAACATGCGATGGAATCCCTGCTGCGCCCAGCGGTGGAACTGTACACCGTGGGTATCTGCGCCGGCGCCGGTGCGCTGTGCCTGCATTCGCCCTGGGCCGTGGCACTGTCGCCAGAGGTAGGGACTGGCATGGCACTGGCCTACACCGCGTTCGGCCTGAAGCGACTCAACGAGGCGCGGATCGTCCTGCGCTACCGGCGCAATATCCGCCGCCTGCCGCGCTATTCGCTGACCAGCCGGCAGATTCCGGTGAGCGGCAAGCGGCTGTTCATGGGCCGCGGCTTTCGCTGGACCCGCCTGCACACGCAGCGCCTGCTCGAAGCTCAGGACCCGACGCTGGCCCGCTATGTCAGCCAGTCGGCTGCCCACCAGTGGGCGCGACGGATGGAACAGCTGCTGGAGAAGGCACCGCCGGGGCTATCGCTGCTACCTCGGCTGACTGCCTGGGACAGCCCGTTCAACCCTGTACGTCCGCTGCCACCGGTGGGTGGCTCGCCATTGCTGCATGGGGTCGAACCGAAGGAACAGGAAGCCAGCCTGCCGCTCGGCGAACGGGTCGGACATACCCTGGTGCTGGGCACCACACGGGTGGGCAAGACGCGCCTGGCCGAGGTGTATATCACCCAGGACATCCATCGACCGAGCCGGGAAGTGGTCATCGTCTTCGACCCCAAGGGCGATGCAGACTTGCTCAAGCGCATGTACGTTGAGGCCCGTCGCGCCGGCCGTGAGCACGAGTTCTATGTGTTTCACCTGGGCTGGCCGGAGATCTCCGCACGCTATAACGCCATCGGCCGCTTTGGTCGTATTTCGGAAGTCGCTACTCGGATCGCCGGCCAGTTGAGTGGCGAGGGCAACTCGGCGGCCTTCCGCGAGTTCGCCTGGCGCTTCGTCAACATTATCGCACGAGCGCTGATAGAACTTGGCCGCCGCCCGGACTACCTTCAGATCCAAAGGCACGTAGTGAACATCGACGCGCTATTCATCGAGTATGCCCAGCACTTCTTCGCCCGCCACGATCCACAGGCTTGGGAAGCGATCGTGCAGATCGAAGGCCGCTTGAACGAGAAGAACATTCCGCGGCACATGGTTGGCCGGGAAAAGCGCGTGGTTGCCATCGAGCAGTACCTGACCGCCAAGCGCATCTTCGATCCCGTCATGGATGGCCTGCGCTCGGCCGTGCGCTACGACCGCACCTACTTCGACAAGATCGTCGCTTCACTACTGCCACTGCTGGAAAAGCTCACCAGCGGCAAGACCGCACAACTGCTGGCCCCAAACTACTCTGACCTGGACGACCCGCGGCCAATCTTCGACTGGCTGCAGGTCATCCGCAAACGCGGCATTGTCTACGTCGGCCTGGATGCATTGTCGGATGCGGAAGTGGCCGCCGCCGTCGGTAACTCGATGTTCGCCGACCTGGTCTCCGTTGCAGGCCACATCTACAAGCACGGCATCGATCACGGCCTGCCAGGCTCCTCCAGCGCAGCAGACAAGGTGCCGATCAACCTGCACGCCGACGAGTTCAACGAGTTGATGGGCGATGAGTTTATCCCGCTGATCAACAAGGGCGGCGGTGCCGGTATCCAGGTTACCGCCTACACCCAGACCTTGAGCGACATCGAGGCGCGCATCGGCAACCGGGCCAAGGCCGGCCAGGTCATCGGCAACTTCAACACCCTGCAGATGCTACGTGTGCGTGAAACCGCGACCGCTGAAATGCTGACCAACCAGCTACCCAAGGTCAACGTGCTGACACGCACCTTGGTCTCCGGGGCGACGGACACCGCCGATCCGGATGCCCGTACCGACTTCACCTCGTCCTCGCAGGATCGCGTCACCACCACTGCAGTACCGCTGATCGAACCGGCGCACATCATCGCCTTGCCCAAAGGGCAGATGTTCTCGTTCCAGGAAGGCGGCCAACTGTGGAAGGTCCGAATGCCACTACCGAAGCCGGCCAGCGATGATGCGATGCCAGAGGACCTGCAGACCTTGGCCGCGCGCATGCGTGAGTCCTACAACGCCAACGCGGGGAGTTGGTGGAGTAGCGCGGGAGGTGCCCCCACGGCTGATTTCGATCCCGAGATGCCTCTACCAGCGCGCAGGCACGCGCCGTAAGCGAGCGAATACTGTGGAGCCCCCATGCCGACCACTCCAGCCAGCCAACCTCCTGTGCAAAGACGTCCGGGGCTGATATTCGGCACGCTTGAGCTTTGCCTGCAGTTGCTCGGCTTGCTGTTCGCTTCGCTGATCTTCTCTATCGTTCTGGAGTTCGTGGGCATGCTGTGGTTCTGGCCCGACCAGGGCTGGCATCACAGCCATGCCATGTGGCTCAGTGAACTGGGATGGCTCAGCGATCACTTCAAAAACTCGCTGCTCGTGGAGGAGCCCGCGCAAGCCACCGCTAAAGTACTTCAGCACCTGAACGAATGGGTCGTGGTTCGCTCTGGCTGGGCACATTCAGACACTCAGCTGAAGCTCTTAAGTCAAGAAATGTCAGTGCAGGGCCAGTTTGCTCAAGCGTACGTTGTGATGCAGGACTACCTATTGGCTGCCCTGTTCACTGTTTTTACCTTCGTGGTACGCCTGGCCGTCCTTACCCTGGCCATGCCCCTCTTCCTATTAGCGGTAATCACCGGCGCTGTCGATGGATTGATGCGCCGAGACCTTCGCAAATTCAGCGCCGATCGCGAGAGCAGCTTTGTATACCACCGAGCGAAACGGACATTGTTGCCATTAATGGTGAGCCCCTGGGTGATCTACCTCTCCTTCCCCACCTCAGTGAATCCCATTTGGGTGCTAGTGCCATGCGCTGCATTGCTTGGATGGATGGTGGCAATAACGGCTACAACCTTCAAAAAATACCTTTGACTGTCTGCTATCGACCCGAAACGGTCCCTACATGCCCTGGGGTTAGTGCGGTGTTCGGATGTGTTCGCCTCGACATCTTCAGCGCCTATGAGATCGAGCGCCGCCCGCGCGGCGCTCGATCTCATAGGCGCTGAAGATGTCATGGCGAACGTCCGCAATGGGTCGATAGCTGCCGTTCTCGGGTGGCTGCCATCGACCCCATGCAGACATTTAGATGTCCGGGCCGATACCGACGCTAGCGCCTTTGAGGGATGAGTTTCGATAGTTGATAACAGCCCTACATTTGATAGGGAAGTTGACCGAGTTGGCAATGAAACACTCGTGGTGAGCATCGTCATGCAAGCGCATTGCAAGATCTCTATCTGATTGACTACTAATGATGATCTGAGGTCTTAGCTCTGCTTCCTTGAAATGGCCCTTGCGCTGGCCATCGCCTTCGATCATACGGGCCACCGGGTGGTCGACGTATTCCAGCACGCACACGTTGTTAACGGCGCACAGATGAAGATACCAGAGCTTGTGGCAGGCCGAGATCGATGCCAGCAACATGTCTTCAGGGTTCCAGCATTCTGGATTACCACGAAAAGCAGGGTCGGCGGAACCAGGGATAGGCGCTTTCCCTGACGACTCGACAGTGAAGTCTCTCTGGTAAGCCGTATAGCTGGCAGTACCCTCACCGGTGTTGCCTATCCAATTGATTGTGACAGCATAATTGTGTTCTCTCATCGTCACTCCTGTGTTGAAAGATGCCCAGAAGATGATCCGCTCTTCTCGCGTTAGCACTGTAATCTTGCGCGCTCAGTGTGGCTCCCAACCAGCTTCACTTGTTTGCATTGATGCATGCGTTGGTTGTGCGAAAGCAATGAGCTAGGCCGGCGAGGTAGCCTTATGGCTGGCTTGACACTGCTTGCTGGAGTGTTTTGATGTGAAGAAGCTAACCAACTCCCGAATCAGCCCTTTGCCTTGAATTTCAGCTATGGGTCGATTGCGGGCATTCGAGAACCGATGCAACCGACCCATTGTAGACATTGCTAAACCACCAAAGCGCGTGTTGAAAAAGCAACAAGTGGTGCCAGACACACAAGGAAGGCTTCTGTTCACCCCAGTACTGCGGCGAATGCGTCAGGCGCTCCTCCTCCTCCTCCTCCTCCTCCAGAGCACCAAGGGCCGCGGACACAGGCGCGATGCAAGTGGAGCTGCCCTTTTCAGACTGAAGCATCTCGGCTCTGCTAGCGACCGCGCTCCCGATTCGTTAAAACCGAACCCTCTACATTCCCTTTAGCGCATGCCAACGCCAACCTTACTGGTCATGGTGAAGACCAGTTACTCAGCTGGATTTCGCCATGATGCTTTCCCCCTACCCCTTACTCATAACCTGCTTAGTTGCCCTCACGACCGCCGCACAGGATGGGCGTGAGCACTCGGATCTTGGCCTGGTGCAGCGGCAGCTCGATGCCATCGAGCTCTTGGCTGATCGAGCCCGTAGCAGCGCTACCGCCACTGATCGAGTTCGTTACCGCTTCGACTACCCCAGGTTGACTGCAGACTTGGAGCGCGTGCGGCACGGCATCAACAACTATCTGTCCCCCTCACGCGCGCAGCCGGCCGATCTGGTCGAGCTGACCGGTGATTACCGGGCTGAAATACCTGACTCGAGCCCTTCCCATGAGCATGACTGATGCCCAACTGAGCGCGTTCTCTGCCGTGGCCGGGTTTAACCCGCAGCTTAGCTCGGTGCTTTGGCGTTCATCGGTACTAGTGCTCGCATTGCTCTGGTGCACCTGGGCCCTGTGGACCGGTTACCGCGGCTGGGCGGCCGGCAACCTCAATTTCGGCGCGCTAGGCGGTAGCACGCTGCGGCTGGCCCTCGCCCTGATCGTGCTCATGTTTTTCATGCTGTCGTAACCCGGAGATCTTGACATGAAACTCTCCCGCCACTTCATTCGCCCGTTTCTCCTGCTGGGGAATACCTGTTCCAAAGCCCTGTTCGGCGGTCTAGTTTTGCTGAGTTCGACGTTCGCCATGGCCGACCTACCGACTATGGAAGCGCCCTCTCGCGGCGAGGGTTCGGGGCTGATCGATACCATCAAGAACTACGCCTACGACGGCGGCATCCTGCTCGGCCTGTTGATCGCCACCCTCGCCTTCCTCGGCGTGGCCTGGCATTCGCTCACGGTCTACGCAGACGTGCAGAACCAGCGCAAGACCTGGAAGGACCTTGGCGCCGTGGTCGGCGTCGGCGCGCTGCTGGTGGTGGTGATCCTGTGGTTCCTCACCAAAGCCGCGACGATTCTGTGAGGTCCTCATGTCCGACGTCCCTGCCACGCGGCCTGACGGCACACTGACCTTCCTCCCGGAACGCCTCAACCGTGACCCGGCCGTCCTGCGCGGCCTCACCAACGACGAGATGTGGGTCGCCCTGATCGTCGGTGCCGCGCTGGGCATGATCCTTGGTGCACCGCTGGCGGTGGCCACCGCCTCCATCGCGACTTTACCCACCTGCATGTTCTTGTGCATGGCGTTGGTGTTGCTCGGCGGCGGCAAGCTGCTGCGCCGGGCCAAGCGTGCCCGCCCCGAAACCTGGTTGTACCGGCGGCTGCAGTGGCATCTGGCAGTGCACTGGCGCATCGGTACCCACCAGCTGATCCTGCATTCGGGGCCGTGGACCGTGCGCCGGACTCGCCGGCATAGGAGGGCCAATCCATGAGCCGCTTTCGCAACAAGGTGGATGCGCAGCAGGCGCACATTTTTAGCCTGCGTCTTGCCGTGGCAATCCTGGCGCTGCTGTGCTGCGGTCTCTGGTACGGCTGGCAGGCCGCGCCCTCCGAACTCACCATTCACGTACCGCCTGATCTGCGCTCCGGCAGCACGCGCAAGTGGTGGGATGTGCCCCCCGAGAACATCTACGCCTTTGCCCTGTACATCTTCGGCCAGCTCAACCGTTGGCCCACCGATGGTGAGGTCGACTACCACCACGCCATCTTTGCTCTGCAGCCCTACCTGACGCCCGCGTGCAAGACGTTTTTCGACGGCGACTTTGAATATCGCAAGGCCGCCGGCGAACTGCGTGGCCGAGTGCGCGGGGTATACGAGGTGCTCGGCCGCGGCTACAGCGACGACCCCGACCTGCGGGTGAAGCAGCTGGATAAGCACAGCTGGCTGGTCAAGCTCGACCTCAACGCCGACGAGTACTACGCCGCCGAGCCAGTGAAACGCGTGGTGGTGCGCTATCCGCTGCGGGTGGTGCGCTTCGACGTCGACCCCGAGCGCAACAAATGGGGCCTAGCCCTGGACTGCTACGAAGGCACACCGCAGAAGCTGACCCTGCCGGGAGGTGCGTGATGATGCGTGTCTTGATCCTGATTCTGGTGATGGCCAGCGGCTGGTGTTCAGCGGTCGGCGCCGTCGAGGTCAAATACTGGGACCGCCTGCCCTTGGCCGTTCCGCTCACGGTGGGCCAGGAGCGGGTCTTGATGCTGGACGAGGACGTTCGCGTCGGACTGCCCAGTGCGATCGCCAGCAAGCTTCGCGTGCAGTCGGTCGGAGGGACGGTGTACCTGCGCGCCGCGGAAGCGCTGCCCCCTACCCGGCTGCAGCTGCAGTCGGTGAAGTCGGGCGACATCATCCTGATCGACATCGAAGCGCTGGACGGCAGCGAGGCGCTGGAGCCGGTCAAGATCGTGGACCAGATTCAGGTGCCGGACGCGGAGACCAAGAAAGATGCAGCACCCGCGGCGACGCCAGTACCGGTCGTGCTCACTCGTTATGCCGCGCAGAACCTGTATGCGCCTTTGCGTACCGTGGCGCCATTGCCTGGTGTGCGGCGTGTGCCGCTGACCGACTCCATCGCGTTCAGCACCTTGCTGCCCACCGAGCGGGTTTCGATCAAGGCGCTTGCTGCGTGGCGGTTGGGCGATTACTGGGTAACGGCGGTAAAGATCGTGAACCGCGGCCCCGGCAAAGTCGCGCTGGATCCCCATCACCTGCAGGCCACGCTGTACGCCGCAACGTTCCAGCACCCCGACCTTGGCCTCGCCGGCACGCCTGAAGACACTACCGTGGTCTACCTCGTCACCCGCGGAAGCGACCTTAAGCACGCGCTGCTGTTGCCTCCACCAAAACCGGAGGCTGCCGATCATGAAAGCTAACAGCCTGCTGAAGTGGTTAGTACCCGGGGTTCTGCTGGGCATCGTGCTGATCATCGGCAAATCTTGGGTGATCACGCCGGACGGCCAGCCCGCGCACGATCCGGACAAAACCACGCTCAGCGCGGAACAGGCCAAGGCCTTGGGCATCGCGGGCGACACCCCGCGCGACACCGTGGCCACGCTTATTGGCCAGGTCAAGGCGATGCGCAGTGAGATGCAGACACTGAAGAAAGGCAACGATGCCCTGCAAACCGAGAACAACCGGCTACGCTCGCGCGAAGGCAATATCGACACGCGCATCCAGAGCTCCTTAAGCAGCGTCACCCAGCAGGTCACCGAGCAGCGCCAGCAAGCCAACGATGCCCGGCAGAAGGCCGAACAGCAGCACCGCGAAACACAGGGTCTGCTGTCCAGGCTCAAGGACCAGCTCACCAACAAGCCGGCCGCGAAGTCGGATCTCCCCGCAGGGTTTGGCCTTGAGCCCGGCGACGAGCAACAGTTTTCGGGTGCGCAATCAGCGCCTGATGCAGTGCAGTGGATCGAGCCGTCAAATGCGCGCGTCGGCCAGGATGACGCCAGCAAAGCTGACGGTCCGCTGTCATCGCTGACGTCGACGTTCAAGGACCTGCACGGCCTGGACAACAACGCCATCGACCGTGGCCAGGACCGTTTGCGTGCCGTCGCCAAAGGCGAGCATGACTTGGAGAACGCTCAGAACCGCGCTGAGGGCGCCAAGCCCGTTTACACCCTCCCTGAAAACTCGACGCTGATGGGATCGATCGCCATGACCGCGCTGATTGGCCGGGTCCCGGTGGACGGCACCGTGAACGACCCTTATCCGTTCAAGGTGCTGGTGGGCCCGGACAACCTCACCGCCAACGGCATCGACCTGCCGGACGTGGTCGGCGCGGTCATGAGCGGCACCGCCGCCGGCGACTGGACGTTGTCCTGCGTGCGCGGCCAGGTCGAGTCGATCACCTTTGTATTCAGCGACGGTACCGTCCGCACGGTGCCACAGCCGCAGAAGGTCGTCAGCCGCAATCGCAGCAGCGCCCAGACCTCGGACACCGAGAAGATCCGTGGCGGCCTGGGCTACATCTCCGATCCCTACGGCATTCCCTGCATCTCCGGGGAGCGCCGCTCCAACGCCCAGCAGTACCTGGGCAGCCAGAGCCTGATCACGGCGGCCGGCGCCGGCTTCGCCGCAGCCCTGGGCAGCGAGCAGACCAACACCTCGTTCATCAACTCGGCCGGCGGCAGCCTGGGCTTGACCCAGAACAGCGGCAACAGTGCGCTGAACTCAGTTATCAGCGGTGGCATTGGCGATATCCGTGAGTGGATCAACAAGCTCTATGGCGAAGCCTTTGCCGCCATCTACGTGCCGCCCGGGGCCAAGGTGGCCTTGCACCTGGATCACGAGATCAGCATCGACTACGAGCCGAAAGGCCGGAGAGTGAACCATGAAAGCCCATCCGTTTCGGTACTGGACCTGGATTAGTCTGCTGCTCGCCCTGCACCTGAGCGGCTGCTCCACCAGCAAGGAGGAAATGCTGCCCCATGGCGATCAAACCATGTTGGACATCTGGAACGGCGGTGGCTCAGTGGGCTCCCAGCAGCAGTTGCAGGAAGCGCGTGGCGAACTGCGCCGTCCAGTACTCGACCCTGAGCGCCTGATAGGCGACCAAAGCGCTTACACGCGCACGGCCGCCAACGAGATCCGCGCCCAGTTCCCGCGCCTGCCCAATCCGGACCTGGTCATGTACGTGTACCCGCACCTGGCCGGTACCCAGCAGACACCGGTACCTGGCTACTCGACGGTATTTCCGCTGTACGAGAAGGTCCAGTACGCGCTGCCCGGCGAACGTCTGGACGATCTGTGATGGCAGATGACTCGAGTCGCGACCAACCACACTGGATTCCCTGGCGCGCGGCGCAGCGCCGGCGCGCGACGCTTGCCGACGAGGCCGCCCAGTATGCGCACAATCCCAGCTTTGCCGATCACCTGCCCTGGGTCGAATACCTCGAGGACGAGCAGTGCTTTCTGCTCGACGACAACCGCTCGGTGGGCGCAGCGTTCGAGCTGCAGCCGATCGGGACCGAGGGCCGTGAGCCTGAGTGGTTGATGGCGGCCCGCGACGCCCTGGAAGATGCGCTGCAGGACAGCTTCGACGAACTGGACCAGGCGCCCTGGGTGGTGCAGTTTTTCTGCCAGGACGACAGTGACTTTGCCCCGTACCTTGATCGCCTGGAGCGCTATATCGCGCCGAGGGCTCGCGGCACACCATTTACCCGGGCCTTCCTCGCTTCGATGCAACGTCACCTCGACGCCATTGCTAAACCGGGTGGGCTGTTCGACGACCATGTCGTGTCCCACCTGCCTTGGCGCGGCAGCAATCGACGGATTCGACTGGTGGTCTACCGCTGGCTCGGGGAGCAGGCCGATGATGATGGGCAGAGCCCGACTCAGCTGCTGAGCCGCACGTGCGACCGCCTGGTGGCCTCGCTGCAGGCTTGCGGGGTCTGCCCTCGCCGGTTGACCGGACGCGACTTCTACGCCTGGTTGCTGCCCTGGTTCAACCCGTCCCCTGCCTTAACCGACGAATCTCCCGCAGCGTTCTATCGACGCGTGCCCTATCCGGAGACGGACGACGGCGAGGACTTGTCGCTGCCGTTCGACCACGATTTCGCCGAGCGGCTGTTTTTCCAGGAACCGCGCTCCGATAGCGAACAGGGCTTCTGGTACTTCGATCAACAGCCTCATACGGTGATGGTGGTCGACAAGCTGCGCAGGCCGCCGCATATCGGCCAGCTGACCGGGGAAACGCGCAAAGGCGAGGCGTTGAACGCCTTGTTCGATCAATTACCCGAGCAGGCGGTGATGAGCCTGACCCTCGTGATCACGCCCCAGGATGTGCTCGAGGAGCAACTCAACCGCCTGGCACGTAAAGCCATCGGCGAGAACCTCGCCTCAACCCAAACCCGCCAAGACGTGGAAGAAGCCCGAGCGCTGATCGGGCGCCAGCACAAGCTGTACCGCGGCACCTTGGCGTTGTATCTGCGTGGAACCGATGAACAGCAGCTGCGCCAGCGCTCGACTCAGGCCGCCAACGTACTGCTCGGCGCTGGCCTGCAGCCGGTGCGCGAGGGCGATGAAGTGGCCGCCTGCAACAGCTACCTGCGCTGGTTGCCGATGGTCTACAACCCGGCACGAGACACGCGCAACTGGTACACCCGCCTGTTGTTCGCCCAGCACGTCGCCAACCTGTTGCCGCTGTGGGGGCGCAGCATCGGCACCGGCAATCCAGGCGTCACCTTCTTCAACCGTGGGGGTGCATCGCTGTCGTTTGACCCGTTGTCACGTTTCGACCGCTCGATGAATGGCCACCTGCTGTTGTTCGGTCCGACCGGCGCCGGCAAATCGGCCACCCTGGTATCGATCCTGATGCAGGTCATGGCCGTGTACCGGCCGAGGCTGTTCATCGTTGAAGCGGGCAACTCCTTTGGCCTGCAGGGCGATTACTTCGCCACGCTCGGCTTGTCCGTCAACAAGGTCCAGCTCAAACCCGGCAGTGGCCTAAGCCTGGCGCCGTTTGCCGATGCCCGTCGGCTGATCGAGCACCCGGATCAGGTGGCCAGCCTGTCGACCGAAGACCTGGATGAAAACGCGCCGGACAGTGATGAGCAGCGCGATGTGCTGGGCGAATTGGAGATCACCGCACGGCTGATGATCACCGGAGGTGAAGCGAAGGAAGAGGCGCGCCTGACCCGCGCGGACCGCAGCCTGATACGCGAGTGCATCCTCGATGCCGCCCAGCATTGCGCAGCCGCCGAGCAACAGGTGCTGACGAGACATGTCCGCGATGCCCTGCGTCAGGTCGCCAGCGACGCCCATTTGCCTGACAAACGCCGGGAGCGTGCCCAGGAGATGGCCGAGTCCATCGACCTGTTCTGCCAAGGCTTTGAGGGCGCCCTGTTTGACCGGCCCGGCACGCCCTGGCCGGAGAGCGATGTGACGATTGTCGATCTCGCCACCTACGCCCGTGAGGGTTACGAGGCGCAGATGTCGATCAGCTACATCAGCCTGATGAACACGGTAAACAACCTCGCCGAGCGCGACCAATACCTCGGGCGGCCGATCATCATGGTTACCGATGAGGGCCACATCATCACCAAGAATCCGCTACTCGCCCCCTTTGTGGTCAAGGGCACAAAGATGTGGCGCAAGCTGGGCGCCTGGTTTTGGCTGGCGACGCAGAACCTGGCCGACTTCCCTGACGCGGCGCAGACCATGCTCAACATGATTGAGTGGTGGATCTGCCTGAACATGCCGCCGGCGGAAATCGAGGAAATTTCTCGCTTCAAGAAACTCACACCGGCGCAGAAGGCGCTGCTGCTCTCCGCGAGCAAGGCCTCGGGCAAGTACACCGAGGGCGTAGTCCTGTCGAAGAACCTGGAAACGCTGTTCCGCGCGGTGCCGCCGAGCCTCTACCTCGCCTTGGCCATGACCGAGCCCGAGGAAAAAGCCCAGCGCTGGCGATTGATGGAAGAGCACCAGCAGTCCGAGCTGGAGGCCGCTCTGCAGGTCGCGGCCGACATCGATCGCCTGCGCGGGCTGTCGTGACCGATACCGCCAGGACTGTTCGCAACCCCTTAGTTCAGCAAAAAATCGACAGGAGCACATTTGTACTCTTTCGCTTATTTGCCTGACCCACTCACCTCAATCAGCCGCCAGACGAAACCGATCTACCCGGACTCAGTTTGTCTCCCCTCCTCCAGCGCCGGATCCGGGATGCTGAAACTTGGCGCATGGATGCACACGGCCGCCACCAGCTGAGCGTTGCCCATGAACGTGACCGTCTCTACCCGCTGCAGATCACCGATGCCCAAGAAGGCTGGCCGAAGTCGTGCGCTCACTGCGGCGGTTCTGCTCATCGCCACCGAGCAGTGCCTGGCACTGACCACCCCGACCATCATCGCCTCCGTCACTTCACTCCAGTGCCTGGAGTACCGGGTCGTCGGGATCTGCTACTGGCTGCTGTGCACGCCGTTCGGCTGCACGGTGCGAACCTCGCCGAAGATCCGGCATTTCATTCCCGAGCTGGTGGTGTCGAGTTATGCCGACACCGGCGCCAACCCCTGGAGCGAGATGTCCGCACTGTCGACACCTACGCCAGCGTCACAAGGGGGGGGCAACCTGATCACGCCTTCGCTGCAGCGCGATAACCTGCCTCGGTTCAAGAATGTCGACGGCATCGGGCACCCCGGCGGGGCTGCCCTGACGGCCTTGGCGCACACGTTCGGCTATGCGTGCCCAAGCGGTGCCGTGCCGTTTGCGCCCTACTACCTCAGTACCCTCGACCCGCTGGCGTGGCGCCAGGCCATTCCCGAATCTGTGTACCCGCAAGCACTGGTTCCGGGCATGCGCGAGATTGGTAACCAGGCACTCGGCGACATGTGGGGTAGCGTCTACCCACGCCACGGTTTTCTGGTGCAGCCCGATGATTTCAAGGCGGCTGCCGTAATGGCCCAGCGCGCCAGTGATTTCATCACCCGCGCTGGCCAGCCGCATGTCTACGTGCAGTTGCAGCCAATGCCCGCTCCCGGCTACTGGCCGCCGCAGCCGGTGATTGAGAACAACGTCAACAACCACCGCTGGCAATTGCTCACGCCGGTGATCCAAAGCACCTGCGCCATCTTCCCCAGCCCTACGATCCAGAGCGCCGACGGCGCCTATGCCTGGTCGCTGTGGCGGCCCTATCGCTGCTGCCAGCGCATGGGCCAGACCTTCCTGTTCAGCATCGATTTTGACGGAGGCCAATGATGAAGACCCTCTCGCTCGGTCTGCTGTGCTTCCTCGTCTATGCCGTGGGCCACGCCGCCGAAAACGGCTACCACCTTGGTGACCAGGCTCCGGTGCTGGACGACCGGGTGATGTACACCATCGGCGGCGGTTCAGCGGCAGGAGCGCCCTCCTCGCTCTACCGACCCAATGGCCTCGGCGTGGGCATGTCTTGGCGCGCCAACATGATGTGCGGAAACATGAACCTCTCAAACACCCTGCAGAACCAGCTCAATGGCGCCACCCAGGGGTTCCAACAGATCATGGGCAACGTCATTCAGAACGCCACGCAGGCGGTGATGTCGCTGCCGGCGATGATCATCCAACGCGCCAATCCCGGGCTGTATGAGCTGCTCAGCAATGGAGTGCTGCAGGGACGGATCGACTTCGACCGCTCCAAGCTCACCTGTCAGGCAATGGCGGCGAAGATGGCCGACAAAGTCGACCAAGCCGGTTGGGGGGCGCTGGCGCAGAACCAGGAGATGCAGCACAACCTCGAGCAGTCCGCCGGTGACGCTGTGACGGCGGTGAAGGACACCGAAGCGAACAACGGCAACAACGGCGTCAGTTGGGTCGGCGGGCAGAAAGCCGGTGGCAACGGCCAGCAACCCATTCGGGTGACGTCGGACGTGGTCAAAGCCGGCTACAACCTGCTGCACAATCGGGCGGTCGAGGACACCTCGGCCCTTGGTTCGGGTTGCCAGAATGGCGCCATCTGCCAAGCCTGGTCGAGTCCCGAGGAGGCCTCCGAGTGGGCGACGCGTGTGCTCGGGGAAACCGAGGTTCAGACCTGCGACGACTGCGAGACGCTGCGGGTAACCGCCGGTACCGGCCTGTCGCCGCTGATCCAGGAAACCTACACGGAAAACCTGGAAGGCTTGCAACGCATGGTTTCAGGCGCCGAGCAGCCAACACCGGAGAACCTGGGCAAGGTCTCCAGCCCGTTGCTGCAGGTCTCCCGTGGTGTCATTGAGGGGCTACGCGACGACCCCGACCAGAACTTGCTAGCCCGACGCCTGGCCAGCGAGACCGCGCTGTCCAGCGTGATCTACAAAGCGATGCTGCTGCAGCGCACGCTGTTTGCCGGCAGCCACGAGCCCAACGTGGCTTCGGCGCAGCCCGCCACCAACGCCCTTAACGGCAACGTGGAAACGCTGGAGCGCGAGATCCGCCTGCTGCAAACCGAGCTACAGGTACGCCAGTCGCTGGCCACCAACACCGCCAGCCTGGTCCTCGATCGTCACGCTGGCGGCGCCGACGCCTCGCGTAGCATCGATCAACGCGATCCGGAGCCGGACCGACTGCGCCGGGCCGAACAGGAGAGGAGCACACCATGATCGCGTTTTCGGTGAAGTCTACGCTCGCGCGTGTGCTGCTGATCCTCGGTGCCATGCTGGGCATTTTGTTGATGGCTTGGATGGCGCTGCACCTGTCCGTGACCCAGCTGAATTGGCTCGAACCAACGCGAGCGACAGCGCCTTACTTCTCGTGCTGGCGTGCGCTCTTGTACACCCTGATGTTCGCCGGTTGGGCCGCAGCGTTGCGCAGACGAACTTCGCCCGCAGATCAGCAACGGCTGAAGCGCCTGGGCTTAATCGGCTTCAGCTCGATCATCCTGGTCGAACTGTCTCGCGTGTGAGGTGCAACCATGAACATGAGCACCAACAGCTACCTCGAGTACTACCTGTCGCTGCTGGCCTGGATCATCAACAACGGCATCTGGAACACATTGGCGGACACCGGGCTGTTCGCCGCTCCGTTCGGTGCAATCATCCTGCAGGAATGGTTGTCGGCCCGCCAACAGGGTGCCGACGAGGGCAACAAGGGGCTGTTGTCGATCCCTCGCGTCGAGAACCGGCTGTGGATGAGCTACGTGGTCATACTGTTTGGCTGCATGCCGTTCTTTCCGCTCAACCTGTCCTCCGAGAGCTTTGACGATGCGGCGAGCCAGCGCTGTGGGGTGTCCATGGCCAAACCAGCGGACACGGCTTGGGGCACGACTTTCACCACCATCGGCGAGAAGTCAGCGAACGTGCCGGTGTGGTGGTTCCTGGTGCATGCCATGAGCAAGGGCATCACCGCCGCCGCGACCGCGTCGATCCCCTGCGCACCCGACATCCGTGCGATGCGCATGGAGATCGACAGCTCGCGGATCAACGACCAGGTACTGCTGCAGGAAGTCGCCGACTTCACCCGAGACTGCTACGGCTTTTCGCGCTCACGGCTGTTCACCAATCGGCCCGATTTGGACGAATCCCAGAGCTACGACGCGTCCTGGATTGGCTCGACCTACCTACTCAACACACCGGGCTACTACGACACCGATCGCTCGCGAATGCCCAGGGTCGATTGGCCATACGACGAGACGAGAGATACCTCTCTGCCCCAGCTCGACAACGGTGCTGGTTATCCCACCTGCAAGCAGTGGTGGAGCGATGGCACCATCGGATTACGCGATCGCTTGGTGGCCCAGGTCGATCCATCGCTGATGTCGCAGTTGCGGGGCTGGCTGACTAAGCGCACCACCACCGAGATCGAAGACGCTACCTTGCGAGAGCTGGTGAGCCCGCGGCAACAGTCATTGAGCATGGCACCCGGGGAAGTGTTCCAGGACTACGGCAGCAGTGCCCGTGGTGGATCACTGACGCAAGGGCTCAACAACCTGGCCACCAACACCGGCCTGGCCCTGGGTTCTTTCAGCAACTTCCCAGCGATGAATGCCTTGCGTGCAGCCCTACCCATGGTTCAGGCCTTCCTGATCATGGGCACCATCATCAGCTTGCCCCTGGTGCTGCTGATCAGCACCTACCAGTTGAAGGCGCTCATGACCATCACGTTCGCGCTGTTCACCCTGCACATGCTGACGTTCTGGTGGGAGCTTGCGCGCTGGATCGATTCGAGCATGCTGGAAACGCTATACAACCAAGTGTCGGTCACAGACCAGGCACTGTTGTCGTTGCCGACGGCCGGATTCATGGACGGGACGGTTACCGCACAGGTGATCGAGTACGTCATGGGCGCAATGTTCATTGTCTTGCCAGCGTTGTTCGTGGGCACCATGAGCTGGACAGGTTATGCCGTGGGTAACGGGATCCAGAGCATGCTGGCAAGTGGCGGCAAGAATGCAACCGACGCTGCAAGCAAAGGCACAGCGCAATTGACGAGTGCCGGCAAGAAATCAATCAGGTGACTTAAAGTCACCTATGTAATGGCCGTTGCTATCATAATCGCCAATATAGAGGTCAGCACCCAGAGAGTCTGGGACTGATTCTTCTCGACTCGCCACAGGTTCGGCGCTCTCCCACCAGCTTCGAACTAGAGCAAATGCCAGACTGGTGACGATCAGCAAAATAAAAGAAAGAGCGACAGCAACAAGACCAAACACACAAAGTAACTTGCTGGCTGCCATAACCAAAAACTTTCTACATGGAGCTTGGGCCGGGCTCTGAGAGCTAACTAACTTGGAGGCCAAATTTCGCCAGGCTGCTCCAAGGCTCGAACCCATACGGCCCGAAAATGAATGAGGACGGACTTGGCTACGCATCTTGTACCTCCCACAGGCAGATAGCCCGTTGGATCCAAGATTCAAGTCTACTCCTTTCCGCCCCACGAACAGCGCCGCTCATCGTTCAGCAGCGGACTGAAACACCGCCATGGAACAATGCGGACACGACGACTGAATCTGCATCTGCCCCACCATTGACCACAACCAACCTGCCTGATATTGAATAAGTGCAATCGCTGGTTATCCAGCATCCCAGGTAGCCATGACCTTCGAGGCTACGTCACACATGTGATGGTTGTCCCAAGTGCGATTAGCGTTCGGTAGCTCGCATGGTCACCGCTCCCGCGGTGATGAACGCCCTCTAAATCCCCGGGCTCCCAAAGCCTGCATCTTCGATGCGCCCACTCAAACCATTCCAGTGCTGGGAATTCTCCCGCACGGGTGGCATTCCTCCGCACCTCTTGGAGGATTTCATCATGCTGCGCTTCACAGGCTCTGAACTTCACGCGGTGTTGGCCGAGGCCGGTATCAATGGCTGCAAAGTGATGCTGGTCAAGGATCACGGCGTTTACCTGATGGCCGAGATCGGCGAGAACAAAACCGATGGAAGCGGCCGCAAGCGAGTGGCGTATGCCATTGGCTGCAACCCCGAGGTCGACGACTTCGATACCTGGTGGAATCGCGCTAAAGACGAATTCGGCGGTGACGATTTCGCTGAGTACTTCGACATCGATAATCCTGTCCTGGCCAGTCTTCGCGGGACAGCAGGATCTTTGGTGGTTGAAGCCACTTCCACTCACCTGTACTTGGCCGCCGAGGTCGAGCCGACGGGAAAATTTTGACCACCTGACCTAAGTCACAGGTGCTTCCAGAGGGCTCGCTGTCGGGACCTCTGGAAGCGCCTTTCCGGCTGCCTTCTGTTCTATCCGAGGTCGCCATTTATCAGAAAGCTAAAGCGCCTAGCCTTCCTTGGAACGCTCTGGATATGAGTATTCGCGATGTTCCTGAGTGGCCATTGACCACCGCTCAACACAGGTTTTTTACTGCTTAGGCACTCCCTGCTCGCTGCAATATTTACAGCGACTAAGCCCCGCCACACTTCGACTGAGGTGCTCGCGCGATCTACTCCGGAGGTACTCATGTCAAGCCACTGCAGCCTCTCCACGGCCATCGTGCTCAGCCCTGGCGTATGGCAGCAACTCATGAAGCCTGGCCCAGGAAACGTCTCCGCAGATCAGGTAGCACAACGTCTGGCCATCCTGCTCACTAGTGCTCTGGCGGCTGCTACTCATTCGTCACCCTGCCCCACTGATCTGCACATTCAGTTGCCACAGGACGTCGCGCCATCTGCGGCCGAACAACTTTCGCTGTTGCAGTTGGCCCACATCACGCCACGTAGCGCCCCTTCCTTCCTGCACATCCGCTTGCCAGCTGAGCAATCGGTGGATCTCACAGTCCTCTGACACGACCAGCACCTCCTCTGCCCTTACCCCACTCGGGACACCATCCCGGATGGGGTGGCGTTCCCCTTCACAATCGGAGAACGTCATGTCCGACATCTATCTGGACGTCACCAATAAGATCGTCAACGCCCTGAGCCAAGGCGTGATCCCCTGGATCAAGCCCTGGACCATCACAGGTTCAAGCGCTGACGGCCCTTTTCCCATCAACGCCATCACTCGGCGTCCCTACGCTGGCATCAACATTCCGCTACTGTGGGCGGAGGCGCGACTGCGAGGCTTCACCCAAGATCGCTGGCTGACCTACAACCAGGCGCGCAAAGCCGGAGGCCATGTGCGCAAGGGCGAGCAATCCACCCTCGCGGTGCTGTACAAACCGATGAGCAAGGAAGCGCACGACGAGGACGGCCAAGTCGTTCGTGATGAACAGGGCAATATCAAGATGGTGCAGTTTGCGCTGCTGCGGACGCACTGCCTGTTCAACATCGAACAGACCGAAGGCTTACCAGGCGAGGAGCCAGCCTCCGCTGAGCACGCCGAGCCCGCAACCTTCATCGATCATGAACCGGCCGAGCATCTGCTGGTCGCCAGCGGGGCGCGCATTGAGCATCGCTACAGCGATGACGCGTTTTATCAGCCGATTCGTGATCTGATCCAACTGCCGACGAAGGCGCAGTTCGAAGACGTCGGCAGCTACTACGCAACGGCGCTGCATGAGCTGACGCACTGGTCGGGCCACCGTACTCGTCTGAACCGTGAAGGTATCACCGGCGGACATGCATTCGGCTCTACGGCGTATGCCTTCGAGGAGCTGGTCGCAGAAATGGGCGCCGCGTTTCTCTGCGCACTCACCGGTACCACGGGTGAGTTGCGTCACGAGGAGTACCTAGCGTGCTGGCTGAAGATCCTCAAGGAGGACAAGCGAGCCATTTTCCGCGCCAGTGGTCAGGCCCGGGAAGCCTCTGAGTACCTGTTGGCCTTGCAGTCTGATCAAGCCACGGATACGCCAGCTCGTCTCACCGCGTGATTGCACACACCCAGCAAAAAGGCCCCTATCCGGGGCCTTTACTTTGTCTGCAGCGCGACTTTTACCGCTTTCAGTAAGTCAGTGATTACTGTACCCAGCTCTCAACGGTGTCCGAGCCGTGTTCCTGCTTCCACTGTTTGAGGATCTTGTGGTTGCCGCCCTTGGTTTCCACAACCTCACCGCTCTGTGGATGCTTGTAGCGTTTCACCTCGCGCGGCTTGCGCTGGCTGCTGCTGGACGCCCTCGCGGTCGGTACGCTCAAGCCCTTGGCCGGGTCCAGAATGCTGATCACTTGGCGCAGGCCCATGCCGTACTGTTCCAGCAACGCTTTGAGTTTCTGTTCAAACTCGATTTCCTGCTTCAAACCGGAGTCGTTTTTCATGGCATCCAGCTGTTGCAGCTGTGCGGCCAGTTGCGCTTCCAGTGCTTTGAACTCGGCAAGTTTGGACATGAATAATCTTCCTAGGCGTGGGACAAGTACTGAGATAATAACTGAGACTGCGACTTTAGCCGAGGGTTTACTTAAAGCGCACGCGCTCTTGCAAGGTGTCGGTTAAAACGACCTCGCTTGATCGCTCAATCAGACAAGTGGTGACACAGGTGCGCCACAAGTTGCCGCGGATTTGCGCTATTTCCAATCTTGAACACGATATCGCGCTGGCTGCGCGGCAGCTTTTTCGCACAGCGCTTGGCCGCAGCTCGGATGGCCGCATCCGTGCCATGAATTCGATCGGCCAGTAACACGATCAATGCCGCATCACTCAACGTCATCCGCGCCCCTGCTCTAGCAATCATGCCGGGCAGTCTACGCCCTGAACAAAGGGACCGCTATTCCGAGCGGCCGCCGATCCCGATGGACCTGGCTGCGAATTATCACACGCGTGAAAAGGGTCAAGGCGGTAAAGGGTAACGGCGGCAATGGAAGGGGGCGCAAGGGAAAGAGCTCTATCCGAAAAGGCAAAAGGACCTCCCGAACGAACAACAGGTCATGCGATGAAATGCTGGTGGTTGAAATTTCGAAAAGGTGAGGCGGCAGAGCCCACGCCCATCGCCCAGGGCTTCCTGCTTCCCCAGTCGGCCGAATCTCTACTCGCCGCCGATCACCGGAGAAAGCTGCTCGAACGCATCTGGCAGTACACGGCCCTCTCCGAAGCGCAGTTTAATCGGCTCTACCTCGAGCCCATCCGCCGCTACGCCAGCTTTGTACAGCAACTCCCGGCGAGCGAAAGCCATCATCACGCCTATCCCGGGGGCATGCTCGATCACGGGTTGGAACTGGTGGCGTGCAGCTTGAAGCTACGCCAATCCTACCTCCTCCCCAGCGGCGCGGCGCCAGAAGACCAGGCGGCACAAGCCGATGCCTGGAGCGCCGCGATTGCCTATGGTGCTCTGCTCCATGATATCGGCAAAATCGCCGTCGACCTGCAGGTCGAGTGTCAGAATGCCGAACGCTGGCACCCCTGGCACGGACCGCTGAGCCAGCCCTACCGTTTCCGCTACCACCCAGGCCGCGATTACAAGCTGCACGGTGCCGCGGCGGGGTTGCTCTATACGCAGATCCTGTCTCCCGCCCTGCTCGACTGGCTCAGCGATTACCCCGAATTGTGGAGCCAATTGCTGTTCCTGCTCGCCGACCACTACGAGCACGCTGGGACACTCGGGGAATTGGTGCTGCAGGCTGACCGTGTCTCCACCGCGCAAAACATCGGTGGCAATCCTGCGAAGGCTTTGCAGGCGCCCAAGCACTCCCTGCAGCACCACTTGCTAATGGGACTGCGCCATCTGGTGAAGAACGAGTTCAAGCTCAACCAGCCCGGCGCGGCCGGATGGCTCACCGAAGACCACCTATGGCTGGTCAGCAAGACCACGACCGACAAACTGCGCGCACATCTACTGGCCCAGGCTGTGGACGGTATCCCCACCTCCAACATCGCCTTGTTCGATGAGCTGCAGTCACATGGATTGGTGGAAGCGACACCGGAAAGCAAAGCGGTTTGGAACGCCACTGTCTCGGACGGTGACTGGCAGCATCGCTTCACCTTCCTTCGCCTGCAGCCGAGTCTGATCTGGGCCGATGAGCTCCGACCAGACTACTTTAGCGGCACGATTGAACCGATGACGGTCGCCCCCCTGCCAACTAATGAAACCAGCGAATCGAGTACAGCTGGGCCGCAAAATGCCGCGGAAAAGACGCGGCCGGCCGCCGCTCCCCTGAGTCAGGATTTCGATTACCTCGACGATCTGATGAATATGTTGGAGGAGCCGCGTCAGCCTGAGACCAACTCAAGCACTAGAAGCGAGCAGCCTGCAACTGCACAGCCCGAGGATACCATCGGAGTGGCCTTTCTAGAGTGGCTGCGCGACGGTCTGCGCAGTCATCGATTGGTGATTAACGACAGCAAGGCCAAAGTCCACACCGTGGAGGGTACCTTTTTCCTGGTCACTCCGGGCATTTTCCAACGCTACGCCGCGGAGCATCCGGAGCAGGCGAAAACGGACGATGAGATTGCACCTTGGCGCCACATTCAACGTCACTTTGAGAGGCTGGGTATTCATCAGAAACGAGCTAACGGACAGAACATATGGACCTGCACGGTAAGAGGCCCTCGCAAAACAAGCCTCCTAAATGGCTACCTTATTCTCGAAGCGGCAAGCATTGCCGATGTCACTCCAACTGCAAACCCATTCCTTTCATTGCAAATATCTGGGTAGTTACGCGACCCGGCGATGGAAGCTGGTTGCGCTCGTATTTACCCTAACCGCGATAATTCACGCCATTGAGCTTCCGATGCCCATGATCGCTCGGTTATCGATAATAGCATTGCTAAGTCTCGCGGATTATGGCAGGGCTATGGGAACCTTTCTGCACTCTGGGCCTGCGAGGGGCACCGTGCGTTCGAGACCGCGATCTTCACTCCCGGATGCAATGAAGCCACAGTCGAGCCGCCATCAAAGGGAGGCCCGTCTTCGTCCATGACTAAAACACCAGCTCAGCAACGGCTTGCCCCATACCATTCCAAAGCGGCAACTGAATATTTTCAAGGTGCTCATCTTCGACCACGAATGCAAGACTGTACCTCGCGCGGGTGATAGCCACGTACAGCTTGTTCCTGGACTCCTCCGTTTTGTCCTTATCGAAAACCTGAAGGTCACCGCCTAAATACTTGAGATGTTTGTCCGGAGAGATAATCAGAACGCGATCAAACCCAAGACCTTTGCTGGAGCCGAAGGTGTGACAGGCCAGGCTAGGCGGCAAATAGCTTTTGCCCATAGACGACGACCATCGCAAGACCTGAGGCTTGAACGCAGCGAGATACTCGCTCACCTGTGAGCGTTTGATGACGAAGGCGCCGTAGTGGTGGGCCACTTCATCAGGAACGTGCTCTACTTCTGACAGAGTCTTGTCATAAAGACCAGGGTGAATCGTGTCGGACAGATCACAGATGTCCTGGATGCATCGACGGTTCTTCGGCAGCGAGCGCTGTTCAAACTTCAAGCGCTGGAAGTATTGGATCTTCTGCAGCGGCGTTTCCGGCGCCTTGTGGCCGAACGTAGTCGTGTAAATGGTTTGACGAAAATCACCGACACAGCAAATCGAGTCAGGCATGACCTTACTCAGCGCCTTGATGACGTCGTAATCCCAGCCCACCAGATCCTGAACCTCATCGAAAAAGACCCGCTGATAAATTTCCTTCAGCCGCTTAGCAGGAGCATTCTTAGACGCAGCCGAGACCCTCGTCGCCAATTTCGCGAGCAAGCCGGTATAGGCTTTTGTCTTACAAGAGGTCAGATAATGGAGCGGGTTCAAGCCGTCCTCGGTCTTCTCCCCTCTATTGGGAAACCAAGTCTTCGTACCCGGGATCAGGTGAGGGTTCTGCTCCGTAAACATTGTCGTAGTGATACGCTGAGGGAACACAAAGTGTTGGTACGGTCTCACCATGTCTTCCAAGTAGAAAGAGAACAGACCTTTGACGACAAAATCGTCACAGCTTCTGCCGTACACCTCGACGAAGCGAGAACGCAACTCGGCTTGGTTGCTCATCGTGTAGGTAACGACCAACACGCGTCCACCCGCCTTGATGACTTCGATAGCATCTTCAATGATTTTGTGGGTTTTGCCTGACCCGGCTCCAGCGATCCAAAATTCATTAGCCAAAGTCGAACACCTCATCCAGAAATGCCGGATACTTGAAATCCAGGCTCCCATCGAAAAGCTTGATTGCCGAATCGACCTTGCGCGCCCCCTTGCCATTGCCCTTGACGCTTTTGAACCAATTGATCAGAAATTCGCGACGTTTATCCAATCCGGCTTCCTCCTTGTAGAGATTGAAGGTTTGCGTGGATAGCACTTCCTTCGCGAAGGCGTTCAGCGTTTTCAGGTCAGTCGCGTTGGCGTAAATCATTGCGGGCTCAAGCGAGAATTCCTCGTCTTTGGCTGAGGAGATGAGCTTGATGTTTGCAAAGGCCGCATAATCGTCTCGGGCCTTCACAACGTTGCTCTGATAGTCACCGTCATTGTCCCTGAGGACGTTGATTCGGGTACCAATCTCCTTACCAACAGAGATAAAGGTATCGAACCCGACTCCGCGAACCACGATGATATCTATGCCATCCTGCTCCGGTAGACGGTCATGCTTGCGGTAGTAAATTTTCTTGAGCACCAACTCATCGGACGGCCCTTCTACCAGAATCACCTTCCGTGACAACGCCACGCGCAAAGAGTCATAGCCAGGCAACCGCTTGAGGGTCTTGACGACATCGGGATCCAGCTTGTGTAGACGCTGGTAGCCTGATTGCACAAGACAGATTTTGTCGATGCTCAGCTTGTTAAGAACGTACGAACTGTGAGTCGTAAGGAACAGCTGCTTGGTGCCACGCTGCTTCTCGATGTAGTGCACCAGTTTGTTGAGATTGGTGTGCGAGAGGTGGTTTTCCGGCTCCTCCATCATTACCAGATCGATATCCTTCGACTTGTTTTGAATGGCGAGTTTGATCTGCACATTGCTCTGCTCACCCTTCCCGATGAACTGGAATGGCACGTCATCCACCTCAAGCTGAAGCCCGGTCTGAATAGACCCAGCTGGCAAGGTACTCGCTGCAATGGAGAGCTTCTTGTCAGTGATTAGGTGATCTGCATCCAAGCCCGCATTGACCGCTTTGACCTCACCCGAATCGTTAAACACCTGCTGATTTTCACGATAGTTGAGCGTCAGTTTGACCAGTTCTTCCTTATCCAAAGCTGTGTTCAGAATGGTCGAAATGTATTGATTTTTGCCCAAGGTCGGGTGGATACGGGTCGGATCGATGTACAACGCCCTGAATTTCTTGGCCACGGCTTTGATGGGATTCCATCCGAAATCCAGCCACTCCAGCTTGTAGAACTCGATCGGAATGCTAGTGATGTTGGGTTTCGTCTTCAGGTAGTCGGCATAGACGTCATCAAGTGAGGCATCGAAGCACGCTTGCACCGTGACGCCCTGGGCATCCACCTTCAAGAAATTGTTCGCGCCGCGATAATCAGGCACGCCGTCGATGAACGCCTCGATCACCAACCTAGGCAGGTAGTTGGCCGATTTGTCGGAATCCAGGAACTGCTGGACAGCGTCCTTATTAAAAATGTCTGGCGTGAACTCGGTGCCAAAGGGACGACCCCGGTAGTTGTAGTTAAGAACGATTTCCAAAGCTTCCAGAATGGTGCTCTTACCGGCATTGTTATCGCCGACAAAGATGTTCACATCGTCGTTGAACTCAAGGTGGTCATCTTTGAATTTTTTGAAATTTGTTAGCTTGATCGATTTAACACGCACTCTAATTCCCTCTAGAAGCCGGCAAGTAGTGGCCTAGCGCCACTTTCGCACAGACAGTACAACCCCCTCTGCACACTGTCTATCGGCTACCCCATGATTTCTTGCGACATGTCACCATCCCGGGCGCTCACGATTTCGCACATCTCGCCGCGCCCACTGGCCTCAAACAGCAGCGACCAGTATGCTCACCTGACAATAGCCATTTGCCATACTGATAAGGGATGATCGTATGCTCGATTCCCGCCGCACTCTGCCTGCCGTGCTGGATCGCCACATTGAAACCGAAGACCAAGACGCCTTTGGCCATCGGCATTACGCTCAAGCATTGCGCTGCTTAGTCGAGGAAGAAGGCCACAAGCCACCTTTCAGCATCGGCTTGCTGGGCGGCTGGGGTACCGGCAAGAGCTCGGTCAAAGAACTCTATACTCGCGCGCTCGCAGATGACACGTCAGTAGCCGGCGGGCGTCGACCTAGAAGCCAACGCTACAGAAGCATCACCTTCAACGCCTGGCGGTTCGGAGGAAAAGAGCAGGACATCAAGCGGGCGCTCCTTCGCCATGTCTTCATTGAACTGGGCGGCGATGAAGGGAAACTGCAGGATGACCTCTATCGAAACGTCACCCACACGACAACCACTCGCAAAACTACCTTGCAGCTTATTGGAGAGCACCTGACAAGCTGGGCGGCTCCCCTCCCTGCTTTTCTGATCGCATTTGCCGGCTACGTTGCGTTGGGCGTACTCGGTCTCTTGTATTTGCCATTGAGTGACGGCAATGCCCAAGGAATGTTCACTCTTGCGTTCAGCGGTCTGTATGGCTACCTCATGAAATTGATGAAGCCAGTCCCCGTCAATCCGTTCAACACGGTAACGCGAGTGCATCTGCCCAGCGTCAACGCAGAGCAGTACGAAGATCTGCTGCTTCAGCAGCTCCGTACATTCAAGCCAACAAATGGTAACTCGGTGCCCTTTGAGCGCTTGGTCATTTTCGTGGACGACCTCGATCGACTCTCCGCTGAAGAGATGGTCTTAGGCCTTGACGCTGTTAGAACCTTCATGGAGATCCCTAGCGATAAACTGCCAGAGAACATGGGGCTCGTATTTGTCATTTCTTGTGACGAAGGTAAGGTCGCAGACGCCCTGTCTCGCCGGCGCGGCAACCCAGAACAACCAGGCTCGATCTTCAACCCCACCGACGCACGGCGCTACCTAGATCGCATCTTCCAGTTCCGTTTGGAGATACCCCCACCGCCTCGCAATGACATGCGCCAGTTCGCGCTTGCCAAGCTGAAGGGTTTCCCCGAGCTGGTCAAAGAGGTTGCTGAGAAAGGCGCCTCAGTGGAACAGGTAGTGGATCGGATGATTCACATCAACGTCACCGACCCCCGTAACGCCCTTCAGATCGTCAACGCATTTACTCAAACGTGGTGGTTGGCCAAGGCCCGAGAGCTTGATGCTGTCGGCAGTGAGCGCCCAGGTGGGTTGCATGAAGGTGCAGTCACGAAACACCCTATAGCACTCGGGGCGCTGAGCGCCGCACGCGTGAGCTTTCCAGGGTTTTATCGTGACCTTCAGGATGACCCACAGCTACTTCAACGCCTGACCAACCTCATGGTCAGGCAGACACTGCTCAAAGACGAACCGATTGAAGCTCAGCACATACTCAAGCAATACGTTAAAGAAGACGATGATGGTAAGACGATCTTGGTTGAGGGTTGTCGAGACCTGCGCCAATTCCTTGCAAGCCTCGTCGGCGTTCCATGGCCGGACTCTCTCCAGAGCCTTCTCTTGCTTTCTGAAGACTCAGTCACCAGGCGCTATGGAGGACAGGCTTCAAGAATCTACGGCCACCTGGTATCTGGCGATACTCAAGGTTTCTTGGAAGCTCTCTCACCTCGCGCGAACGACTTCTTGAGCGATCAGGAAATGCAGTTGCTACACACCATGCTCAGTGAGCTTCATCGTACTGAGCAGTCGCTCAAATACAACGCCATGCGCGTTGTCGCAGACATCATTGATCGCCTGCCACCGCGCACCCGGGATTTGGTGCTGGGCATACTGAGCAACGATATCGTCACGTCAGGCGAGCTCAGATCACTCCTAGGTGTCGAGAAAATTGGCCGAATAGTTGCTGTGGCCAACGTGATCGACCAACAACAGATCTCCTGTGTCCTCATCGAAGAACTGCTCACTAATGGCAAGAACATCTCCATGCGCTTGCCCTCAGGCCAAGCGCCCAACATCGACGAAGCCGCTGCCATGGCTATTGGGGCTGCAGGCATTGTGCTGACTGTTCTGAAAGATCACACCCTTCCTGTCCACGCTAAAGACCAGCTCTTTGCGTGGCTCTGTGAGCGCAATGTCACCGCACCTACGGGCAACTACAAGCTTGGTTTTATCCAGTTACAACGCTGGATGGACACGTACGAGCAAGCACTCTTGCCAGAAATCGGCTCCACCTACGTCGAGCAACTGACCCGAGCGCTGCATGACTTTGAAGAAAATACTGGCGATGACTTCGAGGAATTGGACACTCTCGACATGTCACTCCTGGCTCAGCGTATCAGCGTCGTCTGGGAGTCCATGGCCAGCGAGGGGGATGAAAGCCGTGACCGACTTTGGGAACAGGTGAAATCCGTTGCCATGATGCACTCAACCGAGATAACCGGATGTGTTATGCAGGCCTTCGAGCGTCACCTCGCTCACGGCCATGTAGAACAGATTGTGGAGTGCCTCTCTCGATTCGTACGAAGGGTCTCAGACTTCCAGGACTTGCCGCTGGACTACAAGCGTGCATTCCGCCTTGTGGCCGATCTGGGTGCTGAACGCCTCAGCTATTTCGATAACCAGCAGCATGAAGCCTACGCCGATCTCTGCGTCCTCCTGAGCGCCATCGAGGGCTATGAGAACGACGCTACTGAAGTGTTTCATACCTTTGTCGTTCACAATGAGCGAGCGCTTCACAGCGTGGCGCAACGCTGGATAAAGCGACCACTTGAGCGCGTTCCGAATCAGTGCCGGAATGCATTGTTCTTGGTCTACGAAAGCTTGATTGAGGAGGACCAAGAGGAGCTTGCCAATCACCTGACAGGGATGACTCAGCGCTCAGAATTCGACGGTGAAGACGAGGCTCTCTATACCGGCGCAGCGACCCATATCCAGGCGAAACTGTGGGGCCAGCAATATCTCAGAGGACACCTCGACAAGCTTCTTCCGACTCTAGCGGGCAAGGCCGGCGAGTGGGACAGCTACCTCGCACACCTGATGCCAGGACTTTCGAAAGTCTTTATCCATGCTAGTTCAGCGGTACTAGGCCCAGCGTTGCAGAAACTTGTTACCACTGCCAAGTCGTACCAACAGTCCTTCGACCCCCTTCACAGCCACCTAGCAGGACAATGGCCAACTCAGGAGCAGCTTCCCAACGGATATCAGCCTCAAGCATTGTTCATGGAGGCAAGGCAAACAGCTGTGTCTAACCCAGGCTTCGCTGGAAAGCACACTCTCGCGTCCATGAATAGCATGCTGGACAATGGAGTGGTACCAGAGTCGCTGTCGTCAACACTGGACGAAACAGCATGCATCGTGTGGCAACAAAGACCAGCGGAGGCCGTTGATTTCCTCAGCTCAGGCAGAAAGGATTTGTCCGTTGCACAGATCTCCGATTTGGCTGATGCGATCGACTACAACAACAACGAGGAAGTCCGGTTACTGGAGCGAGCATGGAAAGCGATCACTCCACACCTCTCCATCCTTGAAGATCTTGAAGCGACAAGAGCTGTCCTGCTTAAAGGAAAGCGTGGGGGAATTCAGGATACTGACTTGGCCTTGTCATTGTGGTGCAGGGCACTTGGCGCAGAAGCTTACGGTAACCTCAAAAAATTGCTGCTCGACGATGGCACCAATGATGAGCAGCGGTCCCGGCTGTTCCAGCAGGTGATTCGTGCTGAAGGGGGGCAAAGCGAGAAAGAGTCAAATGAGGTGCCCCAACTGGCGCTCGGGTTACTCGAAATGACAGATAGCCCCCTCACTTGGACATCAGTCAACACCCTCCGCCCGGAGATCAACAAGCGCTTCCTGACCCAGGAAGATCGGCTCTCGTTCGCTCAGACCTTACTAAGTGAACTGCGAAACGGCGGATCGGACACAGCCAAAGGTTACATGGCTGCCTGGGCCAAGAGCCTGGGTACCGAGGCCGTGTTGAGAGACGTTAAACCCGCAGGGATGGCCGAGGACGACCTCAATATCATCCAGAATATCTTCGGTTCAAGCTCCCTCATGAGGGGGCTCGCCACACGATGGAAAAATCGCAAAGCGCGATGAAGCTCAGACGGACATTACTCTATGCTGCTTTTTGACCTGCTCAAACAATGGGAGCCTGCCTTTACTCCCAGCACCGCGAAGGTTCACCTTGCGCGATTCAACGGCGAGGAACGTCCGCTCGACGTGTTCCTGGAAGGCCGTTTTGACAGGTGGCAGTCGTGGCAATCCCAGCAGAACTTCAAAAAGGAGTACGTCGTTTCTCTGATCCAGGCGGGACGCCCTACTCGCTGGCTCTTTGCGGGACTGTTCCGCAGGAAGGGTTGCGTCCATCATGCCGAGCCACGAAGTCACTACATCTACGACCTGGAACGCATAGAAGCAGCCGAGGAATGGGTAGGTCGCCTCTACCTCAAGAGCACGTACAAACAACGCCATTCGTACCCACTGGGCAAAACCCTGGAGAATGACCTTGTCGTCTCGGAGTTGCTTCCCAAGCGTCTCACGATAGGTGATTTCCCAGGTTTCAAGTCGGTCAACTTGACCAAAGAACATCTGGATATCGTCGTACGCCAAAACATTCCAACCTGGCGTGCAGCATTGTCGAACGTCAAGGGCGTCTATCTGATCACAGACAGTGAAACCGGTAAACTGTATGTCGGCAAGGCCGACGGCGAAAGCGGCATTTGGGGACGCTGGTGCACATACGCGGCCACTGCACACGGTGGCAACGTTGCCTTGAAAAAAGAGTTTGGCATTGACGCCCTTCCCGGGCGGCAGCGGCACCTAAGATTCTCAATTCTGGAGATCGCTGATATCCATGCCATGCCAGGAGAGATCGATACGCGAGAAAGCCACTGGAAGCAGATTCTGCTGAGCCGAGAATTTGGCTACAACCTGAACTGAGGAGCACTGCAGGCAACGCGCCCCGAATGGGTTGCCAGCGGTCAATGCATGCACATTAGTCATGAGCGAGAGGCTCATGGCGACCAACCACAAGGAGTGTCACCCATGGTCATCTGCGAAGGGCAACTGCGCGGCGCATTCAAGGGCTTCAAGAATGCTGACACTGTGTTTGAGCTCTATGGTGGCAGGAAGTGGAAGCAGGCGGTTTATCAGTACGAATATTTCTACGCCTACATGCCTCAAGCCAAGGTTGCTCAGGAGAGTGGCGGCTACGTGCTCAAGGTACAGGGCATGAGCAGCAGCGTGGCTGTTAGACCTGCCTGAAGCCCCTTCTGTTGGATTCCGAGGCGTCATGATGAGCGCCTCTAAATCCAGCTTTGACGTCGCATGTTTGGGAACAGGTGAAGGACTGCGCCTGTCGCTAGGGAGTAATTCAGGCTTGTAAATGAAGGTCGGACCTGGCGTTTGTGAAACCTGAACTGCTCCCCTTTCCTGACGTGAGTCTACGGCCCCACATGAAGACAATACGTCCACCAGAACCCACAGAAGGCCAGAGGAAGCCGAAGTAAAAATGGGGGACTAGATGGGGGACCAAAAACGTCAACACACAAAAAAGCCCCGAAAAATCAGGGCTTTGATGAAAAATAGTGGCGGAAGCGTAGAGATTCGAACTTCCAACCGCCCCTCCCTCAAGGCTAATCGCCATCTCCCATGAGCGACTGCAAATGCCCGAGACTCTGCCGTTTCTGAATTCTTGACTAACGGCAGTTGAAATTCGGTGGGGCAAAAAGTGGGGCAAAAATGCGAAGCAGTGAAAAACGGACAGGCATAAAAAAATCCAGCCACCGCTAAGTGACTGGATTCTTTGGAGTTATTTGGTCGGGACGGAGTGATTCGAACACTCGACCCCTTGCACCCCATGCAAGAGCGATATGGCTCGATAGCGGTCCGTCGTGACCGGCTGCTTTCGACCCACAGCGGACAGTCGGAGGGACGCCTATCCGACAACTACTCAGGAAGAGGTCAAGTGTGTTCGATCATCCGGTCTGTCCCGAAATCGCCGAATGGTTCTCTCGATTCGATATAGCTGAGGTGTCATACAGCGTCTGCTCTATCGATCTGATGACCGAACCACCTTTTCAAGCGCAACAAATTGCGGCCTGACAGCCTTAAGCTCGATCTGTGTATCCCATCCAGTGGTAACTGGCGCGTCGACCTGTCACGTCATGACGACCTATTCAATGTCCAGTGGCGCCCGAATGATGATCTGCGTATTGAGTCTCAGCAGCTACGCTACCGTAAGCTCGTCAGGTGGCCACGCATGCAGAGGCTTATGGACTTTCCACTGCTGGCAGAGCAGTTGGAACAGTGTCTTGAGATTCAATTCCTTCGCCATGTCGATTTTGGCGCACGCTTACTGAAGCCCAATGAGCTAGCACGCAATGCAAAAATCCAGCAGTGGTTGGCACCCTGCGCTGACACCTTTGGCTGGGACAGGAGAATGCATTCTGAATAAAGCCACGCGGGTTAGCCCTCCTCTTTATTGCGCTCAAACGTAGATGACTTGCCCGGACGCTTACCTTGGAGGTGATTACTCGCATAAGCATGAGCTTTAGGACGGATGCCGCCCATCCCTAGGCGGCCTTCCGATCAAACCAGCGAAGATGCAGCTTGCTTGGCGCGTCGCACGATCGGTTGTGCCACGCAAAGGAACAGAATCATACCGAGGACGTCCGCAACGAAATTGCCATACGCAGACGTGAACGGAATACCGTTCGTTGCAGGGTCAACAAACATTTCGTTGCCAATCGAAAGGCAAAGCGTCAGCGCAACCCCCATCCAAGGAGTCCAAGGCAGCCCTTCAATGAAGTCACGCTTCACACCGCGACCGATGGCACGCAGGGATTGCAGAGGCCAGGTGATCAACGGCACCGCAGCAATACAATTGATCACCTCACGCAGCGGAAGCACTTCAACCTTTCCCGTTGGAATCCCTAGGTAGCTCAGGAAGAACGGGGCGGTGAAACCGAACACCAAGTGGCAGACGTTGTAGTCCCACGCGATGACGTCAAACACACGAGTTTGCACGAGCAGAAGTGCTAACGTGATCATTACCCCGATCGCGCCTGGCACCACCGAAAACCATTTTTTCAGTTGCATAAAAGCTCCTAGGTCGGGACAAAGGCATCCCGAGTCCGACCTTACCCCCAACCGTAGATACTGCAACCCAAAATGGCACCTCGGAATTCAGAGCACATTTTTCTGATCATTTTTGCTCGTTTGCCGCGCGATGCGATGTTGCCCTCAGCAGATGACTCGACCGTCGATGGCTATTATCGACCTGAAAGCATCCAAAAGCCTTAAACCCCGGTTTCGGCCATTCCGACCTGTAATCCAGGCAATCATGATGATGACCATGCACGACCATTTTTGCGCCCATTGCCTGGGCTAGTTCATCGATCTCTGAAAAACCGTGAGGGTGGCAGCTGGGAGCCTCGTGACATACCAAAATTTCCGCCTTCTCCATCGCGAGAAAGAAGTAGTCGTCCGGGTAGATTGCAGAAAGCGCGTGTTGCTCCTTCGTCGCTACGATGTCTTCGTGCTGAGGTCTGAGCGCCAGGCGCTCGAGAAATTCCCGGTAACTCTGGATGTCGGTATCAGGGCTGCCTGGTCGCCAGACCTGCGACTCGAATGTGCCACCCAGCCCCGCTATATGATGTCCAGCAATCTCTACTACCCGGCGATGCAGGCTGCGCTCAGCGAGGCCGCAGCCGTGAAGATTATGCCAATAGGCTGGACGATCGCTGTCATGGTTGCCGTGAATGAACCAGATTTCTGTCTGGTCTAGGATCGGACGCTGGATCATGTCCAAGGGCAAGCTGCATTCGAGGTCACCCAGAAATACCACTGCCTCAGGACAATGACGCTGCACCAACCTGATGACGTGATCAAAGCGTCCATGTACGTCACCCAGAAACCAAATCACTCGCTTTTCCACACATTCCTACATCACCACGGTGTAATCGACTTGATGATTTCGGTGATTTGCCTCCAGTAGTGAAGCAGCAAATACCCGCTAATGATCACGGCCTCTGGGAGTGCAATGTAAGCCACAACCGGGCTCACAAACCTGTCGTCGATGCCGAGCACGAACAACACTCCGAGACTCATGATCGTGCAGGGTATGAAAATGAACGCGAGTACAGTGAGAGCCACGCTCACCACAAAGATCAAATCCATGAGCGTCCTGAACACAGGTGCTGCTCCTTAAAATGCGTCATGTGCCGGCGACTAATACGACCGAAACGTCGGTTCACAGGATTTTACAACGACACGTTCCCTACGGGGAAAGACGGGTTCGATTGAGCTTCACGGGCAGCGTACCCTTCCGGGCCCGGCTGTCGTGAATCGAGCCATCGTCGGACGACGACGTCTCGACCCTTCGGGCTTCCATCCGTCACGCCGGCGCGCTCCGCTTGCTGCCTCTTATTTAGCGACCTATCGAAGATGTCTTGAGACATAAGACGGCTGCCCTCCCCATCTACGCCACTCGTCTAAGCTGTCTTCAGCGATGGCGGATAAGAAATTGCTCGCCCGGCGGACATTGCCGAATTGGGCTATCCGGTGCTCCGGCGATCCAGCCAGCTCTGCTTGAAAAAGACAGCTCTCACATCAAGGTTGCAAAGGATATGCGCAAGAATGGCCAGTCATGGTTTCTGATGCTGTTGGTTCTCTTCGTGGTGGGTTGGGCTGTCGGCAAGAAGGATTCGTCCAAAACTGAGCCTCCACTCAGCCAGACGCCAGTGAGCACCTTGGCATCAACCTCATCACCGACACCACAACCTACACAAGCCTCAGCACCTGTGCATTTCGTCAACGCGGACAATCTGAACCTGCGCGGTATCCGTCCGGCCAACACATCTTCCTGACGCAACCGCCGAAGGCCATGGTGTCCACCTAATTTAAGCGGACACCATTTCTGGCCTCTCAAGCGGATTTCTTATGCACCCTCAGCGCCGAACCTACAGCAAATCTTTCAAAGCCCAGGTCATCCAAGAGTGCTTAGAGCCCGGTGCCTCCATCGCAAACATCGCCTTGGGCTACAGCCTTAATGCCAACCTCGTCCATAAATGGATTCGGCTGCATAATCAAAAAGCCGTGGCGCTGCAGCCTGCGTTCATCCCGCTGCATCCGCAGATGCTCGGCGCTGGCACACATGCTCAGCCCTCCAGTATCAGCCTTGACATCCAGCACCCGCGAACGCCCATTAAGATGACTTGGCCAGTGGAAAGCGCAGCCGCCTGCGCGAGCTTTCTTCGAGAGCTACTGAGATGATCCGCATCGATACCATCTGGCTCGCCACCGAGCCGATGGACATGCGTGCCGGCACCGACACCGCCATGGCCCGCGTGATCGCGGTGTTCGGTGCGGCGCAGCCGCACTGTGCTTATCTGTTCGCCAATCGCCGCGCCACCCGCATGAAAGTTCTGGTGCATGATGGGTTGGGTATCTGGTTGGCGGCACGTCGGCTCCACCAAGGAAAATTCGCCTGGCCTGGCACGCGCCAAGGTTCACAAATGGAGCTGAGCGCCGAACAGCTACACGCCTTGATACTGGGCTTGCCTTGGCAAAGAGTTGGCCCCGGAAACGCCATTTCCATCATCTGAATCGAGCCATGCCCCATCCGGCAGTGCAATTGTCCGATCAGCCTGTCGTCTTGTTTATGCTGATCTCGCAAGATTGTCGGCATGACTTCGATCCCTGACCTCGACCACCTGAATCCCGAACAACTGCGCGCTCTGGCGGCGCAGTTGTTGCAACGCGTCTCGGCGCTCGACGAGCAAGTCGAAACGATGGGCAAGACCGTTCAGGTCATGGACAAGAAGATCCATCACGACAAAACGCTGATCGAAAAACTCAGCCACGAAATCGCCCAGCTCAAGCGCTTCAAGTTCGCCAAACGCAGCGAGCAAATGAGCCCGGAACAGGCCAGTTTGCTCGACGATCTGATCGATACCGATATCGCTGCCATTGAAGCAGAGCTGGAGTCGCTGCAAGTTACTCCGGCACCTACCCAGGAAAAGCAGAAACCCAAACGTCGCGCCTTGCCGCCTGAGTTTCCCCGCACGCTGATCCATCATGAGCCGGACAACAGGGAGTGTGCCTGTGGCTGCGCGCTCAAACGCATCGGTGAAGATGTCAGCGAGAAGCTCGATTACACACCCGGCGTGTTCACCGTGGAGCGCCATATCCGTGGTAAGTGGGTCTGCGACAGTTGCGAAACACTGATTCAGGCACCGGTGCCGGCGCAGGTGATCGACAAGGGCATCCCGACTGCGGGCTTGTTGGCCCACGTCATGATTGCGAAGTTTGCTGACCACCTACCGCTGTACCGTCAGGAAGCCATGTTTGGCCGCGCCGGCCTGGCTATCCCGCGTTCTACTCTCGCCCAATGGGTTGGCGCCTGCGGTATACAGTTGCAGCCACTGGTCGATGCGCTGCGCGAAGTGGTGCTTGAGCAGCCGGTCGTTCATGTTGATGAAACGCCGGTGCAAATGCTCATGCCGGGCACGAAGAAAACTCATCGTTCCTATGTTTGGGCCTATGCCACCAGCCCGTTTTGCGAAACATCGGCTGTTGTTTACGACTTCAGCCTCAGCCGGGCCGGCGAGAGTGCGCGTAACTTCCTGCAAGACTGGAAGGGCAAACTGGTCTGCGATGATTTCGGCGGTTACAAGGCCAGCTTCGAACTCGGCGTGACGGAAATCGGCTGCATGGCCCATGCTCGACGTAAGTTTTTTGAACTGCATGCGACCCACAAGAGCACGCTGGCTGAACAAGCCTTGCGTTACATGCAGGCGTTGTACGAGATCGAGGGGGAAATCAAGGATCTGAAGCCGGACATACGTCGCCGAATACGGCAAGAGAAAGCGGTACCGGTGATGGATGCATTGCATGCCTGGATGGTTGCCCAGCGCGATATCGTGCACAACGGTTCAGCCATTGGCAAAGCCTTGGATTACAGCTTGAAACGCTGGACGGCATTGTCGCGCTACCTCGATGACGGCGCTGTAGCCATTGATAATAATTGGTGTGAAAACCAGATACGGCCTTGGGCGCTGGGGCGCAAGAACTGCCTCTTTGCTGGGTCACTACGCAGCGGCAAACGCGCCGCTGCGATCATGAGTTTGATCCAGTCGGCCCGGAACAATGGGCACGATCCGTATGCCTATCTCAAAGATGTGCTAACGCAGTTGCCGAAGCAGCAGGCAAGCGAAATTGCCAATTTACTGCCACACAACTGGCGTTACCCTTTGGGGTAAAAATACAAGGTAGCCAAGCTCACTCGCTCGATGCTGGCTTTTGGGCAACGACGTCAAAGCGATGCCAATGCTTCGTGCCCCGCATACTGGGCCCATCATATTCAAGGATTTCGAAAACCTTCAAGCTAAGCCCCCGGAATAGCGCACGGGCCTCTAGCTCAGAGTGAAAGGTTCTCGCCGTGTCGGATGCCCAATCATCTTTGTCGCCGAAGAGTTGGCCCACGAAAATGCCTCCCGGCAGAAGCGCAGATATCACAACTGACCAGAATTTTTCAAAGTGATCTGGATGACAGAATGGTAAGGCCATTCCTGCATGGATCAATGACGAGGGTGGCAAAGACTCAAGGCTTTCAAACAGTTGGGTAGCTGTTTCTAGCTTTGCACCAGGGTGAGCCAGACCGATAGCGTGTACCATTTCGATTGCGGCCGGCTCTCGGTCAATAGCTAGAACATCCCAGCCAGCTTGAAGTAAAGCGCGAGTCTCATTGCCAGAGCCACAACCCAGATCCACAGCTTTTCTAGAGTTCGTCTGAGTGCTAGCAAGTCCAAGTGCTGTGTGAAGAAGCGATGATGCTGGACGGTCTCTGTGGTGCTCGTAATACGTTTTCCACCTGGACGCCCCACACGGATCGTTGAGTTGCATTCTTTTATCCTTCCCTGTGATCGTTCGTATGCTGGCATGGATTCGATGCGGAGTCTCTCTAAAAGGCAGCCAGACCATAGGGTCTCGATTTGCAGCGGGGTACATCTCCTAGGGCGGTGCTCTGAGGGATCCCATTACGCAAGGTGACTTGGGCATACGCTTACCCTGCGCGCTCAACCGGGAGGGAAAGTTATCTCCAGCCTCAAGCGCGGTGAGAAGGTTCAGGTCTACGAGCAGAAAAACGAATGGGCTCGTATCAGCCTCGACGGCCAGCCGCAACGATGGATCTCTTACAAAAATCTCTGCAGCGGCTCGAACTGCTTTGCCACCTCACCATCGAAGAGAGAGCGGCCCGCTCCACAGCCAGCTCGCAGCACAACAACCGAATACGGATCATCGTGCCCCTGCTCTTCTGGTCGTATCTGTATAGGCCCAAGAGGCGGTCGCTACTGCATTACCTCTGGCGGGAACAAGCGGTATGGCGTGTAGCAGGCACCTCTAGTCCCTAGGCTCTGCCGACGCACCGAACGCTTGCAACTGATAGTCGGTGACCGCTTGAAACTGATGCTCCGCCAAGAGACGAAGGCGCTCAAGCTCACTCCCCGTCACACCGGTGACTTGGGCTCGGTGGTATCGTTTCAAAGCATCCACTGCATCGGTGTACATTGGATGGTCTGGAAGCAAAACCTTGCTGAGATCCTTCTTCATCGTGGTTACTCCGGTGATCTGTGCATCCTGAGTTGGCTACAAATACAACCACTTTATTCAGTGCCTGGGTGCAGCCGCAGAATGGCGGTACCCCTCGGCGATTAACTCGATACGCTCGGGACGAACAACACCATCTCCTCCCCCGGCAGCCACTATGTCGAAGATTGCGTGAATAACCTCGTCCCCATCCAGGATGTAGATCTCGGTGTTCCTGCAGAACAGTGAACGGATACGCTCGCCTTTCACTACCTGGCGCACCAAGATCTCGAAGCGATGCCCATCGGGTATCTGGAACTGCTGGATTTGGGGAGGCAGTTGCTGTAGCTCCCCAGGATACGTAAGGCGCATACGATGAGTGCGCATGAAACTTCTTGTAACAAGACCTTTCTGTAAAAAAGTCAAATCCTCCGTCTTGTTACTCGCCGCATCAGCGCTCGCAACCAAAAGCTGTAAATGCTCTCTGGTAGCGTTCGACTTCCTAACATAATTCATGAGGGATATATGAAATTTTCGATGCTCGCGCTCAGCTTAGCAATTGCAGATATTTGTTTAGCTGCAGATCTCCCCGATAGCCGCCCAAAATCGCGCTACACGGAGATCTCCATCCATGAGTTGCCAATGGGGAGCGAAAAGGATTTGGACGCATCTGTTCGTGAGTACAGTAAACAGCTCCGTACTGAAGGCACACGAGGTGCCCGCACAAGCGGCTCGAAGCGAAACGATGCAGCTGCAGCTGCCCTAGCTACCTATCCAAACGATCACGTTTACGAGGCTGACAATGCGTTGATCAGCTACAAGCCCGGTAGCCAGCTCCCACTGACGAATTATTCCTCACTCATGATCAAGCCGATTGATCTGAAAGCAACCAGCGCCTGTGAATTGATGGCTACAGATGCAAACGGTGTCTATTCACGAAAGAGGAAAGAATATTCAGGGTTTTCCAGGTATTTTAAATGCCCGGACGGAGACGTGTACACCAAGGATATGACCTTCTTCGGAATGCGCAAGGTAGTGATCAAGGAGCAGAACAACATTGTGGTTAGCGGTATATCCGGGCGGATGTATGGCTACAGGGACAAAAAGGGGAACAGTTACACGACGTTGTGGTGGGTTTCAAATGACATAGATCATGCTGTGCAGAAGAGCGGGACTGACGCCTCAACGAGAAACTGGCTCGTGCAGTATGCAGAAGAACTTATTGCCAAGGAGGCGAAATGAAAATAACGGCCCTGATTATCGCCTTGGGGCTCACTATTGTCAGTGGCTCTGCAATGGCGCTACCAACCGCAGACTCCAAACAGACGAACCACTGTCGCGGTGTCGTGGCGGAGACCAAACCAACCAGTGCTGGAGGATACTTCATAGTCGGCACCTATTTGTATCTTCAGATAGGGCCAACTGGTGAAAAATATTGGGTTGATTTTTTTCGATGACGATAACGCGTACAGTACTTATTACCAGGAAACGCAAGATGCATACTCCCGAGCAGGTTGTGACAACTGCCTACTGGATAACGAATACCGCTATGATAGGCTAGCGATTTCGGAGCACTTTTGGCAGGAGGAAGAATACTCAAACTTTAATGAGTATTGTGCCAGCTCGCAAACCTTTGGAATGTGGTTACCAGGCGAATATTGCCAAATGCTCACTCAGCAACATGGTGCCTGCATCACAATGTAAGGGTAAGCTTAGTTCGAGATAAATGCGGTCTCGAACCTAGGTTCTTAGCATCCTCTCATAAAACCGCCCGAGGGGCGGTTTTTACACTTAAAGCTTGTTTACTGGCACGCGTGTCAGGCCACCCAGCTATCAACCCCTCGCTGCCGATCGGAAGCTTCGCCAGGTCTGTGAGGATACGAACACGCCGGTCAGCATCCTTCGCTCGCACCTTACTTGACTTGATTTCGCCTGCCTGGAAGTGCTGTCGGCGATGCTCCTCGCACGCTGGTAGGCGTTCTGCAGGTCTTTCTCAGCCACAATGATGGAGCAAATCACGAAGAAGCCAGAGCTCCCAGCCTTGGATGTGTCTAGGTCAGAATTACCCGACTCGTCGACATAGGCATATGTTCTGTCCAATCAGGTACCTTCCTCATCAATAGGTAGCTGTGCTGCTACCAGGAGCGGGCCCTTCGCTGAATGTGTAGTTGATGACTACATCATCGCGGATCAGAACATCCAGGGTCTTTTGCGTACCGGTGGTGGTGACCTTCATCGTCACTACGTAGCTTTGCGCATGAGCAGAGCCAGACGTATACGTATAAATCCACTTCTCGTCTGTTTCGCTCACAGCACTCTTCGTGTAGGGCTCACCGAAAAGAGCTTTCAGCTCCGTCGTCGTGGTCTTTCCTTTAGTGATACTCGCTACACCCGCCGACGAGAAGTCGCGTCCAGCGGTGTAGTGGGACGTGGCGCATGCGCCCAGCCAGAAGCACATCCCGACGACAGCAATGAACTTGTTCATAGTCTTCCTTGAATGATCTGAAGCTCGAGCTTATCTCGCGGCAAGGCTAAATGCCATCATTCAACACTTTCCCGCTTGCCAGTGAGCTTTTCTTTGGGGCAAGGGGAGTCACTTCCAGGATCTCCCCGAGATTAGCTGGTTCATGAGACCGGCTACGACCTCTGGGACTAATCCATCCAGGCGCAACTCATCCATGTCGTAAAACCAGTGAGTCCAGTCGCGCACAGGTTGGATCAATGCGGGGAAGCAGCTCTGCTGAAGTAGACTGCAGGCTCAACCGTTTAACTATCAGACGCAACCCTGGCGCCTCATGTCCCAACTCAAGCAGCAGGGCAAAGCTGAGTAGTTGCGAGCGCCAGAATCTTCAGTGAGCCGCGCTGCCCACCTGAAGCTGATACCTCGCCTGAGTCAGCTCTATCTCCGCCTTCTGCAGCTCCGCTTTGACGCCAGTCCACATTAAAACCAAGGTGGCGATCTTTTCGCGAGAGGCCGTCAATTCCTCGCCCATCACCGCCAACTCGCTCTCAAGCAACAGGCACTGCTGCTCGAGCAGCTCCTCGCGCGAGAAAAAAGCAAAGCGATCATCAGGGGTTTGGTCTGGCTTGTTCATAACGCTTATCACCGCGAGTAGTACAAATGTTCTCCTCACGAGCTTAGCGAGATATACTGGATGCATCAACAGTGTTTCGACGGAACGGTAGCTCCTCCTGACCGCGGGGCCAGGCCAGCCCACAGGCTTCGAGGCTGCGCGGAAATCCGAGGGGGGATTTCACCGGAGACACGCTCAAGCGGAGAGATCGCATATGACACTGAAATCGTCTTTCGCCCTCGTTCTACAGGCGCTACGCAGTCAGCGAAAAATCACGCACACCGCTGTTGGTGAGTGCGGCAGTTCTCGGCCTCATTGCCGGGCTAATCATTACTCGCACGCACCGCAGGCGCCGCTGATGCGAGCCGCTGAGCATCGCGCAGGAACTTTACCTGCCGGTGCCGGCCCCTAAACGAACAGTTGATCAAGGCGCTGCCAGGTTGAGTGGAGCTTTTTGCGACGCGCCCTCCGGTGATGCTTCAGGTCGCCTGGAGGGCGCGGGTCACGCCAGCTGGATATAAACCGAATAGGTGCCCAGCAAGACCCAGAAGCCGAGAAAAATCCAGGGTGTGCGCAGGGAAAACAGTAGCGATTTGCGATGCCCCGCCTGAGAGGTTTCCGCTTCGCAGAACAACGGCGATTCGTCATACGCCAATCCCATCATCGGCTCACTGCGCAGCAAGTGACTTTGCTTGAGCTGCCAGTGCTCGATGATCCGAAAGGCAGCGCGAATCCCTGGCCAGGCGTTCAGCGAACTCAGCACGCCGAGCAGTGCGAGAAACGCCGGCACCATCAACGTGAACATCTCGCCCCAGCCCTGGTTCAGATTGCTCATCGACGACACGAATGCGATGACCAAAAACGACTGAGCCGCGAGGTACGCATCGGTTCGGTTGGCCAGGATGGTGGTCTCGTACTGTATTTCGCGTCGATAGAAATCCAGACGCTCTTTCGGGGTACCGAACATCCTCGCATTCTGCTGATCGATCTCATGTTCGGGCGTAGTGGGGGTAATGATTCGAGGCACTTGGACGCTCCAGATAATGGTCCAGCCTTCCACGCAAAGCGTGAGACGGGTCAGCGGTAGAGCTATTCAACCCTTGAGAATTCAATGGAAATCGAAGGCGTGACCGCCCGTCGTGCCAAACCTGAACTCAGCTCAACATTGAGCTTTCGCACCGCTCGAAGGGTAGTGACCGTTCTCCACTGCAGGAGTGTGCACCATGAGCGACTACCCTACTCCCCCATTCCCATCTCAACCGCAACGCGTTCCCGGTTCACAACGTAAGATGGAGCCCTATCCGGACTGTGGTGAAAAGACCTATACAGGCAACAATCGGCTCGAAGGGAAAATCGCCTTGATCACTGGCGCCGACAGCGGCATCGGGCGTGCAGTCGCAATCGCCTACGCTCGCGAGGGCGCGGATGTCGCCATTTCCTACCTGGATGAGCACGAAGATGCGCAGGAAACCGCCCGTTGGGTTGAGGCTGCGGGACGCCAGTGCTTACTGCTACCGGGCGACCTGGCGCAGAAACAGCATTGCTACGAAATCGTCGACAAGACCGTCGCGCAGTTCGGCCGCATCGATATTCTGGTCAACAACGCCGCGTTCCAGATGGCTCATGAGGGCTTGGACGAGATCGACGATGATGAATGGGTGAAGACCTTCGATATCAACATCACCGCCATTTTTCGGATTTGCCAGCGCGCGTTGCCCTCGATGCCCAAAGGCGGTTCGATCATCAACACCAGCTCGGTCAACTCCGATGACCCATCACCCAGCCTGTTGGCGTATGCCGCTACCAAGGGGGCCATTGCCAATTTCACTGCAGGCCTGGCCCAATCACTTGGCAAGAAAGGCATTCGGGTCAACAGCGTGGCGCCGGGCCCGATCTGGACTCCGCTGATTCCTGCCACCATGCCTGATGAAGCGGTCAGGAACTTCGGTTCGAGCTACCCCATGGGACGGCCTGGGCAACCCGTGGAAGTGGCGCCGATCTACGTGTTGTTGGGCTCTGATGAAGCCAGCTACATCTCGGGTTCACGCTACGGGGTCACTGGCGGCAAACCCATCCTCTGATGACGATACGGCCTCAGCCGCAGCGGCACGACTGAAGGCGTGATGCGCGCAGGCCCATTGTGAGTCCGTGAAAAGCGCGCTAGCTGAAAACGCTGCGGCATTGTGTGCCACGCTATTGACGCTCAAGGGCCAGAGCGCTGGAACAGACCGGCCCTACGCCGATCATCATTATCGTTGAACCCTGCCGGTGTCGGCCACTCAACTCCTAGGAAGCCAGTATTTATCCCCCGTGACGAGGTGCCTCCATGAATGCCATCGATCTGCTGATCCAGGACCATAAAGTGGTCAAGAAACTGCTGGAAGAACTCTCATCGACCACTGAACGCGCCGTAAAAAAACGCGCTGAACTGCTGCACCGTATTGAGCAGGAACTGCAAGTCCACACCGCGCTGGAAGAGGACATTCTGTATCCAGCGATCAAGCAGGCCGGTGGTAAAGAGGAGGCCAAGATGTATTACGAGGCCAAAGAAGAACACCGGACAGTTGACGCACTGGTACTCCCTGACCTGCTTCATACTGAAACCGGCACGCTCGAATTCGCCGGTCGAGTGAAGGTGATGAAAGAGCTGCTTGAGCATCACATCGAGGAAGAGGAAGGCGAGCTCTTCCCAACTGCGAAGAAGCTCCTCGGTAAAGACCAATTGGAGGCGCTAGGTCAGGCCATGGAGACGCAGAAAAAACTGCTGAAGGGTGAGCAGCGTGCCGCTTGAATCCAAGGCGCTTTGCCGGATCAGCGATCTGGTAATGGCGTCCTGAATTAGCGCTTCTCGATCGCGCATCCTGCAGGGGGATCGGGGGTATGTAGGGGCGTGGTTTCTAGTTAAGCGAACTAAAACCACCGCCCATAGCCCTGCCCAAATGTTCTTCGGGGATCTTGATAGTCCCTGAAATCATGTTCAACGCCGGGCCAATGGGGGAATTGAAAGTCTCGCGTCTTTTAGTGGAGAACGAACATTCGGTGTCGGGGCTGGACCAGGTAGGCTACTCTAGGTGCCCGAAATAGAGAGGCCCCCATGCCAGAACTGAAAACCTTTGGGCTTTTTGTACTCACTGCCCTGGCGGAAATTCTCGGCTGCTACCTTCCCTACCTGTGGCTGAGGGAGGGTAAGTCCATCCTGCTGTTGATACCTGCCGCTATCAGCCTGGCGTTGTTTGCGTGGCTGCTGACCCTTCATCCGGCTGCTGCTGGTCGAGTTTATGCGGCGTATGGCGGTGTCTATATCTTCGTGGCCATTCTCTGGCTGTGGCAGGTTGATGGAATAAAACCAACGATGTGGGACCTGGTAGGGACATTCGTCGCGCTATGCGGGATGGCGATCATCATGTTCGCGCCTCGCACCTGAACGCCCGTTGGCCTTATAAGCGACAACCCGCAACTCGACCGGCCCATGCCACGGGCCTCTTCCCCAACCAGGCAGCAGCGTCCCAGCCACCACTCAGCGCTCTGCTCCCTGCTGGATCAGCCACTCCTTGACCACTGAAAAGGCGCACGACTGATGCGCCTTGCGCAGCCACACCAGGTAGAACGCCTTTTCAAGCTGTAGCGATGGGGCAAATACCTGTACAAGGCGCCCTGCAGCAATATCGTCCTTGACGAACGCAGCGTTCGCCAGCGCGACCCCTTGGCCGCTAGCGGCCGCCTCGATAGCCAGCGAAGTCTGGTTGAAGCGCAAATTCTTGGCGCTGGCCTGCCCGTGGCCGGGGAACACGGCAGCGGTGAACGCGGGCCAAAAATTATGCGCGTCGTGAAGGATGATCAGCCTCTGCAGTGCAGCGAAACTGTCCGGCACCCCCTTGTCGGCAAGCAAGCCTGGGCTGGCCACTGCAACAATGCGCTGCTCCATCAGCAGTTCTGCGTTCAAGCCTGGGCCAAACGGTGGCTGACCATAACGCACGGCGATGTCGACACCTTCGTTGTGAAAGTGTGACAGCCGATCTGTCGCCAGCACCCGCAGGTCGATGTCCGGATGCGCATCGGCGAACGCCCCCAGCTTGGGTATCAACCATTTTGCCGCAAAGGTCGGAGTGACACTCACCGTCAGGTGAGAGGGTGCCGGTTTTAGCAAGCGGGTGGCTTCTTCAAGCATCACAAAGGCGCTGCGCACACTCGCACTGTAGGCATGGCCCGCATCGGTCAAGCCCAGGCCGCGGGGCAGCCGTTCGAACAGGCGGATGCCCAGGCTGGCCTCCAACCCACGAATCTGCTGCGCAACCGCGGCTTGAGTCACGCCCAGCTCTTCGGCAGCCAGGCGGAAGTTCAGATGACGCGCAACGACCTCAAGTACGCGAAGTGCATTGAGCGACGGCAATGATGAAAAACCTTCTGGCATGGCAATGGCGTTTCTATCGACGATGGAAATGTGACGTCGCTTCCTAACCTGAATGGCACCTCCAGCGCGTGCCGGTTTGAAAGAACACTTCGGCGAGGCTAGCCATCGAAGCCGCAAAAAGGAACCCTTGCCAACAGATAAGTCGATGGCCGCCCTGCGTGGTACCTACCTCATGCTCGGGATGATGTAGGGTGTTGGCTGGCATCTTGCAGTCCCCAGTCAACCAACAACAAGAGTCGGGTAGCGTGAAATTCCATCAAATCAAAGCGCTGGTAGCGGTCGATCAATGTGGCAGCATCAATGAGGCGTCGCAGCGGCTGCATGTCACTCAACCGGCGCTGAGCCGCTCGATCAAGGAACTAGAGCGTGAACTGGGGCTGACCTTGATGCAGCGCACCTACAAGGGCATGTCCCTTACCGAAGAGGGCCGGCGCATCCTTCGCCACGCGCAGATGGCGGTCGAGAGCATGCGCCGGCTACAGATCGAGGCCGACAACATCCATGACACCGCCGTCGGTGAAGTGGCCGTCGGCGTGACGTCCCTGACCGCAGTGCTGCCCGGGTTCGGGCCGTGCATCAGTGACTTCCAGGCGAAAAACCCGCGCGTTCGGCTCAAGCTTACCGAGCAGCGCCCCAGCCACATCGTCCAACGGCTGCGCGACGGCTCCCTGGACTTTGCCCTCACGTCACAACAAAACACGCAACGGCTGAACCTGGATTGGGAGGCCGTGCACCGTATCCAGGGCAATGTGTTCTGCAACCCCGCCAACCCGCTGCGTCATTCACGCTCACTGCGCCAGCTGCAATATGCCAACTGGATCAGCCTGGACGCGGCCGCCGATCGCTCCTCGCAGTTCTACCAGATGTTCGAGGTGAATGATGTCAACCCACCGCAGAACGTCATCGAATGCTCGTCCTTGCTATTGGCACTGGGCTTGGTGGAGAACGCGAACGCGTTCATGACCCTCAGTGATTTCGCTGCGGCCAATACCCTCACAACGGGGCAGGCAGCGAAACTGACCAGGGTCGACGTCGAGGAAATCATCCCCGAATACCCTATCTACCTGGTCTGTGTCGATCGACACGCACTGACCTCACCGGCCAAAGAGCTGTTTCACAGCCTGAGGACCAAGCTTTCGCGTTAGGCTCTGTACGAAACGCGTCCGCACCCTAGAAGTGATAGTACATGCCAATGGCCACGTTCTGCGGATCGTCGCCGACCTGTTCGAGCGGGATGCCGGCATAGGTGATGGCTGACTCGGGGCGGTTGGCGATCAGCGCCAAGCGACCATAGATCGCCCACTGAGGCAGCAGGAAGTGGTCATAGCCGATCATCATCCCGTAGGCATCCTTGTCGCCGAACTCAATGTCACGCTTGACCAGCGCCAGGCGTGCGACATCGGCCTTGCCTACCGGCGCACTGAAGCCCAAGGTCCACGCCTGCAGGCTGGGCGTGGCGTGGTTATCCACGTCCTGGCGCTGCCAGGTCAGGCTACCGGCCACCGGCCCGAAATCACGGAACACCGAAGCGCTCGTGAAATAATTGTGGGTTTGGCGATTGTCTTCACCCCAGGGGTCGCTCAGGTAATCATTGAATGACCCCAGCACGATCCACCGCGCGTTGCTGTACTGCACGCTCACGCCCTTGCCGCGCAGGGTCTTGCCTGAGCTGGCGGTGTCGTTCAAGCCCAGGCTCACCGCGCTGCCCACACTGAAACCCGCAAATTTAGGGGTGGTGTAGGCCAAGGTATGCTTGGGCCGCATGTCGAGGTAATACGCACCGTTGCCCGCAGGCGGGCTGGTCAGGTAGGTGTAGGGCGAACCGTAGGTGGCCAGGAAGGGGTCGGCGTAGGTGGGTGTTCCCATGCCGTAGGTCTTGCCGAACTCCAGCTTGCCGTAATCGCGCGAGCGCAGTGCGACCAGTGCCAGGCGCAGCCCGCCAATCTGCTTCCAGTGCTGTGCAAATGCCTGGCCGTTGACATTGAAGCCCTCCTCCACGTCCATTTCCAGCACCGTGTCCGGGCCGAGCGCCTTGCGCATATACAGCCCCAATTTGTTGGTCCAGGCACCGCCACCGGCGATCTTGTAGCCTGAGTAATGGCCGGACTCCTGGTAGTTCACGAAGGCATCGACGGTGCCATATACCTTGAGCGTGTCGTCGTAACCCTTGTCCACGTTGTAGTAACCGAAGCCCGATGCCACCCGCCCTATCGAAGGGAACCCATCAGCCTCACTTGCCAGTGGCAGCCCGAGCCCAACGAGCATGGCGGCCAGTGATCCAGTACGCGTAGCGAACGCCCCCATTGCAGACTCTCCGTGGAAGTGGGTACGGGTTCGCAGCCTCCACGAAAATAAAAACGCTCGGAAATCGCCAATTTGATAAGGCTATGCCTTTTTGCTAATTGGCCACTCGGCAAACGGCAGAATCCCGCTTCAGCGGCGCCGAAATGAGCTGCAGCTAACGCTATTGGCGGATTTATAGGCCCATTACACGCACCGGCCGGCTAAGGAATCTGTGCAAGGGATGCGCAGAACGGCCATCTGCGCACCCGTTTGGTGCGCGCCCTACCCCTTGCCCCCGACCTTGTTAACCCTGGGTAATGTGCTTGCAAAAAGCGCAAGTGATTCAGCGCCCGGGTTACCCGATAGTTCGTCCACAACACGAATGACTCGGAGAGAGCCCATGACGACCCTGCATCCGGATACCCGATTGGCGAACGGCACACTACCTGTCGAGAAACCTGCCGTCGGCTCCAGGCGCGCCACCGTGGCGTGTGCACTAGGCAATGCCCTCGAGATGTACGATTTCACCATCTACAGTTTTTTTGCCGTGATCATCGCGAAACATTTTTTCCCGGCACAATCGCCGGTCGCCTCGTTGCTGATGTCGCTGACCGCATTCGGCGTGGGCTTTCTGATGCGCCCGGTGGGGGCCATGGTTATCGGCCGCCTGGCCGACCGCAAGGGCCGCAAGGCGGCCCTGACCCTGACCATCCTGCTCATGACCCTGGGTACCGCGCTGATCGCCTTCGCGCCCACCTACCAGCAAGCAGGCGTCTTTGGCACGGTGATGCTAGTGGTCGGGCGCCTCACCCAAGGGTTTTCCGCTGGGGGTGAGATCGGCACGGCGTCGGTATTACTGATGGAGTCCACCACCTCCCGCCATCGTTGCGCGAGCGTCAGCTGGCAGGCCGCCAGCCAAGGCTATGCCGCGTTGGTAGGGGCTGGCATCGGCCTGCTGCTGAGCAGCGTGATGAGCACCCCGGACCTCGAGGGCTGGGGCTGGCGCATCCCGTTCCTTATCGGCCTGCTGATCGGCCCGGTCGGGCTGTACATCCGCCGCTGCATGCCTGAAACGCTCGAACAGGAAGGGCCCAGCACGCCGCGCCCTGCCCTCGCCAAGCCTGATTGGCGCAGCATGATCGACCTGCGCAACACCGTATTGGCTACCGGGTTGATGGCGAGCGCAACCATCGGCATGTACCTGTTCATTTTCTACATGCCCTCGTACCTGATCACCACGCTGCACTACCCGCAACGCAGCGCGATGGCGATTGCCTGTGTCGCAGCCGCGTGCCTGGCGATCATCAGCCCGATTGCCGGGCGCTACGCCGACCGCCATCGCCTGCGCAAAAAACTGCTGGTGTGGACCGTAGCCCTCCCGGTCATCAGCGCATGGCCGGCGTTCTGGCTGTTGTCGCACACCACCGACCTGTACGCCGCCATGCTGATCGTGGCGCTGCTGGTGCTGCCTGGGTGCGTCGGCTCGGGGGCATTCTTCGCCCTGATCATGGAGGGGTTCGCCAAGCCACAGCGCGCATTGGGCACGTCGGTCAGCTACAGCTTCGGGGTGACCCTGTTTGGTGGCTTCTCGCCGCTGATTGCCACCTGGCTCACGTCGGCCCTCGACGACCCATTGGCACCCGCCTTCTACCTGCTGGGCGGTGGGGCGATCAGCCTTGTCTGCCTGAAACTGTTCCCGGAAACCATCGGAAGGGCCTGAACCATGGATACTCGAAAAACCCGCAATGCCTTGAGCGACACCGAACTGCTGGCCTTCACGGCCCTGCGTCGGCAGATTCATGCGGCGCCGGAACTTGGCGGCGACACCCCGCACACCGCTGAACTGGTCGCGGCCTCGTTGCAACAGTGGGGTTACCAAGTGCATCGCGGAATCGGCGGGCATGGGCTGGTCGGCGTGCTGCAGAAGGGCCAAGGCACGCGCCGCATCGGCCTGCGTGCCGACATGGACGCACTGCCCATGCAAGAGAAAAACGCCTTTGCCCATGCCAGCCAGATTCCCGGGCGCATGCATGCTTGCGGCCACGATGGCCATACGGCGATCTTGCTCGCGGCGGCCTGTCGCTTGGCGAAGTGCGCGTTCAACGGCACGCTGAACCTGATCTTTCAACCTGACGAAGAAGGACTGTGCGGCGCCAAGGCAATGATCGACGACGGCCTGTTCCAGCGCTTCCCGTGTGATGCGATTTTTGCCTTGCACAACATGCCGGGCTCGCCCGTCGGCACCGCCGTGGTACAAGCCGGGCCAACCATGGCCTCCTCGGAACGGGTGCAACTGCACATCACTGGCAAAGGCGGCCACGGCGCCATGCCCGAACTGGCCGTGGACCCGCTGCCGGTGGTGGCAAGCCTGATCAACGCGATCCAGACAATCAAGTCGCGCAACCTCGGCCCGGAGGAATACGCCGTGGTCAGTATCGGCATGCTGCAGGCCGGGAGCGTATACAACATCATCCCGGATGAGGCCAACATGCTCATCAGCGTGCGTACCGACACTGCGCAGACCCAACAGAAGATCAACCAACGCCTGGCAGCGATCGTCAGTGGCCATGAGCAGGCGTTCGGTGTCAGCATCGCATTGACCTTCACCCAGCTGGCCCCTGCGTTGATCAACCACACGGCCGAGACAGAGCAGGTTCGGCACAGCCTGACGCCGTTGTTCGCGCCTGGGCACCTGCACAGCCGCGGGCCAAAGGTGATGGGCACGGAAGATTTCGCCTGGATGCTGACTGAGGTACCGGGGTGCTATTTCATGCTGGGCAATGGCGAGGGCGAGTTTCATGGGTGTTCGGTGCACAACCCACACTACGACTTCAACGATGAGCTGATCCGCCTGGGTGCAGACTGTTGGTACACGCTGGTGAGCGACTTTCTGGTTTGAACTGCGCGCGGGGCCAGGACCCGCAGCTCGGCGGGGCATTGAAGCGCAACCTGTCCCCCTTTATCCTGCGACAAACCCACGCATCAGCAGGATCATCCATGCTTTACGTTGTCATGCTCGGCGGGCGTCACCCGCGCGCCAGCATCGAGGTCCACGATGTTGTGTTCGCCCAGGCCGATGGGCTGGAGCAAACTTATCCGCAATTGCGCAACGCCTGGTTCGGTAGCCCTAAGGGCTTGCACATCGACTCCTGGCTGGAAGTGCATGGGGTGGATGGCTATCGTGTCGAGCTCACCCATGCCGCGCCGCAACCTGGGGCCCTGCGCCTGTTCTTCCTGAACCTGGGGGGGTACGAGCGGCAGGTATTCGGCGAAGCACACCGCTACCTGCTGGTGGCTGCCACCGACAAAGCCGCCGCCAAGCAGCTGGGCAAGCAGCGAATGGCGTCGGGATGGTTGAAGCCGCATACCGACGCGGTGCTCGATGTCGACGATTGTCTACCGATTGACCTTGTGGCTGGGCGCTATGTGCACCTGATCGAAGGTGTCCATCAGGGCGTTGTGCAACGCAGCGATTACATCCTTATCTGAGTGCAGGGGCAGCAGGCAGTGTGGGCCACTGCTCAATACGCGCTTAATGATCGGTCGGCCCCACGACCGATCGGGCACTGAAGTGAACGGCGATCGACCCGCTATGGCCTAATGTCAGTTGAAACTTTCAGGAGACCATTATGCTGGGTGCCTTTGAACGACAGCTCGACCCCTTCCCGCCCGACGAGGCGCCACCACCCCCGATGGGCCTGTTACGGTTCCTGTGGGCCTGCACCCGGGGCGCCCGCGGCTACATTCTGGCGCTTGCGCTGCTCAGTGCCGGCGTGTCGATCTATGAAGCCTGGTTGTTTTCCTTCCTGGGGCAGGTGGTAGACCTGCTCTCGACCTGGCAGGCGGGCGGCGCTGCCGCTGGGCAGGAAAGCCGAGTGCTATGGGGTATCGGCATCGTCCTGCTGACCAGCATCGGGCTGGTGGCGCTGCGCACGATGGTGCAGCACCAAGTGTTGGCGATCAACTTGCCGCTGCGGCTGCGCTGGGACTTCCACCGCCTGATGCTGCGGCAAAGCCTTTCGTTCTTTTCCGACGAGTTCTCCGGCCGGGTCACCACCAAGGTCATGCAGACGGCACTGGCGGTGCGCGAGGTGCTTTTCACCGTGATCGAAATCGCACCCGGCATCGGCGTGTACTTCATTGCGATCATCGCCCTGGCGGGCGGTTTCGACCTGAAGCTGATGCTGCCTTTCATTGCCTGGGTCGCCTTGTTCGGCCTGGCCATGCTGTACTTCGTGCCGCGCCTGGGCAAGGTCGGGCAGGAACAGGCCCATGCGCGCTCGTCGATGACCGGTCGTGTTTCCGACGCTTACACCAACATCACCACCGTGAAGCTGTTCTCGCATTCCAAACGTGAAGCGCACTTTGCGCGCGCGGCCATGGAGGACTTCAAACAGACCGGCTTTCGCCAGATGCGCCTGGTCAGCCAGTTCGAGATCGTCAACCAGGCATTGGTGGTCGGTTTGATTCTCGGCGCAGGCGGCTATGCCCTGTGGCTGTGGCACCAGGGCGAAGTCGGCACCGGCGCGGTGGCGGCGATCACTGCGATGGCCTTGCGCATCAATGGCATGTCGCACTGGATCATGTGGCAGATGACATCGTTGTTCGAGAATATCGGCACCCTGCAGGACGGCATGGAAACCCTGACCCGTGGCCCCAAGGTGCAGGATTCGCCAAACGCGGGTGTGCTGCAAACCCACGGCGGCGCAGTGACTTTCGACCATGTCAGCTTCAACTACAACGGTGAGCGCCAGGTGCTCGATGGCCTGACCCTGAACATCCGCCCTGGCGAGAAGGTCGGCCTGGTGGGCCGCTCCGGTGCCGGCAAATCCACGCTGATCAACCTGCTGCTGCGCTTCTACGACGTCGACAGCGGCGAAATTCGCATCGACGGGCAGAACATCGCCAAGGTCACCCAGGACAGCCTGCGCAGCGCCATCGGCATGGTTACCCAGGATACGTCTCTGCTGCACCGCTCGATCCGCGACAACATCGCCTACGGCCGCCCCGATGCCACCGAGGCGCAGATCCACCGCGCCGCAGCCAATGCCCAGGCCGACGGCTTCATCAACCAATTGAGCGACCGCCAAGGCCACAGCGGCTATGACACCCTGGTCGGTGAGCGTGGCATCAAGCTTTCCGGTGGCCAACGGCAACGCATCGCCATCGCCCGGGTGATGCTCAAGAACGCCCCGATCCTGCTGCTGGACGAGGCCACCAGCGCGCTGGACTCGGAAGTCGAAGTCGCCATCCAGGAAAGCCTCAATGAAATGATGCACGGCAAGACCGTCATCGCCATCGCCCACCGGCTGTCGACGATCGCGGCCATGGACCGGCTGATCGTCATGGATGAGGGGCGCATCATCGAGCAAGGCACACACGGCGAACTGCTGGCCCGCAATGGCACCTACGCGCGGCTCTGGCAGCACCAGAGCGGGGGTTTCCTGGGTGAAGATCAGGGGGTGGCCGAGGCCATGGAGTGACTGCCTCGCCATGGGCCGAGCGCCCTTGGGCAGCGCGCGGCGCGATCCGCCAGCGCTGCAGCCACAACCCCATCATGAGTGCTTCTCAACCCTTGGGAGCCTTGGCCGGCCCCTGCGGATCGACTTGGGGGTCATCCAGGTCGGGAGAATCCGGGTCGAAGCCCAGATCATCTTCGCTGCTCGCATGCTCGGACGAGTGTGGCCCCTTGCCGCGGGCGGTTTTCTGCGCGGTGGAATCATGCGAGGTGCCGGCTGAACCGTCCGGCCGATGAGCGTCATTGTCGCGCTCTTCCTCACCCTGAGTGCCCGGTTGGGCGGTTTTCGAGGGCACCGTGTTATCTGTCTTCATGATTGCTCCCAGCCTTCTAAGTGGTCAGCCGATTTCGGCCGCTCTATCAGAGGAAGCCTGGGCACCGTGGAAGTTCACACCCACTGCCGGGGTGTGGATAGATGGCGAGGTAATAGCGGCCGCCCCACCTCTGGCGTGAGCCGCCGTGCGGCCATGAACACGCTGCGGTTTTCGATTAAACTACGCTGCGCCCACGCCATCTCGGCACCGCGCCCACGCAAAGACCTGCGCAGTACGCCGATGATCAAACCTGCCGCCACGTTCACCCATGGATCCTTGGACCATCACGTCCGGGTGATGGCGTTCACCAGTGGGCTGAGCTTGCTCGCCCTTTTTCTCACCGACATCCTGACGCTCAGCTATGTCGCGATGCTGCATGACGAAACGCTGGTCGCTGCAGTCGGCATCGCCAAGACACTGGCCTTCTTCAACTCAAGCCTGGTCGCGGGCGTCATCGTCGCGGCTGGCACCCTGATTTCACGCCGGGTGGGCCAGGGTTCGCGCGCGGCACTGCCTGCCTTGACCACGCACATGCTGGTGCTCGCTGCGCTACTTTCAGCCAGCGTGTCCGCACTGCAGTGGTACTGCCTGGACTTCTTTGCCAGCCTGCTGGGTGCCCATGCACCCTCCTCCCCGCTGGCCAGGCAATTCATTGCCATGACGCTGGTCGCGTCGGTACTGATGGTACTTACCCAGGCAGCCGCGCAGGCACTGAGGGCGCATGGCTACAGTGGGCGCGCCATGACAGTGGTGCTCAGCAGCGCAGCCTGCCTGGCAATCGTCGACCCGGTCTTGATCTTCGGCTTCGACCTCAAGCTATTCGGCGCCGGCGTGTCGTGCCTGGTGGCGGGCATGCTCGGCTGTGGGGTGGGCCTTTACCAGGTCAAGCGCCAGGTCGGCCTTATGGCGCGCGTGCGCCTACGGCTGTTGTGGCTGTACGGGGCTCGCATGGCGCGCATCGCCTTGCCGTTTACCGTCGCCAACCTGGCAATGCCGGTTGCCTTGACCTATACGATGGCGCAACTGGCGCTGTTCGGGGTGTCGGTGATGGCTGGCATGGCGGTGATGGACAGGGTGCTGCAGCTCACCTATTGCGTCTACTTCGCCTTGCCTGGCGCGCTGGTGCCGATTCTTGCGCAAAACCTGGGGGCGCACCGTAGCGGCCGTTCCCGGGCAGCGCTGTACAGCGCCGCCCGGTTGGTGGTGCTGTATGGCCTGGCCGCCTGGGCCATACTGGCCATCGCCAGCCCGTGGCTAGCCCATGCCTTCGGCTTGTCCGGCCCTGGGCAAGCGTTGATCCACGACCTGTGCCGCTTCGGCCCGGGGCTGTGGATCATCCTGGGCCTGGATTTCATCGCCATCTCGGTATTCATCTGCCGTGGGCATGTTGGCTGGGTCGCCTTCTACGCCTGGCTCCGCGCAACCCTCGGTACGCTGCCCTTCGTTGCTGCCGGGGCTGCGCTGCAGGGGGCCAGCGGTGTCATGCTCGGCCTGTGGCTCGGCAACGCGCTGGTCGCCCTGGCCTCGATCGTCACGGCCTTATGGATCAACCGCCACGGCACACGAACCCTGGAAGTTTTGCCATAATCCCCCCTGCCCGGTTCAGCAGAACCGGCACGCCACTCACCACAGCTTGAAGTTGGTTTATGTCAGGTCAGGATCACGATAGCGAAGCGTCCAGCACGCCTACCACCAAGCGCCGCCGTGCGCCCAAGGGCGAGATGCGCCGCGCGGCCCTGCTGGATGCGGCCACTGCGGTGTTCGCCAAGGATGGGTATGCGGCGGCGTCGATGCGCGATGTCGCCGAGATTGCCGGGATCACCACGGTCGGGCTGCTGCATCACTTCCCCAACAAGGTGTCGCTGTTGCAGGCATTGCTTGATCGGCGCGATCGCCGGGTCACCGAGAAATTCGCCGCGCTGGAGATGGCAGCGACGCTGGATAACTTCCTGGCATTCGTGCGCATGAGCATGAATTTCAGCGTGCACAACCTGCTCGAGTGCCAGGCGTCGATGATGATCAGCGTCGAAAGCCTCTCCGATCAGCACCCGGCCTGGCCCTGGTACAAAGAGAAGTTCGCGCTGACCCATGCACACGCGCAGACGCACCTGGCAGCGTTGGCCGAGCAGGGCGAGATTCGTGCGGACATTGATGTGAAGCTGTTGGCCACCGAGATCTTCGCCGTGATGGACGGCCTGCAAATCCAGTGGCTGCGGGCTCCGGACCAGGTCGACGTCGAAGCGGTGTTCGACGCCTACCTGTCACGCCTGGCCTCTTGCATCAGGGCCTGAAGCGCCGGTCAGTAAGCTTGGTTGGCGCTGACCTGCACGGCAGTTTGCAGCGGAGCCGGTAGCGGGTTGCTGTCGCGGGTGGTCAGGTGTTGCGGCATCAGGGTGACCAGGGTGCGTTGCAACGTCAGGTTTTCCGAATCCGGGCCGACCCAGACCTTGAACTTGCCGGCATCGACGTCCCAGCTGTCAGTGTTTTGCACGAAGTACGCCAGCGAACGCGAATCGATCGGCAGGCTCACGGTCTTGCTCTGGCCAGGTTCCAGGTACACCTTGGTGAAGCCCTTGAGCTCTTTTTTCGGGCGATCGACTTGCGGGGCGATCGGCTGGATGTACAGCTGCGCGACCTCGAAGCCGGCCTTGTCACCGGTGTTGGTCAAGGTGAACGTGACGTCGACAGTGTTGCCGGGGGTCATCACATTGGTCGAGAGCTTGAGGTCCGAGTAGCCGAACGTGGTGTACGACAAGCCAAAGCCGAACGGGTACAGCGGCTTGGCGTGTTGCTTGTCATAGCCACGGTAGCCCATGTACAGGCCTTCGCTGTAGTTGATCTCGGTCAGCGCGTTGTCACCCCGGTAGGCCGCTGGGTCGGGATAGGAGGCGTAGCTTGGGTTGTCCTCGATCTTCTTGTCGATGGTCACCGGCAGTTTGCCCGACGGGTTTACCTTGCCATAAAGGATCTCGGCCAGCGCCTGGCCACCCTGCTGGCCCGGGAACCAGGCGTGCAGTGCAGCGCCAACCTTCTTGGCCCACGGCTGCATGTCTGCCACGCCGCCGCCATGGGTGACGACGATGGTGTTCGGGTTGGCCTTGGTGACGAAGCTGATCAGCTCCGCCTGCTGGTCGGGCAGCGCGTAACCGTGGTCTGAACCCTCGCCTTCGTTCTCATAGTTGGTGCCTGCGGCGATCACCACGGCATCGTAGCTGGCGATATCCTTGGGCGGGCGCAGCGAGGCCCAGCTCATCTGCACGCCTGCCAGGCCGCCCAGTGCCGGGGTGAAGTTACCTTGTACGCGGCGGTACTCGAGCTTGATGGTGTAGGACTTGCCTGCGACCAGCGCAGTGCTCTTGCCCGACGTGGTCAATGCGTTGACGACGTCCGACGAGTACGGCACGCCGTCGCTCTCCACCACCAGCTTGCCATCGACCCAAAGCTTGTAGGGGCCGTCGGCCCGCACCTTGAACACATGAGCACCGGAAACGGTTGGCTTGATGGTCGCGGTGAAGCGCGCCGAGAACGCGCCGGCAGTCGGGCTGAAGCCGGACACGGCGGTAGTACCGGTGTTGGTCTCGTTGGTACTGGTGGTCCAGTTCAGGTTCACGCCGGGCTCCACCCGGGTCAGTACCGGGTCGCCGCTGAGGTTGGCGTTGCTGAAGTATTCCGCCTTCACCCCAGCGTTACTGACACTGCTCTTGTCCGAGGAGGGCTGGTACCAGACCGCTGCCTTCGGGTCCAGGCTCAATGCCGACAGGTAGGTGACGTTGGTGCTGTTGGAGGCCAGTTGCTGCAGGCCGCTGAGCTCGGTCACGTAGCTATTGGGGGGCGAGTTGGCCGTGCCGAATGGCGAGGCAGGTGCCTGGTTCGCCCAGTCACCGATCACCGCGACCTTGGCCGTGCGCGCCAGCGGCAGCAACGGCTTGCCGGCGGCGGTGTCAGCGTTGCGCAGCAATACGATACCTTCACGCGCAGCGTTCAGCGACGCCCGCTGGCCGTACTCGGTGTGTTCCAGCGTCTGGGCGGTGTTGAGGTTTTCCTGGAAGTCGTAGCTGACCACGGCCCGCAGGTTGCGCTTGACCTTGTCGTCGATGACGTTCTGGGTCAGCTGGCCGCTCCACAGGTAAGGCAGCAGGTTGGCCTCGGTGAACTGCAAGCCCGACGGCATGTCCAGGTCGGTACCGGCCCACGCACCCTTGAACGGGTCGTGAATGGCGTTGAAGTCACTGATCACCGTGCCTTGGTAGCCCCACTCACCTTTGAGCACCTCGGTGATCAAATGGTGGTTTTCGCAGGCGTAGTCGCCGTTGACCTTGTTGAAGCCGCACATGATCGAGGCCACATTGGCGTTCTTGACCATCGACTCGAAGCCCGGCAAGTACAGCTCACGCAGGGTACGCTCATCGGCCACCACGTTGACTGCCTGGCGGTTGGCCTCCTGCTCGTTGGCCAGGTAGTGCTTGCCGCTGGCCTGGATACCCTGGGCCTGGATGCCGTTGACGATGGCCGGCGCCAGCACCGCACCGAGGAACGGGTCTTCGCCACTGACGTACTCGGCCGAGCGCCCGTTGTAGGGTGTGCGGTACAGGTTCACCCCAGGCGAAAGCATCTGCTGGGCGCCGGAGATGCGCGTCTCATAGGCAATGGCCAGGCCGAACTCTTTGGCCCGGTTGATGCTCCAGGTTGCCGCCAGTGCAGACTGCGACGGGTATTGCGCGCCAAACGTTGCGTTGTTGACATGCACGCCCATGGACGAATCGTAGGCCAACGTGCCCTTGATGCCCCATTTGGGCAGCGACGGGATCATGTGACCGTCGTCGACCCGGGTGAAGTTGATCTTCTCGGCTTGGTTCATGTTGTCGAGGATGGAGCTGACACGGGCTTCCACCTCATTGCCCGTGGCTGGCGCGGCAGCGAGTACACCGGACGCCTGCATGACGCCTAGCGCCATCAGGCTCAGGGCCTGTTTGAAATGTTTCACGATTGGGAACCTTATGAACGGAATGGGAGCTGGGTTGCGATCGGCCTTACGGCTGGCTGACCAGCGCCGGCGCATCGTCGGTGTCTACCGGGGCATCGAGGAACGCATTGACCTCTGTGTTGCCCTGGGCAACGCTGCTGACGCCGGAAAGTTGTTCACGTTGGCTATCCAGCTGTTCGCGCGCCTGGTAAGCGGTTGAGCCTGTCGAAGTGTTGGTTGTATCTGCAGATGCAAACAACGGCGAGGCGAGCAGTGCCGAGCACGCGAGCGACAGCAATAGTCTATTCATCGAATAGTTCTCGAGAGGGGGTTCAGGAATGGGCAACCGCTAATAAGCGGTACGCCGGCGCGTAAGTCTGGGCACTTCACTAAAAAGTTCAAGCACCCGAGAAAAGAGTTGGCGCAGCGCATCGAATTAACTTGGAAAATCGTGAAAAACAAGCGTGAAACACAATATCCACTCGCACATAAATAACAGAACAACAGTGACTTCACGCAACTTTAAGCATATATTTATTGTTCATGCATAATATTTATTGCGTTTTTTCAATTTTTACAGCAATTTTTAACCAATCACTAAACCTAGTTGCAATTAGGTTTAGCGAGCTGATAAGCTATCAATGCCCCTGCGAATAGCCACTTGCCCAGCTTGAAACACACCCGCTTTTACTGTGTTGCACCGGATAAAATTCCGAAGTATTCTCCCGGCCACCTCCAGCCTCGACACCTAGTAAAGTGCCGCTATATAGCCAGCACTTAAACTAAGCCATCATTATGAAATCAATTATCCCAACTGCTGACGCTATATGTGAGTGGCTGCTCGATGCTGGCGCATTGCAACCTGCCGATATGCAGCGTGCTGCACGGCTGGAATCCGCGCAGGGAATTGGCGAATATGACAAGTTGCGCACCTTGCTGCGCCTGGGTGCCGTAAAAGAGCAGCAAATGGCCACCGCCTATGCCGAGTTACTGAACGCACCACGGCTGGCCGGGCAAAGCGTCGAAACCCCACCGGTAGCCACTGAGCGCTTCGCGCGCCACCATGGTGTGGTTACCTTGGGCGAAAGCAGCAGCCACCTGCGGGTCGCCGCTGCGGTGCCGCTTTCGGCCTATGCCCTGAACGCCCTCGGCTATCAGGCCGCAAAACCGATTGAACTGGTGGTGGGCACCGGCGAAGAGGTCATCGCGCTGATCGAACAGGCTTATGGCGAGGGCCGTTCGGCGATGGGTGCACTGATCCAGACCCTTGACGACGACAGCATCGACGAAGGCGATATCGAGCAGCTCAAGGACATGGCCTCCGAAGCCCCGGTGATCCGCCTGGTCAACCTGATGCTGCAGCACGCCGTCGACCGCCGCGCTTCGGACATTCACGTAGAACCGTTCGAAACACAGCTGAAAGTGCGCTACAGGGTTGACGGCGTGCTGGTCGAAGGCGAAGCGCCACCCGCCGGCTATGCCGCTGCAGTCATCTCGCGGCTGAAGATCATGGCCCGGCTGGACATCGCCGAACGCCGTTTGCCGCAGGATGGGCGGATCATGCTGCGCATCCAGGGCCGCGAGCTGGACTTGCGGGTTTCGACGGTACCGACCAGTTTCGGCGAGTCGGTGGTGATGCGCCTGCTGGACCGGCAAACCGTCAGCTTCGATTTCGAAAGCCTGGGCATTCATGGGCCGACCCTGCGCCGCGTCGAGCAACTGCTGGCACGCCCGCACGGTATCTTCCTGGTCACCGGGCCGACCGGCTCTGGCAAAACCACCACCCTTTACACCGCGCTGTCTGGCCTGAATACGGCCGAGCGCAAGATCATCACCGTCGAAGACCCGGTCGAGTACCAGCTCACCGGCATCAACCAGATCCAGGTCAAGCCCGCCATCGGCCTGGGCTTTGCCACCGCGTTGCGGTCGATCGTGCGCCAGGACCCGGACGTGATCATGATCGGTGAAATGCGCGACCTGGAAACTTGTCGCATCGCCATCCAGTCATCGCTGACTGGGCACCTGGTGCTGTCGACGCTGCACACCAACAGTGCTGCAGCCAGCATCACCCGCCTGCTGGACATGGGGGTCGAAGGCTACCTGCTCGCCTCCACCCTGCAAGGTATTCTCGCCCAGCGCCTGGTGCGCCGGCTCGACCCGGCCACGCGTATCGCGTTCGAAGCCCCTGCCGAGCTGATCGAGCGCCATCAGCTGGCACGCTACACGCAGCAGCGGCCAATCCTGCTGTATCGCCCCGACGAGCAGGCCGCAGGCGGTGGCTACCATGGCCGCAGTGCGATCACCGAATTGCTGGTCATGGATGAAGACCTGCGCGGCATGCTCATGCGCCAGACGGACGCCGCCACCCTCGAAGCCCATGCTCGCCAGAACGGCCTGGTCACGCTTTACCAGGATGGGCTGCGCCAGGCCTTGGCCGGCGTCACCTCGCTCGAAGAAGTGCTGCGCGTCACAGGGGGTGATTGACGTGCCCGTTTTTTCCTACACCGCACTCGACAGCGAGGGCCGCAAGCAGCACGGCGAGATGGACGCCAACGACCGCGACAGCGCCGTGCGCCAATTGCAGCGCCGCGGCCTGCTGCTCGTGCACCTGAAGCAGGGCAGCCGGTGGCTGCCCCTGGGCAAGGCGCGCAGTGTATTCCGGCCGGTAGAGCTGATCACCCTCACCCAACAGCTCACCACCTTGATCAGCGCTGGCCAGCCCTTGGACAAGGCGCTGGGCACCGTGCTCAAGAACGTCCGCAGGCCAGCCGCCCGGGCAGTGCTGGAGCGGGTACGCGACCAGGTCAAGGCTGGGCTGCCGTTGTCGCAGGCCCTTGAGGAACACCCTGGCAACTTCTCGCCGTTCTATACCAGCCTGGTGCGCGCCGGCGAGGCCGGCGGCGTGCTCGACGTCACTCTGGCGCAGCTCAGTGGCTACCTGGAGCAGAGCCATAAACTGCGCGGCGAAGTGATCAACGCGCTCATTTACCCCGCATTTCTGGTGATCGGGGTGGTCGGTTCGCTCGCGCTGCTGTTGGCCTATGTGGTGCCGCAGTTCGTGCCGATCTTCCAGGACCTGGGCGTGCCCATCCCCCTCGTCACCCGCGCAGTGCTGGCCATGGGCGAGTTCGTCAATGCTTGGGGGCTGGCCAGCCTGTTGGCGTTGCTCGCTGCCGCATGGCTTGGCCTGGCCGCGCGCCGCAACCCGCAAAGGCGTACCGCGCAGGACCGACGCCTGTGGTGCAACCGCCTGTTTGGCCCGCTGCTGCAGCGCCTGGAAACCGCACGCCTGGCGCGCACCCTCGGCACCCTCCTGAGCAACAGCGTCAGCCTGCTCGGCGCGCTGGCAATCGGCCGCGAGGTCAGTGCCAACCATGCCCTGCGCGGACACATCGCCCTTACCACCGAACAGGTCAGGCAAGGCAGCAGCCTCACCAGGGCGCTGACGGCGGACGCACTGCTGCCCGAACTGGCCCTGCAGATGATCGAAGTCGGCGAACAGTCCGGCACCCTCGGCGCCATGCTGCTGAAAGTCGCCGATGTCTACGACCTCGAAGCCAAACGCACCATCGACCGCCTGCTCGCGGCGCTGGTGCCGACCCTGACCATCGTCATGGCGGTGATGGTGGCGGCAATCATGCTCGCCATCATGCTGCCGCTAATGAGCCTCACCAGCAATATCTAGGAACCTGCCCATGCCCTCCAAGCAACGCCCCAACGCCCGCCAAGCGGGCTTCACCCTGCTCGAAATGCTCGCCGTGATCGTGCTGCTGGGCATTGTCGCGACCATCGTTGTGCGCCAGGTGGGCGGCAACGTCGACAAAGGCAAATACGGCGCCGGCAAAGCGCAACTGGCCAGCCTGAGCATGAAGGTCGAAAGCTACGCACTGGATGTGGGCGCACCACCGGCGAACCTCGAACAGTTGCTGCACAAGCCCGCCAACGCCAGCAGCTGGGCCGGGCCGTATGCAAAACCCTCGGACCTGGTCGACCCGTTTGGCCACGCCTTCGCCTACCACTTCCCCGGCAGCCACGGCAGCTTCGACCTGATCTTCCTCGGCCAGGATGGCGCATCGGGTGGTGAAGGCTACAAGGCCGACCTGGGCAACTGGGAGTAAACGTGACAGCACGCCCGCCCCGCCAGCAGGGTTTTACCTTGTTCGAATTGCTCATAGTGATTGTGCTGGTCGGCGTTGCCACGTCGATCCTGGCGCTTGGGGTAAGCCGCGGCATGCACGCGGCCAACGAGCGCAGCGCTTTGGCACACATGGTTTCGGCCCTGCGCAGTGCCCGGGTGCAAGCCATCGCCAGCGGGCAACCGGTGCGGGCGGTTTTTGACCTGCAGCGCAGGCAGGTGCAGGCACCTGGGCGCAAGCCAGAGGGTTGGCCTGAGGATTTGCGCGTGCGCCTGCAGACCGCCCGTGGCTTGGGCGCAGCATTCGAGTTCTACCCCGACGGTGCGGCCAGTGGCGGCAACATCCTGATCAGCCGTGGCCAGGCGCGTTGGCGTATCGATGTGAGCTGGCTCACCGGTAGCGTGCAACTGCGGGACTTGCCATGACCCGCCAGCGTGGTTTCACCCTGTTGGAAATGCTCGCGGCGATTACCTTGCTGGTGGTGGCCTCGTCCGTCCTGCTGGGCGCGTTCGCCCAAAGCAGCCGCTCGCTGGCACAGGTGCAGAGCAGCGACCGGCACAACGCCGCCGCCCGTTCGCTGATGGATGAGTTCGACCTGGGCGAGCTGGCCGTAGGCCAACAACACGGCAACTGGCAGGGCATCGAATGGGTGCTGGACGTCACCCTGAAACAGCAGGCGGCATCGCGTTTCGTGCTGTACCAACTGGACCTCAGCCTGAGCGAAAACGGGCGCACCTCGCACTTTAGCACCCTGCGCGCCCGCGCAGCAGGTGCCGCTCAGTGAAGCGCCAGGCAGGGTTCACGCTGCTGGAAATCCTGGTGGTCATCAGCCTGCTGGGGCTGCTGCTGGGGCTGGTCGGCAGCGCCCTGGTGGCGGCCAACCGCGCCGTCGCCAAGGCCCAGCACAGCAGCGCCAGGCTCGACGAACTGCGCGCCACGCAACGTTTCCTGCGCCAGTCGCTGAGCCAGGTGTTGCCATTGAGTGCAGCGACCGGCAACGGCGGCCACACCACGACGTTCGAAGGTAACGGCGACAGCGTGCTGTTTTTTGCGCCGTTACCCAGCTCGGTGGGCGGCGGCATCTACCGCCAGCGCCTGCAGCTTGATAACGGGCGCCTGGAAATCCAGCTGGCCAAACTGGAAGGCCAGCGCCTGCAGCCCTGGGGCGAGCCGCAACGGTTGCTGGAGGGGGCCGAGCGACTGCAACTGAGTTACCGCGGCTACACCCCGCTGGGCAAGGCTACCGGCTGGATGACCCGGTGGCCCTGGCCAGAGCGCCTGCCCCAAGCCGTGCGAGTGGCGGTGCACCTGCACGGCAGCCAGGCGTGGCCCCTGCTGCAGGTCAACCTGCTGCTCGACCTGTCCGGCGACGGTGGCCGGCCATGAGCCGACAACGCGGCGCGGCCCTGTTGCTGGTGCTCTGGGTCGTGGGTTTGCTGAGCGTGATGCTCGGTGGCCTGGCGATGTCGGTGCAGCTGCAGCAGCGCCAGGCGCGCTGGCAAGGCAACCACACCCAGGCCGCCTTCGCGGCCCAGGCAGGTTTCAACCTGGCCGTCGCCAACCTACTCGGCGGTGGCCAGGCGCGCTGGCTGGCCGATGGCACGCAACACGTACTGCGCTTTGCCGACAGCACGCTGCAGATCAGCGTGGTCAGCGAGCGCGGCAAGCTGGACCTCAACGCAACACCCGCAACGAGCCTGGTACAACTGCTGCGCGCCAGCGGTGCCAGTGCCGAACGCTCTCAAACCATCACTCAGGCTTTAAGGACGAGGCGCAACCAGGTACCGCTGCGAATGCTCGAAGAATTTCGCCAACTGCCCGGCATGACCTATGCCATCTATGACCGTGCCCTGCCCTTCATCACCGTCTGGTCGGGCAATGCCCAGCCCGACCCGAGCCTGGCCACACCCGCACTGGCCAAGGTGCTCGGCCTGCCCCGCCATCGCGCATCAGCAGTGGATGCCGGGCAGATTCTCACCGTCACCAGCACGGCCACCTTGGCCAGCGGGTTTGAATCACGCCTGAAGGCCACCTTCGTGCTGCTGCCTGCCTATGCCGGTGGCAAGCCGTACCGGGTGGTGAGGTGGCAGGATTGATCCGCCTGGCCAAGCGCTCTGTGGCGCACTGGGCCAGCCAATGGCAGGTTCACCACGCACGCTGGCAAGCCAGCCTTGCAAGGCGCTGGCTTAACGCCTGGCTGGCCGAGTTGCAGGGCATGCTCCCGCCTGCTCTGGCCGGACGCCTGGCCGATGGCAACACGCCCCGCTTGCTGCCGTGGCCGTTGCCCGAGCATCCTGAGCGCGGGCGCGCTGCGGTTCTGCTGCTGCCCGCGTCGCAGGTGCTGGCGCAGCGCATCGACCTGCCGCTTGCCGCGACGCGCAACCTCGCCCAGGTGCTGGCGTTCGAAATCGACCGTTACACCCCCTATACCGCCGAGCAGGTGCATTTCGTCGCGCGGGTTGTTGCACGTCGCTCCACCCTGGCCCAGGTCGAACTCGTGGCCATCGCCCGCAGCGCCCTGGACGGCATGCTCGCGGCCTGTCGCGAGCGCGGTGTGCAGCTGGTCGGCATCGACGCGCTGGACGGTGACGGTGCGCGCCTGGCAATCAACCTGCTGCCGACCGGCAGTGCCGGCACGCTGGCAGGCCCGGGCCGGCTGGGGCGCTGGCTGTGGCTCGGCTGCTGTGCCTGCGCGGTGTTGCTTGCAACGGCGTGGCTCGATCGGCGCCAGGGCGAGGTCGAGGCCATGCAACGCGAGGTCGCCGTACAGCGTCAGGCAGCCCAGCAGGTCCAGCAGTTGCGCCAGTCCCTCGATACCACCTTGGGCGCCTCGACCTACCTGGCGAGCCTCAAGGCGCAACGCCCAACCCTCACCGCACTGCTCGCCGACCTGACGGCGTGCCTGGGCAGCGACACCTGGGTGGAGCAACTGGAAGTACGCGATGGCACGCACGTCAGCTTCTCCGGCCAGAGCGCGCATGCCAGCGCGTTGCTGGCCCAGGTGAAGGCCTGCACGACGCTCGATCACGCACAGTTCCAAGGCATCATCCAAGCGGATAAAGCCACCGGCCGCGAGCGTTTTTCCATCACCGCGCAGCTCAGGCAGGAGGTGCCACATGCGTCCGCTCACTAACCGGGAACGCAAGATCGCGGCCCTCGGGCTGCTTGGCCTGCTGCTGTGGCTAACGTGGTACGTACTATTCGAATGCCTGTGGCTGGGGCCACTGCGCAGCCTGGACGAACAAGCCCAGGCGTTGCGCGAACAGCAGCGTCGCTATGCCAGCCTGATGCTCGAACAGCCTGATCTGCAGGCCCAACTGCAACGCAGCCGGAACGACCCGGCCCAGCGCAACAGCCTGCTGCCAGGCGAAGACCCCAACGCCGTCGCCGCCGACCTGATGCAGCACGCCGTCGAGCAGGTCAAGGCACAGGCGCAACGCGGCCCGGGCTGCGACATCACCCAGCGCATGCCCATCGCCCCGGCCGAACAGGAACAGGCCGAACCTTATCGCCCGGTAAACGTCAGCCTCACGCTGACCTGCGCCATCGAGCCACTGGCAGCCCTGCTGCATGCACTCGAGTACGGCCAGCCGAGCCTGTTCATCGACCAGCTGAGCATTCGTCGCAGTGCGGCGGCACCGGCCAAGGGCCCCGCCGGGCGGCTGGAGGTTCACCTGCTGATACGCGGCTACCTGCGTGCGCAACCGGCAGAAGGTAACGACGCATGAAGCTACCCACTTCCAACCGGGTGCTGCTGGCCGTCAATGTCAGTGCGCTGCTCGCCATCGCCTGGATGCTTGCAGCCCCCCATCCGCCCCAGTGGCTGCCCGCACGCAAGCCCGCGCCAGCAGCCACCCGCCGCCCCCCGGCGCCGCTGGCGGAACTTGCCCAGCCGGTGCGCGCTGCGACGTGGGCCCAGCCCATCTTCAGCGCCGACCGCCAGCCCGACCCTCAAAAGCAGGGCCAACACACCCCTGCGCTGGCCAACCTCACCCTGACCGGTGTGGTGCTCGACGGGCAGTCCCGCTGGGCCTACCTGCGCGAAGGCAACAAACCCGCCAGCAAGGTCGCGCTCGGCACGACGCTAGACAGCGGCTGGACCCTGACCCAGCTCACCGCGCTGACCGCCACCTTCACCCGTGCTGGGCAAGACCACACCCTGAGCATGCCACTGCTGCGCCTGCCGCCGCCGTCCAAGGCCCCCGTCATCACTCTTCCGCGTATTGAAACCCCATGACCATGCCACTTGCTTCCCGTAACCCGTTCCACACACTGCGCACGCCGTTGCTCGGCCTGAGCGTTGCCGTCGCCCTGGCCGGGTGCGCCAGTTCGCAACGCGACCTGCACACCGACCCTGCGCTGATGGAGCAGGCCTTCAGCGGCGCAGGCGCCCCCGCACCGGTCACCCCTGCCGAGGTCCCCGCTGCGGCCAGCGCCAACGCATCTGTTGCAGCCACCCCGCACACAGCGCCCGGCCGGCAGATCATCCGCGGCAACCAGCGTTTCGTCCGGCCAGCCGCACCAGCTGCCGCGAAGGGCGAGGCCGAGCAGGGCGATATCGTCTTCAACTTCACCGACCAACCCATCGAGGCGGTGATCAACAGCGTCATGGGCGACCTGCTGCATGAAAACTACAGCATCAGCCAGGGCGTCAAAGGCAGCGTCAGCTTTTCCACCTCCAAGCCTGTGACCAAACAGCAGGCACTGAGCATCCTGGAAACGCTGCTGTCATGGACCGACAACGCCATGATCCGCCAGGGTGACCGCTATGTGATCCTGCCCTCAGACAAGGCCGTCGCCGGTAAGCTGGTGCCCGAGGTAGCGGTCGCACAACCCGCCACCGGCCTGGCCGCCAGGCTCTTCCCGCTGCGCTACATCGGCGCCAGCGAAATGCAGAAACTGCTCAAGCCGTTCGTGCGCGAAAATGCCTTCCTGCTGGTCGACCCTGCGCGCAACGTGATCAGCCTGGCGGGCACCCCGGATGAACTGGCCAACTACCAGGACACCATCGACACCTTCGATGTCGACTGGCTCAAGGGCATGTCGATTGGCGTGTACGGGCTGCAACGCGCCTCGGTAGCGGAACTCATGCCGCAGTTGCAGAAGCTGTTCGGCCCCGACAGCGGCATGCCGTTGTCGGACATGGTCAGGTTCATGCCCAACGAGCGCACCAACTCGATCGTCGCGATTTCCGCGCAACCGGAATACCTGCAGGAAGTCGGCGACTGGATTCGCACCATCGACGAGGGTGGCGGCAACGAACCGCAGCTGTTCGTCTACGACGTGCGCAACATGAAAGCCGCCGACCTGGCGCGCTACCTGCGCCAGATCTATGGCTCGGGGCAGATTGCCGACGACAAGGCCGCGAAGGTAGCGCCGGGGCTGAAAACCACTAGCCTGACCTCGCTCAACGGCACGTCGGGCCAGTCCGCCCAGGGGCTGGGTGGCCTGGGCATGCGCACCCAGGAGAACAACAGCGAAGACACGTCGGGCGACGAATACGACGAAGCGGAACAACCCGACGCCAGCAGCGCCGAAGCCGGCGATGCCTCGGCCAAAAGCCTTGAGGAATCGGTACGTATCACGGCGCAAAAAAGCAGCAACCAGCTGCTGGTACGCACCCGGCCGGCCCAGTGGAAAGAGATCGAATCGGCGATCAAACGCCTGGACAGCCCGCCGCTGCAGGTGCAGATCGAAACGCGCATCCTGGAAGTGAAGCTCACCGGCGACCTCGACCTCGGCGTGCAGTGGTACCTGGGCCGCCTGGCCGGCAACTCCTCCAGCACCACCGTCGCCAACGAAAGCGGCAGCCAGGGTGCGCTGGGTGCCGGTGGCGTCGCGCTGGGCAGCAGCTCGATGTTCTATTCCTTCGTCAGCAGCAACCTGCAGGTCGCCCTGCGCGCCCTGGAAACCCGCGGCCTGACCCAAGTGCTCTCGGCACCCTCGCTGGTGGTGCTGAACAACCAGCAGGCGCAGATCCAGGTCGGCGACAATATCCCGATCAACCAGACCACCGTCAACACCAGCACCTCCGACACCACCCTGAGCAGCGTCGAGTATGTGCAGACGGGCGTGATCCTCGACGTGGTGCCACGGATCAACCCCGGTGGCCTGGTCTACATGGACATCCAGCAGCAGGTCAGCGACGCCGACGACAGCGCCGTCACCACCACCCAGCCCAACCCGCGCATCTCCAGCCGCGCGGTATCGACCCAAGTGGCCGTGCAGAGCGGCCAGACGGTGCTGCTCGGCGGCCTGATCAAACAGGACAATGCACAGTCCGACACCCGCGTGCCCTGGCTTTCGAGCGTCCCTGGCCTGGGCTGGCTGTTCGGCAGCACCTCCAAGAGCCGCGACCGTACCGAGCTGATCGTGCTGATCACGCCCAAGGTGGTCAACAACCCCGAACAGTCGCGGCAGGTGACGGCCGATTACCGTCAGCAGATGCAACTGCTCAAGCTGCAGTCGGCAGGCAGCCACTGAAAACCTCCGGCGAGGCGGCCATTTCCACCCACAGGGTGTTGCCGCCCCGGCCGGCCCGCCACGCAGCGGTAGCCATTGCGCTGAAACTGTCCAAAGGATCTGCCCAGCTGCACTGAGTTGGTTCAAAAGCCGCGACGCGTCAGACCATGCCCTTTTCTGATGCATGCCCTTCCCTGAGCGGTTTCGCGCCGTTTACCGCCCTGCAAGCCCGCAATCAGTAAAAGCCCGCCATTCCGGCATCCTCGTTGCAAGGCATCTGAAGTGGATGCTTTGCAATAAATGCCGTCGATTCATGGCAAGGAGTGGGTATGTCCCGGGCTTTTTTCAACGAAATGTACGATGGCGACGGCCGTTGCCGCCCTCATTACCAAGAGTTCGCTCGCTGGCTGGCGAACACCCCCCTGCAATTGCTGGAGCAACGTCGACGCGAGGCCGACCTGCTGTTCCACCGTGCCGGCATCACCTTCACCTTGTACGGTGACAAACAGGACACCGAGCGCCTGATCCCCTTCGACATCATCCCCCGCAGCATCCGCGCCAGCGAATGGCGCACGGTCGAGCGCGGCTGCATCCAGCGGGTCCAGGCGCTGAACCTGTTCCTGCAGGACATCTACCACGACCAGCGCATCCTCAAGGCCGGCATCATCCCGCCGGAACAAGTGCTGGCCAACGAGGGCTACCAGGTCGCCATGCAGGGCTTGGCCCTGCACCGTGGCTTGTATGCGCATATTGCCGGGGTCGACCTGGTGCGTGACAGCGATGGCAGCTACTACGTGCTGGAGGACAACCTGCGCACCCCCAGCGGCGTCAGCTACATGCTCGAAGACCGCAAGATGATGATGCGCCTGTTCCCCGAGCTGTTTGCCGCCCAGCGCGTCGCGCCCATCGATCACTACCCCAACCTGCTGCTGGACACCCTCAAAAGCGCCAGCCCGCTGGATAACCCGACCGCCGTCGTGCTTACCCCGGGCCGCTTCAACAGTGCGTACTTCGAGCATGCATTCCTGGCGCGGGAAATGGGCATCGAACTGGTCGAGGGTGCCGACCTGTTCGTGCGCGACGACCATGTGTTCATGCGCACCACTGCAGGCCCCAAGCAAGTGGACGTGATCTACCGCCGGCTGGACGACGAGTACCTCGACCCGCTGTCGTTCAACCCCGACTCCACGCTGGGTATTCCCGGGCTGATCGCCGTGTACCGCGCAGGCAACGTGGTGCTGGCCAACGCGGTCGGTACAGGGGTGGCCGATGACAAGTCGATCTACCCCTACGTCGGTGACATGATCCGCTTCTACCTGGGCGAAGAGCCGATCCTCAAGAACGTGCCCACCTTTCAGTGCCGCAAGCCCCTGGAGCTGGCCCACGTGCTGGCCAACCTGCCCGAGCTGGTGGTCAAGGAAACCCAAGGCTCCGGCGGCTACGGCATGCTGGTCGGCCCCGCTGCCAGCGCAGCGCAAATCGAGGATTTCCGCGCGCGGATCAAGGCCCGCCCTCACGCTTACATCGCCCAACCCACGCTGTGCCTGTCGACCTGCCCGACCTTTGTCGAGAACGGCATCGCACCGCGCCACATCGACCTGCGCCCCTTCGTGCTGTGTGGCAGCGAAATTCGCCTGGTGCCCGGCGGCCTGACCCGCGTGGCGCTGCAGGAAGGCTCACTGGTGGTCAACTCGTCGCAGGGCGGCGGCACCAAGGACACCTGGGTGGTGGAGGACTGAACCATGCTTTCGAGAACCGCTTCCGACCTGTACTGGATGTCCCGCTACCTGGAGCGCGCGGAAAACCTGGCGCGCATGCTGGAGGTCAGCTACTCGCTGTCGCTGATGCCGCAGGCCGGGCGCAGCGATGGCCACGCGGAGCTTGCGATGTCGTTGCTGGCCTCCGGCACCCTGGACGACTACATCAGCCGGCACACCGAGCTCGACACCGAGCGCATGCTGCACTTCTTCGCCCTCGATGCGACCAACCCCAGCAGCATCTACTGTTGCCTGCAAGCGGCCAGGACCAACGCCCATGCCGTGCGCGGCCGCATCACGGCCGACATGTGGGAGAACATCAACGCCACCTGGATCGAAATGCGCAACATCGCCAGCAACGGCCTGGGGCGCTACGGCATCAGCCAGTTCTGCGACTGGGTCAAGGAGCGCTCGCACCTGTTCCGTGGCGCCACCTCTGGCACCATCATGCGCAACGATGCCTACAGCTTCATCCGCCTGGGCACCTTTCTGGAGCGGGCGGACAACACCCTGCGCCTGCTCGATGCCCGCTACGAAATGTTTGGCGAAGCCTCCGAGGAAGTGAGCGACAACTCCGCCCGCGGCTACTACCAGTGGAGCGCCCTGTTGCGTGCGCTGACCTCCTACGAAGCCTTCAACGAGATCTACCGCAACGCGCCCAGTGCCAGGCCGGTATCCGAGCTTTTGTTGCTGCGGGTGGACGTACCCCGCTCGCTGCATGCCTGCATCGAGGAACTCGACCAGATTCTGGCTGCCCTGCCCGGCACCACCGGGCGCGCCGCCCAGCGCATGGCCGCCGAACTCAACGCACGGCTGCGCTACACGGCGATCGACGAAATCCTGGAAGCAGGGCTGCACCTGTGGCTGACCGATTTTCTCGGTCGCATCCAGCAACTGGGGCAGTCCGTTCACCACGCCTACCTGGAGGTTTTATGAGACTGTCCATCCGCCACGACACGACCTACAGCTACGCCAGCGACGTCAGCAACAGCATCCAGTTTCTGCGCCTGACGCCGCGCAGCAGCGAACGCCAGCGCATCCTCGAATGGCAACTGGACCTGCCCTGCAAGGTCGGCAGCCAGATAGACCCATACGGCAACATCCTGCATGTGCTGACCCTGGAGAAGCCCCATGGCCACCTGGCCCTGACCGCCCATGGCCAGGTGGAGATCGACCCGGACTGCGATCAGGAAGCCGGCAGCCGGTCCCCCCTGCCCTTTTTGCGCAGCAGCAAGCTGACCCAGGCCGACGATGCACTCAAGGCCTTCGCCGTTCGGCAATGCGGCGTCCGCAGCGACCGGGTGGCACTGACCGAACTGATGCAGGCACTGGCCGAGCACATGCCCTACCGCCCGGGCTCGACCACGGTGGGCACCACCGCCATCGAGGCCTTCGCCGGGGCAGCCGGGGTCTGCCAGGACCACACCCATGCGTTCCTGGCCTGCGCGCGCAGCCTGGGCGTGCCGGCCCGCTACGTCTCCGGTTACCTGTGCACCGAGGACGAGACCCACCTGGCCAGCCATGCCTGGGCTGAAGCCTGGGTGGATGACGCCTGGTACAGTTTCGATGTGACCAACCGCCTTACCCGGCCCGAGCGCCACCTCAAACTGGCCGTAGGCCTGGACTACCTCGATGCCTGCCCGGTCCGGGGCGTGCGCCGTGGGGGTGGCGCAGAGTCGATGCTGGCCAGCGTCCAGGTACAGCGCCAGTAAGGCAGCTTGCCCAGTGCGCGCAGCTCAGCCTCCAACGCTGGGCTGCGCGCCATGGTCACCCCTGGCGAGACGCCCAGGGGCTTGGCAAACTGAATCGTTGAAATCAGAAATACCCCAACGCCTCAACCATCACCGCCCTTTGGCTCACGCCTTGGCAATGCCCGGCACCAGCATCCATTCCGCGCTGTCGTTCCACACATCCATGCGCACGATCTTGCCTGCCTTCACTTCGAAGCGGTCCAGGTAGCGGTTACCGGAAAAACTCCGGCCATCCGGCCATTGCCCGTACAGCGTACCGTTGGAGTACACCACGGTATGGTCCTCGCGCTCGCACCAGTCGAACTGCCCCAACTGCTTTTTCACCCAGGTGTAACGCGCGCCGTTGAAGGCGGTGATGTCGGTGGGCGTCGGCATTGGCCTGCCGCCGGTGAAGGTGATGCGCACGTCGTCGCTCATGAACGTGGCGGCACGTACCGGGTCGGGGGCCATGGAGGCGGCGAGGAAGTCGCGGACGATCTGTACGGCGCTGTTGCTGTCGGTCATTGCAAGTCTCCGAGGGTGTCCAGAACGGGGCGTAGGCCCCGGGCGATGCCTTGATCCAGTGCACGCGAGGGCGCTGGACCCATTGGCGTAGGCCCCAAAACACGGGGTGTCTGGAGTATTTTCCAAATGGCACCTGTTTTGCTAGCACATTTTTATAAATTGCTAGCAATCAGGAGTTCACGCCATGTTCACCCGTTCCCTGCTGCGTCGCTGGCTGCCCTGTGCAGCCCTTTCCCTGGCCTGTTGCACAGGCTTCGTGCAGGCTGCCGAGCCGATCAAGGTCGGCCTGGTAGCCGCGTTGTCCGGGCAGTCGGCCAAGTCCGGCGAGGCCCTGACCCGTGGCCTGACCCTGGCCATCGATGAAATCAACGCCCAGGGCGGCCTGCTCGGACGCCCTGTGGAGCTGGTGCGCCGCGACGACGAGAGCAACCCGGCCAAGGGCATGCTGGCGGCACGCGAGCTGATCCAGCGGGAGAAGGTCAGCGTGCTGTTCGGCGGCCTCGACACCCCGGTGTCGCTGGCCATCGTGCCGCTGGCCAACCAGCTGAAGACGCCGTTCATGGGCATCTGGGCGGCGGGCACCAAGATCACCGAGAACGGCGCGAAGGACAACTACGTGTTCCGCGTCTCGGCGGTGGACGAACAGGTCGACGAGGCGCTGGTCGCCTATGGCCTGCGCCAGGGCATGAAACAGCCGGGGCTGATCCTGGCCAACAACCCTTGGGGCGAGTCGAACCTGGCTGGGCTCAACGCTGCCCTCGCTCGCCGCGACATGGCCCAGGCGCCAGCCGAACGCTTCGAAGACAGCGACCTGGACATGGTCCCGCAACTCACCCGCCTGAAAAACGCAGGCGTCGATACCCTGTTGCTGGTCGGCAACGTCGGGCCCTCGGCGCAGGTGGTCAAGGGCCTGCAGCAAATGGGCTGGAAGGTGCCGGTGGTGTCGCACTGGGGCCCGGCCGGAGGCCGCTTCGGCGAGCTCGCCGGGCCGGATGCCGGGCGTGTGCACTTCATCCAGACGTTCGTCTTCGGCACGCACAACAGTGCCCGCGGCGATGCCTTGCTGGCCGCCCTCAAACAGCGCTACCCGCAAGTCAAGACCCTGGCCGACGTGACCCCGGCCGTGGGCATCGCCAACGCCTATGACGCCATGCACCTGGTGGGCCTTGCGATCGACAAGGCGCAGGACACCCAAGGCGCCAAAGTGCGCGACGGCTTCTACGCCATCACTGACTACGCGGGCCTGATCAAGCATTACCAGCAACCCTTCAGCGCGGATCGCCACGATGCCCTGGGCCCTGACGACTATGTCTTCAGCCGCTTCGACGGCGACACCATCGTGCCCGTGAAGCCCTGAGCGGAGGCCTTCGACATGATCACCACCGCACTGGTCAGCGGCCTGGGCCTGGGCAGCATGTACGCGCTGCTGGCCCTCGGCTTTCACCTCACCTACGCCGTGTCGCGCACGGTCAACTTTGCCCAGGGCAGCGCGATGATGGTCGGCGCCGTGCTTGGCTACAGCCTGGCGGTGACCTGGGGCTGGCCGCTGTGGCTGGCCCTGCCCACCACCTTGGTGCTGTGCGCGGTGCTGGGCCTTGTGATCGAGCGCTTCCTGGTGCGGCCCTTCCACAGCCGAGGCTCGGACGCCTGGCTGATGGCGACGGTGGCGGGCGGGCTGCTGCTGGACAACCTGGCGATGTTCACCTTCGGCAAGGAGCCGCGGCAGTTTGGCAGCGCCCTGACCAGCCTGCGCCTGGAACTCGGCGACAGCAGCTTGAACGCGGTGCAGCTGGCGATTCCGCTGGCCGGCGCGGGGGTGGCGGCAACGTTGTACTGGGTGCGCCGGCGCACGCAACTGGGGCTGCGCCTCGAAGCCTGCGTGCAGAACCCACGGGCGGCACGGCTGATGGGCATCGAGGTGAACCGGGTGGTGGCGGCGGCGTTTGCCCTGTCGACCGTGTTCGCGGCCCTGGCCGGCCTGCTGATCGCGCCGCTGTACAGCGTGCACGCCGACATGGGCACGCTGTTTGGCCTGAAGGCGTTTGCGGTGGCCATCCTCGGTGGCATCGCCAGCGCGGGCGGGGTGTTTGCCGCCGGCCTGCTGTTTGGCCTGATCGAGGCGTTGGTCACGTTGTATTTCGGCTCCGCGTTCACCCAATTGCTGTGCTTTGCACTGGTGATCGTGGTGCTCGCGGCACGTCCTGACGGCCTGTTCGGCCGCAAACTCTGGGTGAAGGTATGACCATGCGCGAGCGACTCGCCCCCGTTGGGCTGGCCCTGTTCGGGGCCGCCAGCATTGGCCTGGCACTGGGCCTGGACAGCTACTGGCTGTTGATCCTGACCTTGTACGCGCTGGCGGTCACCGTCGGCGTCGGCCTGAACATCCTGATCGGCTTGTCCGGGCAGATGTCCTTCGGCCACATCGCTTTCTATGCCATCGGCGCCTACCTGTCGGCCCTGTTGACGCTTGCCGGGGTGCCGCTGGCTGGCGCCCTGCCGCTGGCCGCCCTTGGCTGTGCGTTGCTCGGCGGCCTGCTGGCGATCCCGGCGCTGCGAGTCAGCGGGCCTTACCTGGCAATGATCACCATCGCCTTTGCCCTGGTGGTACACAACGGCCTGATCGAGTGGCGTAGCGTCACCGGTGGGGCCAATGGCCTGATGGGTATCCCGTTGCCTGAGCTAGGCACCCTGGACCCGGCGGTGCTGCTGGCGCTGGGCGCGGTGCTGCTGATGCTGGCGGCGCTGCTGTTCTACTGGAGCCTGCAGCGCAGCGGCTGGGGCCTGGCGATGCGCGCGGTGAAGGCATCGGAAATCGCCGCGCGCTCGCTGGGCGTGAACCCGGTGCAGACGCGCACCCTCGCCTTTGCCCTCTCGGCCGGCCTGGCGGGTGCGGCTGGCGCGTTGGTGGCGCCGGTGCTGATGTTCATCAACCCGGCGGCGTTTCCGTTTTCGCAGTCGATCCTGTTCGTGCTGGCGGTGATCGTCGGGGGTGCCGGCCTGCTGTTCGGGCCCGTGCTCGGCGCGCTGGTGATCGTACTGTTGCCGGAATTGCTGGCGGACTTTGCCGAGTACCGGCTGCTGGCGTTTTCGCTGTTGCTGCTGGCGGTGCTGTGGGCGGCGCCGCGCGGCGTGCTGGGCAGCCTTGCCCGGCGCTTCTGGCGGCCAGCGCACGCGCCGGTCACCGCGCAGCCCGACACGGCCACGCTGCAGGCGTTCTTCGCCGGTGGCGCGCAACACGGGCTGACCGTCGAGGGCATCGGTATCCGCTTCGGTGGCGTGCAAGCAGCCCAGCAGGTCAGCCTGCAGGCCTTGCCTGGCAGCATCACCAGCCTGATCGGCCCCAACGGCGCGGGCAAATCCACCGTGCTCAACCTGATCAGTGGCTTCTACCGCACCGACAGCGGCTCAATCCAGCTGGGCCGCGAATTGGCCGGGCAACCGGCCTGGCGCATCGCCCGTGCCGGCATCGCCCGTACCTACCAGACTACCCAGTTGTTCGGCGAACTGAGCGTGCTGGAAAACCTGCTGCTGGCCTTCCAGCAGGGCGCCATCGAACGGCCGTGGCCCCGCCAGCAGGCCAGCCGCAAGGCACTGGCGATTCAGCTGCTGGCGCTGGTCGGCTACCGGGGCAACCTGCACGCCCCAGCCGATGACCTGCCCCACGTCGACCGCCGCCTGGTCGAGATCGCCAGGGGCTTGGCCAGCCGGCCGCAGGTGCTGCTGCTCGACGAACCGGCCGCCGGCCTCGGCCGCCAGGACACCGACCGCCTGGCCACGCTGCTGCAACGCCTGGCCGCATTCAACCTGGCGATCATCCTGGTCGAACACGACATGCCGTTGGTGATGGCGGTGTCGCAGCGGCTGCTGGTGCTCGATGCCGGCAAGCCGATTGCCTGGGGCACACCCGAGCAGGTGCGCTGCAACCCCAAGGTGATCGCTGCCTACCTGGGCGGCACCGAGTACCAGGCGCAGCCGCGTGCGCAGGCCTGGGCCGGCTCGCGCGATGCGGTGCTGCACGTGCGCGACCTGTGCATCGACTATGGCGCCGCGCCCGTGGTCGAAGGCGTCGACCTGGTGGTCAACCCCGGCGAGCTGATTGCCATTCTCGGCGCCAACGGGGCTGGCAAGTCGAGCATCCTCCAGGCGCTCGCCGGGCTGCACCGGCCGCGTGGCGGCAGCATCGTGCTGAACAACGACAGCATCGAAAGCCTGGATGCCAGCCAGATCGCCCGCCTCGGCCTGGCCCTGGTGCCCGAGGGCCGCCAGTTGTTCGGCCAGCTGAGCGTGCGCGAGAACCTGCTGCTGGGCGCCAACGTTCGCCAGGACGCGGTCGATGCCGACGCCGAGATCGCGGCTATCCTCAGCCGCTTCCCGCGCCTGCGCGAGCGCATCGACAGCCCCGCCGGGCTGCTGTCGGGCGGTGAACAGCAGATGGTCGCGATTGGCCGCGGGCTGATGGCCAAGCCGCGCATCCTGCTGCTGGACGAACCGTCCCTGGGCCTGTCCCCGGCGATGATCGGCGAACTGTACGACGCGCTCGCCGCCCTGCGCGACGAAGGCGTGACCCTGCTGCTGGTCGACCAGATGGCCAACCTGGCGCTGCAGGTGGCCGACCGCGCCTACGTGCTGGAGACCGGGCGCATCGTCAAACATGGCAGCGCCGAGCAACTGCGCGGCGACCCGCAACTGGAAGCCGCCTACCTGGGCGCAGGAGCCGCCGCATGAGCAACCTGGAGCTGATCAATGTACGTCTGGACGGTGGCCCGCAACTGAGCCGGCTGCTGATCGAGGACGGCCACTTCGTCACGCGACTGAGCCGGCCAGCGCCCACCCTCGACCTGGGTGGCCGGCTGGTGTTGCCGGGCCTGATCGAAACCCATATCCACCTGGACAAGGCCTGCATCCTCTCGCGCTGCCAACTGCGTGAAGGCACACTGGCCGAAGCCATCGCGCAAACCCGCCTGGCCAAGGCGGAGTTCACCGAAGCCGATGTGTACGCCCGCGGCGCCGCAGTGCTGGAGAAAGCTATCGTGCAGGGCACCACGCACCTGCGCACGCATGTCGAGATCGACCCCGGCATCGGTCTCATCGGCCTGCGCGCGATCCGCCGGCTGCAGGCCGACTATGCCTGGGCCGTGACCCTGGAAATCTGCGTCTTCCCGCAAGAAGGCATGCTCGACAACCCCGGTACCGAAGCCCTGCTGTGCCAGGCCCTGGATGAAGGCGCCGAGGTGCTCGGCGGCTGCCCTTACACCGACACCGACCCGCACGCGCAAATCCGCCGCCTGTTCGAACTGGCGGTGGCCTACGACCGTGACTTGGACCTGCACCTGGACTTCGACCTTAAGGTAACCGGCATGACCCTCGGTGAAGTCATCCGCTGCACCCACCAGCACGGCTGGCAGGGCCGGGTCACCGTCGGCCATGTGACCAAGCTTTCGGCGCTGCCGCAGGCCGAACTGATGAACATGGGCCGCGCGCTGGCCGAAGCCGGCGTGCAGGTGACCTGCCTTCCGGCCACCGACCTGTTCCTCACGGGTCGCGACCGTTTCCACGACAAACCCAGGGGCCTGGCGCCGCTGGCCCAGCTGCATGAATGCGGGGTGACCTGCTCATTGTCGAGCAACAATATCGGCAACCCGTTCACGCCCTACGGGGACGCCTCGCTGGTGCGCCAGGCCAACCTGTACGCCAACGTCGCCCAACTGGGTACGCCGCAGGAACTGCTGCTGTGCCTGGGCTGGATTTCGCGGCAATCGGCGCGCCTGCTGCGCCTGGCCGACTATGGCCTGGAGCCGGGTTGCCGGGCAGACTTCGTGGTATTCGATGCGCCCTCGCCCGCCGAGGTAATCGGCCGTATCGCCGCGCCGCTGATGGGTTTCAAGCGTGGCCGGCAGACCTTCAGCCGGCCGCCCGCAGAGCTGTTCCCCGCGCAGCTTACAGCCCTGACAGTGCCTGACGCAGGTTGACCTCCGGCGCGTCCACATCGTCGAGGGCCAACTGGCCCTCGAGTTCGTCCAGGTGCTCGATCATTTCTTCCACGGCGGCCTGGGTGTCACCCGCACGCAGCGCATCGATGATCGCCTGGTGCTCGTCCGAGGCACAGGGCGGGCTGTCGCCCCGCTGGTAGAGGCCGACGATCAAGGAGCTGCGCACCATCAGGTTGCCGAGGATATCGGCCAGTACCTGGTTGCCGGACACCTCCCCTAGCAAGAGGTGAAACTCGCTGAGCTCGCGGACGATCGCGCGGCGGTCGGTGCTGGCGGTTGCGGCGCGTTCGTTGTGCATGTGTTGCTCGATGCGCACCTGGTGCTCGGCGATATGCGCAGGCGTGATGGCCTCGACGATCGCCCGCTCCACCGCACGGCGGGCAGCGAAGATCTCGCGCGCTTCCCGCGCGCTGGGCTGCGCCACGGTGGCGCCGCGGTTGGGCTCGATGTCGACGATACGCTGCATGGCCAGGCGCTGCAGCGCCGCCTGCACGTGGTTGCGGTTGGCCTGCAAGGTCTCGACGATGTGCGCCTCGACCAGCCGCACGCCAGGCCGCAGGCGGTGCTGGGCGATAGCCTTGGCAAGCATCTCGGCGATGCGCTGGACTTCCTGTTGCTTGCTGCTGACCGTCTTGCCTTTCATCGCGACCTCAAAACCCTCATACGCATTCGGCCGGCATTATCCGCCGGCCCTTGCGCCGCGGCAATCGGCATGGCTCATCAATCCTGCTGGCCGAGGGCACTGCCTTGGCTGCGCGGGTCGTAGGCGGCCGTGCGGTTGTTGTCAGCATCGATGGCGATCACACCGGCCAGGCCCATCAACGGGCTGAGCACGGGCGTGGTCTCGATCTCGTGGCCGCGCTCCGCCAACCCTTCCAGCACCGCTGCGCCGATATCGGCCTCCAGCTTGAGGTTGTCGGTGCTGTCGAAAAAGCTACGGCCAAGCAGGAAGCGCGGTGCCCGCAACGCCGCCTCGGCCGATTGCCGGTAGTCGATCAGCTGGGTGGCGAGCACCATCTGCGTCTGCGGCTGGCCATCGCCGCCCTGGGTGCCAAAGAACCAGCGCCGCCCATCATCGGCCAGGTACGCCGAAGGGTTGAGCGTGTGCGCCGGCCGCTTGCCGGGCGCCCAGGCGTTGCTGTGCCCAGGCTGCGGGTTGAAGCCGGCCGCGCGGTTGTGCCAGAGGATGCCGGTATCGCCGAGGATGCAGCCCGAGCCGAAGTCGTGAAACAGGCTCTGGATCAGACAAGCGCTGCGCCCGGCGCGGTCGGTGGCAGCCATCCACACGGTGTCGGCGGGTTGCCCGGGCTCGGCCCAGGGTGAGGCGTGCTGTGCATCGAGGATGGCCGCTGGCTGGGCCAGGGCCTGTTCGAAGTCCCAGCCAGAGGCAAGCGGGTCGTGGAGTTGATGGTTGCGTTGCAGCAGGCCCTGCTTGATCGCTTCGACCAGCAGGTGGTAGTAGCGCGGCGTACCGTTTTCGCCCAGGTCGACGTTCTCTAGCGCCGCCATGGCGCGCAGCGTGTACAGGCCCTGCGTTGGCGGTGCCACGTTGTACAGCCGCCCCTGGCGATAACGGACGGAGACAGGCGCTGCCAGGTAGGCACGGGTGGCGCGCAGATCGTCCAGGGTCAGGCCGCAGCCCAGCGCATCGAACGCCACGCCAAACGCCTCTGCCAGCTCGCCGTTGTAGAAGTCTTGCGGGCCACGCCGTGCCAGTTGCTCCAGGCTGTTGGCCAGCGCGGGTTGGCGCAACCGCTCGCCCTCGCCGACGCACAGGGGCTGCAGGCTGGGCAGGGTTTCGATCAGGCGGGCGCGCTGCGCTTGCCAGAACAGTTGCGACGGCGACACCTGCACCCCTTCACGGGCCAGCCCGGCCGCACCGGTCAGCACATCAGCCCAGCTCAGCCGCGACCCCCACTGTTCACTCACTGCCTTGGCCCTGCCCCAACTGGCCATCGCACCGGCCGTGGTCGCCACCGAGGCGGCCCCCCGCAGGCTGATCGCGCCCACCTCGGGCAAGCGTCTACCCGCCTGGCCGATCCCGATGATGGTGCGTACCTGGTCATCATGCACCAACCACAGTGCATCGCCGCCCAGGCCGGTCATGTGGGGGTACACCGCCGCCAGCACCGCACTGGCGGCGAACATGGCGTCGATGGCAGTGCCGCCGCCGTCGAGCACCTCCAGGCCCGCCGCGCTGGCCAAGGGGTGTGGGGTGCAGAGTACGCCACCACGGGATTGGGCGACCAGGGACTGTTTCATTGCTAGCTCCTTTTCGAATATTGCTAGCAATCAGCAAGGATCGTTCCCAATCACCCGGATGGCTGGTGATTAGACCAATCAACCAATCCCAACGTGCAACGCCCTGATCCAGTGCACCCAACGGCACTCACAGTGCGCTGTGCGGGCAGCATGCATCGCGCGCTTGCGCCTGCAGATGTTTCACACCGTCCCCGACAGTCCATTGCAAATACGCCTGAACGTGCCATAGGCTGCTTGCTTATCAATGGACGCTACTGACGCTGGGTAAACGATGGTCGAATCACAAGGGTGTGTGGGATTTTCCGGGCTGGAGTGCCGTGCTGTTGGGCCCTCTGACGTTGAGATGATCTGCTCGCATCGCCAGGAGATGTTTCTTGAGGCGGGTGGCAGTCCTGAAGAACTACAGGTCATGACTCAGCACTTTCGCCCCTGGCTACAGGCGCGGCTCGATGACGGCCGGTATTACGGATTCAAGCTTGTGGATGGCGACCAACCGGTCGCTTCCGTTGGCCTGATGAGCATTGACTGGCCTCCCCATCCATCGCACCCAACCCTGGACAAGCGCGGGTACGTGTTGAATGTGTTCGTCGAGCCGGCCTACCGTCGCCGAGGGCTGGCTTCGGCTTTGATGCAAGCATCTGAAGCGGAGTTCGCTCGACGAGGCATCACCTTCGCCGTGCTGCACGCCACCGAGACGGGCAAACCGGTCTATGCGCAAATCGGTTGGGCAGGAACCTCGGAGATGGCCAAATCCATAACGCGATAGCAACCGCTTTCTACTGGAGGCGTTGCAATGACAGCAATCACCATGACTTCCCGATTCGAAGCAAGAGTTCTTCGGCCGGCAAAACCCGGAAATGATTCGTCATGGGCGTTCGTCGTGCTGCCCAAAGACGCGAGTGCTCGGCTTCCGCGGCGAGGAAGGACGACCGTTGAAGGCAAAATGAATGGGCACCCTTTTCAGGCGACCCTTGAGCCGGATGGTCAGCTCAGCCATTGGCTGCAGATCAGTGCGGCTTTACTCGAAGCCGCGAATGCCGCCATTGGCGATACCGTTGTGCTGGAATTGACCCCAGTGAAGAAAGAGCCCGAACCTGACATCCCGGCGGATTTTCAGGAAGCATTGGCAGCCGCCCCTCAAGCGCGTCTGGTTTGGAACACGACGACGACCCTCGCGCGAGTAGACTGGATACACTGGATGACGTCAGCCAAACAGTCCGCAACACGCGCAAAACGAATGGCCAGCGCCTGCGACATGCTTGCATCCGGCAAGCAGCAAGTTTGCTGTTTCGACCCCTCTGGTTACTACAGCAAGGCCTTCCGCGCACCTGAGGCACAAGATGATTGAGTGGCGCCTTTCGTTGGCCTGCGAGCCAGCAGGAAGCAGCGCGCGAGGCTAGCGCATGATCGTAGTCAGCACCGGCCCCGGCATGCAGATGCCCGCAATAAACCGAGCGCTGCCGGTCGCGATAGGCTGTTTTCGGCTAGCAGTGGCCAACATGCATGCACGAAACCACAAGCGATTTGTCGTGTTTCAGCTGTTTCCCTGGGCTGCATGGATTATCCTTAGCCCACGCAATCAACTTCGAAGCAGTGAATTGAACGATGGGTTTTGAACAACTAGCTGAACTACGCGACCGCCTGCGGGCTGAAAAAAAGCAGGCCAATGGCGATCGCCCGGCCCCCCCCAAGCGCAAGCCGGCCCCGCAGACCAAGCCTCGTGAGCAGGACCCGGCAGTGGCCGCGATCTGGCCATTGCAGAAGCATTTCCCTTTGGCCTTCCCTGTCAATCCGGCCCCCAAGGTTCCGCTGAAGGAAGGCATTTTCAAGGATGCAGAACAGCACCTGGAGTTGCTCGGGCTAACCCAGGAACAGCTCAAGCTGGGGATCTCCACCTGGTGCCGGGGCGCTCGATACTGGGCAAGCATGGTGGAAAATGCGCCGCGCCTGGACTTGAACGGACAAGCCGCTGGGACGGTGACCGCCGCCCAGGCGCTGCATGCGAAGCAGCAGGCTTCCCGCCAACGAAGCCAGGATCGTCGCAACCGTGCGAAGGCCAAAGCGCCGGCCCCGGCCCCCACCGGCGATACCGCCGTGGAGCAGGCTACAGACTGAATTCAGTCACGCTCGATGTCATGTCGCCAACCACTCGGATCGCTGGCAAGGTCATTGAGTAGTGACATAACCGCGCGCCCTATAGGCGCGCACTTACAGGGAGTGCTCAGCGGGTGATGAAGGAGCCATGATCACCTCAAACACGGTTCCCCCCTCTACTGATGACATGACCTGAATTTTGCCACCATGGCTGGCCACTATCTCTGCTGCGATGAACAACCCCAGGCCCAGACCTGCTGCCCCCCCTATCACCGGCCGCGTAGCTCGAGTAACGCCCTTCCGGCTTGAAGAGATGCGGCATGGCCTCAGGGGGAATGACTTCTCCCCAATTATGGACACTGACGCACGGATGACCTTCATGGTCAAATACGGTCACATGGATCGGGAGAGCTGGATCACCATGGCAGATTGCGTTGCTAATCAAATTCGAAAAGACTTGGGCCATCCGTGCGGGGTCAAATAACCCTGCGATGGCCGCCTGTTCACGCAAAACAATCCTGGCGTCGGGGAAGGCAGTGCGCAGTTCTTCGATAACCGAGTGACTTCGGCAATAGCTGAATACCGTTCGGAAGAAAGCCCCAACGCCGAAAACCACCATGGCCATATGTTCCTCCTCGGACTGCTCGACCCCATGTGTTCCACCGATTGCTTATGGCCGATTTCTGCCTGCCATGACCGGCTGAAACCGACCCATAGCTGCCGGTGATTGAGGGCAGCAAACGGCCAGAAGCGGCCGCTCGATGTCTTCCTTCAAACGCGAACGTAAGGTCTGTTTCTTAGCTCTTGCTCAGGGCACGGATAAAGTCCTACCGCCCACCTTATGTGATTGATGAACAGACTTCATGAACCCTTGCCGATTTAACCGTCTAGTCCCCACTCGGTAGCTCGCTTACTGTTCTCCCAACATCAAATTTTGGGAGATCCAGATGCACAAGCGCACACTCGGAAACAGTTCACTTGAAGTGTCAGCTCTGGGCTTGGGTTGCATGGGTTTGAGCCATGGCTACGGCCCGGCGACTGATACACAACAGGCCATTGCGCTGATCCGATCGGCGTTTGACCGGGGCGTCACGTTCTTCGATACCGCCGAGGTTTACGGCCCCTACGTGAACGAACAGGTGGTGGGCGAAGCTCTGGCACCGGTGCGCGATCAAGTGGTCATCGCCACCAAGTTCGGCTTCACCTTCGGCGAAGACAATAAGCAGCAGATTCTCAACAGCCGCCCCGAGCACATCCGGGTCGCGGTCGAAGGTTCTTTACGTCGACTGAAGACCGATTACATCGACCTGCTTTACCAGCACCGCGTTGACCCGGACGTGCCGATCGAGGACGTCGCCGGCGTGGTGAAAGACTTGATTGGCGAAGGCAAGGTCAAGCACTTCGGCCTGTCGGAAGCCGGTGCGCAAACCATTCGCCGTGCACACGCGGTGCAGCCGGTCGCAGCACTGCAAAGCGAATACTCATTGTGGTGGCGCGAGCCTGAGCGGGAAATCCTGCCGACGCTTTGGGAGTTGGGCATCGGCTTCGTGCCGTTCAGCCCTTTGGGCAAAGGTTTTCTTACCGGCACGGTGTCGGCAGATACCACCTACGGCAGCGATGATTTTCGCAGCATCGTCCCGCGCTTCAGCCAGTCGGCGCTGCAAGCCAATCAGGCCCTGGTGGTGTTGATCCGCGAGATAGCCGCGCAAAAACAAGCCACACCCGCGCAGATTGCGCTGGCATGGCTGCTGGCGCAGGCGCCGTGGATTGTGCCGATTCCAGGGACGACCAAACTGCATCGCCTGGAAGAAAATCTCGGCGGCGCAGACATCACCCTCGAAGCCCTCGAACTGAAGGCAATTGATACAGCGTTGGCGCAGATCCGCATCGAAGGCAAGCGGTATCCCGAGGCACTCAAGGCGCGAGTCGGTCGATGAGCAACGATCATGATCCGCTGCGGCGCACGGTGATCGCCGCTCTGGCCAGCGCCCCGCTGCTGTCGCTCGCAGGCACCCAAGGCGCCAGTGAAACACCGCGCTCAGGCTCGCGGATTCTGGTCGCGTATTTCTCGCGCTCGGGTAATACCCGCGTCGTTGCAGGGCTGATCCAGCGAGGGCTGGGTGCCGATCTCTTCGAGATTCGTCCGGCCCACGCCTACCCCGAGGACTATCTGCAAACCGTGGAGCAGGCGCGTCAGGAGCGAGACAGCGGCTTCGAGCCCGAGCTGCAAGACACGGTTCACGCCCTCCGCGACTACGACACGCTCTATCTCGGCTTTCCGATCTGGGGTGAAACCGCCCCACCCATCGTGCGCGCCTTTCTCAGCGCCCACGACCTGACCGACAAGACCCTCATCCCCTTCAATACCCACGGCGGTTATGGCTTGGGCAACAGCCGCAGCGTGCTGGTCGAGCACGCGCCGAAGGCCAGGGTTCTGGAAGGTTTTGTGATGGAGAGTGAGCAGGAGCGCAAGACCATGGAACGCGTGAACGGCTGGCTGAGCGATCACCCCCTCACGCGTTGATCGAATTCAGTACGGAGTGACATCATGAAGATCCGCAAGTTGGGCAACGGCCTGCAAGTGTCCGCACTGGGCCTTGGCTGCATGAGCATGACCTCAGCCTATGGGCCGGCTGCCGAAAAAACCGGCATGATCAAGCTGATTCGTTCAGCCCACGAGCAAGGCATCACCTTGTTCGACACCGCCGAAGCGTATGGCCCGTTCGCCAATGAAGAACTATTGGGTGAAGCCTTGCAGCCCATCCGCGAGCAGGTCGTCATCGCTACCAAGTTTGGCTTCGATATCGACCTGATCACCGGCGCACGCAACGGCGGCACCAATAGCCGTCCGGAGCATATCCGCGCGGCGGCCGAGGCGTCGTTGAAGCGTCTGCGCACCGATTGCATCGACCTGCTTTATCAGCATCGCGTTGATCCACAAGTCCCCATCGAAGACGTCGCCGGCACCGTCAAGGAGCTGATCGCCGAGGGCAAGGTCAAGCATTTTGGCCTGTCTGAAGCGGGTGTGGAAACCATCCGCCGGGCACACGCGGTGCAAGCGGTCACGGCGGTGCAGAGCGAATATTCGCTGTTCTGGCGAGGCCCGGAGCTGGAGTTGCTGGCAGTGCTGGAAGAACTGGGGATCGGCTTCGTACCGTTCAGCCCGCTCGGCGCTGGTTTCCTCACCGGTCACATCGACGAGCACACGCAGTTCGACGCCAGCGATTTTCGCAACTTCGTTCCGCGCTTTTCCCCTAAAGCCCGCAAGGCCAATCTAGCGCTGGTCGAGGTGGTGAAAGCCGTCGCACAACGCAAACACGCTACTGCGGCGCAAGTCGCGCTGGCCTGGTTGCTTGCACAGAAACCGTGGATTGTGCCGATCCCCGGCACGACCAAGCTCCACCGACTGGAAGAAAACCTGGGCGCAGTGGAGCTGCAATTGACCGGCGACGATCTGCGCGAGATCAACGAACAAATGGCGCAGATTCAAGTACACGGTGAACGCCTGCCGGAATCGGCACTGAAGATGACTGGGCTCTGAGCCTGCCCAACGCGCCGCCACGTGCGGCGCCGCTTTCACGCCTGACTGGAGTTGACCCGATGAACCGATTGATCGCACCACTCGTGGCTTTGTCATTCATGGCGGCAGAAGCCCAGGCTGCCAGCGAAATACGCATTACGCCGAACGGCTCACAGCCCTCGGTCAAGGGCGCGGCTCAAAACTTTACTGGCACGGTGCGCGTTGATGGCCTGTTCAACGGTGATGCGCCGGCGCGCGTCGGCGGCGGCACGGTCACCTTCGAGCCCGGCGCACGCACGGCGTGGCACACCCATCCGCTAGGGCAAACGCTGATCGTTACCGCAGGCGTCGGCTACGTTCAACAAGAGGGTGGCCCGCGACAGGAAATCCGACCGGGCGACACTGTCTGGATTCCGCCACACACCCGGCACTGGCATGGTGCCACGGCCAGCAACGGCATGACCCATATCGCCATCGCGGAAGCCGAGGACGGCAAGACCGTCACCTGGGCGGAACAGGTCTCGGAGGCGCAATACGCCGGCCAATGAAGTTACGGAATGTGTCAAAGCCGCTCGCCCGGCACCTTGGTCGCAAACCGTCTTCTGCCCTCCAAGCCCCGCATCAGCGGGGTCGTTCCCGAATTACAGCGGTTATGGCAATGCCGACTCATGAGTTTTGCTCAGAAGTCCATGCGCAATTTCGGGGTTAATCGACACAACCTTCCTCCGTAGGATCCGGCGAGATCGCAGTGATCCGCAATGGACGGAGCCTTCAAGATGACCACTGACGCACGCAACAGCACTGCTCTTCCCGCACTCATGGCGCTTTGTCTGGGTATTGGGGCGATGTTCAGCGTTACCACTCAAGCAGCCGAGGCATCGCAGATCATGGTAAGCAAGCCCGCCAGCGCAGCCACCTTGTCGCGCCAACAACAAACGATCCCTCTGATCGCCGCGTTCATGGCGACCAGCGATATGCCCAACCTCAACACCGCGCTCAATCAGGGGCTCGATGCCGGCCTGTCCATCAGCGAAGCCCGGGAAATTCTGGTGCAGCTTTACGCGTATGTGGGCTTCCCGCGCAGCCTCAACGCCTTGAACGAGCTTATGACGGTCGTGCATGCGCGCAAACAGCGCGGTATCGAAGACGCGCCGGGGCGTGAGCCGAGCCGGGCGATTCCGGTCGGGGATGAGCTGCTGGTTGCTGGCACCGCGAATCAAACCAAGATATCTGGCGCCCCGGTGAAAGGCCCGGTGTTCGAGTTCGCTCCGGTGATCAACCGGTTCCTGCAAACCCACCTGTTCGGCGACATCTTCGAGCGTGACAACCTCGACTGGCAAAGCCGCGAACTGGCGACCGTCGGGGCGCTGGCGGCAACACCAGGTGTCGAGCCGCAGTTGCGCTCGCACATGACGGCGAGCTTGCGCGTCGGTCTGAGCACGGCACAGTTGCACGAGGTCACCGAACTGCTGAAAAAACACGGCGATGCGCAGACGGCTGAACGTGCCAGTACTGCGTTGACCCAGACCCTCGCGGCTTCGGGGAAATGACATGAAATGTGCAAAGTACCTGCTGAGCATCACGCTGTTGAGCCTGTTGGCGGCCTGCACCAACCACCCCAATGGCTCGTTGCTGATTCAACAGCAAGGCAGCTTCGCCGCCGGCGGAACGGTGACCACTGCACCGGGCACCTTCAACCCGCACCAACCGATGACGCCCAACGGCCAGACCTACCACGGTGACCACGTCTACGCCTTCTATCAAATCCCGGTGGATGCGCGAAAACTGCCCATCGTCATGTGGCACGGGGCGGGTCAGTTTTCCAAGACCTGGGAAACCACCGCCGATGGTCGCGAAGGCTTTCAGAACATCTTTCTGCGCCGCCATTACGGCGTCTACCTGATCGATCAGCCACGGCGTGGCGATGCCGGGCGTAGCATGGTCGAGACCACAATCAAGCCTGTGCCTGACGAGCAACTGTGGTTCAACCAGTTCCGCATCGGCCTGTGGCCCAACTACTTCAACGGCGTGCAATTTGCTCAGGATGCCCAGACCCGCGAGCAGTTTTTCCGGGCGATGACGCCGAACACCGGGCCGTTCGACATGAGCGTGGTCTCTGATGGCGTGTCAGCTCTGTTCGACAAAATCGGCCCGGGGATTTTATTCACCCATTCGCAAGGTGGCGGGCCGGGATGGTTGACGGCGATCAAGAACGACAAGGTCAAAGCCATCGTGGCGTTCGAACCGGGCAGCAGCTTCGTGTTTGCTGATGCTGAAGTGCCTACGCCGATTCCCAGCGCGTTCGACACGGTGCAAGGCGCGGCGGTGCCGATGGAGCAATTCATGGCCCTCACGCGCATTCCGATTCTGATCCTCTACGGCGACAACATTCCTGAGCAGGCGGTCGACCTGCCCGCTCAGGACAGTTGGCGCGCACGCCTGAAAATGGCCCGGCTCTGGCGTGACGCGGTTAATCGCCACGGTGGAGATGTGCGACTGATCCATCTGCCGGAGATCGGCATTCTCGGCAATACCCACTTCCCCATGTCGGATCTGAACAACGTGCAGATCGCTGACCTGGTCGCGCAATTCCTCAAAGAAAACCAGCTGGACTGACCCAAACACTTTTGCAAATGCCGCCCTTTTGATTGCTCAGGAGCTTCACGTGAAAAACACTCTCAAAGCCACATTCATGTCGGCATTGGTCGGCCTCTCGGCGGGCGAAGCCTTGGCCGCCGATTACAAAAAGAACCCGTTCACCCTCGCCTACGACGGCGCGATCAGCAAGAACGAACCGGGCAAGGTCAACGTCTATCCGGTCAGCTACAAGCTCAACGGTCTGGATATCGCCGCCAACGTCTACACCCCGGCTAACTATGACGCGAAGAAGACCTACCCGACCGTGGTTGTCGCACACCCCAATGGTGGCGTTAAAGAACAAGTCGCCGGTCTGTATGCCCAACGCCTGGCCGAACAAGGCTACATCACCATCACTGCCGATGCGGCGTATCAGGGGGCCAGCGGTGGTCAGCCGCGCAGCATCGATAAACCGGCGTATCGCATCGAAGACATTCACGGCATGGCCGACTTCATCAGCCAGTTTGCCGGCGTCGATGACAAGCGCCTGGGCCTGCTCGGCATCTGTGGTGGCGGTGGTTACTCGTTGGCGGCAGCGCAAACTGACAAACGCTTCAAATCGCTGGCAACGGTGAGCATGTTCAACTCAGGAAGGGTACGTCGCAACGGCTACAACGACTCGCAAATGGACAGCATTCATCAACGCCTGCAACAGGCGTCAGCAGCCCGCGCGCAAGAAGCGGCCGGCGGCGCGGTGCTGTACTCGGGCGATGCCAACCTCACCGACGAGCAAATTGCCAAACTGCCCTTCGAGCTGTATCGCCAAGGTTATGAGTACTACTGGAAGACCCATGCGCACCCGAACTCGACCTTCAAATACACCACCAGCAGCCTGATCGACCTGATGCGTTTCGACGCCACTGACCATATCGAGCTGATCAACCAACCGTTGCTGATGATCGCCGGCAGCAAAGCCGACAGCCTGTACATGACGCAGGATACTTTGCCCAAAGCCACCGGTACCACCGACAAGGAAGTGTTTATCCTCGACGGTGCGACGCACATCGAGACCTACTGGGTGCCGCGTTATGTCGATGCCGCAATTGGCAAACTGACCGCGTTTTACGCCCGCACCTTGTAACCAGTCTCTTGAGGGCTCGCGCATTCGTGTGCAACCTGCTTTCATGGATTAATCCCGCGCCCCTCATGAGAGGTTCTCATCAATGTCCCGCGCCAATCTAAACGACCTGCAAGCCTTCGTGATCATCACCCGCGAAGGCAGTTTCACCCGCGCGGCCGCTCAGCTTGGCGTTTCGCAGTCGGCACTGAGCCACACCATGCGCGCACTGGAAAGCCGATTGGGCGTGCGCTTGCTGACACGTACCACCCGCAGCATTTCGCCGACCGAGGCGGGTCAGCGGCTGTATCAATCGATGGCGCCGCGGTTCGATGAGATCGAACTCGAACTGGCCGCGGTCAGCGAGTTTCGTGACACCCCGGCAGGCAGTGTGCGCATTCAAGCGTCCGAACATGCCGCCAACAATATTCTGTGGCCCAAGCTTTTAAAGGTGCTCCCCGACTATCCGGACATCAAAGTCGAAATCACTGTCGACTACGCCCTCTCCGACATCGTCGCGCAACGCTATGACGCCGGCGTACGCCTGGGAGATCAGGTGGCCAAGGACATGATCGCCGTTCCTATCGGGCCACCCTTGCGCATCGCAGTCGTGGGCTCACCCGAATATTTCAACAAGCGGCCAGTGCCCAAGGTGCCCGGTGACCTTGCGGCGCAAAATTGCATCAATCTGCGCCTACCCACTCATGGCAGCCTGATGCAATGGGATTTTGAAAAGGATGGTCACGAGCTGAAGGCCCGTGTCGAAGGTCAATGGACATTCAACAGCAGCGTGCCGATCCTGCGTGCGGCCGTGGCGGGATGTGGCTTGGCTTTCCTGCCGGAGGACATGGTGGAGAAGGAGCTAGCCGACGGTAGCCTTGTGCGGGTGTTGGAAGATTGGTGCCAACCCTTTGCCGGTTATCATCTCTACTATCCTAATCGCCGTGAACATTCATCAGCGTTCGGCGTTGTAGTTGAAGCGTTACTCTACAAGCGCTGAGTCATCGACGTTCAAGGCGTCTAAATTTTACCCGCACCAGCAACCCGCGAATGAGTAGATGCTTTTGATCGATTGCAGTCGTACGCGACCGGTTGCAATGGATCTTTAGAAGCCTTCGTGAAAGGCTGCTTTGGGTCGATAGCAGTCATTCACACCGGCCGGATCAACTTGATTAAGTAGCAAGGGGATCTGTGATCAGCGTTGCTCCCTGCTGACTATAGAACTGGACAAACTGATGACAGTCCATCGCTTTGGCGAATAACCAGCCCTGTGCGTAGAGGACCTGGTTTTCGCGCAGGTAAGCCAGTTGAGCGGTGGTTTCCACGCCTTCGGCCACTAGTGTCAGGCGCAGGGCAAGGCCCATTTCGATAACATGGGAAACCAGGCTGTCCTTGCCGTCTGGCTTGCCGATATTATCAATGAATGATCGATCAATCTTCAAGACATCAAGGGAGAGCTGTTGTAGATACTGCAGGCTGGAATAGCCTGTGCCGAAATCATCCAGCGCCACGATGAACCCAGCCTGGCGCGCTTGTTCGATGGTCTTGCGGGCAGCGTCTGCGCTGATGAAGCTGCGTTCGGTAACTTCCAGCCAGATCTGCTGCGCATGGACATCGGCTCGCTTGATCTCACGCTGCAGTACAGGCAAGAATCGACCCGAGCAAACATCTGCTGCGGCAAGGTTGATGGCGACATGCAGCGATCGGTCGGCCACCAGCATCGGACCGAGCTCATTCAGAACCGTCGCAATCACCTGATCAGTAATGGGCAAAATAAGCCCGCTTTCTTCGGCAAGGGGGATGAACAGGTCCGGAGGTATCATCTCGCCGCTGGGTTTCCGCCATCTGACCAATGCTTCGGCACCGATGCAGCGATGGTTCTCGATCTCGATGAGTGGTTGGTAGTGCACATCAAACTCATGCCTGCGGACCGCCCGTTCCAGCGCGGCAACGGGAGACAGCTTGCGTCTCCACGAGCGCAGCACTGCGGCGAGCAGCCACGCCGCAATGATGATTGTGACCGGCAGCAGGTAGAGCTGGTGTTGCCACAGACTAATTAACAACTGCTGGCGAGGGATGGCGGCAACCACGGTGAAATGTCGCTGGGGCACCAGGGTGTAGAGAAACCCGTCCTTCAACCCATGAGTGGGGCCGGCGTGTACCAGCGCCAGAAAATGTGCGGTAGTGGTTGTGGTCGGGCCCAAAGCGCGGCCGTGCGGGGTGCCTACCGCCACCCTGATGCCTTCGTCCAGCGCAACTTCGCGGAACTGCTCAGGATCAATCAGTACGTTGAAGGCTGCGTACTGCAAGGCCAGCATCGGCTTTACCCACTCGCTATCGGACTGCACATCGATGGAAACCTTCACCCCGTCGTCGATAACGAAGTCTTCCGGCCAGGTATTGCGCCGGGGTGCACTTGGGCCCCAGGAGGTGCAAGCGAACACGTCTTCCTCGTAGCCCACAGATTCGACCGAAAACGTATTCATCGCCACGATACGCATCTGATCAATGCCTTCAGGCGAGCAAGGAGGCAGGTCGGTAAGCGCGATGCTCTTGAGCGCCTGGGAGGCTTGCTCAAAGGTGCTTCCGGCGCGCTCGGATGCAATCTGGGCAATGGTCGAAAGGCGGGCCTTTGTGGACTGAATGGTCAATAGCCAACTGAAGGTGACGGTCAATGCCAAGGGAACTGCGACCGCCAGGAAGCTTAGGAAAAGCCCCCGCCGCATGATAGTGGACCGCTTCATGTTACCTGCCTTGGAAAACGGAAAGGGATCGGCATGCCCGCAGCACCCGCCACTGGCGCCGGGGGTCAACAGGCCATGCTAATGGCACTCTGGTACTGAAGTCGATGGCGCGCTAACTGTCCACTTTCCCTACAGCGCTATCGACAAAAATGAGTCGACGACCCGGCTGCTGCGCCACTCGGCCAGGTAATAAAGATAGGCATGTGGACGGTTGCACGGACCTGCTCAGGCAATGCACTTGGCCTGCCCTAGGAACAGTACAAATCACTGCCGGAGGCAGAGCTTGAGCAGGCGCGTATGCGCATTGGCCAGATGTTCGAAGGGCACGACCGCACTACCTGATCGGCACTATTGCCGAATTACCGGGAGTGATCGCCGATATTGAGGCGCGACTTGAACGAGGTGAGAGGCCCCAGAGCGTCTGACGCTCAACTTGCTCGACAGCCGGCTTTTGGCACGGCTGCCAAAAGCCCGCCTCTCGCACGGTACCAGTTAACCGACGATGATGGTGGATCGTCCCAAATTGGCTAAGGTTAACGCAGGCCAGCGGGGCCTTTGAAATAGCAGTCAAGGGAGAGGGTATGAGGCTGGCTATAGCAGTGTCGGGGTGGCGGATTGACCCGAGGCGTTACCAGCCATGATGGACCAACCTGGCGAACAGCAATCACAGACCAATCCGCCGCTGGGCGGCCCCCATCGCTTGGCGAGGGTATTCGACTTGCGCCTGCTGATTCTAGGGCTTGTGCTGTTGGCTGTGCTGGCCACATTTGCCAACAGCCTTGTCACCGCCTACCGAGTGCAGCGTGAGGCGTTGATCGAACATGCCTTGGAATCAAACAGCGCCTACGCGGCCAAGCTTGCGTCAAATATTGAGGAGTTCATTCGGGCGGCACAAAGCCGTTTGCAGTTTAGTGCCGAACAACTGCGCTACCACTGGAGCAACAGTGAAATTCTGCATGCTGAGGCCCGGCGCCTGCAGCAGCAGGACGCTGACTTCAACTCCATCGCCATCATTGATACCACGTCGAGAGTATTGGATGCGTATCCTGACACGCTGCAAATTAACGGCTCTACGTTGCGTTCTGAAGCCGTCGGCCGAGCACTTGCAGCCCGGCAACCCTATGTCAGTTCGGCGTATGTGTCGGCTGCGGGCAACCGGGTGGTCTTCATATCCGTACCGATTTTCGATGCCACCGATCGCTATATTGGCATCATTGGCGGCTCCATTTATCTGCAGGAGGAAAGTTCGCTACATACATTGATCAGCCAGCATTTCCAACATGAGGGTACTTTCGCGTTCGTAGCTGATCATGATCGGCATTTGCTCTATCACCCCGACAAGGCGCGCATGGGCGAAAAGCTTGGCTGGAGCAAGACTGTCGACGCCGCATTGGCGGGCCACACCGGCTCCATGGTGGTGCGTAATTACAAGGGCGTCCCGATGCTGGCAGGTTATGCGAAAGTGTCAGGCCCCGGCTGGGCAGTAGTTGCCCAGCAGCCGCAAGAAGTCAGTCTGGCGCCACTGAGCACGTTGATGCGTGACATGATTTTAGGCATGGTCCCGGCTGCGATCTTCGGCATTATCTTGATTGCCGGGGGTGCGCTGATGATTTCCCGGCCTTTGCGTGAACTTTCGACAATTGCGGGGCAACTTGCCGCCCCCCAGACTACCGACGACTTGAAGCGGGTCAAGGCCTGGTATCGCGAGGCCGCGGCCATTCGCCAGGCGATGCTCGCGGGCGTGCAACTGTTACAAGCGAAGATGGGCCGGCTCAACCACCAGGCACTTACCGACCCGCTTACCGGGCTAGCCAACCGCAGGGCAATGGATGAAGCGCTGCGAGGGCTACAGCAAGCTGGGCAAGCCTACTCGGTGCTGTCGTTGGACATCGATCACTTCAAGCGGGTTAACGACACCTTTGGTCACGACAAAGGCGATCTGGCGATCAGGGAAGTGGCGCAAACGCTGACGGAGTATTCGCGTGCTGCGGATCTGGCTTGCAGGGCCGGGGGCGAGGAATTTCTGCTGATATTGCCCGACACAGGCCGGGATGCCGCAACCTTGATTGCAGAAAGGGTTCGTCAGGCTGTCGCCAACAACGAGATTCCGGTCGTGGGCCACATAACAATATCGATTGGCGTAGCAAGTTGTGATGGTGAAGGCATAGAGTGCGAAACTGTTCTCAAACGGGCGGATGATTGCCTTTACCGAGCGAAAGAAAGTGGGCGAAACCGGGTGGAGTGCTTCATGGGTGTAACGGCCTGAAAAACTCAGATGACCGCATGCGCATGATTTTCATCGCTTGGGCGTCCGTCCGCCATGAGTCGGTAGCGGTCATCCACGACTGGAAGCTTGCGACCCATTGCCGACACTGCGGCCCGCCTCAGCTCATTTAGCCTCAGCGCACTATGATTTCGTCAGGAAAATAAACACCCATGGAGCGGTTGGTGCGTATTCGTAACACCTGACCCGCCATGCTCTGGACCACTGTCTGACCGCCCTCTATGGGCGCTCCGGTATGTCGATCCTGGGCTTGTGCGTCCGGTGGCAGACTGAACAGCATCTGGCCTTGATCAAGGCTGACCTGGATGTCGGCCGGATAGTGAATAGGGCCGAAGTCGAAAGGCTGGTTCGCGTGGCCTTGCCACCAGCGCCCCTCCCCATATGGGCGATCCAGGATCATGATCAGTGAGCGCATTTCGATCCCCAGTACCTTGACCGGGCGCTCCTCTGACTCGGCCAGCCAACCAGGAGTGTTGGAGGATACCCTTACCGCCCCAGGCCAAACGATGCCGCCCAGCTCGGTACCGGGCGCCAGCGTGCATCGACTCACCTTCCATTCGGAAAACTTGAAATGAGCACCGAACGGAAAATCGAACTCGATCTCCCCAGGCTCACATTTCCATCCTGCCAGTTCATGGGCCGACAGGGTCTCGACCGTAGCGAAACCATGGCCCTGCGCCAGTTTCAGACGACGCACAGGCATGCTCATGATGTGACCTGGCGTGCGGTCGAAATCAGCATGATCCAGGCTCTGCATGCCATAGGGCACGGGATCGCCGGACAGGTTGTTAAAAGGCTCCAGGTCTTGCAGATGGACTCGCGTCCCGGCTGGAAGCACCAAATCACCGAGCACTTCCTCGTGTTCGAGGCGGGGATTGTGCGCACGCCAATCCTGCCAGAGCCTGTTGGTGGACTCGACGTAAGGGACAGTACCGACTGCCAGCAACATCAGCAACAAGCCGAACCTCCAGCGCCGCGCCACCATATAACGACGGCTTCGTGGAACCAGCAAAGCGATCAGGCCGGCGATGAAAAGCCAGAGAAAAACCTCGGAAAAAATGTAGATCATGTAGCCGAGCAACATGACCGGCATATCGACGGGAATCATGGACGTCCTTGTTAACCCTTACGTGAACGCAGCAGAATAGACCCATTGGCAGTGATGCCCCAAGCCCGATCAGAGAAGGAAATCCCCAGCATGACGCCCGATGAGGCTTTACTCCTTACCCGTACGGTCGCAGGCCTTTCGATCACAACAGTCATCCTGGGCCCGATCCTGGCGCTCTACGTGCTGCAATCGCCAACCACTTCACCCGTCAATATCTCGGGCGCCATTGCATTTGTAATCCTCGGGCTCACCAACCTGATTTCAATGATATTCAACGCGGTTTACTGGTTTATCCGGCGGGAGCCCAAATGGCTCTCGGTAATGCTCTTGGTTCAAACCGGTGCGGCAGTTGCCACATTAATTCCACTCTTATAACCCGTTCATTTCTTCGGCTGAGCAGTCTCAACAAGGAGCGAGCCCGCACCGCCACACTGCCAAGGAGGCAATCTGCATGAAACCGGCAAATTTCTGGAAGCACGCATTGTGCATTGCAGCAATCGGCTGCTGTGGTTCAGGCCACGGAGCAGCGTTACCACAGGGATGGCAGATCCACCCGCCGGCGGCCGAGGACCTCGAACGTGGGCTGCCGTCGGCTTTGCAATCGCAGGAATTGGCCAAAGACGGGCGCAGGGTTGCCAGTGTAGAAATCGTCGTGGACCTGCCGTACAGCCAAGTTATGCCGATAGTCGCTGCGGCCTTGAGGCGACTTGGCCCTGTGCAAGACGAGATTGCTCAACAACCGTTGTCGCGCCTGAGCGACGACTGGGGTGAGGTGCTGCTGTCGCGTCGACCCGACCTGGTGAAGGGCCTGGTCGATCAGGTCGTTCTACCCAGTTTGCAGCAGGATGTTCGCGACGGGGCGTTGGCGAGTTCCGAAATTCCCGCTCATATTGCCCGCATCGAAAGGACTTTACGCTTTCAATCAGGCAACGAGCGCATGGCGCCTTTGACGGAGCCCTACAAGCAGTGGCACGGTAGCGTGCGACGTACTCACGGTGCGTTTGGGCGCAGTACAAGCATTCTCGTTGCCAACGTGAAGCAAATTGACGCTATCTTTGGGCGGCCTGCCAGCGCAGTTTACTTGACGCGAGTCGACGAGTTTCCCAACCCCGAGGCCAACTTCATCGGTCGGCTAAGGGAGCTGGCCAAATTCGACATCTTCAGCCCTACCGCCCCAAATCGTTTGCATAGGCAAAACGTGCCCCAGGAACTGCTGAGCCCGGTCTACGACGCGTTGAGTGCACTGCCCAAGGCTAATCTGCAACTGGGAGCAAACCCGGAACAGTGGCGCGCTCCCGCAACACCAACCCCGCTGGTTGCCGAGCCCAAACTCACCTTGCCGGACAGCCATGCGAAGATACTCCAGGCGGCGGCGATGTTCGCTGTGCGCAGCACGGACAAATTCACCGTGCTGGCCGATGACAGCGTCTTGCTGTTTCGCAACTATCCACGCGCACTCCTGCACTGGTCACCCGCCACAGGTGGCGAGCCGCGCGAGGTCTGGACGTCTGCGGGGAGCTACAGCAAGTCGCAATTGACCCGGGATATAATTGGTAATACCGCGTACTTGGCGCTGGAAGGTCTGGTGATTCGTTTTGACGCGAAAAGCACAATGTTGGCCGCACATACCATGGCCTACGACACACACGACCGGCTTGGCTTCAGGTACATGGACTACTTGCATGACGGAAGTGGCGTACCGCTGACTTACCGCCATAACTCTCGCGGCCCTCGGGATACTCTGGAGGTGTGGGAGCCTGCTGCACAACCCGCTGGCGATGGCAGCGTATGGACGTATACGCTGCGCTATGCCACCCCACGCCAGGACATGATGAAGGGGCCATCGCGGACCAACAGCCAGATCAAACCTGTACATTGGGACGGGTTGATGCCCACCGCATGGGTAGAAGACGTTTACGGGCTCACCGAAATCGACGGCAAAACTGGCCATGTGCTGCGCGTGGTGAAGCTGCCTCGGCGCTTTGGCGAGGTCGATTTACGCGATGACAGCGGCATGGCGCAATGGACGCCAGAGCCATTTGGCTCAGCCAAAGGCGGCTGGATTGCCGTCGGCTTCGTGTTGATGGAGGGCCAACGGCGCAAGCCTGGTCTGCATGTTATCGACATCGTCAGTGGCAAGATTCGCTATTCGCTGACACTCCCGGGGCAGGACTCTCTGAGTACCGCAGTGGGCTCGCCTGACGGTCGACTGCTGGCAATGGGCACCGGCGGCCCTGAAGATGCGGTAGTGCTATGGAACCTGCAAAGTGGGCGGTCGCTGACACTGAAAACCGACGACGCCAAATGCAGTGGTCTTGCGCAACTGCAATGGAGCCTATCAGGTAAACACCTTTGGGGGCGATGCTCGAACGGCCTGATTGCCTGGGATGTGCCAGGAAGTTGGTGAGCCTTGGTTTTCTCTGAGAATCGTCGCATTCGCGCAGTTATCAGGAGCGATGCCACAGGCCGGCACCGACCAAGGCAAAGCAGCCGGCTACCATGAACGTCCACAGGTTCAGCCAGCCAAAAAACACAAACGTATCAGATACGCCCGATGCGTCGCTGCCGCCTATCCCAGCGGCAGTGATGCCGATGATGAGCATTCCTACCAACGGTGCAGTGATCAGGTAGAGCACGCCAAGAAAGAGAAGTCGCCGCCGCGTCAGAAAGGTCCGAAGGTCCTCGGATCGCCGCTTCATGCGAACGATCTTGCACGGCAATGTGGCAAGTGACCCGATCGCGTATAACCACATGCCAAGAACAACGATTGCTGTAGAGGACATGGTGCTTGTATCTCCTGAGGCTACCGTGGGGAGCGCTGGCTGCTATCGACCCATAGAGGCCATCCGATGTGGGCCGCTAGCGGCCCAAAGCCGCATTAGGGATAAATGAATCTGACGGGGGGCTACTCGTCAATTTCGGTGAACTTCAATCTGGAGCCCTTCATCTTCATGGGGTGCTCGAAAGTAGCTAGTGATCAGATCAAACTCCGCGTCAGTCGCCGCAAACTCATGCTCACCACGGTCGTTGCGACGATGCAACCTGTCTCGACAGGTGTCATCGTCCACCTCGATGTAGTGGGCGCGATGCGCAACCTTGGCTGCGTCAGCCAGGTCGCCCAGCCATTGTCGATCTTGAGGAGTATTTGCAGGAAAATCCAAAACGACAGTCACTCCAGCCCGAAGAACATCGATGACGAGCGGGCCCAGCACCTCCCGAATCTGGCGCGCAAGACGCACATAGTCGGTTACTGATTTGATCTGTTCAGGGTATAGCCGTGAGAGCCAGTAATCTTCACTCAGCAGAACCGTCGATCCTTCAGCTGCCAAGCTTTTGGCTAGCGTTGACTTACCTGATGCAATCTTTCCTGAAATGAGATGCAGCACTGGTTTGGGCATAGAGACGTCTCCTTGTCGAACCCCGATGATGCTGATTGTAAAGCGCTGAAGCAATTCACGTCTGCTATGGGTCGAGAGCAGTCAGTCCCGACCGGCTGCTTACGACCCATAGCGGCCCTTCACAAAGGGATGATATCGGGTTAACAGATCCCTCTTCTCGCTAGCCTATGTGCAACTGGACGCAGGCGCACTGATCTTATTTGGCGCCGTGCAGATCACGATGCTCGCCCTGGGCATCAGGGCAGGGGAAAAGCTTAAAATATGGGTGGTGCTGGGAATGCTGATCGCGTTCTCTGGCCTGATCGTCCTACTCGCCCCGGGTGGCAGTGCGCCGCCTTAGCGCGCTATTCATGGCAGTCTCCGGTATTGCCTGGGGATGCTACTCGGTGCTGGGAAAATGCTCAGAAAGCCCTGCTCGGGCTACCGCAGGAAACTTCATGCGCAACCTGCCACCAATGGTAGCCGTCGCGGCAATAGGGCTTGCCCAGGTAAGTCTGCACATCACTGCGCCGGGGGCCATTTACTCTGCCGCTTCAGGAGTTCTTGCCTCCGGCGCCGGCTACGTCATGTGGTACGCGGTCGTGAAACGGCTGCACGCGCAAACAGCGGCAACCCTACAGTTCAGCGTCCCGGTGCTTGCCTCTATTGCGGGAGTGATACTGCTCAGCGAACCACATTCTTCTCGAATGGTGGCCGCTTCCCTGATTGTTCTGGAAGGAATTGCATTCGCTCTTCTTTTGGTGCAAAACGCTGACATAGGCGGGAGAACCCGTAGAAAGGCGTTTTTTTTGATGAGCAATGGCCATAATAATGCCATTCTAAGTTACCTATTCTTCTTGATTATTCCGGTGTACTCACCGAACGCTGGGATGTCCTCATAATTACTTATCGGGTCAAAACTTGAATTAGCCTCTTCCAGCTCATAAGGATTGAATTTTTCACGCCTAATTACAAGCCCACCATTCTCTTTAAAAATATAGCTCGTCCCAACAGACACCTTACCATCAACGTCAAATTCACGATGAGTCGCCATGGTGAGAAAAAGTTTTTCTGAATTCAAGCATTGGAATTGATATGTAAGGTATTCACGGCATTTATCATCTAAAAAGCCAACGCCTACCATGCTTCTATCCAATAGAAATTCAACAAAGCAAGATGGAGTAATATCTGAGCCGATTAACGCGACATATGGCTTTCCAGAAACATGCCGATTTCTGGCATCATCTTCACTGAGAGGGCCTATTGCAGTGCTCTTGAGGCGGAACCAAGAATCACAATAAAAAACTGGCATCTTCATCAATAAATTCTCCCATTGGTATCTCTAATCAATACAGCCGCTTTGTTTGCGGAGCCTAAGACAGACTTAGGAATTATACCATTTTGCTGCGGAACCTCCAATATAACCGTCCCTTGTAATTTTTGCCCAGCCAAGGAGCCACTAGATGGAACACTTGCGATAGTAGAGCCATTGGCATATTTTGTTGCAGCTTCTTTTATGTAACTTTTGGCAGTCGCTTCCGAGATCTCCGAAAGCTGTGTAAATTTTCGGGATACAATTTCCCCGGTTGCCGGGCTGTATGAATCCACTCGATAGTAGCCATTCCCATCCGGCCTTTCTATGTAAACTTCATTATACGGGTAGTTTTTTGAATGAACTTTGTTAAATTCATTTCCAGCATCAAGCCGTCGCAGCCACTCTGGCTTTGATGACGCATTTGCCGCATCGCCGGCTATTTCTTTATTACTTGAATTACTGGGAAGAGTTTGAGGAGGGTCTGCGGGTTTAAAAGCACCCTTGCGAGATTTCGGCGCTTGCAAGTCAGGGCGTTTTTTCAGTGCGTCCTCATGTTTGAGCATCCACTCGCCTATTCTTGGCCCCTTGGGACTGGTGCGCATCTCCTGGGCAAGAACGTGTGCATTACCGCGGCCACGAGTAAGGTAATCGACGATGGCCCCCAGCAACAGAACAACCACTTCTACATGCCCTAATGCAATCTGATTGGTCGCTCTTTGCTGTGCAAACGGGTCATCACGGCTGTATGAGCTTAAATCATCGTCCCCCTGTGTTCCTTCCCAGGCAATATTGATACCATCCAAGTAATAGTGGGCAATGGAGGGCAAACCTTCTACGAAAAACTCAGCAATGGACGTTAGTCCTAATATTCCCAAAATCCAGGTGCTGACTTGAAGGCCCATTGCAGCCCCTGCTGCTCCCATCGGGATGGCGCCTGCACCGCCAGCAAAAGCGCCTACACCTGCGCCAATTGCCCCTCCGGTCAGGACGCTGCCCGCAACAATCATCGACATTTGGGTAACGACACCGAGCAATTCGTGAAGGATGCTGGAAATATCAAGCTCGGAGAAGCGTTGCCGCAACAGGTCTCTGGCCTTCCATTCGGCGTGGATAAATGCCGTTCTGACACTGTTGACGCGACGAATATTCAGCGATACGGAGGCCACGTATTCATTGAGATGGGTTCGAAAGCTTGCTCCCCCCTGGTAGCCCATCTGATTGGCTATACGATCTTCAATCTGCTGCCATGACGGCACCTGACCAAAAAACATGCAGTAATCTCCCTGACTATTTTTTCTCCAAATTTCAGTATGAATGAGGGCATGACAGAAAATCAACATTTTTATGATGGCCACATCAAATGGTTGCCGAATGTAATGAACTTGTTTCACATGATTATTATCAACGCCACGATAAAAATACAACTATCACCTTAGAATGCAATCAAGGCTTCACAATCAAACTCTGGGCCTCAAGAAATATATTAGCCGGCGAGCGGCTACGTGCTGAACCTAAGCATGACCCAGAAACTAAATAGGCTCGGCGACTATCAGTCGATCCGTGAGAGTATCCGACCAGGAGTATCCTACCAGCAGCGAGCTAGACGGGTAATTTCGGTTCAAGGACAATATATGTTCCCACCGATGGCGAACGGCAATCTCGAAGTTACTCCGACTGAATTTGAGCACTTGGTAAAACAGTGACTTCTCACCCAAGGCGGCGACCTAAGCTCGCTAGAGGTGACCCATGATGCAAAAGTCGAGACCTACGACTCAACCTGACAAATTGACGACCTGGAAAAATTTCGCGCATTCGCTGGCGTCGAAATCACGGTGCTGATTGAATGCAAAAAGTATCGGGGAGCCATCGAGCACGAGCTGGTTCAGGTATTACATGACAACGTGAGGTCGATTAGGGCCCACAAGGGAATGCTCTTAGCGACATCGGGCTTTCAATCAGCAGCGATCAAGTACGCCAAGCGCACGGCAATGCGCTGGTCTCGATCATAGAGGGGGAAGCCAAGTACGAAACTCGCTCCGCTTCCAGGGCCGATCCTGATGCTGTCATGGACTAGATATGAAGCCAAGCTACCCGACCAGATCGCTCGCGAAGGCTGCACGCTTGAAGCTAAATAGCGAGTGTCGTAACCCGGACTTACTTTTTCCGTTCTTGAGGGGCGGAATGCATTGCCACTAAGGAGTGACTAGGGAGAGCCGTGCAGATTATGGCTGGGCCGCTTGCCCCCGCTAACGTGAGGGGCTTGAGGTAAGCGCGGAACAAGCCGCTGGGTTAGCCGAGCGAGTGTCTGCTATGGGTCGATAGCGGCCATTCATGACCGGCAGCTATCGACCCAAAGTAGGTGATTCCTGGTGCTTGGATTATTCCAAAGCCCGACACGCCGCACTGAACGTACGCATTCGACTCGGTGACGGTGATTCCGGCGTTACTCACAAACGCTCGATCCAGACCCTTTACCGTTGGCAGCCGGGAGAGGGATTTCATGCGTGCAACCATGATCGTTGCGACGATCCCGGCAATAGCGCTTGGATGTACCGGGCAGCCGCCGACTACAACGGCTCCAGCATGGCTGACGCCCCAAACGCATCCGCGCGCTGCCTCACCGGTACATCCTGCGTGAACGATTGCTGCCATGCCACCTGGGCCTGAACCTTTGCAGCTGCCGCCATGACTTTCTGCGCCCAGTTTTCATCCTGCGGGGATACCACCGCGACGCGAAAACCGTGGTCATCACCTTCCATGCCGACGCCTTCGGAATCATCGACATGCAAATCGATGGCAAATGCCGGCGGAAACTTCGAGGGGGGGGTCGCAAGCCCCTGCTCGGTCACGGCATGCAGGTGCCGGTCACTGTTGACCACCCCGTCGACATGCAGGCCATACAGCATCAGCCAGCGCCTGATATAGGACGGCGTGCGCCCGGACGATGTGTAGATCCAGATGCTGCACCCCTGCCGGCGCAGGTCGCGAAACAGTGAGCGGGTGCCGCTGCGCAGGGGCTCGCCAAGCCAGCGGTGGATGCACGCAGGCAACTTGCTGTGCTCGGCGGCGCTGTGCTCGGGCAGGCAGGCGAGCGTGTCATCGACGTCGAACGAAATACGGATCTGCGGGCGCTTGGACACACGCTTGAGCAATGCCTGACGCAACATCAGAGGCTCTCCTGAACGCGGGGCAGCGCTGCGCCGCTGAGGAAGAATTTCGCCGGATCAGGCGCTTTCGCTTCCAGGAACGCGGCGTACTTTTTCTTGATCTTGGGCAATTCGTACAATGCCTTGACACCATGTTTGGCGGAGTTGCGTATGACCGAGGACGGGTTGAAGTAACCTTTGGCGTTGTCCAGCGTCAGCACGAACGGCGGCAGCCCTGCACGCATCAGCAAATAGCTGACGATGAGCGACCCCGTGCGGTTGTTGCCTTCAATGAACAGTTGCGGCTTGCTGAGGATACGCACATAGACACCGGCTGCCCGCTTCCACACCGAATCACTGCGGTAGGCGCAATACCAGTTGTGCAGGTCCTTGATGCCGCCTTCCACGTTATTGAAAAAGTGCGCCTCGGTCGCTGCCAGGTGTTGGGCGAACTCCTCGCGACGCGCCGGGTCGCGACCACACAGCACCGTGGCATTGATCTCCAGCATCAGGTTGAGGTGCTGAAGCTCGAACAGGTCGATGCCCCGTGCGACATACTCGTCAATCAGCGCATAGCCTTCAACCACATTCAGCAGCACCTCGTCGGTAAACGGATCACGCGGCTCGGTGAAGTGTCGGCTGAGTTCGGCAAAGCCGCCCTGCACCTCGCGCAGTGCGCGTTCGATGGCTGGCAGATCAAGATGACGCGTCGCACGCATTGGCAATCCCGAGAAACACTGAACGAAGGTAAAGCAGCCAAACGTTCGAGCACGGGAGTCGAACGCTTGGCTGCCCTGTGTAGGTGGCGCGATCAGCTGAACTTGCCGCTGATGTAATCACTCGTCAGCTGCTCACGCGGGTTCTGGAAAATCTGCGTGGTCGGGCCCATTTCGACCAGGTAGCCGGTGCGCGTGCCCTGGGAGATGTCGACCGAGAAAAACGCGGTGGTGTCGGCCACGCGAATCGCCTGCTGCATGTTGTGCGTCACCAGCGCGATGGTGTAATCCTTCTTCAGCTCGACCATCAACTCCTCCACCCGGCGGGTGGCGATTGGGTCCAGCGCCGAGCACGGCTCGTCCAGCAACAGCACTTCCGGTTCGGTGGCAATCGCGCGGGCGATGCACAACCGTTGCTGCTGGCCGCCGGACAGGGACAGGCCGCTGACCTTGAGCTTGTCCTTGACCTCATCCCACAGTGCCGCGCCTTGCAGCGCATGCTTGACGCGATCGCCCAGGTCACCCTTGTAACGGTTGAGGCGCAGGCCGAACGCGACGTTGTCGAAAATGCTCATCGAGAACGGGTTCGGCTGCTGGAATACCATGCCGATGTAACGGCGCACCACCACAGGGTCAACGCCTTTGCCATAGACATCCTGGCCCAGGAAGTGCACATGGCCTTCGAAGCGAAAGCCTTTTACCAGGTCGTTCATGCGGTTGAGGCTACGCAGCACGGTGCTCTTGCCGCAGCCGGACGGCCCGATGAAACCGGTGATCTTGTTTTTTTCGATCGGCACATGGCTGTCGCGGACCGCCATGAAGTTACCGTAGAAAATCTTGTCCAGCTTGCAGTCCATGACCACTGGTGCCTGGCTGGCCAAGGGAGCGGCTCGTTGCGCAGTCGATACGTTCACGTTCAGGTGCTCCCGCTTCAATACTTAGGCTTGCCGAAAATACGGCTCACGATGTTTACCACCAGCACGATCATCACCAGTACCAGCGAGGCCGCCCAGGCGAGCTCGAGCTGGTTGTCGAAAGGCATGCCGGAGAAGTTGTAGATAAGTACGGCGAGCGATGCCGTAGGGTTCATGACCGCCAAGCTGCCGTCATGGTAGATCCAGTAGTTGCTGAACAACGCGGTGAACAGCAGCGGCGCCGTCTCGCCGGCAGCGCGCGCCACGGCCAGCATGACGCCGGTGAGGATCGCCGGCAGGCCGGTGGGCAGGACGATCTTCCAGATCACCTGCGCACGGGTGCAGCCCATGCCGTAGGCGGCATCCTTCATGATCTTGGGCACCATCTTCATCGCCTCTTCCGCCGTCAGCACGACGATCGGCAGCATCAGCACCGCCAAGGCCACGCCACCTGCCGGTGCCGAGTAGGTACCTGTGGTCATCACCACCAGCGCGTAGGCAAATACCCCGGCCAGGATCGATGGCAAGCCGGTGAGCATCCTGGCGGCAAAGCGCGAGGCGTTCGCCAGCTTGCTGTCCGGGCCCAGTTCGGCCAGGAACACCGCGGCCAGGATACCGACCGGCACAGCGATCGCCGCAGCAATACCCACCATGACGAAAGTACCCGCCATGGCGTTGCCAAAGCCGCCGCCCATCTCGAACCCAGTGGGCGGCAGCTCGGTGAACACTTCCAGGCTCAGGCGTGCGCCGCCGCGGGTGATCAGCATGTACAGCACGGAAATCAGCGGCACGCTGGCCACCAGTGCCGTGCACCACACCAGGGAGGTCAGCACCAGGCTGCGCAGGGCACGCCCTTCGAACCTGCGCTGCAGGCTGGGCAATGCGGCGGCAGGGGTGGTCAGGTCAGTCATTGTTTGTTACCCCGCTGGGCGTAGAGCATGATCATCGAACCGAGTACGTTCACCAGCAGCGTGATGAACATCAGCACCAGCGCGGCGTACATCAGCACCTCGACCTCGTTCGGCCCGGCTTCCGGGAAGTTCAGTGCCAGCAAGGCCGCCAGCGTGTTGGCCGGGGCAAACAGGGACAGAGAAATGGTATTGGCGTTGCCGACCAGCATAGCCAGCGCCATGGTTTCACCCAGTGCGCGGCCCAGGCCGAGCACCAGGGAGCCGAAGATGCCGGTGGCAGCGGAAGGCACCATCACCTTGAGGATGGCTTCCCAATGCGTGGTGCCCATGCCATAGGCCGCCTGCTTGGTTTTCATCGGCACGCTCGTCAGCGCATCCTGCGAGACGGCGGCGATGGTCGGCAGGATCATGATGGCCAACACCAATGCTGCAGGGAGCAGCCCGGGGCCACTCAATGAGGTGCCGAAAAACGGGATCCAGCCCAGCTCGCTGTTCAACCAGGCGGTCAGCGGGCGGATCGCCGGGATCACCACGTAGATGCCCCACAGGCCGTAAACGACGCTGGGGATCGCGGCGAGCAATTCGACGATGGTGCGAAACACCGCCGCAAGCTTGGGCGGGAGGAAATCCTGGGTGAGGAAAATGGCCATGCTGACGCCAAAGAAACCGGCAACCAACAAGGCGATCAGGGCGCTGTAAAGGGTGCCCCAAATTGCCGGCAGAATGCCGTACTTGCCTTGGTTGACATCCCACACGCTACCGAACAGCACGTCAAAGCCGTGCTTTTCCATGCCGGGCAATGCCTTGCGCCCTACTTCATAGACCAGCGCGAAAACCAGCGCCAGCACCAGTACCACGCCGATGCGGGCGAGCGCACGGAAGGTGCGATCGACCAGGAAATCTTTCGCAGACGGTGGCCGGCAAGCGGAGTCGGGGTTATCCGGTATGGCAAAGGGTGTGTTCATGGGTTAATTCCGCAACGAGTGGCACACGCCCCTGGCATGGCTTGCGGGCCATGCCAGGGGCGGCCTGACAAGCCTTACTGGATGTTGGCAGACGCTTTGCGCACTTGGTCGATAACCGACTGCGGCAGCGGGATGTAGCCCATCGAGTCGGCGATCTTCTGGCCTTCAGTGAGGCTGTACTCGACCATCTCGCGCATGGCCTTGGCCTTGGCCGGGTTGCCGTTGTCCTTACGGAAGATCATCCAGGTGTAGGAAGTGATCGGGTAGGACTTGGCACCGTCCGGGTCAGGCAGCCAGGCCACCAGGTTCTCCGGCATGTTCACCGCAGCCAGTGCCTCGGCACCGCTTTCGGCGTTCGGCACAACGTATTGGCCGGCCTTGTTCTGCAGCTGGGCGAAGTCGACCTTGGCCAGCTTGGCGAAGCCGTATTCGATGTAGCCGATGGCGCCTGGGGTCTGGCGGACGGTGGCGGTCACGCCATCGTTCTTGGGCGACTTGATGAACTTGTCGGTAGCCGGCCAGTTGACCGTGTTGCCTTCACCCAGCGCGTCCTTGAAACCTGGGTTGATGGCCGACAAGTGCTTGGTGAACACTGCGGTGGTACCGCTGGAGTCGGCACGCACGACCACGGTGATCGGGGTGGCAGGCAGCTTCAAGTCAGGGTTGGCTGCAACGATCTGCGGGTCGTTCCACTGGGTGATCTTGCCGAGGAAGATGTTGGAATACACATCGCGCGGCAGCTTCAGACCCTTGGGGTTGCCCGGCAGGTTGTACGCCAGCACGATTTCGCCTGCGGTCATTGGCAGCAACTGCACGCCTTCGCCGACCTTGGCGATTTCTTCGGGTTTCATCGCCGAGTCACTGGCAGCGAAGTCGACCGTCTTGTTCAGGAAGTCCTGGACACCCGCCCCGCTCCCCTTGGACTGGTAGTCAACGGTGACGCCAGCGGTGTTCTTGCTGAAGTCCTTGAACCAGGTGAGGTAGATCGGTGCAGGGAAACTGGCGCCGGACCCCGTCAGGCGGACGCTCTCTGCGGCAAAGGATGCCGAAGTGGCGCAAAGGGAAACCGCAACGGCGAGTGCAGCAGACTTCATCAGGCGTATCATCAAAAAGTGCTCCGTGTGATGGCCGACACACTTTGCAGCAGCATCATGACAACTTTATGAACGTTAAATGGCAAGCCGAGGGAATCATTACCCGGGCAGTCATTTATTGGTAACCAAATGCAACCAACACGTTGTCATCCCCCCTTGCTGCGCGCCCCTTCCATGCTTTCGACCGAACCAAGTCTGATGAAGCGCACCCACCGTGAGCTGCTGGATCACAGCGATGAAGAGCTGGAGCTCTGCGACGACGGCCATGACCTGAACGCGCTGTTTGATGAACACGTCGAGGACGGCAGCGAGAAGGCCGAGCGCAGGCTGTATTTCAGCGAACTGTTGCGCCTGCCCTATGAAGAAGTCGAAGTGCCGATGATCGAACTGCCGCAACGCGTCAGGCAGGCGGACTACACCCGCAGCCCGGCGCCAGCGCAAATCATCGTGCCGCAGTTTTACTGCCTCGCCGGTTTTGCCGCCGGCCAGACGGTCATGGCGGATCGCCTTGGGAGGGCTATCGTTGCTTGTCTGGGCAACGACTACCGACCGAGGGCGGTGCCATGAACACCAGTGATCTGCTTGAACAGTTACTCCGGGCCGGCCAGGGCTCGCGAGTGCAACAAGGCAATGACGGCCTGGGCGGTTTGGGCGGCTTGCTGGGTGGCCTGCTTGGCGGCGGCAGGGCATCAGGTGGCAGTGCTGGCCTGGGTGGTTTACTGGGCGGCCTGTTGGGTGGCGGTGCTGGCAGCAGCACTGGCGGCGCTACACAGGGGCGCTCCACAGGCGGCAGCCATTACGCCGCCCTGGCGTCCTTGGGCATGATGGCGTTCCAGGCCTATCAAAGCTGGCAGCGCAGCCAGGCCGCAGCGCCGCAACAGGCCATGCGCACTGTCGATCAACTGTCCGGCCCCGAAGCCGAGGATCATAGCCATGCCATCCTGCGCGCGCTGATTGCAGCAGCCAAGGCTGACGGTCGCATCGACCCGCAAGAAGAACAGTTGATCTACGCCGAGATCAAACGTCACACCAGCGACCCTCAGCTGCAGCAATGGCTGGATGAGGAAGTTAGCAAGCCACTCGATGCTACCGAGGTGGCAGAGTCGGCCCAGGACACGGCCATGGCCGCGGAAATGTACCTGGCCAGCGTGATGCTGGTGGATGACCAGCAGGCCGCAGAGCGAACCTACCTTGACGAGTTGGCCAGTGCGTTGCAAATCGACCCGACATTGCAGGTGCACCTGGAACAGCAGGCCAAGGGCGGCGCCTGATGGAGCCGAGATGCCTGAGCGGGTCGTCAACCCGGATCACAGCGCAGGCCATGCACCTGAAAGGGTATGAAGTCTTGTGATCGCAGGTGACTGCTTTCGACCTATGGCGGACACCGTCCCAACGCTCTGTCGCCAGTACCGGCCTCATCGCCGGTAAGCCGGCTCCCACAGGAATATCACCAGCCTCCGGGCCTACGCAGTATCCGTGGGAGCCGCGCTTGCCGGCGATGGGCCGCGAAGCGGCCCCAGCCTTCAGATGTGCGCAATGGGTCAATAGCGGACTTCCCGCACTGAAGGGTTTCCGCATGCAGCCCGCCCCTGCCCGCCCCCTACACCTCAACCGGGCAGGGCCGCCAACACCGCACCTACCATGCTGTTGAACGTAGCCGGCGAGTCCACGACGCGCGCGGGGGCATTCACCTCGCCGTCAGCACGCGTGGCGCGACGGGCCTGATCGGCGGTGGCGGAGAGCTTCACGATTACCAGTTCGCGGCGGGGGTTGATGTAGATTTTCTGCCCAAAGCGCCCGCTGGCCTCGAACGAACCGTCACCGTCGTTTTTCTGGTACCAGTAATTGCGGTAGCCGTAGCCAGGGCGGCCGGGGCCGAGGCTGCCCTGGGCGAACACTGCCGGGTCCGCAGGCTGGAAGGTGCTGTGCACCGCCTGGTTGAAGCTGTCGCCCTTGGCATCGCGGGCCAGTTCGCGGCGTACCAGTTCGGCGAAGCGGGCGGTGTCGCGCAAGTTGCAGCTGATGCCGCCACTGGCCATTTCGGTACCGAGCGGGTCGACTTGCACATAGGCATCGTCTTCGGCGAAGCGTGACCACAAACGCTGTTCGACCAACTGGGCCCAGTTCAGCCCGGTGATACGCCGTAACGCCCAGGCCAGCGCCTCCGGCGAGCCGTTCTGGTAGAAGAACGGCGCCTGGCCAGCGGGGTTCGGCGCCTGCTGCACCTGCCGGAGGAAGCTGTAGATATCCCCCGGCATGCCCTCGCCCCGCGGTATCAGCCCGGTGGCGGCAAACAGGCCGAGGTCCGGAGGCATCTGCGCTGGGTACTGCACTGCCACCTGCATGTCCAGGTTGGCCTGCACTGTCGCCTCGCCGAACGGCGTGCCGCTCAGTTCCGGCACGTAATGCGCCAACGTACGCTGCGGGTCGAGGGCACCTTCGGCGATCAGCTGGGCGGCGATCAGGCCGGTGACCGACTTGGTCATCGACGCCCAGATATGTGGCTGGCCGGGTTGGAAACCGTCCAGATAACGCTCGTACACCACCTTGCCCCGGTGCAACACGATCAGCCCGTCAGTACTGGTTTGCTGCAGGTAACCGGCCAAGGTCAAAGGCTGGTCGGCGGCGCTAAAGGCCAGCTGGTCGAGCGCCGCCATACGGCCTTCGGTCAAGGTCAGCGGTGTGGCTGCGCGGCCGATGCCACGGGTGGGCGACACCTCGCGGGCGTGGCGCATCGACCAGCGCAAGTAAGGTGGCTGAAAGGCATTGGCCTGGTTGACCCGCAACTCCGGCGCCGGAGGAAACCCCTGCATCACACCCTGCCCGGTCGGCGCACCGACCGCCAGCGTTGGGGCCAAGGCACCGGCCAGCACCAGGGCGATACCAGTCAGGTTGGCGGATGAAGGCTGCATGCTGCGCTTGGACATGGTCTTGCTCCTTGGTTGCACTAGAAGTTGGCGCCCACGCTGAACGCGACATAATCGCGGTCGCCGCGGGTGCCATAATCGCCGTCGAGGTAATCGGTATAGGCAAGGCTTGCCCAGTACTGGCTGGCCAAGCTGACGTCCACGCCCAGGCTGATCGAGCGCGAGCCTTCGTTGAAGGCCGAGCTATCCGCCGGTGAGTAACCCTTGACGTCATGGGCCCAGGCCAGGCCTGGGCGGATATCCAGGCCCTGGATCAGGTTGGGGTAGCTCCACGTCGCGCGCAGGCGGTACCCCCAGGAAAAGGGCGTGACAAAGCCTTCGCCGTTGCAGTCACCCGGGCTTTTCGAGATCGCCAGGCACAGGCTGTTGTCGGCCAGCTCGCCGTTGCCATAGGCACCGGAGCGGCCATAACGCGGCCCGAACCGCCCTTCCAGCCCGCCCACATAGGTGGCGCCCACCTCGCCCATCAGCAGTAGCTGGTTGGCGCCCATGACTTGGCTGAACGCCTGCACGGCCGATACCTGGGCCTGGCTCACCTCCTTGCGCCGGTAACCGTCGAATGGCGTGCTGTCTGTCGCGGGGCGCAGCCCGTCGGTGTTGAGCGGGCTGCGGCCGGGGGCATTGAGCAATGACTGCAGCACATCGTTGCCGTTGAGCTGCACCGGCATGTTCGGCCGGTAGCTCAATTCACCCTGCACAGCAGCACCGTTGCGCAGGGTGGTGGCGAAGGTCAGGCCGTACAGGCGGATGTCCTCGGGGTATTGCGCCCGGTACTGCGAGGTGCCCATGCGCAGCGCGCCGGCCAGGGTCTGCCCGTTGCTGGACGCCAGGAAGGCGCCGCAATTGGCCAGCGCCACACCGACATTGCCGCACAATTCCCGGGCAAAGCCCGTATTGGCGTAATAGCGGCTGCTGACTGTGCCCAGGTAGGGCGAACGGCTGTGGTAATTGGCGGCAAACAGGCCGAACTCGGTATCCAGTGGCTCAACGTACCAGTGCAGCGAAAAACCCCATTGGCCACCGTTGCGTGCATCCTGGTCGGCGCCCCGAGGCACGCGCACGCCCTCCTCCGTCAGCGTCACGCCGAACGGAGCCAGGGCCGGGGACACGGCCGGGTTGGTTACCATCTGCCCGCCGACATCCAGCCCCTGGCAGCCTTCGGGCATGAAGTCGTTGCCGGAAAAGAACGTTGCACAGTTCTCCAGCCGGGCCTGCTCCCAGTCCAGCTGGTAAAAGGCATCGAAAGACAGCGCCTGGTTGAGGTTCTGCGTGACATACAACAAGTTGACCGGGGCCAGGGCGTCTTTCACCTCCGAGCCTGGCCGGCGCAGCGCAGCCTGGTTGAAGGGGTTGATCACATTCAGTCCGCCCTGAATGAACAGGCTTTCCCCCCAGTTGACCACCTGTTTGCCCACGCGCAGCGAACCGGGCTCACCGCCAATGTCGTAAAGGCCGTAGGCGAACGCATCGAGCAGCTCAGCCCCAGCGGTTTTCGCCGAAATCTGGCGGTTGCGGTCGTCGATGTCGACGGCCCGCTGGCTGTGGTCGCGCTGCGCGGTGTCGTACCAGTAGGTGCCACGCAGGAATACACCCACATTATCGCGGCGCAGCTCCAAGTCGTGTGTGCCTTTGAAGATCGCCGAAAATACATCGCCCGACCGGTAGTTGCGCCGCGCGTCGTTGCCATTGGCAGCCTGTAACTGCTGTTTGTCGGGGTTGGCAGTGCTGACGGCGGTACTGAATGACAGCGCCGAGTCGAAACGCCCTTGCAGCGAGCCAACGTCGAATTGAACGCCCGCTACCGGGGTGGCGAGCAGGCAGCACAGGGCCGCCAGCGGCGCCTGGCGCCGGCAGAAAAGAAGGGTTGCGCTCACTCTTAACCTCTTGTTGTTTTATTAGAGAGGGAAATGATGGGTTCAGCGCGGACGCGCCGGCCGCCCAGGCCGGCGGTGTCGGTGACGAGCAGTATCAGGTAGGTTTGATTACGCTCACAAATAGCGTCTTCGGATCAATGCCATGCCGGTTCGTTATGGCTCGATGGCGGTGCTTCAGAGCACCTCGAACAAGCCTGCCGCGCCCATGCCCCCGCCCACGCACATGCTCACCACCACATAGCGAACCTTACGCCGGCGGCCTTCGAGCAAGGCATGCCCGACCATGCGCGCACCGCTCATGCCATAGGGGTGGCCGATGGCGATGGCGCCACCGTTGACGTTGAGCCGCGCCGGGTCGATGCCCAGGTGTTCGGCACAGTAGAGCACCTGGCAGGCGAATGCCTCGTTGATCTCCCACAACCCGATGTCCTCGACCCGCAACGCGTGGCGCGCCAACAGGCGCGGTATCGCCAGCACCGGGCCAATGCCCATTTCCTCCGGGGCCAGGCCGACCACCGCCATGCCACGGTACAGCCCCAGCGGCTGGCAGCCTGCGCGTGCCGCCCGGGCACCACTCATCAGCACACAGGCGCTGGCACCATCGGACAACTGGCTGGCATTGCCTGCGGTCACACAGCCGCCCTCGATCACAGGTTGCAGTGCCTCAAGGTCCGCCAGCCGGGTGTGCGGGCGGTTACCTTCGTCTTGGCTCAGGTGCACGCGTTCGTGGGACAGGATGCCAGTGGCCTTGTCGACGACCTTGCGCTGCGCCGTGACCGCCACGATTTCATCAGCGAACCGCCCGGCCTCCTGCGCTGCCGCTGTTCGCTGCTGCGACAGCAAGGCGTAACGGTCCTGGGCGTGGCGATCGATACCATAGCGTTTGGCGACGAGCTCGGCCGTGTGCAGCATCGGCATGTAGGCGTGCTCGCACAGGCGCCGCACCGTGGCGTCCTGGGCAGCATTGGCGGCTTGCATGTGCGCCTGTTGCACCAGGCTGATCTGCTCCTGCCCGGCCCCGACCACCACCTGCATGCCCTCGCCGCGGATCTGCTGAGCGCCAATGGCGATGGCCATCAGCCCTGAGGCGCATTGGCGGTCGATGGTCTGCCCGGCCACCGACAGCGGCAGGCCGGCCGCCAGGGCCGACAAGCGCGCCGGGTTGATGGCGGCGGTCCCGCTCTGCATGGCGGTGCCCAGCACCAGGTCCTCGACTTCGCCCGGCTCCACGCCGGCGCGCTCGACGGCGGCGCGGATGGCAATGGCGCTCATGCTGGGCGTGGTGAGGTCGTTGAACGCGCCGCGCCAAGCCTTGGCGATGGGCGTGCGCGCGGTGGATACGATGACGGCGTCTTGCATGAAACGGCTCTCCTTGGGCAATTACACCGGCAGCAGGCTTTCGTAGGCGCTGCGCAGCCTGGCGGGAATGGTGACCGTGCGGTTGTTGCGGCGATCGACGAACACATGGGTGAAACGGCCAGCCGCGCAGGCCTCGGGCTCGCCTTCGACGAACACGGCCAGTGCGTAGTGCACCGAACGGTTGCCCAACCGCTCGACGGCGATGCCCACCTCGATGCGTTGCGGGAAGGCAACGGCGGCGAAGTAGTCGCAGGCGGACCCAGCCACGTAGGCCACCACCGGGTCGTGGTGGATATCGAGGCCGGCGTGCTCGATCAACCAGGTATTCACGGCACTGTCGAAAAAGCCGTAATAGACGACGTTGTTCACATGCCCATACACGTCGTTGTCGTGCCAGCGCGTGGTGATCGGCTGGAAGTGGCGGTAGGCGCCGCGCAGCGGGCGTTCCCGGGCCATGTTCAAAACGCCGCCTGATAGAGGGCCAACGCGTCGTCGAGGGTGACCTTACGCGGGTTGTTGACCAGCAACCGTTGCTGTTGCAGGGCATCCTCGGCCAGCAGTGGCAGGCTGTGCCGCGGTACGCCGACATCTCGCAGCCGGCTGGGCAGGCCGCAGCGTGGCGCCAGTTGCTCCAGCTCATCGATGAACTGGCTGCACAGCTCATGGGGGGCGCCTGGCACCAGGCGCTCGCCCAGCAGTGCCGGGGCCAGCGCCGCATAGTCGGCGAACGCTTCGCGACGGTTGAAGCGCATCACGTGGGGCAGCACCAGCGCATTGGCCAGCCCGTGCGGCACGTGGTAACGCGCGCCCAGTGGGTAGGCCAGCGCATGCACCGCCGCCACCGGCGCGTTGGCAAACGCCTGCCCGGCCAGGCAGGCCCCCAGCAGCATGGCCTGGCGCGCCGCCAGGTTGCCACCGTTGTGTACGGCCTGATCGAGGTTGCCAGCCAGCAGCGCCAGCGCTTCGCGGGCCAACAGGCTGGACAGCGGGTTGCGCTTGAACTGGCTGGTGGTGGCCTCGATGGCATGGACCATGGCATCGATCCCCGTGGCGGCGGTGATCGCCGGGGGCAGGCCCAGGGTGCGCTCGGCGTCGAGCAGCGCCAGGTCGGGCAGCAACAGGGGGGAAATCACCGCCATCTTGGCCGCCTCGCCGGTGGTGATCACGGCGACGGGGGTGACCTCCGACCCCGTTCCGGCGGTGGTCGGCACCTGGATCAGCGGCAGGCGCTGGCCTTTGGCCTGGTCGATGCCGTAGACCGCTTCCAAGGTCTGGTCACAGGCCGGGTGCGCCAGCAGCGCCACCAGCTTGGCGACATCCATGGAGCTGCCGCCACCGAATCCGACGATCAGCTCGGCGCCGATATGCCGCGCCCGGCCGACGGCCGACAGCACGCAGGTATGGCTGGGGTCGGCGCTGACCTCGCTGAAGATCGCCACGCTCAGGTGCGCCTGGGTGAACCCCGGCAGCAAGTCATCGAGCATGCCCAGGTTGACGATGCCTGGGTCGGTCACGATCAGCACGCGGCGCACGCCGCGTTGCTGGCACAGCTGCGCCAGGCGCCTGGCGGCGCCGGCTTCGCACAGCAGATGGGGGGTGGTGGCAAAACTGAAAGGCTGCATGCTCATGTTCCTCTTGTTCTTGTGGGTGAACAGCTGGGCCAGCTCAAAAGGCGAAGTGCGCTTCATCCAGGCTCATCAGGCACTGTGCGCCGCCGCGCAAGGCCTCGCAGTGGGCGCTCGCACGCGGCAACACCCGCCGCCAGTAAAAGGCTGCAGCCTGCAACTTGGCCTGGTAGAAGGCGCTGTCCTGGCTGCCTGCGGCCAGTGCCGCGCTGGCGGTTTCGGCAGCGCGCAGCCACAGTGCGGCCAGCAGCACGTAGCCTGAATAGGCGAGAAAATCCACCGACACTGCGCCGATTTCCTGCGGGTCGCAGCGGCAGGCGTCGAGCACCTCGGCGCTCAGGTTGCGCCATTCCTGCAGGCGCTGAGCGACCGTGTGGGCCATCCCGGCCAGCGCGTGAGCGCGGCAGTTGCGTGCCGCTTCGAGCAATTCATCGATCAGCAGGCGCAGTTGCTCGCCGCCGTCGCCAAGCAGCTTGTGGCGAATCAGGTCCAACGCCTGGATGCCGTTGGTGCCCTCGTACAGCTGGGTGATGCGGCTGTCGCGCATCAGTTGCTCCATGCCCCATTCGCGGATGTAGCCATGCCCGCCGTACAGCTGCACGCCCAGGCTGGCGGCCTCTTGGCCGACATCGGTGAGGAAGGCCTTGACGATGGGGATCAGCAACGCCGCCCGGCGCCCGGCGGCCGCCTGCACTTCAGGCTGTACGGCGCCGTGCTCCAGGTCCAACGCTTGGGCTGCAAAGGCCGCCAGCATGCGGCAGCCTTCGCTGAGGGTTTTCTGGGTCAGCAGCATGCGCCGCACGTCAGGGTGGCAGATGATCGGGTCGGCACTGCGCTCCGGCGCCACCGGCCCTGCCAGGCTGCGCGACTGCAAGCGCTCACGGGCATAGGCCAGGCCACCCTGGAAGGCCGCCTCGGCGATGCCCAGCCCCTGCAGGCCGACCTGGAAGCGCGCATCGTTCATCATGGTGAACATGCACGCGAGACCCTGGTTGGCCTCCCCCACTAGCCAGCCACGGGCGCCATCGAAATTCATCACGCAGGTCGCCGCGCCCTTGATGCCCATCTTGTGCTCGAGCGCGCCGCATTCGACCGCATTGCGCGCGCCCAGCCCTCCGCCCTCGGTGCATTCGAATTTGGGCACCAGGAACAGGCTGATGCCACGCACACCGGCCGGCGCATCCGGCAGGCGCGCCAGCACCAAGTGGACGATGTTGTCGGTGAGGTCCTGGTCGCCGCCGCTGATGAAGATCTTGCTGCCGCTGATGCGGCAGCTGCCATCGCCTTGCGGCTCGGCACGGGTACGCAGCAGCGCCAGGTCGGTGCCGGCCTGCGGCTCGGTCAGGCACATGGTGCCGGCCCATTCGCCGCTGACCAACTTGCCCAGGTAATCGCGCTTGAGCGCCGCGCTGCCATGCCGATGAACGGCCAGCACGGCACCCTCAGTCAGGCCGGAATAAATTCGAAACGACAGCGACGCCCCCATCAGCATTTCGTGAAAGCAGGCCGAAACCATTTGCGGCAGGCCCTGGCCGTCATGTTCCAGCGGGCCGGTCATGCCACCCCAGCCCTGCTCCACATACTGCCGGTAGGCCTGGCGAAAACCATCCGGTGTGCGCACGCTGCCTTGCTCCAAGCGGCAACCCTGCTCATCGCCCTGGCGGTTGAGCGGCGCAACTACCTCGCCGGCAAAGCGTGCACCCTGCTCAAGAATGCCATCGATGGTTTCGCGGTCCAGCTCATTGCCCAGGCGGGCACAGTGCGCCGTCACATCGAACAGTTCGTGCAGCACGAAGTGCATGTCACGCTGGGGGGCTCGGTAGTTCATGCGCGGCCCTCGCGGACGTCAGCCAGCTGTTTGCCCTCAGCCACCAGACGCATCAGCAGCCCGGCCGGGCGCCAGTGCTCGCCGAACAGGCCCTGCAGGCGTTCCAGGCGTGCCAACAGCAAGCCCAGCCCCTGCTGGTCAGCCCAGCGCATCGGCCCGCCGACCTCGTGCGGGAAGCCATAGCCATGCAGGTAGACCCGGTCGATGTCAGCGCTGCAGCTGGCCACCGTTTCCTCAAGAATTTTCGCGCCCTCGTTGGCCAGCGCCAGCAGGCAGCGCTCGCGGATTTCCTCGTCGTCGACCGCGCGCCGGTGCACGCCCAGGTCCTGGGCGACCTTGAGCACCAGCGCATCGACCTCGGGGTCGTGCACGGCGTCGCGGCTGCCGGGGGCATAACGGTAGTACCCCTGGCCGCTTTTCTGCCCGAAACGCCCCAGCGCGCACAGGGCATTGTCGACCTGCACCAACGGCGCATCCATGTCTTTACTGGCCAGCTGACGCGCACGCCACTCCAGGTCGATGCCGACCACGTCGTACATGCGAAACGGGCCCATGGCCATGCCGAACGACTGCAGCGCCTCATCCACCTGCCGCGGCGTGGCGCCTTCGAGCAGCAGCTTGCGCGCCTCGGTCACGTAGCGGGCGAGCATGCGGTTACCGATGAAGCCTGGGCAGTTGCCGGCCACCACCACTTCCTTGCCCATGCGCTGCCCGAGGGCCTGGGCCGCCTCGAGCACCGCAGGCGAGGTGCGCTCCCCGCGCACCACTTCCAACAACTTCATCACATGGGCCGGGCTGAAGAAATGCAGCCCGAGCACCTGTTCGGGCCGGCGGGTTACGGCAGCGATGGCGTCGATGTCCAGTGCCGAGGTGTTGCTGGCCAGGATGGCGTCGACCTTGAGCGTGCTGTCCAGGGTACGGAAGATGGCCTGCTTGAGCGCCAGGTTCTCGTACACCGCTTCGATCACCAGGTCGGCTTCGGCGAGGTCGGCATAGGCCGTCACCTGGCGTACCCGCGCAAGGCAAGCGTCGGCCTCGGCCTGATCGATGCGGCCCTTGGCCACCTGCTGTGCCCAGGTTTGAGCGATCATCGCCAGGCCGGCTTCAGTGGCGCTGGGGTCGTTGTCCAACCACAGTACCGCAAGGCCTGCACGGGCCAGGCTGATGACGATGCCGCGGCCCATGGTGCCGGCGCCGATCACCGCCGCCTGCTGAACGTTGTAGGGAGTACTCACGGGTGACGCTCCTGATTCGAGGTGTGAAGGCATTGCCCTCACCCTAGTCAGGCGCCTACTATTTTTGAAATTCTCATTTTCCATCCCATGTATTTTTCGCATGAATATAGCCAACTTCGACCTCAACCTGCTGCGCGTCCTGGACATGCTGCTGCGTGAACAGAACGTGTCACGCGCCGCCGAGCGCCTGGCGCTGACCCAGCCGACGGTGAGCAATGCGCTGGCGCGCCTGCGCGACCTGCTGGGCGACCCGCTGCTGGTACGCGTGGGCCGGCGCATGCGCCCCACCCCGCGCGCCTTGGCCCTGGAAGGCCCGATTCGCGCGGCGCTGTTACAGATCGAACAGACCCTTGGCTCCGGCGACAGCTTCGATCCCCGGCTCAGCCACCGGCAACTGCGCATCGCCCTTACCGACTTTGCCGAACAGCTGTGCATGCCAACGTTGCTGGCCACCTTGCAAACCCAAGCGCCGCATCTGCGCGTGGATGTGCTGCACCTGACACCCAACCTGCCCGCCGAAGCCCTCGATCGCGGCGAACTCGACCTGGTGCTGGGGCGCTTCGATGATGTGCCCGCGCGCTACGAACGGCGCCACTGGCGCAGCGAAACCCTGCACGTGGCGGTGCGCCAGGGCCACCCCGAAGTGGAGGGTGCGCTCGACCTGCAGGCCTTCCTCAGCCTGCGTCACCTGTGGGTACACGGCGGTCAGACCCGCGGCATGGTTGACCAGTGGTTGGGGGAACAGGGCCTGGCCCGGCGCATCGTCTACACCACGCCCAATTACCTGCAGGCCGCGCACTTGGCTGCAAGCTCCGACCTGTGCGTGGTGCTGCCCACCGCCCTGGCTCGCCATTTCGCCCGGCTCCTGCCGCTGCAGGTTTTCGACCTGCCGTTCGCCCTGGAGCCCTTCCAGCTGGAGCTGGTGTACCTTGCCCATCGCCAGCACGATCCGGCACTGGCCTGGCTGGTGGCGCGCATCATGGACATTGGCGCTGGCTGAGCCATCGCATCCCGGCATGGTCCGCCATGCCAGAGTGGTATTGGTTCGGCGACAAGCTCTGTCCTTAGAGTGTTCGCCCTCAGAACAACAAGGACCACTCCATGCGCCTCCACACACTGCCCTGCCTGCTGGCCCTGGCCCTGCCCTTCGCGGCGCTGGCCGAGGGGCCGGCCAAGGACGCTACCGACCTCACTCGCCAGAGCAATCAGCAATGGTTGCAGCGCCTGCCCTTCGCCGACCGCAGCGACTACGACAATGCCCGCCGCGGCCTGCTCGAAGCCGTCGACCAGCCCGTGGTCAATGCCGACGGCAAAACCGTCTGGGACCTGCAGCGGTATGCGTTCCTGAACGGCGAGGCACCGGCCACGGTCAACCCGAGCCTGTGGCGTATTGCCCAGCTCAACACCGTTGCCGGGTTGTTCAAGGTCAGCGAAGGCATCTACCAAGTACGCGGCCTGGACCTCGCCAACATGACCCTGATCGAAGGCGAGCACGGCCTGATCGTGATGGACCCGTTGCTGTCGGTGGAAACCGCCAGGGCCGGGTTGGCCATGTACTTGCGCCATCGCCCGCAGCGGCCGGTGGTGGCGGTGATCTATACCCACCCGCACGTCGATCACTTCGGGGGGGTGCGTGGGGTGATCGACGAGGCCGACGTCAAGGCCGGCAAAGTGCAGGTCATCGCCCCGCAGGGTTTCTTCGAACATGCCATCAGCGAAAACGTGCTGGCCGGGCCTGCAATGAAGCGCCGGGCGCAATACATGTACGGCGCGCCACTGCCACGTGGGCCACGCGGCCAGGTGGACGCCGGCCTGGGCAAAGGTGTGCCGGCCAACGCTACGGTCAGCCTGATCGCCCCGACCCGGCTGATAGAACAACCCTTCGAGACCCTGCGCATCGATGGTGTCGATATCGAGTTCCAGCTCACCCCCGGCACCGAAGCGCCCGCTGAAATGAACCTGTGGTTCCCCCAGTTCAAGGCCCTGTGCATGGCCGAGAACGCCTCCCATGTGCAACACAACGTGTTGACCCTGCGCGGTGCCCAGGTGCGCGATGCCAAGGTGTGGGCGCACTACCTCGACCAGTCGCTGTTGCGCTATGGCGAGCAGGCCGAAGTGGTGTTTGCCCAGCACCATTGGCCAACCTGGGGCGGCGCGGCGATCCGCGAGTACCTGGCCGATCAGCGCGACATGTACGCTTTCATCGACAGCCAGACCCTGCGCCTGATCAACCGCGGCCTTGGCCCCACCGAGATCGCCGCCGAGCTGACCACCTTGCCGCCACGGCTGGCCAGCAAATGGTACAGCCGCGACTACTACGGTTCGCTCAGCCACAACGTGCGGGCGGTGTATCAGCGCTACATGGGCTTTTACGACGGCAACCCGGCAACCCTCAACCCACTGCCGCCGAGCGAAGCCGGTGCGCATTATGTCAAGGCCCTGGGCGGCGCCGAGCGGGTGCTGACGCTGGCGCGTGAGGCCTATGGCAGCGGTGATTACCGCTGGGTTGCCGAGCTCACCCGGCACCTGGTATTCGCCCAGCCCGACAACAGCGCAGCGCGCGAGCTGCAGGCCGACGCCTTGGAGCAACTGGGCTACCAGAGTGAGAATGCCACCTGGCGCAACGCCTACCTGACCGGTGCGCAGGAGCTGCGCAATGGCATGGCGCCTGCCGCCAGCAAAGGTGGCAGCGCGGACGACTTGGTACGCGCCCTGACCCCGACGCTGTTCTTCGACTACCTGGGCGTGCGCGTGGATGCCGCCAAGGCCGCCGAGCAAGACCTGACCATCAATTGGCGCTTCACCGACCTGAACGAAGACTACGCACTGACCCTGCGCAACGGTGTGCTCACCCACCGTGACCACACCCGCCACGGGCAGGCGGATGTCGAGGTAAAAATGAGCAAGGCGACCCTGGACCGCATCGCCCTGAAGCAGACCGGCTTTCTCAAGGAAGCGACCGTGGGTGATGTCGAGATCAGTGGTGAGCGGGTGAAATTCATGCGCTTCATGGCAGGGCTGGACGAGCCGGATGGGCGCTTCAATATCGTCACGCCCTGAATGACCAACAGCGCCGCCCTAAAGCGAGCGGCGCAACCACACGCTCAGCACCAGCCCCGCCACCCCCAAGGCACAGAGCAGCACGTTCCAGGCGGCCGCCTGGCCCTGCTCGCGGTGCAACATGCCCAACCCACGGCGGTACACCCCGCGCTCGCGGGCCCGCCCAAGCAGCGCCAACAGCACAGCCATGCCGGCCACCATCCACAGTTCGCCACGCCAGGCGAGGCACGCTACCAGCAGCAACGACACCTGCGTGCGCCGCCAGGCCAGCACCGTACGTTCGGCCTGCAGGCCGGTGTCGCGGGCGCTATCCGCCATGCCAACGCGCCCATAGCACGCCGACCAGCGCCACGCAGGCAAGCCCGCACGCCACGCTCAGCAGCGGCACCAGGCGCGGCAGCGGCAGCGGCGCCTCGCGGCGCAATGCGCGCTCCACCGCCAACCAGCGCCAGCCGGCGCCCAGGCTCACCAGCAAGCTGGTGGCCAGCAACGCCAGCTCCATCGCCACGCGCCCAGACGGCGGCCAGGCCTGGGCCGCGAAGGTTTCGATGGCGATGGCGCCGCCGAGCAAGGCCAGGGCGGTGCGGATCCAGGCAAGAAAGGTGCGCTCATTGGCCAGGGTGAACCGCGGGTCGGGCGCCTTGCCCTGCCCCAGCAACCAGCGCTCCCAAGGGGTATGACGGTGATCGGAATTCATGGGAGCCCTGTGTCAACGCAGCCCTTGGCTGCGCAATGCGCCGGGGGAGAAGTAGGAAGCACTGGTGCGCACGTCGAAGGCGTACGGCCTTGGCTGCTCGTTGGTCAGGCCCGACAGCTGGTAGCGGCCACTGCGCAGGTCGTAGATCGCCTCCATGGCGTTGACCAGCGCCTGCCCGGTGACGTGGTAGTAGCTGTGGGCCTGGGCGGTGCGCCACAGCTGGCCCTTATGGTCAAAGAAGTCCGCCTCGAGGATGGCCCAGCTGTCCTCGTCCAGGTAGTAGCGGCGGCTGGCATACAGATGCTTCGCCCCAGGCTTGAGGGTGCCCACCACTTCCCACACCCGGTGCAGCTCGTAGCGGGTGGGTTGCGGGTTGACGTGCCCCGGCCCGATCAGCGCGGCATAGCCGAGCAGGGGCGATGCCAGGCGATAGCTGTTGTACGGCACGTGCAGGGCCTTCTTGCCGACCAGGGTCCACTGGTAAAGGTCGGGGGCGCCGTTGAACATGTCGCGGCTGTCGGCGGTGCGCAGGCCGGCCGTGCCCGGGGTGATGCTGTCATAGGCCAGCGCCGGGGCGCGCCGCACCCTCCGCTGGCTGCTGCTGTACAGCCACGAGAGGCGCGGTTGCGCCACCTGATCGAGGGTTTCGTGCAGCACCACGGCATCGCCCGCCAGGCGCGACGGCGCGGTCATGCGGTAACTCAGGTAATACAGCACGTTGCCCGCCTGGCCACCTTCCAGTACGTCGGGGCGAGCGAAGTTCTGTTGCAGGCTCATCCTTGCGAAGCGGCCATCGCCGCGCGGGGTGATGCTGTCCGAGGCCAGGCTGTAGCTGCCGTTGCGCGGCCGGGTGAGGTGGTTCCATAGCACCTGCAAGCCATTCTCGGGCCTGGGGAATGCCACTACGCCGGCAAAGCCCTCCACGCCGTTGCCGTCATTGACCAGCCGGGCACTGGCCGCATTGTGCCGGGCCCACTCGCTCACGGGTGGCGGCACCGCGACACTGCGATGCGAGGGATATACCGGCAGGCGGAACGACTTGGGGTAACGCTGCATCAAGGCCACCTGCCCCGCCGTCAGCTGCTCCCGGTACTGGGTGTAGTTATTGGCGGTGATCACATACAGCGGCTGCTCATCGGCGTACGGGTCCAGTGGCGTACCGTTGACCGCCAGCGACACGTGCCCCGCCTGCAGGCCGCCGCTCCAGGCCGGGATGCGGCCGTCGCTGCTGGGCCCGCCTTCGGCCCCCACCGGCGTCAGGCCTGCGGGCAGTGGCGTGGCCCCCACGTACAGGCTCAGCAGGCTGGCGTTGACGAACAGGAAGCTGCGCAGCAAGGCGAATGGTTTCATCGGGCTTGGCCTCTTGTTGTTGTGTGGTCCCGGCCGGGCTTGCCTTGGCACGCCCTTTCGGGGTGATACTAGGAGCCGCGCTTCGAACCCCACAAATAACGTGTTCGGATACGTGCCATATCAGTTCGGCATACCTTTGGAACCGCTCCGATGACCCTGAAACAGCTCCGCTACCTGATCGCCATCGTCGAAGCCGGCAGCTTCTCTTCGGCTTCACGTCGCGCCTACATTGCCCAGCCGGCGTTGAGCCGGCAGATCAGCCTGCTGGAAAGTGAGCTGGAGATGCAGCTGCTCGACCGCCAGCACGATGGCATTGCCCTGACCGATGCCGGTCGCCAGCTCTACGAGGTGGCCCGGCAGGTGGTGCAGAAACTCGACTCGGTGAAGGATGAGCTGAAATCCAGCCGCGGCGACCCCAAGGGCCACGTGGCCATTTCCATCCCGGCCACGGCCGCCGACCTGCTGCTGCCGGAAATCGTCAGGCGCGCCGAACAGCGCTTCCCCGGGGTCACCCTGACGGTGTGGGATGGCCTCAGCCGTGAAGGCGGCCAGGCCATCGAGCTGGGCAAGGTGGACTTCGGTGTGGTGCCCAATGCCGAGGAACTCGAGCATGTCGAGGCCGAGCCGATCTTCACCGAGGCGCTTTACTGGGTCGGCGCATCAGCCCCTGGCACCCCCGACACCATCACCCTCGCCGAGGCCGCCGCCACCCGGCTGGTGCTCCCGCCCAGGACGCTGCACCTGCGCCGACGCATCGAACAAGCCGCCATGGAAGCCGCCGTACCCCTGGCCGCCGCCTACGAGCAACAATCGGCGCCCGGCATCGCCAGCCTGGTGCGCGCCGGCCTGGCGGCGACTATCAGCAACTGGCCGCCGCTGAGCATACTGCTCGAACCCACGACGGCACGGCGCATCGTCGAACCGCGCATCAGCCGCACCATCGCCTTGGCGCACTCCCAGCACAAGCCCTTGTCGTTCGCCGCCGGTTGCCTGCGCGACCTGGTGCGTAGCGTGCTGATCGACCTGGTCAACAGCGGCCGCTGGCGGGGCGAACTGATCGGCAAGGATGCCGAACCGCTGGAGACCGTGCTCGGCGTTCAGCTGGCGGTCTGAGCGCGCGCCTGCCCGCCAGCTGCAGCCGACTCGCGCAGGCGCTGCTGGGTGCGCTGCGGGTTCAGGGTGGCCAGGCCCACCAGCCCGGCCACCACCAGCACCGCGCCGCATACCAGGAAGCCCTGGGCATACCCCGCCGGGTGCTCGCTACCCGCACCTTGTACCAGCAAGCCGGTCACCACCGGTGCTGCCAGCCCGGCCAGCGAGGCGATGCCGTTGCCCATGGCGAGGATGCCGCCGCGCTGGGCCGCCGGGGTGAACTCGGCGAGCATTGCCGGGCCCACGGAGTACATGACCAACGCCAGGCCACCACTGAAGGTCAGCGCAGCGACCCTTGCGGCCGTGCTCAGGCCAGGCAGCATCAGCGACGCCGACAACAGCCCGCCCACTATCAAGCACACTGAAACGAACACGCCGCGTGCCACCCGTGACGGCACGCCGCGCCGCATCAGGCGCTGGGAGAACCAGGCCAGCAGCAAGCTCAGCGGCGTGGTCACGACCACGAACATGATGAAGATGCGCCCGGTCTGCAGCGGGTCGATACCCAGGCCCACCTGCAGGTAACTGGGCACCCAGGTCAGGGTCAGGGCCAGCGACCAGTTGGCGGCGAAGTGGCACAGGTAGTTGCCCAGCACGCTGGGGTCAGCCAGCAGCCGGCGATAGGGAATAGCCGGTTCATCGGCCTTGAGCTGGCTGGCGCGCAGGCGTTCGAGGGTGCCCTCCTGGCCCAGCCGCCACCACAGCAGGCACCAGACCAGGCCGATCAGCGCAAGGATGATGAAATTGCTGCGCCAGCCATAATGCAGGCTGACCCAGGGGATCATCGCCCCCGCCACCAGCAGCCCCATGGCACTGCCGGCATGCAGCAGGGCCACCGGCAGGTTGCGCCGGTCGTTGGGGAACCACTTGTACAGCGCATGGGTGGCCACCGGCGATGCCGGCCCCTCACCGATGCCCAGCAGCACCCGGCAGGCGACGATGGCCCACAGTGAGGTGGCAAACAGCATCGGCAGCTGGATCAGCGCCCAGAACAGGCCCATGCCCAGCAGCAAGGTGCGGGTGGGGCGCCGGTTGGCCATGAAGCCACCGACCACGGCGGAGATCGCGAAGAACCAGTGCAAGGCGCCGCCGATCAGGCCGAACTCGGTGGCCGTCAGGCCCAGTTCGGCGCTCATCGGCACCGCCACCAGGCCGATCACCACCTTGTCGAGAAAGTTGACCAGCATCAGCAAGGCCAGCAGCGCGGCCACCAGCCAGGCGGTACGGGGGTTGGGCAGGGAAGAATCCGCAGTCATGGCGAGTACTCTTGTTATTGTTGTGGGGTGTTGCAAAAAGGCCGCCGCAAGGGCGGCCCGTCGTTCAGGCAGGCATCAGCACGCCTTTGGCAATGGTGTTGCGCTGGATCTCGCTGGTGCCGGTGAGGATACGCATCATCCGCGTGGCGCGGAAAATCCACTCCACCGGGTGGCCCTGCATCAGCCCGGCGCCGCCATGCACCTGCACCGCCTTGTCGGCGATGCGGAAGGCAGCCTCGGAGACGAATAGCTTGCACATTGGCGCCTGGGTGCGAATATCGCCCCCGGCGTCGTTCACCTGGGCGGTGGCGTAGACCATGCTGCGCGCAGCGTGCAGCTCGGTGGCCATGTCGGCGATCATGTGGTTGACCGCCTGGAACATGGCGATCGGCTGGCCGAACTGCTTGCGGCTGCGCGCATGTTCGATCGACAGGTTCAGCGCCAGGCCGGCCATCCCCAGCAGGGTCGGGCAATGCAGCAGGCGGTTGAGGGTGATGCGCCCCATGGCCAGTTTGAACCCCTGCCCCTCTTCACCGATCAGGTTGGCCGCCGGCACGCGCACCTGGTCGAGCACGATGTCGCCATGCGCACCGCCACCGGACATCACCGAGTAATCGCTGTCGATTCGCACACCCGGGGCGTTGAGGTCGACGAAGAACGCCGAAATGCCCTGGGCGCCCTTACCCGGCCCGGTCACCGCCAGCAGCACCGCCAGGTCGGCGTAGGTGGCGCCGGAGATATAACGCTTGCTGCCGCTGAGCACGTAGTGGTCACCGTCGCGGCGTGCCTGGGTGGCAATGGCGGCTGCATCGGAGCCGGCCTCGGCTTCGGTCAGGGCAAAGCACACGGCCTTTTCAGCGCGGCATACCGGCTTGAGGAAGGTCTCTACCTGGTAGGGGCTTGCCACCTTGAACAGGTGGCCGACCCGCGGCGGCCCCGACAGCTCGCCCAACACGTGCGACGCGAGCATGGAGCCTGTCAGCACCGTGGCTTCCTTCACCGCGCACAGATCGGCCACGTTCAGGCCGGCCCCGCCCATGCTCTCGGGCAGCATGACGGTGTACAGGCCCTGCTCGCTGGAAAGCTTCCATACCTGCCGCAGCACCGTCTGGGGATGCGGGCGCGCCCAGTCCAGCTGTGCCTGCTGCTCCAGCGGGCGTACCTGATCGCGGACGAAACCCTCGATCGCTTCGATAATCTGCGCAGCCTTTGCACTGGGTTGATACATGATGATTCTCCCTGGTCAGATACGACGTTCGCTGTGTTGCCAGTAAGTGTCCCGGACCAGGCGGCGCACCACCTTGCCATTGGGGTTTTTCGGCAGTTCGCTGACAAAGTCGACGCCGCGCGGCTTCTTGAAACCGGCCAGCGCACGGCCGCAACGCTCGATCAGTTCGGCGGCCTCCAGCTGCGCCCCGGCCTTGAGCACTACCACCGCGCGCACCGCTTCACCCCACTGCGCGTCGGGCACGCCGACCACCGCCACCTCGAACACTTCGGGGAAGCCGTAGATCACCTGCTCCACTTCGCTGGGGTACACATTGAACCCGCCGGAGATGATCATTTCCTTCTTGCGATCGACGATGAACACGTACCCCTGGGCATCGACCGTCGCCAGGTCGCCGGTGAGGTAGTAGCCGTCACGCATCACTTCGGCAGTGAGCACCGGGGCGCGCCAGTAGCCCTGCATCACGTCCGGGCCCTTGACCACAATCTCGCCGACTTCACCCGGCGCCACATCCTCGAACGCCTCGTTGACCACCCGCAGGTCAGTCTCGAAGTAGCATCGCCCGCAGGAAGCCAGGCGGTGATAATCGCCGTCCTCCACCAAATGGTCCTGCTCGGTCAGCACCGTGACCAGTGAACAGGTTTCACCCGCGCCGTAACCTTGCGCGAGAATCGGACCGAACAGTTCGATGGCCTGTTTCACCAGGGCCGGCGCCATGGGCGCAGCGCCGTACATGACCAGCTTCAGGCTGGACAGGTCGAAGCGTTCGACGCCGGGGTAATTGACCAGGCGGTTGATCATCGCTGGCACCAGGAACAGCCGCGTCACACGCTCGCGCTGGATGGTCTCCAGCAAAAGGCGGTCGTCATACCGGTCGAGCAGCAGGTTGCATGCGCCCACCGCCAGCAGCGGCATGATCTGCATGCCGCTGGCATGGGTGATGGGCCCCACGTGGGCCATGACGTCGCCCGGCCCGGAGCGCCGTGTGGGGCTGGCGATGCTCTTGCGTACCAGCGCCTTGCGGTTGCCGAACGAGAGCATCGCGGCCTTGAGCACGCCGGAGCTGCCGGAGGTGTAATGCAGCACGGCCAACGCATCGTCGGCCGGGTCCAGGCCCAGCGATTCCTCACTGCCGCGCTCGAGCAACGCGGCATAACCCAGGTCCGCGCCCTCGCCTTCCAGCACGATCAGCTGGCGCAGCAGCGGCAACTCCGTGCGCCGTGCTGCCAGCGCCTGGGCAAAACGGGCGTCGGTGATCAGTGCAACGCTGCAGGAGTCTTCCAGCACCCGCACCACTTCATCCACTGACAGCCGCGCATTGATCGGCACCTTGACCATCGCCGCCTTGTACAGCGCCACTTCCGCTTCGACCAGCTCCACGCGGTTGGCGGCGAGGATCGCCACATGCTCGCCGACGCCCACACCCAGCGTGCCCAGCGCTGAGGCCAGGCGGTTGCCGCGCCGCTCCAGCTGGGCGTATGTGAGACGTGTCTGGCTGTCCGCCACGGCGATGTGGTCCGGCCAGTAGCGGGCACTTCGGGTAATGATCGTTCCAAGGTTCACGTTGTTGTTCTCGTCGACAGGAAGACATCGACGATGCTAATCAGCCGTGCGCGTGCAAATGAAATACAAGATTCAGATGTCGGCCATAACGTAATTAGCTGGCGCAATGGCCTGACGTGCTGGGGCTGGCGCTCCGTCGGGACGTGGCAGTCATTGGTTGCGTCGGAATCGGCCGCTCAGCACTGACCGCTATCGAGGTAAAACTCCCCGTTCGAAACTGCCCAATTGACCCGGGAGCGTCCGTACAAGATGCCACTCGGCTAAGAGCGCTTCCCGAGAATGTACCAAGGAGTCGATTGCGCGCTCGGGACGATTGCGAGCAGAGTCCACCCCTCCTTGAGCAACTCATTGGCGGACGCCTGGCCAAGCACCTCAATGACTTCGGTAGCTTCGTACATTTGCATGATGTGATTCGGCCTCCTAGAAAATGTTGAGCGGGTAGCTGACGATCAGTCGGTTCTCGTCGTAATCGCTCGCGTTGAAATCTCGTCGGACGCTGGAGTTTCGCCACCGCACGGCCAGATCCTTCAGCTTGCCGCTCTGAACCACGTAACCCAGTTCTGATTCTCGTGCCCATTCCGAACCGTCTTTGACGTTTCTCAATTCCACGTTATCGCCATGCACATACCGCGTCATGAAAGTCAGACCAGGTATCCCGTAGCCGACGAAATTGAGGTCATATCGAACCTGCCAGGATCTTTCGCGAGGATTGTCGAAGGCATGGTTGAAGGTGTTGTTCGCAAGGTAAATGCCGCCGGTCCCGCCGATGCGCATCCACCCGGTGTCACCCGAAACATTTTGCAGCCCGATACTGATCGAGTGCTGAGCGATGTTGAGGCTGAACAGAGCGGAAGCTGTCTGGTTATCCAGCGAGCCTGCCTTTGCAGCCCCCGCATCTTTGCCCCAGAAATAGCCAAGGTTTGAGGTAAACGATATCGCTTGGCTGAGCGGCCATTTCTTGATGAGCCCAAGGTAGTGCTGCTGGTAAATGTCTTCCAACTCCCCCGACCAGAGACGGACAGTCGTATTTTTAGCGGTAGCGCGGTAGTCAGCACCTAGGAATTTGAAGGAGTCTGACTGCGCAGATCCGAATGAGAAATCCTCCATGGAGGAGTCATTTCGAAGGCTGGTCTTGGTGAACTCGCCTGCGTAAAACGACCAGTTCTTGAGCGCTTGCGAAGCGAGCTGAGCGCCGCGGAAAGTCTGCGGCAGCGCCCTGAAGTCGTCTGCGGTGACGATCGGGAAATTAGGCATCCACTCGCCGACCTTTACCTCGGTGCTCGACAGCTTCGCCTTTACCGCAACCCCAAGCCTGCCGAAGCTTCCGGCTGGATCACCATCGCCATCCTTAGGCAACAGCAGCGCACCGTACTCACCTGCGCCCCCGTCGAGCTTCACTGCATACTTACCCAAGACATCCACGCCGAAGCCAATAGTGCCCTGTGTAAATCCTGACTTGAGATCAAAGATAAAACCCTGCGTCCACTCACGGGCATGGCTCTGAGCGACACCAGGTGCAGTGAAATTGCGTTCAAAAAAGAAGTTTCTGAAGGTCAGAGTGGCGCTAGTGTCTTCCACGAACCCTTCAGCCCAAACATGGATAGGCAGAAGCAGAGTAGGAATGACGAGTACGAGGCTTTTGCGATTTGCATTCATGTTCAAGACCGGTCCCCTGTTGTTTTTATTGAAGGGCTTTGTTGGCCTGTCATCGCCGGTTGAGCGGGCGAATGCCGTCCTTCCGGGAAAACGGATCGTTATTCGTGTGTGAAGCAGAATCCGAATCGAAAGATGCCAAGACCCTGATGCGCAGGGCCCTGGCCGGTATTTCAGCTGAAGGCCAGCACCGAAAAGGCTCGGTGCTGGCTTTGGCTTGGGATCAGACCAGGCCAGCGCTGCGCAGAGCGTCAGCGATTTCCTTGTCGGCGCCTTCTGCCAGAGGCAGCAGCGGCGAACGCACGGTGGCGTGATCCAGGATGCCTCGGGCAACCAGGCCGTGTTTCAGAGCCACGGTGCCTTCCATGTGGGAACCGCGGTGGTAGACATTGCGGGTTACCGGCAGCAGCTTGTCGTGGATGGCACGAGCAGCTGGGTAGTCGCGACGCTTACCAGCAGCGATCAGCTCGATCAGCGGCTCAGGGGTCAGGCCGCCGTAGCCAACCAGGGCACCGTCCACGTCGAACATGGTGTGCAGCAGGTATTCGTCATGGCAGGTCAGGATCTGCAGGTCCGGCACTTCACGACGGATTACTGGGATCTCGGTGTCCCAACGGCGCATGTTACGAACACCGTTCTTCATGGCGAAGACGCCGGGCTGCTTGGCGATTTCCAGTTGGGTTTCCAGGTCGTAGGTGGCCTTGGTCACGTCCGGGTACTGGAAGAGGATCAGCGGCAGACCGCTTTCTTCGTAGATGGCCTTGTAGCGGTCCTGGGCGGCGCCTTTCTGGTAGCCGAAGCGCAGCCAGCCGTGGGATGGGTACACCAGACCTGCAGCAGCACCGTTGTCTACAGCGCGTTTGGCTTCCTCAGCGGCGACTTGAGTACCTTCACCGGTGATGCCGGCGATGATTGGCAGGCGGCCGCCAACCGATTCTTTGAAAGCCTGGATGACGCGGCCCTGTTCGGCCTGGGTCAGGAACGTACCTTCACCAGCGTGACCCAAAACGACCAGGCCTTTGACGCCTTCGATGCTGCCCAGCCACGAGCCCAGTTTCTGAATGGCTGCGTAGTCAACTTCGCCGTCACGGGTGAACGGAGTTACTGGAGCAGGAACGAGGCCTTTCAGGTCGATGGTGTTTTTAGTGCTCATTTTTGTTACCTCTGGTTTAGTTAATTTTCGCAACTAACGCATGCGCGGGCGCAAAACACACATTGATGTGTTCTGAGATTGCTGCTAGGTCAGGTACCGCCGCTTGTTATTTCCAGTTAATACTCAAGGCGAAAGTTCTTCCAGAATCCGCCCTTTGGTTTCAATTGCGAACAAAGCTGTGATGATTGCAGTGATCAGCAGTACGACCGCGAAAGTTCCGAATACATACTGAACACCAACACCGGAAACTGTAAAGCCTACAATGATCGGGCCAAGTGCAGAACCCATTCTCAGCCAAGCACTACCGACGCCGGTTCCCAAAGCGCGCAGTCGAGTGGGGTAAAGCTCTGCCGAGTAGAGATAGAGAGAGAAAGTAACTGTTTGAACCAGTGCGTATCCTAGACCTGCCAGGGCCAAAATCTTCAATGGAGCACTTGCACCAGTAGTTGCCAGGATTGCTAATGGGATGGCTGCCAAGAAGAGTGCCCCCATATACCAGCGACGACGGCCGACTTTGTCAATAAGCAATGCGCAAATTACTGCGGCAACTACACCCCCAGCTGAGGTCATAAATCCATAGGCCAAGCTCGTTTCAAGCGGCAAGTTGAAGTGTTGGCGATAAAGGGTTGGCAGCCAGGTAATTAGACCATTGGCGACCATGTAGGAGCCAAACCACATTGCCCAGATCACCAGCGAGCGCTTGAGGTACATGCCCTTGAAAAGCTCTTTCCAGCCCAAACCGTTCTTGTCCGTTTGGATCTGCGGCACTTCAACTGGAGGTTGCAACGTTTTGCCGGCTTTAACCGCGCTATTTTCCAGCCGAGTAACGATTCGATCAGCCTCGTCCAAGCGGCCTTTGGAGGCGAGCCAACGCGGCGATTCGAACAGGAAGAAGCGCAGCGGTATCAGCAGCATGGCGGGGACAACCCCAACGGCGAACATGGCCTGCCAACCGTATATCGGCACCAGGAAGTAACCAATGATGCCGGCTCCGACCAAGCCCAACAGGAACATGACCTCGTAAAGGAGGAAGAATTTTCCTCGTTTCTTAGAGCCGATTAGCTCGTTGATATAAGCACTGGCTACAGGTACCTCTCCTCCCGTGCCGATGCCTTGGATGAACCGGAACGCAATCATCATCGCTGCGCCGGAGGCGAACAGGCAGGCCACGTCCATCGACACGAACAGGAGGATGGTAAAGGTCAGTACCTTCATACGCCCGAGCTTTTCAGCGAGCCAGCCAAAGATCAACGCACCGAACAGCTGGCCCAGATAGCCCGCCGAAAGGATCATGCCGATCTGCGCACCGCTCAAGCTCCACTCCTTGGCCAGCACCGGCATTGCGTAGGCGATCGCAATCACGGTGTATCCATCAAAGAATGTTGCGGCACCGATAATGTTTCGAGCCCAAAAAACCTGCTTGGTGATTGGGAGTCTCTCTAATCTGGCACTTATATTGGCCTGACTTTTCACCTTGTCCGGCAAGGGTTCAGTCTCTACTTGCTGCATCAACATAGCACTACCTTTTATTATTTTTGCGTTTTTCGGGGCGAGCAAAAGCTTGCCGTGGTAAACACAGTGCAATGGCGTAGTTAATCTATAAGCTGATTTAGAATCAGTTCAGATTTATCACGCTATGTAATCAGTTTTTCGAAAACGACCACTTCATAGCCCGGTCCACGACGGCTGCGAAAAACGCCAGGGGCTTTATTAAGTGGAGTGTTGAAAGAGTCGTTTGAGAACAGCGACGAGGGGCGAAGCCGGACAGCGCCGCAAGTACCGAAGCGCCGCGCCTTATGGATAAAGGCGACGATATTGATTTGGGTGCGAATGACAGCTTGCCTCAGATGTGAACTGGGCATAGCACGCGAAAGACATGATCCAATCACGGAGAGACCGAAATTGCCGCAGCTGCCTGGATCTGAGTAGACGGCACGCTTGGAACAGGCATGTTGTTTGAAAATCTGTTTCATCTTTCTTCGCACCTTGTTGTTTTTCGGATTGCGAAAGTTTTTTCTTCTTTTCAAATAGAGTATCACCATCAGTAGGCAGGGCCCATCCTTTTTTGGGCCCTTCAACTGATTTTTTATTCTTTTATGCCATGTCCATTCCCTCTGAAATTCCATTAGCTTTTATGAGCACTTCCTGAATAGCTTCGCGGCGCTCTACGAGCCCCACTCACCGCCTATGGCACCGATCAATCGGGCACTGTGAATCATCAGGTTGGTCTGAACCTTCTGCAGCTCTCGCTGAGCTGCGAGGTCCAAAGTCTGCGCAGTGAGGACCTCCAGGTAGCTGATGGCACCTTCTTTGTAGCGCTGTGTGGCCAGGGTCGTAGCACGCTGCGCTGCGCTCAGCGCGTCACTCTCATCCGATGCTTGCTGCTTCAGGTGATTGAGCATTGCAAGGTTGTCCTCAACCTCGCGAATCGCATTCAGCACGATGCTGCGGTAATGAGCAGAGGCTTCATCAAATTCGGCCACCTTTTGATCTTCCTGCGCTTGCAAGCGGCCGCCTTCGAAAATCGGCAGGTGGATCAACGGGCCCAAGGCCCAATATCGATTGCTGGCTGCTATGAGGCTGCCGCTCCCGGTGGTCTGCCCTCCGATTGAGGCGGTCAGTCCTATATCTGGGTACATTGCGGCCCGCGCTACGCCGATACCGCGATTGGCGGCGTAAACTCGGCGCTCAGCAGCGGAAATATCGGGCCTCTGCTGTAACAAAGCGCTGGGAAGCGTTTTCGGGATGTCGGGCAGCTCAGGCTGCGGATCAGGTAAGGCCAGCTTCAATTGCTCAGCAGTAGACCCAACGAGGGCGGCCACCATGTGGAGCTCTACCGCGCGCAGTCCGAGCGTCTCGTCAAGCTGTGCTTTAGCGTCTGAGAGTTGGTGCTTGGCTCGAACAAGATCGAGCTCTGAGGCGATCGCGCCGCGATAACGGCTCTCGACCAGTTTCAGAGCCTGGCCATAGCTGTTGATCGTCTCGCGAAGAATTTTGCTTTGTGCATCCATGCCCCTCAACCGGAGGTAATGGATGGCCAACTGTGTTTGCAACGAGCGCTGAGCTTCTCGCAGATCCTCGGCTGACGCCTCTGCTTGAGCCTGGGCCATCGAGGCTTCGTTGCGCAGTCGACCCCACAGATCGAGATCCAACGTGCCGGCCAACCCCAACGTATTACTGTTGTAGACGGAAGGCTGACTGGCACCGCGCAGCGGGCGATTGTCAGACTGTCGCTGCCGAAGGGTGGCCACCTCAGCCTCCAGCTGAGGCGCAGACAACCCGGATACACCTGCGGCATACGCCGTGGCGGCTTGGTAATGCGCTAGCGCCGCATGTATGTCCGGGTTCCGCTTGATCAGGAGCGCTTGGAGGTCGCTCAAGGTGGTGTCGTTGAACAAGCCCCAGTCGATTGATTTCGTGGCGTCAGACGGTGAAGCAGATTGCCAACCGGGCTCAAAGTATTGGGCTGGCAAATCGACTATCGGCGCGCTGTATTGGGGTGCAAGCGAACACCCACTGATCAGTACGGCAAGCAATAAAAGCTCAGGCTTTCGGGGCATGGTTAACCACTCCCTCTGCCACTTTGACCTTGTCGCCAGCCCGTAACCCATCTGGCGGGTTATCGATGACCTGCTCTCCAGCCTGAAGGCCTGCGTCCAATTGCAGACTTGTGCCCAGGTCGAGGCCTATGTGCACATCTCGAAGGGCAACGAAACCTGCTTTATTCACCACAGCTACCTGCGGTCCTGCTTTGCGGAAAATCAAACTGGTTGCAGGCACGGCGACGCTGCTTGGCCGACTGCCAACGGGTAACTCAACCTCGGCATATCCCCCTGGGAGAAGCCTGCCATCGGAGTTGCTCACTTTGAACTGCGCCATCAGGGTGCCAGAGCGCTGGTCGATCGAGCCCGCAGTGCTCATCAGTGTTGCATCAAATGCTTCACCTGGACGCTCAGGTACTCGCAATTTGGCTTTGAAATCTGCCGAAAGCGCGGTCGCGTAGCTTTGGGGAATGGGTACAAGCAGTCTTAAATCATGCAACGCGACCATGTGGAACAGCTCAGGGCCGGCAGTGTTATCCGCATGTATCAGCTGGCCAACATCCGTATTACGGGCAGTGACTATCCCGTCGAACGGTGCTCGCAACACCTTGAACTGACCCATTTGCAGGAGACGCTCGTAGTTCGCTTTGGCCCCATCAGCGCGCGCTGAAATAGCGCGGGAGTCCGCCGCTTTCTCATCTGCATCTTGTTGAGACACGGAGTGCTCGACTAACAGTCGCTGCCATCGAGAGGCAGTGATGCGGGCAATCGCTGCTTGGGCGCGAGCTTGCTCCAAGTCGGCCTTCGCTTGGGCAATCTGCTGGTCCAACTCAGGACTATCAATCTCTGCCAGCACGTCCCCTGCACTTACACGCGTACCCAAGTCGGCCGTCCAGCGCTTCAAGTATCCACTGACCCGAGCATGGATAGGCGCATCACTCCAAGGGGCCAATGTGGCAGGTAACCGGAGCGTCTTTTCGGATGAGTCGTTACTCGCAATCACGGTGCTCACAGTCGGCTCAGCGTGTGCAATAGCCCACGCTTCTACCGCATTGGCCTGGTACGCACGAACAGCGAGGCCGCTGCCCACGGCGATCATGACCAAGGCAGCTCCGCCCACAAAGAATTTTTTCGACTGATTCGTCGTGGCGGTTTTATTACGCGACATCCGGGCGTTCTCCAGCATTCATCAAAAGTTCGTTCGAGCCCTTGCGCCCATGGACAAGGCTGAACAGTGTTGGAACAAACAGCAGCGTGGCGCATGTCGCCAAGATCAATCCGCCGACCACAGCGCGGCCCAGCGGAGCGTTTTGTTCGGTGGACAGTGCGGTGGGTAGCATCCCGATGATCATTGCCAGCGCTGTCATGCACACGGGGCGGAAGCGCGTGAAGCCCGCCTCAACAGCGGCTTTCAATGCATCGCCGTGGGCAGCAAGGCGCTCTCTGCAGAAGCTGACAATCAGGATTGAGTTGGCCGTAGCCACACCCATGCACAGAATTGCCCCGGTCAGCGCCGGAACGGAAAGGGTCGTACCCGTCAGGAACAGCATCCAGACAATGCCGGCGAGGCCCGCAGGAAGCGCGGAAATGATCACCACCGGATCGATCCAGGATTGGAAGTTCACAACCGTCAGTAGGTAAATCAGCACGATTGCCCCGACCAATCCAAACATCAGGCCACTGAACGCTTCATCCATGGCCTCGATCTGGCCATGCAGCGAAGCGGAGACGCCTTTGGGACGTATCGATTCGGCACCTTTCAACACGCGTTGGATATCTGTTGCGACGCCACCCAGGTCTCGGTCCTGGACATTGGCATAGAGGTTGAGCGTGGGTCGGATGTTGTAGTGGCTGATAACTGCCGGACTCGACTCGCGAGTGATGGTGGCCAGGTTGCCCAGCATCTGCGTACGCCCATCGGCTCCGGTGATGGGAAGCGCCTCCAGTTTGCTGAGGTCATCCATACGGTATTGCGGGGCAGCCGCCACCAGGCCATACGAAACCCCAGACTTGGGATCGAGCCAGAACGCCGGCGCAATCTGTGAGCTGCCTGCCAGGGACGATGTCATGCTGCTGGTAACGTCGGCTTCGGTGATACCCAGCGGCGAAGCTTTCAAGCGGTCCACGCTGACCTTGAAGGTCGGGTAGCCGGTCGGTTGCTGCAGCCTGAGGTCAGCAATCCCGGGGATCAACCGAAGCCGCTTCATCAGCGCTGCAGCAAATGCGCGGTTGGCTTCGTCATTGGGCCCCGAGATCTGCACGTCCAGCGGTGCAGGGGAGCCGAAGTTGAGAATTTGACTGCTTACGTCGGCCGGCAGGAAGGAGAATGTGGTGCCCGGGAACTCGACAGGTAATTGCTCGCGCAGCGCTTTCACGTATGAAGCAGTAGCCGCATGCCCCGCTTTCAGCTCGATCTGAATGTCACCGTCATGAGGTCCAGTGGTGCCGGTGTTGTTGTAGGCCATGTTGATACCCGACGCCGGGATACCAATGTTGTCCATGAGGGTTGCGAGCTGGTTGCCAGGAATGACCTTACGAATCGAGTCCTCGATCCTGTCGAACATCGCGGCGCTTTCTTCGATCCGAGTACCGAGAGGCAGGCGAACATGCAATGCGATTGCGCCGCCGTCCACTGCCGGAAAGAAATCCTTGCCGAGCGTTGGCACCAGCAGGAACGAGGCGAGTACGCAGCCCAGGAAAGAGCCGAGGAACACTCGACGCCGTGCAAGGGCGAAGCGCAGCACATCAAGATATTGGTCCCGGATGGCGGAGAACCGTTTTTCGAATCCTTGCTGGAACGCTACAAGCCCCTTGGTCAAATGGCCGCGGGGGTGATCACCTTCGTGGTGGTTCAGGTACGGTTCTTCAGGGTGGCGACCTTCGCCCGACTCGACCTGATGGGGTTTGAGCAGGAAGAGCGCCATAGTCGGCACCAGTGTCCGTGAGAGCAGGAACGATGAGCCCATCGCGAAGATGACCGCGAGCGCCATGGGACGGAACAGGTAGCCGGCAATACCGTTTAGCAAGAACATCGGTACGAACACGATGCAGATACAGAGCAGCGATACGAATGCAGGCCCTACGATCTGACGAGCACCATCGAGGATGGCGTCCCTGACTGCCTTGCCTTGTTCCAAATGCCAGTTGATGTTCTCAATGGTGACCGTCGCATCGTCGACCAGAATCCCGACCGCAAGCGCCAATCCGCCCAGGGTCATGACGTTCAAGGTTTGTCCGGTGACCGACAGTAGCGCGATCGCCGAGAGAATGGCCAACGGAATGGAAGACGCGATGATCACAGTGCTTCGCCAGCTGCCCAAGAACAGCAGGATCATCAAGCTGGTGAGCACGGCCGCGATAATGCCCTCGTGAGCCACGCTTTCTACCGAGGCCTTCACGAATACCGAAGCATCAGCGAGTAACGACGTTTTCAGCGAGTCTGGAAGAACCTCGTACATCGCTGGGAAGGCTTCACGGATCTGCTGAACGATCGAAAGGGTCGAAACCGCGCCATTCTTCAGCGCTGGCATCAGTACCGCACGGCGTCCATCTACACGCACGATGTTGGTCTGCGGCGACGAACCGTCACGCACGTGAGCGACCTGGCCCAGCGTGATGGTTACACCATTCACCGTCTTCACCGGCAACTGGTTCAGTGCCTCAACTGCTACCGGGCTGTTGTTCAACAACACGGTGTACTCCGAGCGGTCAAGTTTGAGCGTTCCCACCGGAATGATCTGGTTCTGGGCAGACAGTGCTTTGCCAACGTCCTGGGCGGAGAGGCCTTTGGCCGCCAACGCCTGAGGGTCCAGATCAAGCGTGATCTGCCGCTGTTTCCCGCCATAGGGGAAAGGCATGGCCAAGCCTTCGATACTGGAGAGCTGTGGACGGATGCTGTTGAGAGCCAGATCTCGAATCTTTGCTTCAGACAGCGAACTGCTGGAGAACGCCATCTGCAAAATCGGAACAGTGGAAGCTTTGTAGTTCAAGATCATCGGCGGGGTGATGCCAGGAGGCATTTGTTTCAACACCGTCTGGGATATCGCTGTGACCTGGGCATTGGCCGTGCGGATGTCCACCCCGGATTGGAAGAAGATTTTGACGATCCCCATCCCAGGCAGCGACTGCGATTCGATGTGCTGGATATCGTTAACGGTTGTGCCAAGCGCACGCTCGTAGGTGTAGATCACCCTACCGGCCATGTCATTCGGCGAAAGCCCGTTGTACTGCCATACAACCGCGATTACCGGGATATCGATGTCGGGGAACACGTCAGTGGGCGTGCGCAAGGCAGCGAGCGGACCGACGATACAGATGAGGATGGCAAGGACTGCAAAGGTGTAAGGCTTGTGCAGCGCCGTCTTGACTAGGCCAAGCATAAAGACTCCAACGGTGATGCAGGCGGCAGCGGCATCGCCGCCGGGTGCGCAAGAACAGGTGCGCTAAACGAATGCTCGAAGAGGTTCAAAAGGCTGCCAATCAGCGGTTGGTACACACGTCAGCCAGGCGGCGATAGGAAACGGTCTTCACCGCGCCCTGAGAATCCTCGTAGGTCATGGTGGCCTCCACGACCTTGCAAACCGCAGGGTTCGGCTCGTTCAGCTTGATGACCTTCGCAACATCCAAGGTTTTACCGTACTCGTACGGAGAAGGGTCCGCGTTGGCGGTGACCGACAGGGCGCTTGCGGAGCAAACCAGACAGAACAGGACGGCGTTTTTGAACTTGCTCATCTCAGGGCTCTCGTTTGTGTGATCGAGCCTGAATCCTAAGTCCCGAGGGGCGTGAAAAGTTTGTCCCTTGTGGGACGGATTGTGTGTTTTATGCATCTGAAATCTCACAAACCTGTCAGAAATGTATCAGCTTTGTATCAGGCCAATTTGTGCAGCCCTTTTCAAAATGCCGTCTGTACCTTAGGCTGAAAGGACTCGACTACATCAGATGGTTTACAAATGAGTTCCAGCCAGCACATTGCAATCGTTGATGACTATCCAGACATCCGCGAACTAGTTGCACAATACCTGTCCCAAGAAGGCTATCGTGTGACAGCTGTAGCTGATGGCAACGCACTCAGGGATCTGCTTGATAAAGATACCCCTGACTTAATCATTCTTGATGTCATGATGCCCGGCGAAGACGGATTAAGTCTGTGCAGGCACATCCGCTCTCGCTCTAATACACCAGTACTTTTTTTGAGTGCCCGCACAGAAGATCTGGACGTAATCCTCGGACTTGAGATGGGGGGCGATGACTATCTCAAAAAGCCCTTCAACCCCCGTGAATTGCTGGCTCGCGTCAAAGCTTTGCTACGTCGGTCCACGTCAGCAAGCGAGGGTGCTTCCAGCTTGGTAGAGGGGTCGATCCGCTTCGGCGATTGGATGTTGAACTGCAAACTAAGGGAGTTATTAGGAGCTGACGGTGTATCGGTTTCATTGAGTGGGACCGAGTTCAGGCTACTGGCTGCATTATTAGAAAAGCCAGGTGAAATCGTCACGCGCGATGACCTCCTTAATAAAGTCTCAGGCCGTGCTAGCGAACCCTTTGACCGGAGTATCGATAACCAAATCAGCCGGCTTCGCAGAAAGATTGAGCCAGACCCAAAAAACCCGATTTATATTAGAACTCATTGGGGCGGCGGCTACGCATTTGTGCACCCGGTTTCCAAATCAACATGAAACTACGAAACCCCAATTTAGCCGCAAGATTCATCGGGCTTATGTTATTAGCGCTGATAGCCTCCCAAGCGCTGACGCTCAGTATTTTTTGGGACGAGCGAGCGGGTGCGCTTAGGGAGGTGGCGAAGTCTGACTTTCTGAGTCGAACCTCATCCTTGGCATCACTCCTGGACCGAATGCCCGTGGATGAACGCCAAATGACGCTCCAGGTCAGCAGCACCGCTTACGAACGGTTCTGGCTCTTTCCAGCCTCACCGAGCCAACCCTCGGAGTGGTGGAAGTTCGCTCGTAGGCATTTGCTTGAACCTTTGAGCCATGGGCAGCCACAGGGAAGCATCCCTCTGCAGTTCCGAAGCGAAGACGAGGTCCCACCGGCAACGATTGATGCGACAGCTGCTTGGTCTGTGCCGAGCGAAGATCTGTGGCCCTCCACTCGAACGGCTAGGTTCATCTACTTGCCGCAGCTCAATGTCATGGGGCTGGCCACCCCGCTGAATGATGGAACGTGGTTACATGCCGCTTACGCCAAGCCAGTGACGGACTCTCCGTTTAGTCGCCGAGCATTGGTATCCCTGGGTATCACCGCAGTGGCCCTCACTTTGATTGCCGTGTTGATCGCCAGGGGTATCAGCCAGCCCCTGCGAGATTTAGCACGTGCTGCCCAGCGATTGGGCCGAGGCCATTCAGGCACGGAGTTGCGCGAGCATGGGCCTGAAGATATCCGTCGCACCGCCCAAGCCTTCAACCAGATGCAACGCAGAATTCAGCGCTTTGTCGATGATCGTACGCGCATGTTGGCTGCGGTGGGCCACGACCTTAGAACTCCGTTGACCTCGCTCAGGCTGCGTGTTGAGTTCATTCAGGATCCTGAAGTACAGCGCAAGATGCTTGCGACCCTGGACGAGATTACGGCTATCACTGAAGCCGCAATTGGTTACGGCCGTGACAATGCTGTGACCGAGCCAACCAGGACCATGGACATCGGGACTTTGGTCGAAAGCTTGTGCGAAGACATGGTCGCCTTGGGAATGGCCGTGTCTTTCTCCTGCAACTCAAAAGTCATTTTGGAATGCCGGCCTGACGCTCTACGGCGAGCGATCCGTAATCTCATCGAGAATGCTGTGAGATACGGCGAGTGCGCAGATGTGCGCGTCTACAGTGCGGATAAGCAGGTCCACATTTCGGTGACGGACAGAGGAAATGGTATTCCTGATTCAGAGCTTGAAGCTGTTTTTACCCCGTTCTACCGCTTGGAACACTCCAGAAACCGCAATACTGGCGGGGTCGGCCTGGGCCTCTCCATCGTACGCACCATAGCCCGTCAGCATGGCGGCGAGGTCACCCTAATCAATCACGATGGAGGGTTGGATGCCATCATTTCGCTCCCTGAAAACTAGGTAAGCGGCAGAAATCTAAGGTGGGATGAGGCAGCGCCTGGTGCTATTCTTCTTTAACGAATTTTTTCGCATTCCGAAAACAAGAATTACACCAGGTGGATAGCGCGCATGGCTCCTAGAACCTCAACAAAAAGCGAAACGACCGCCGCTGACGAAGATAAAAATCAGCGCAGCACTGTGCAGTCTCTTGCCAAAGGATTTCGAGTCCTGGAGGCCTTCACAGCGGAAAGCGACGAGCTGACCCTGAGCCAGATCGCTGCCAAGGCTGAGCTCGACCCAGGCACGACCTATCGCATGCTGAATACGTTGGTGGACCTCGGCTATGTTTCTCGAATTCCTGAGAGCAAGCGATTCTCCCTCACACTCAAAATCCTCAACCTGGGCTTCCATGCCATTGCTCACACGGACCTGCGCAGTCTGGTTCGCCCTGTGCTGAGGGGGCTGGTCAGTGAAACCAGTGAAGCCGCAAGCTTCGCCGTGCTGCAAGGCACAGACGTTCTGTACCTAGAACGTGTCAGGGCAGGTATCACTCGGCTTGGAGTGGATATTCGTATTGGCACAACGGTGCCGGCTTGCCAGACCGCGATTGGCCAATCAATCCTCGCGTTCCTTCCTGATCACGAAGTTGAGCGCATCCAGGAGCTTTCCTCGTCCACGTCCTTCATGAGCAAATCCCTCTCACGGCCGTTGTCCGAGGTGTTGGAGCAGATTCGTAAGGATGGGTACATCATCACCGACTCGCTGTTCGCCGAGGGTCTGCGCATCCTCGCCGTTCCAGTCCTTGATATCGACGGCTACCCAGTTGGCGCCATCAGTATCGCAGCGCCGGCAGTGCGGTGCACCACAGAGGAGCTTGAACATCGAGCGCTGTCCGTGACCCTTACCGCGGCGAAGAATATCGGGCGAGCACTACAAGCGAACGGAAGCATCAATTCCAGCCTGTAACCGTCAAACGATACCCGTTATAGGTTGAGCCGATTCTCACTTGGAGCGGGGTCTGGGCCAGTACCTGCACAGTGGGCGGCTGACGGAGATGCTGGAGGAATATCAGACGCCACCCGCGGATACTCACGTCGTATATCCCAGGACAGCTTGAATCTGTTTCCCAAGCTGTCGTTCTTCATCGACATCCTCCGCACTATTTTCAGGAAGCACGCCGTTCAGGCGACAGTTTAAAGCGTGGCAGCGAGGACAACCGAACATCGCACAACCGTTCGATAAACGCACAAATTCCACTTCTCCCTCTCCCCTTCTTACCCAGTCTTGCGGCACGCTAGAGCCACATCAGCAAAACAACGCCAATCGCTGAGTGGCCACCATTCCCCGCACTGCTCAGCGGTTGATCAGATCAACCCAACTCCAGGAATAACCAGGAGCTCGCTGTGATCAATAAAACGTTTGAGTCCGTCGCCAGCGCGGTAGAAGGCATCATCGACGGTTCGACCATCATGGTCGGTGGCTTTGGTACGGCAGGCATGCCGTCCGAGCTCATCGACGGGCTCATCGCCACTCGTGCCCGCGACCTGACTATCATCAGCAACAATGCCGGCAACGGCGAGATTGGTCTGGCCGCCCTGCTTAAGGCGGGCCACGTGCGCAAGGTGGTCTGCTCGTTCCCGCGTCAGTCCGACTCCTACGTGTTCGACGAACTGTACCGCGCCGGCAAGATCGAACTGGAGGTGGTGCCGCAAGGCAACCTGGCCGAGCGCATCCGCGCAGCAGGTTCGGGCATCGGTGCGTTCTTCTCGCCGACCGGCTACGGCACCCTGCTGGCCGAAGGTAAGGAAACCCGTGAAATCGACGGCCGCATGTACGTGCTGGAAATGCCGCTGCACGCCGACTTCGCACTGATCAAGGCGCACAAGGGCGACCGTTGGGGCAACCTGACCTACCGCAAGGCCGCCCGTAACTTCGGCCCGATCATGGCCATGGCCGCCAAGACCGCCATCGCCCAGGTCGACCAGGTTGTCGAACTTGGTGAACTGGACCCGGAACACATTATCACCCCCGGTATCTTCGTCCAGCGCGTGGTTGCCGTTAGCGGTGCTGCCACTTCTTCGATTGCCAAAGCTGTCTGAGGCCTGCCATGACCATCACCAAAAAGCTCTCCCGCACCGAGATGGCCCAGCGCGTGGCCGCAGACATCCAGGAAGGCGCGTACGTAAACCTGGGCATTGGCGCCCCCACCCTGGTAGCCAACTACCTGGGCGACAAGGAAGTATTCCTGCACAGCGAGAACGGCCTGCTGGGCATGGGCCCGAGCCCGGCACCGGACGAGGAAGACGATGACCTAATCAACGCCGGTAAAGAGCACGTCACCATGCTCCCCGGTGGCGCTTTCTTCCACCACGCCGATTCGTTCTCGATGATGCGTGGCGGCCATCTGGACATCGCCGTACTGGGCGCGTTCCAGGTATCGGTCAAGGGCGACTTGGCCAACTGGCACACCGGCGCCGCAGGTTCGATCCCCGCCGTGGGCGGCGCAATGGACCTGGCCACTGGCGCCCGCCACGTGTTCGTGATGATGAACCACCTTACCAAGTCCGGCGAAAGCAAGTTGGTGCCCGAGTGCACCTACCCGCCGACCGGCTTCGGTTGTGTCAGCCGCATCTACACCGACCTGGCCGTGCTGGATGTAACCTCAGATGGGCTGCGCGTGGTCGAGATTTTTGCGGATATCGACTTCGAGCAGTTGCAAGCGCTGAGTGGCGTGCCCTTGATCCAGTAATCGGCGCAGCACGCATTGAGCCTCGAATCGGCGTCCTTTAAACCGCTGCTCGGGCGGCTGATTCTGACCGATTTCAGCCGATACCGACGGGCCGCTATGGGTCGGACAGCGACGGTCATACCTTGACCGTCGCTGTAGGCGATCGGGCCTCCGTCTGCTCCGCCATCGCCAATGCGTCATCGAGCTTGATGTATCCAGGCCTCTGGAGCCAGCGTGTTCGCTCTGCAATCTCAAACTACCCGGGCCGCTGAGTTTTCCGCTGTATCACAATTGCTCGCGATGACACGCGTTCCCAGCTTCAGGCTAAGAAACCCGTGCTTTCAGGCGGCAAAGCGCTGGTCTGCCTATGAGTTCAATGACACGGCGGTATCGAATACCGACAACGGTAGATAGGCCAATGTAAGGGAAGCGTAGAGCCGGCGTGACGGTGCAAAGAAAGCTGCCGACGACAAGGTGATCATGACCAGATCCAAGACTGCCCACAGCTGAAATGGTGAGGCATGGAAGAACACGATATTGATCACACTGCCTAGTCCGAGGTACGTACAAATCGCCAATAAAGCGTACCGCCCATCCTGCTCAAAGTAGACCTGAAGGCCATCCAGTTCGTCCTCGCTGCGGCTTGGGAGGATCAACGCCGCAGCGGTGAATAGCGCGAGGGTCAGACTGACCAGAAGCAGGAATTCTCCGAATGAAAATTCCTTCTTGATGGTGGAGAGGTCATTGAGGGCCCACCAGAATTGCAGTTGGAAAAGAAAAAGCGTGAAGGCCCATGCAAGAGCTACCCAGTCTGGCCTGGCGGTGCGGCGGATCCGAAAAACGGTGATGAGGCCCAACAGGATCCTGGTTATGGACAAACCCAGTACCATCGAAAGCACAGTCACCAGAACTGTGAAGTTGGCCACGAAAACCTCCTCGAATGTACGCTCGCTTTCGCAAAGCGTACCGTTGATGGCCATTCCCGCTCGCCGCAGCATCCCAGGCTCTCGGGTGATGAATTAAGTAATAGACGACGTCGAGCATGAAACCATGCGGCTTATCCGCCTCCCGCCGAGGGGCGAGTCAAGACCACGCAGCCATTCGCAGTTGACCGCTAATGACCCAAGCGGCCACCCAAAGAAAGAGCCGCCCGTATACTCGGTACCACCGCGAGCAGACCGCTCCCGTTTATTTGAAGTTCGTTAGCGAAGAGCAAGTCAGTCAGTGCCACCTTGCAGTTGGCAGTCAGCTAAGGGTCGAAAGCAGCCGCTGCTTCTCTACAGACTGCGAACGTTGCTCGACCCGCATTTCTACTCCATCACGACAAAAATGCTCAGGGCATGACTGCCTTTGGCCTGCTCTCGATACACGTGAATCGATCCACTACCGACCAGGGCGCTTGCTGCCGCTGGGTTTTTTAGCGCCTCGCGAATTTGGGTGGGGATCGATAAGCCCAGCAGCCGCACAGATAGACGGTTCGACGCGTGCAGCAGCTCTCGCTCAGCGGCATCAAGGACGTTTGGATTCTTGACCTTGACGATGAGGGACACCCGCTTTACGCGACCCTCCTCACCCTCAGCCAAGTAAGTCATTTCGCTGCCCTGGCGCTCATCGCCGCGCACTGGCCGACCGGGACTTTGACATCGCGCCCCGTTGCTTGAGGTTTGCGTCCAGTTGCCAGCGAGCAATTGTGTATCCCGCAATATCGCGCACACCACCGCAGGATCGTCTGTTTGCAACGCAGCCGAGCAGTCCAAGGTGGTGAAAAGTGCGAGCAGCGCCACGCCGCATATCGAAATGTTCATCGCATCCTGCCTGTGGTTCGTTGTCGAGGTTGTCGGTGAATGACGTCAGGGCAGCTTTGCTCGGCTGCCCAACTCTGACTAGAAATCCGTAATGGTTGTACCGGCGATGGTCTCGGCGAACCCGACACCGAGTAGGTGTGCCGGTGTTTCGAAACCCGCTCGACGCTCACCGCCCAGCACACGACGCGCCGCCTCAACTGCTGCCAGCGGTGTGTAGGTGTACCCGTTGACCGTCTCAATCACTGAGCGGGCCTTACTGCCATCTGCTCCCACGACCTCGGCTACGGCAAACGCACGATGCGCTAGACGTTCATCTTCACTTGGCCCTTCAGGCAGTTCCGAGAGGTCACCCTCGGGAAAGGCGGCGTCCGGGATGTGCACGTACATGGCGATGTCGGGAATGCCTGTGGATCGCCAACCGGTCACCAGATCCCCGAACGACAGTGGCACGCACAGCTTTGGGCCGGCTCCAAAATCAAACTGTCGGGGTGGCTGATCGGGGGTCGCCACAAGTTGACCTTCGACACGCGCCAGCACACCTGCGCCGATGATCTCACTCACGCTCGATGCCGAGCCGCGAGACATGGGGCCTGCCACTTGCAGCGCCACGTTCAGGGACTGAGGTTGTTCAACCCTCGCCGCCACATGCAGGGCCAGGCAATCAGTCGGCACCACGTCCCAGCCCACGCCAGGCAGTAACATCACGCCCGCTTGCGCAGCTTCAAGATCCAGAGACTCCGCCAGCCGGTAGACGTTGATCTCTGCGGTGATGTCCAGGTAGTCCACGCTTGACTGAATGCAGGCGCGCATCAACGGCTCGGCGGTATGCGCAAATGGCCCGGCGAAATTCAGCAGGACGCTGATACCGGCCAGGGCGTCTGCCGTTACGTGTTCAGCGCTGAACAAGCGAAACGGCAGATCCAGTTCGGCGGCCAGAGGCGTCAGTCGGTTCGCGCTACGCCCCGCCAGAATCAGTTCCAGGCCAGCTGCTTTTGCGTGCTTCACGGCCATACGCCCGGTGTAGCCGGTCGCACCATAAATCATCAGGGTCTGCATTGGGCGTGCTGCCAGTTTTTGTAGACGAATTCGAGGCTATAACCGTCCGGGTCGAGGACATTGGCCGCGTAGTAGTTCGGGTCGTAATGCAGCCGCGCGCCGGGAGCACCATTGTCTGTCGCTCCTTGGGCCATGGCCGCTGCATAGGCAGCATCGACGTCGGCACGGCTATTGGCGACGAAACCGACGTGCACCGCCTGCCCCTCAACCACCCCTTCGCGCAGCCAGAAGAACATTCGGCCATGAGCGCCAAAACCCTTGAGGTCAGGATGACCGGGCGGGCCGTCCTTGCCGTCGTAATCCAGACGTGCCGTGATGCCAAGCGGCGTCAATGCCGCCTCGTAAAAATGGATCGAGCGCTGGATGTCGCTCACCGAGAGAAAAATATGATCGAGCATGGAGCCTCCGACAATTCAGATGATGTAGCCGCCTGCGACTTCGATGGTCTGGGCATTGATCCAGGTGCTTTCGCCAGACACCAGCATCGCGATGACGCGAGCGACGTCTTGCGGCTCACCCACCCGGCCCAGCGCGGTTTGCCCGGCGAGCAAGGCCTCGAACTCATCGTTCAATCCGCCGCCCAACTCGGTGCGAATTGCACCGGGAGAAACCGCATTGGCGCGAATACCGCGCTCGCCCAGCTCCTTCGCCATGTAGCGGGTCAGCACTTCGAGACCGCCTTTGAAGGCGGCATAGGGCGCTACGCCTGCGGTCGCAACGCGCGTGGTAGCACTGGTCAGGTTGACGATGCTGGCGCCGTCTTCGAGCAACGGCAGCAGGGTTTGAGTCAGGAAAAAAGGCCCTTTAAGGTGCACCGCGAACAGGCCGTCGAACTGTTCCTCGCTGACCGATTCCAGCGGATTGAACAGCCCGTACCCTGCGTTATTCACCAATCCAGCCAGCGTAGTTATGCCCCAGGTCATTTCCAGAACGGTGAACACCGAATCACGAAATGCAGCGAAGCTTGCGGTATCGCCTACGTCCAACCGCAGTGCAACGGCCTTGCCACCCGCCGCCTCGATTTGCCCGACGACCTGGTTTGCTGCATCGGGATTCTGGTTATAGGTGAGGATGACGCCCATCCCTCGCTCTGCAATGTGTTGAGCGGCGCTCGCGCCGATGCCGCGACTGCCTCCGGTAATAACGATGACGCCCATGGTGCGATTCCCGTGTCGATGACTTGAGCCTCCACAGTAGAGATCACGCCCCTTCGAAACGTGGCCATTCCTACTCGAAACCTGCCTGTTTCTGCTTTTTGCTTGCCAAGTGCTGAAAGCGCGGGGCAGCATCCAGTCCATGAATACACAACTAAATGAACTGCGAGCCCTGACTGCAAGTGCTGAAAATCGACGCACTGAAACGGGAATTCCCAGGGTGGCTATGGTGCAGGGTGAGATTCCCGAGCACATGCTGGCCGCCGTTTACGAGCCGATGATCAACCTGATTCTCCAGGGCAGTAAAACCATGACTGTCGGGGAGCACACGTTGCACTATGACCCGGCGACGTACTTTGTGATGTCCATCGAGCTGCCCGCCGTGGGCTCTGTTCATCCGGCATCGACAGGTGAGCCTTATTTGGCGGTAAGCCTGACGCTCGACCCGGTGGCGCTGACCACGTTGCTGGCCGATCTACCGCTTCCAGCGGATCGCCACGATCAGGATCCGGGTTTTTCCGTAGCGCCGGTCACGCCTGAGCTGATGGATGCCTGGGTGCGGCTGCTGCGCTTGATGGGTGACCCGCAAGGTATCGCGGCACTCGCGCCCGCCTACGAGCGCGAAATTCTCTACCGCGTACTGCAAGGCCCTCACGGCTGGATGCTGCGTGAAATCGCTGCGCCAGACTCGGCCATGGCCCGCGTCAATCAAGCCATTCAATGGATCCGCCGCGACTTTGCCCAATCCATTCGCGTCGAACACATGGCTGAAAGAGCCGCGATGAGCGTCTCGGCCTTTCACCGGCATTTCAAGGCCGTTACCACACTGAGTCCGCTGCAATACCAAAAACGTGTTCGCCTGCTTCAGGCGCGCACGCTGATGGTGGCCAACGCGAAAAGTGTCACTGCTGTTGCTTTTGAAGTCGGCTATGAAAGCAGCAACCAGTTCAGCCGGGACTACGCGAAAGTCTTCGGGCTGCCGCCTTCACGAGACGCTGCGCGCATTCTCAGCGAACAAAGAGTATTTAAGGCGTAAACAAATTAAACACCGGCCAGGACGGAGGGATCTCCCGTGCGCCACACGTTGTCCACGATGATGTGCTGGATCAGCCAGGTTTCACCCTGTTTGACCAACTGAACGTCGTAGCGGTTTTTCATGAGGTAATGACGAGTCCTGTCGGTTTTCAGCACGTGCTGGGCTTCTACCAGCGCATCTAGCACTGCCTTGTCCCCGTCAATGGTGACGCGGGCATTGTTCACCGAGTGCGTGGTGTCGAACGGGGTGAGTGAAGCCATCAGGGCTTGCACAATTGTGTCCCGCCCCTCCAGAACAGGGTATTCAAAACCGGCTTTAGCTGCGGCTGGCCTGAAATCAGAAACTGCACTTTCCGTAAGAACCGAAGCCAAAAGCGCGGGGTCACGCAGATCGATACCCGCCGCGTAGCGGTAAAGTGCTTCAGCAACTGCAAGTTTGTCAGTCGTTTCTTGAACGAGTTGAGATGACATGGTTAACACCCTGATTGAAGTAAGGCGTCAGGGTATAAGATGCAGAATAAATGACAATTACGCACTTTCAGGTCATCAGGTTTATCCGAATACACCACATGCACGCGAAGAGGCTTATATGATTGACGCCAGGATCGACATACCCAACGACGCGACCAGTTGCCCGAGTCGTTATTTACTGGATCAAATCGGTGATAAGTGGACGATGCTGATTCTCACAGCGCTTTGCGAGAAGCCACTGCGTTTCAATGAACTGAAACGGTGTCTGGAGGGCATCACGCAAAAAGCGTTGACGCAAGCCCTGAGGCGACTCGAACGCAACGGGATACTTGCTCGTCTTGTCATTCCCTCTTCGCAGGTGGCAGTGGAATATCGAATAACCCCCTTGGGACGGACTCTGGAGGAGCCTTTCACGGCGCTACGCCTTTGGACGGTCCAGCATCTGTCCACTGTCATGGAGGCGCAATCGGAGTTCGATGAGCGCGAAACCCAAGTTCGCTGCTGACACGGGCAGTGCCTGAAGGGTCAGCACATACAACGATTCCGCTGGTGCCCTCTCTGTCGGGCTGACGATGAATAGGCTCGGAACTCAGAGGCTGCCCGCTGCTTCGGCTGGCAAACCTCTTCGAGGACTGGCAGTCGTCGTTGTGCAGGTCAGGTGGCTCCACCCTAGTCATTTGATGTGGAGTGACCGCTATCGGCCAGAAGCGGACATTTGTAGACCTCGTGCACGGGCGTAGAACCGCAAACTTGAAAAACTCAGAGGTCGCCGTCAATGAGGCCTATGGGTGTCCCCATTTGATCTGAGAGGAAAAAGGATGGACGATCGAGTCCCCCCATCAATGACTGTGGTCGTGGGGAGTAGAGGTAGGGCCGACGTTGTATTCCTCATCCGTCACCTTCTCCATCCAGACGACGTTCACACCGTCTAAAGCTTCTTGAATGGCGATGTGTGTCATCGACGTGGTCGCTGACGCCCCGTGCCAATGTTTATGGCCAGGCGGACACCAGATCACGTCACCGGCACGAATTTCAACGATCGGCTCGCCTTCGCATTGAGTCCAGCCGCAGCCTGCGGTAACGATGAGCGTTTGCCCCAGCGGATGGGTATGCCAGGCGGAACGGGCACCCGGCTCGAAAGTTACGCTAGCCACCGTCACCCGTGAAGGTTCTGGCGGGAAGTTCAGAGGATCGACGCGCACCGTACCAGTGAACCAGGCTTCCGGGCCTTTCATCGAAGCCTGCGAGCCAACACGTTTGAGTTCCATAAATACCCTCTTTTGATCCGTTAAGTCATTGAAGAACGCCAAGGCAGTCCACCGCTTCAGCCGTGGACTTACTCTAAGATCATTCAGGACCTATGATTAGACGGCAGAATTGGCATGCACTTATGCTCAGGAGCATCAATGCGAGAAAACCTGAATGATTTGTTCGCGTTGCTGACCGTGGCCCGCGAGCGAAACTTCACCCGCGCTGCCGCTCAGCTGGGCATTTCGCAATCGGCACTGAGCCGCACCATCAGTGCCTTGGAAACCCGGATGGGGCTGCGACTACTAACCCGCACCACACGAAGCGTCTCCCCCACCGAGGCGGGAAGGAGAGTGTTGGCCGCGATCACTCCTCGTTTTGAGGAAATCGATGCAGAACTGGAGGCGCTGAGCGACCTTCGCGACAGGCCGACCGGTACAGTCCGAATCACAACCACTGACTACGCAACACAGGCCTATGTCTGGCCGCGTCTGAAATTGCTTCTGCATGAGTACCCGGATATTCGGGTCGAATTGATCAATGATTACGGGCTGGCGAACATCGTCGAGCAAAGCTACGACATCGGGATTCGTCTGGGCGATCAAGTCGAGAAAGACATGATCGCCGCCCGTATCAGCCCGGACCTCACCATGGCTATCGTCGGCGCGCCACATTACCTGGCTGCAAACGGCCCTTGCGTGACACCCCAAGACCTCACCCATCACAACTGCATCAACCTGCGGCTGCCAACCCGGGATTCGCTGATGCCTTGGGAACTGAGCAAAGGGGGGCGCGATTTGCAGGTCAGGGTCGATGGGCAGTGGGTGTTCAACAGTACGTATCAGATGCTGGAGGCCGCACTGGAAGGCTTCGGCTTGGCTTACGTTCCCTTCGACCTGGCAAAGCCTCACGTCGAGACCGGGCAACTGGCCTGGGTACTTGAAGAATGGTTCCCCACCTACCCCGGCTATCACCTTTTCTACCCCAGCAGGCGGCAAACGTCACAGGCGGTCGCCCTTGTGGTAGAGGCCTTGAAAGCCGGGAGTTCGGCAACGTAGAAACCGAAGAATTGGCCTATATCCCGCCATACAGCAAAATCTGAGATGAGAGCAGCAGAACCCTCACGGGGCAGTCAATCGCTCGCCAGCGCCAGGCTGCGCATCCAGCATCACCGGTTTGGTTTCGATCAAACGTTTGCTCAGGATCATTATCTGAGTGACCGCGACATATTTCTGGAAGTGAGGCGAGGCGATGTGGCTGCGGTAGGCCGCGTCGCTGGCGTAGATTTCAAAAAAATGAAGTTGGTTAGGGTGATCCTTGTCGGCCACCGAATAGATGGACACCACACCCGGCTCGACCCGGATCGACTCTGCAATTTCTTCCTTGACCGCACGCTCATAGGCGGCCAGTTGCGCAGGATCGATCTCAAGCTGGGCGATGCGGATGACCCGGCCTTGCGATTCACCGCTCACCGCCTGTTGTACCGGTAAAACCACCATCGCCATCACTCCCAAGATTGCTTTGACGTTCAACATGACCTCTCCCGTACGTACAGCATCACCAAAAAAACCACTTCACAGCCCCCCTGCCAGGTTCATTGGGGCAGTGCATACGCCACGATGTAATCGCCTTTCTGGGTAGTAGCAGAGTTACCGCCCGCGCTGATGAGCACGAACTGCCTGCCCGTCTTCGGCGAGACATAGGTCATGGGCGTGGCTTCGGCGCCAACCGGCAAGCGCCCTTTCCAGAGTTCATCACCCGTGCGTACATCGAAGGCCCGGATATAGAAATCCTGAGTGCCGGCCATGAACACCAGCCCTGTCGAAGTGGTGATCGGCCCTCCCCGCGTAGGCATGCCAATCGGCATCGGCAAATGGGTCGCGATACCCAGCGGGCCGGTCTGTTCGGTGGTGCCCAACGGCATCGACCACGCCACCTTGCGCGTCGCCAGATCAATGGCCGTGAGAGTGCCGTAAGGCGGCTCCTGGCATGGAATCCCAAGCGGCGACAGGAAGCGGCCTTGCTCGATACCCCAAGGAGTGCCCGCCTGCGGCGCGTTGCCTTCATGGCCGCCGCCACTGTGGGTTTTCTCGTCGTAGGCGGCGCGTGGAATCATGCGATTCCAGATGGCAACGCGGGTGTCGTTGACGATCATGTAGCCAAGGTTCTCAGCGATGGAAACCGAACCCCAGTTCATGCCTCCCAACCAGCTCGGATATTGAATCGTCAGACGCTCGCTCGGCGGCGTGAATTCACCCTCATAGCGCGCCTTGCGAAAATCGATTCGGCATATCAACTGATCTAGCGGCGTGAGGCCCCACATGCGTTTTTCACTGAGCGGCTCGGTGCCAATGGACGGCATGCCCACGGAGTAAGGCTGCGTCGGCTCCGTGTGATCGTCTGCCACGCCGCCCTGTGGAACCGGTCGCTCCTCGACCTGCGCTATCGGGGTGCCGGTGCGACGGTCAAGCATGAAAATCTGGCCGCGCTTGGTGGTCTGGATGAGCGCCGGGAGCACGCCGCCATGGCCATCCGGAACGTCGTAAAGCGCCGGTTGCGAAGGTACATCGTAGTCCCACAGATCATGATGAACGGTCTGGAAACGCCAGCGTTCGCGGCCGGTCGCAATGTCCAGCGCGACGACGGAAGATGAATACCGATCATCGGCTTCGGTGCGATGGCCGCCCCAAAAATCCGGGGTCGCGTTGCCGGTGGGCAGGTAGATCAAACCCAGCGCATCGTCGAAGGCAGGTGTGGACCAGACATTAGGTGTGCCAGGGGTGTAGGTTTGACCTTCTGGCGGCTCACGTGTAATCGCCGGATTACCCAGATCCCAAGCCCAGGCGAGTTGCCCGGTTTGCGCATTGAACGCGCGGACTACGCCAGACGGTTCGCCGGTTTTCTGGTTGTCCCACACCAGCCCGCCGACAACGATCAGATCACGAACCACTGTGGGTGCCGCAGTCGGAAAATACAGGTCCTGATCCTGGCCTCCCATGCCAATGCGCAAACTCACGCTGCCATGGTCGCCAAAATCAGTGCAGGCCTGCCCGGTCTGCGCATCCACTGCGACCAGTCGTGCATCGACGGTGGTGGCGATGATCCGTCGTGTACAGGCTTGTGGGCCTGCAACCGTGGCAGAGGCGGCTTGCTCAGGTGTCGCGTCGTAGTAACCCACGCCGCGACAGCGCGGGTAGGTGTTGTTTGCCTGCACCTTGGGATCGTGATGCCAGATCTCCTTGCCCGTGTCGGCGTCCAGCGCGAACAACTGACTGGACTGGGTGCAGCCGTAGACCATGCCGTTGACATGAAGCGGCGTCACAACATGGCCTTGGCTGCCTGCGGGAATTTCGCCTGTCCGGTAGGTCCACGCCACCTTCAGACCCGATACGTTTTGCGGTGTGATCTGGTCGACCATGGCATGGCGTGTGCCCGATGGTGTGTGGCCGAAATAGCGCCAGTCGGTCTCAGGCTCGACCGTTCCGACTGCCTTGCCCGGCACGGGCGCTGGCGTTCCGTCAGCCATCTGGATGGGCTGCGGTTGCAGCGCGGTGTAAAAGGTCACCCCCAGACCGACCGTCACCACTGCCGCTGTAAGGTACGCCAGCGGAGCCGGGGCGGGACGTCGGCGGGCCCGCAGATGCGGGGCCGCCATCAGCACGAAAACCAACGCCACGCCCAGCGCGAACAGCCGGGAAAACAGTGGCCAGAATGCCAGACCTACATCCCACACCGACCAGACGACAGACGCCGCGAACACCAGCAGATACACGACCGCACCCGGTAACCGCTGCCGTATCAGAAACAGGCCGCTGACAACCAGTCCCGCTCCCGCCAACGCGAAATACCACGACCCGCCCAGCACGACGAGATACCCGCCCCCCACAAGCAGCGCCAGGCCAACGAGTAAGACGACGATACCGAGGATGATCAGCAGTGCAGTAGTTAACCTGGGAGTGCTCGATGGCGGCATGGATCTGGGTTCCTTTCAGATGATGTTCAGGCAAAGCCTGACCATGACTTCAACAAAGTTGAAATCTGAAGTCTGGGGTTTTGTCGTGAGGCGTCAGGTGTATGTGGCTGCAATCACATCAGCGCATGATGAATCCGCCGTCCACCGAGATGGACTGGCCAGTGACGTAGCTCGAGGTCGAACTGCTCAGCCAGAGCACGGCATCGGCGATCTCTTCAGGTTTGCCGTGACGCCCCATCGGAATCATCTGGGTCATGCCTGCCAGCGCTTCGCCTTGACCGCTTGCGACCATTTGATCGGCCATCGGCGTCCAGATCAGGCCTGGACACACGGCGTTGACCCGAATGTTGCGAGCGGCGTATTCAAGAGCTGCGCTCTTGGTCAGGCCGATCACGCCATGCTTTGCTGCGTGATAATTGGCACGTTCGGCACCACCCACCAAACCACCCAAAGACGAGCAATTGACAATGGTGCCGCTGCCTTGGCGGCGCATGTGTTCCAGTTCGAACTTCATGCAACTCCAGACGCCGCGCAGGTTGACCGACATGACCTTGTCGTAGTCCTCGACCGTCGCATCGGCGATTTCTGCCAGTTTGTTCTGGATACCGGCGTTGTTGAACGCCGCGTCCAGACGGCCAAAAGCGGCGACGGTTTCCTTGACCATGGCTTCGACCTGATCCATGTCAGATACGTCGCAACGAATCCCGATGGCGCGATGACCTTCGGCGATCAAAGCCTCGGCAGCCGCCTGCGCGGCTTCGCCGTTGACGTCGGCCAATGCCACAGCGGCACCTGCACGGGCAAAGGCCTGCGCAGTTGCCAGACCGATACCGGACGCAGCGCCGGTGACCAGCGCGACCTGATTCTCGAATGAAAAGCTCACGGGTGTGTTCCTCAGTTCCAATGGTTCAAGTTTTAAAATGGTTCAATAATCGTCAGGGGCGCGCAGCACCAATACCGCGCTGATAAGGCACCCCACTCCGCAAACGGCCAGTACCAACCCCATCGGCCAGGGTGTGCCGTCAGCGAAAATAGCTACGAGCGCCGAGCCGAAAATGCCCGCGCCGTATTGCAGAGCACCGGCCAGCGCAGAGGCTGAGCCTGCGAACTGCGGCATACAGCCGAGCGCGCCCGATATCGAGTTCGCCAACACCAGCCCCGTAGCCGATACGAATAAAAGGCAGCCGCAGATCATCAGAGGCAGTCCGCCCAGATCGGCCCACGTATTGATGGCGAGCACCAGTCCGGCCACGCAAGAGACCAACCCGCCCACGGTCATCATCGTGTCGCTGGTGTAGCGGTTGAGCAGCTTGGCGTTGATCTGATTGGTGAGCATCAGCCCGACGATCCCAGCGCCAAACAAGGCGCCATACCATTGGGGGGTGACGTGGTGATAGGTGATGTAGGCAAACGGAGAACCGGCGATGTACGCGAATGTTCCGGCGTAAAAGAACCCACCCGCAGCGACATAACCGATGAATTTGCGGTGGCTTAGCAAACTTCCGTAGCGCATCACGACTGCACGGGGTGATGTAAGCGTTCGACGGTGAGCTGGGAGGGTCTCGGGCAGCCACAGCAGACTGGCCAAGGTCGTCAGCGCAACCAGCACCAACGTCCAGAAGATCGCCTGCCAGGACAACCAGTGCAGAATCTGCCCACCCACAGTCGGACCCGCCAATGGGGCAATTGCCATGATGGTCATCAGCGTCGACATCTTCTGCGCAGCACGCTGGCCTTCGTACAGGTCACGCACCATCGCTCGTGCCAGGACGACATTGGCGCACGCTCCCAATGCCTGAATAACTCGCCAGAAGATGATCGTCGAGCCGTCGGCAGCAAGCGCGCAGCCGCTGGAACCAATGATAAACAGCAGCAACCCCAAGGCGACTGGCAGGCGCCGCCCGAAGCGATCACTGAACGGCCCCCAAAACAGCTGGCCCAGACTGAACCCCGCCAGATAACCGCTGACCGTCAGTTCCATCATGCCGCTGGTGGCATGCAGCGACGTCGCCATGACCGGCATCGCGGGCAGGTAGAGATCAGTGGAAATGGAGGCAAACGCCAGTAACGCACTGAGAATCAGCAGAACCCGCAACCCATGCTCAACAGTATTTGTCGATACTTCGGCCAGCGCGACGTCACCACGCGACGCAATCACCTCCAGTTTGCTCACTGTGTGTTCTCTCGGGGGAAAATACGAATGCTTGCCGCGTGGGATCATTCTCCTGGACCCTTGATCTTCAATGCTGGAAAGGGGCAACGCGACGCCATTGTTCGGTGGGGTTACGGTAATCAACCTCGACTGAGACAAGTACCCGCCTAAAGCGGGATGTTCCTGTGAGTATTACTCATCAATCACCCAAGCAGCGTTGACGTTGTTCGGCTGGCTAATTGATGAGCATTGCTCATCGCTTCATGCAGGATTTGTGGGGTAGTTCTGCCGAAGATGTTCCACTAGCGTTTCAGCTCTTCCGTTTAACGAGCAGGAGCTTACCGATGAGAGCACTCGCCACCCTATCTACGCTGGCCGCGACATTGATGGCCACGATGTCTGGCTACGGCGCCGACATTCCCGCCGAGAAAACCATGAACGTGATTCGCAATGGCGAGCAGGCCTCCATCATGGGTGCACCCGGAAATTTTGTGGGTAGCGCCCGAATTGATCCACTGATCGCGGTACGTGCGCCCTCGAAGGTGTCGGCAGGTGCGGTTACCTTTCAGCCCGGCGCGCGCTCGGTGTGGCACACCCATCCCTTGGGGCAGACGTTGGTCGTCACGGCTGGCATGGGCTGGATACAGCAGGAAAACGGCGAGAAAATCGTCATCAAGCCTGGCGATGTGATCTGGACGCCACCCGGCGTCAAACATTGGCATGGCGCGACTGCAACGACCGGGATGAGCCACATTGCGATCCAGGAATCCCTGGATGGCAAGAATGTGGAGTGGCTGGAGCCTGTCACTGAGGCACAGTACGAGGCCTCACGATGAAGTTGGTGAAGCTAGGATTGGCCTCTCTGTCATTGCTGCTGGCAGCGTGCTCCAACCACACGCCCGGCGACTCGGCTCAAACACCTCCTGTTCCAAGCCTGGATGACATGCGTGCCGTGTCTCCAACGCTGGCACACAACACTGAATCGATGCTGCTCGGGGAAGTGTGGAAACGCCCAGGGTTGTCTCCTCGCGACCGCAGTCTGGTTACCCTCGCAGTGCTGATTTCCAAGCAGCAAACCGTCGAATTGGCGTACCACCTGAACCTGGCCCTGGATAACGGCGTCAAGCCTTCGGAAATTTCCGAAGTCATCAACCATCTGGCCTTCTACACCGGTTGGGGCAATGCCACCGCAACCATTCTGGTGACCAAGCAGGTGTTCGCCCATCGCGGCGTCACAGCGGATCAACTCCCCCCCGTATCCCCCCCGCTGCTACCTATCGACCAAACATCAGAGAAAGTGCGCACGACCTTCGTCGACAAGACAGTCGGTCCGGTATCACCGGGTGTGGTGCATTACACCAGCGCTGCTCTCTTTCACGACTTGTGGCTACGACCCGGGCTCGCTCCACGGGATCGAAGCCTCATAACGGTCAGCGCTTTGATCGCCACCGGGCAGGTCGCACAGCTCGGCGCGCACCTCAACCGAGCCATGGACAACGGGCTGACTCAGGGAGAAGCCTCTGAGGTGCTGACACAACTGGCGTTCTACACCGGATGGCCGAATGTGTTTACCGCAGTGCCCGTAGTCAACGATGTATTTGCTGGCCGCAAGAAAACCTGAGGAGCGAAGTTGCATGAGTGAAGAGAAGACATCCGACGCGACGCCTTCGGCCATGAGTCGGCGCAAAGTATTGATGGCGGGAGCAGGACTGGCGGCTGCTCCCTTGCTGAGCGGAGCAGGCGAGTCAGTAGCCCAGGCTTCGGAACCTGCACAACTCAAAGGTCCGTTCAGCGTCCGTGCCTACGGCACGAAAGGGGTCCGGGCGGGCTTTGCACCAATGCAGATCCAGCGCCGGGCCGTGGGCCCCAAAGATGTGTTGATCGATATCGAGTACGCAGGCGTCTGCCACTCGGATATCCACATCGCACACAGCGAATGGTCCGAGACACCCTACCCCTGCGTTCCTGGCCATGAAATTGTCGGTAAAGTCTCAGCCATTGGAGCGCAGGTCACCAAATTCAAGGTGGGTGATTATGCAGGCGTCGGGTGCATGGTGGACGCATGCGGCACCTGCGAAAATTGCCTGGCAGACCGCGAACAGAACTGTCTCAAAGGGACGACATTCACCTACGCATCCCCAGACAAGGTGTTGGGAGGGATGACGTATGGCGGCTACTGCGAACGCATCGTGGTGGCCGAGCATTTTGCGATCCGAATGCCTTCGGGCGCCAACCTGGCAGCCATGACGCCACTGCTTTGCGCGGGCGTCACGACCTTCTCACCGATGCAGCACTGGAACCTCAAACCCGGGCAAAAAGTCGCCGTCATCGGCCTGGGAGGATTAGGACATGTTGCAGTGAAACTGGGTGCCGCTCGGCGAGCCGAGGTGACGGTCTTCACCACCACTGCCAGCAAAGTTCAGGACGCCAAGCGCTTGGGTGCGCGTGAGGCGATCTTGTGGAGCGATGAAGCAGCCTTTGATCGACTCGCCAACCACTTCGACCTGATCATTTCCACGGTGCCGCAGGCCTACCCCATGCAGCGCTTCGTCAACCTGCTGAAACTAGATGCGACCTTCGTTAACGTCGGCGCTCTGGATGACCTGCAAGGATTAAGCGGAATGCTCATGGCGTTTGGACGCAAAACATTCGCCGGTTCCCTGATTGGCGGGATCGCCGAAACTCAAGAAGTCATCGATTACTGTGCGGCACGTAACATCTCCGCGGATATCGAATTGATCAAGCCAGACGAGATTGACCAGGCCTATGCACGAGTTATCGATAAGGATGTGCGCTATCGATTCGTCATCGATATAGCCGCCTCGAAACGAGTCTGAGAAAGCCAGCCGCATCGAGGTCTGATGCGGCTACGGCAGGCACTCCCCCATTGGTTTAAGTTCCCTGATCAGGTCGATCAACAGCGTCAGGCCCATCGGGACCTGCCTGTGGCTCGAAAAGTACATGTGGAATCCCGGTGCCACGCTGGCCCAGTCATCGAGCACCCGGATCACCTCCCCGCGCTCCACCAGAGGAGCAATCGCAGGCTCCGGGGCGTACATCAGACCAGCTCCCTGGCGCACCAGCGAAAGCCCGACGCGTGTCTCGTCGATGGTGATGCAGCCCGGAACAGCAATTGCCAACTGCTCACCGTCCTTTTCGAATTCCCAGTCATACATTGCGCCATTCCCCAGGCGAATGCGCAGGCAACGATGTTGCACAAGATCGTTCGGATGCTGCGGCACGCCGAAACGTTTGAGATAGTCCGGACTGCCTGCCACGACCCAACGGATGTCTGGTGACAGACGCTGGGCGATCATGTCTTCGGGCACCGTGCCGCCGTAACGAATACCAGCATCGTGCCCGCCGCCGATGACGTCTACGATCAAGTTGGTGACTGTCAAATCGACTTGCATGTCCGGGTAGCGGTCGTTAAAGACCGGGAGAACCGGGCCCAGCAAGAGATCGGCAGCGTCACTGAGAAGATTAAGACGAATACGCCCGGTAGGCTCATCCCGATAACGATTCAACGCTTCGGCTGCTTGAGCGATTTCGTCCATAGGCTTGCAGATAAAGCCGTGCAACTCCTCGCCTGCCGCCGTCAGCGTGACACTGCGAGTGGTGCGGTTGAGGAGACGAACGCCGAGACGCGTCTCAAGCCCCTTGATGGCATGGCTCAACGCGGACGCACTGATGCCAACCTCCTTGCCCGCCCGGCTGAAGCTCTGGTGCCGGACAATGGCCAGGAAATAAACGAAATCGGCAAAGTTTGCACGGTTAAGATTCATGTTCCATGGTCCGCTAGTGATGGAGAAGGCCCCATTAGCCATCCAAAGTGGCCGCCATTCTACGGGTGATTGAGCCGCCGACTAATGAGTATTAATCAGTATATAAGCATAAATTTCTCATCAATATCCTTAGGGTCGATGTTGCGCGTGTTATGGGCTCACCTTCACGAATCTGCTTAATGCATTGCGAATCACATGACTAGTCAGTGATCGACATAGGTTCTGATTCGCGAATAGCCGTAACGAACGTCCCAACGATTCCTCTCGAGATTCTGTCGAAGATGAGGGCTTGGTATGTCACCTGGCGGCTAACAACCAGATGTGAGGCGATCTAGGGAACTAACCTAGGGATGACCGCTTTGGGTCGAAAGCTGCCACTCTCGACTGACCGCTTTCGCCCCATAGCGGACCATGAGGCACTGCACCTCATTCTGCTCGACGTCCGCCATCAGGATTGTTTTAGCCAAGCCTTCAGCAGCACCTCACCCGAGAGACCGAAGCTTCGCGATATCTCGGCTCGGTGGAGCCCCAAACATTCGGCTGTATTCACGGCTGAACTGTGACGGGCTTTCATAACCCACTTTGAACCCGGCTGTGGAAACATCCAGTCCGTCTGAGATCATCAACCTGCGTGCGTGCTGGAGGCGAAGTTGTTTTTGATACTGCAAAGGACTCATTGCGGTGACAGCCTTAAATCGATGATGAAGCGTGGAGTTACTCAGGTTGACGTAGCTCGCTAGCTCATCAATGTGCAACGGCTGTGCATAATTATTGTTCAGCCACTCAATGGCACGAGTCACGCGATGGGTCTGGCTATCGGTTATGGCTATCTCATGTAAACGCTGACCCTGCCGGCCTTTGAGCAGTCGGTAGAAAATTTCTCTTAGTACAAGCGGCGCCAACGCTGGGATGTCTGATGGGACATCCAACAGACGTACCAGTCGCAGCATCGCATCGAGCAAGGAGCTATCGATCTTATCCAGATATAGCCCTCGGTGGGGCTGTTGGCTCGGCACGCCGATAGGACTGACGTCTGCGATCATCTGAGCGATTTCTGCCGGATCGATATCCAGGCGGATGCAGAAATAGGGCTTGTCTGGGGATGCCTCTGTCACCCGACCCGCTAGAGGCAGGGTTACCGAGACGACCAGATAGTTCAAAGGGTCATAGACATAGCTCTCTTCCCACAACTGCACCTGTTTACGGCCCTGCACAATGATGCATAACCCCGGCTTATGTACAGTGTGGATCACATCGGTTGGAGTATCACTGCGTATGAAATGCAGCGGAGCAATTCCCGTCTGAAACACGCCGTAGGTCGGAGCAAAACGTTTCATGGTTGATGCTAGCTCGGCCCTCAGACGTGTCAGCTCTTCGTCCCAATCATCCACTGCCATTACCTCCCGTTAGGCTGTTTCTATTGCAAAGAATAAGTTGGTCGGCAGCCTTTTGGGTAGATGCTTAATGAACCCTTCAACTGCAAGAGCCCGGCGGGCCGGGCTCTCGGTAGGATGGGCTATGCACGTCAGACATAGGTGGCGCGTTCAGCATCAACTCAAGCCACTCTACGGGCATTAAGACCTTCCGCACCACCCTCTGCCACGCGGCGGTAAGTGAGACGGTTCGCACCACTTTCAACCACAAGGGGAGCCATCACTTCTTTGCCGGTCTGATTGGTCCAATGGCCGATTTCTTTGGCTGGCAGTGCCATCGAACCTGCACTGAGAGCAGATAAGGCGATTACAGTGATCATTGAATGTACTGTTTTCATGACAGCGACTCCGTGATTTGCGATGGATTCGTTGCCGGTTGTCAGTGCAAAGCGTGACGTGGGTTCCTGTTTGTTGCAGGCTCGGTCGCTCTGATGGCCGGCGGCAGAAATCCCACCAACGTGAAGAAGTGATAACCCACCGGGTTTGTGCGCAAGCCTGTCGGGCGCTGCAAGAGCCTGAGTGGCGTAACCATGAAACGCTGGTATGGAGGAAGTGTGGACCGGCCTCACATGGCTGAATAGACACTTAATTTCGTGGTTTATGTTCGATGAAATAGATAAGCACTTTTTGCCTTTTGCCCGCCGACATTGCATGACGTTCAACGCCGAGCACTCACGCAGGATCGTGCATGTTGCCCGCAGGAATCGGATAACCCAGCCCAGCCCAGGCTTCTTACTCTTGCTTCACCACCTACGTATCGGCGGTGGCCTCTAAAGCCAGAAACAGGAGTATGAAAATGCACGGCATCGAACAAAAAGTCATCGTGATCACCGGCGCCAGCAGTGGCATCGGCGAAGCAACAGCCCGCCTGCTTGCCAGCAAAGGCGCTCGCGTGGTCTTGGGCGCCCGCCGCACAGATCGCCTGGAAACTCTGGCCAAAGAGATTCGTTCAGCAGGCGGTATCGCTGATGTCCTGGCGCTGGATGTCACCAACCTGGATGACATGCAGTCCTTCATCGACTTCGCTGTCGAATTGCACGGCCGCGTCGACGTTCTAATCAACAATGCCGGCGTCATGCCGCTTTCGAAACTCGAAGCGCTCAAGGTCGATGAGTGGAACCGGATGATCGATGTGAATATTCGCGGCGTTCTGCACGGCATTGCCGCAACGCTGCCGCTCATGCAAGAACAGCGCGCCGGTCAGATCATCAATATTGCCTCCATTGGAGCCTACGCTGTGAGCCCGACCGCTGCGGTGTACTGCGCTACCAAATATGCCGTACGGGCCATTTCCGAGGGCTTGCGCCAGGAGGTGGGCGGTGATATCCGGGTCACCGTCATTGCCCCAGGCGTCACCGAGTCCGAACTGGCCGACAGTATCTCCGATGAGGGCGGGCGTGCCGAGATGCGCGAGTTTCGCAAGATCGCGATTCCAGCCTCAACGATTGCCCGGGCGATCGCCTACGCCGTAGAACAGCCTGCGGATGTCGATGTCAGCGAACTGATCGTGCGTCCAACCGCAAGTCCATTCTGAATGTCCGGTCGACAGCGAGGAAATGCCATGGGTGAACCACTTGGGGATCAGGACAAATACGTTGGCATGTGGGTGACGGCTGACGGTCGCATTCGCCATGAGCTCCTGCCTGGCGGCCGGTATGACGAAGCCCGCGGAGGGCAACAAAGCGCCTATCAAGGTCGATACTGGTTAGAGGGTGATCACATCGACTATGTGGATGACACCGGCTTTACTGCCGACGGGGAGTTTCGCAGCAACGTGCTGTATCACGCAGGGATGATTCTCTATCCCGAGCGTTGAAACGCCGGCCGGAATGGAGACATTCCGGCTTTTTTTCGACTACTGCCTTTCAGAACACGCATCCAGAGCGTTTTTTTACGTCCCCTACAGGTCCGCGAACGGCCCTCACTGTCGAACACCTAGGCTTGAACTTCGAGGCCACCCTGTGAGACCAATGCCCGAGATCGCTCGTTCGAGCCGGCTTACTGACTGAGGCGACAATTCCCATGGATGTTATAGCGCGGACTTCAGCCCATGGTTTGGAGGCTTACATTCGGGGTGAACGGCTTGCCGCCTCGGACGTTCTGGCCGATCGGGATATGTTGGTGCAAATCTTTAACCGGGAGCGTGAGGAAAATAGCTTCATCGTTCCTGCCGTAGCCGAGCCCTTACTGGTGTGGATTATTTCAGGGAGTGCTGCCGTGCAGGAGCGAGAGCTTGACGGCGATTGGCAATGCAGCCAGGTGGCTAAAGGTGATTTCTTTTTAACCACCTCGGCACAGCCGTACGAAATGCGCTGGAAAGTGGACGGAGCAGAACCCTTCGAAGTAATGCATATCTATCTCGGCATTCCCCTTTTGGAAAAAGCCATCCATGAGGTCTTGGGCGGCTTCGTGGAAGCGGTTCGACTACGTGAAGTCTCGGGTGGGCGTGACGATGGGTTGTCCGTTCTACTGGAGCAAGTTCGCCTGGAGCTGACGGGGCACAGGGCTAGCCCTCTTTATCTTCAGGGGCTGGCCCAGTGCATTGCCGTTCACCTTGCCCGCGGTTACCTAGACAGCTCAGCGGACGATATCGTGCGCCGCAACGCGTTGCCCGCTTACAAACTGCGCCGGGTGCTGTCGGCGATGGAGGCCGATCTGGCTGGGGAATTCAATCTCGGGCACTTGGCCGAAATAGCGGGGATGAGCGAGTACCACTTCAGCCGGCTGTTCAAAAAAGCCGCTGGTTATTCCCCGTCGCAGTTCTTTATCAGACTGAGGATGGCAAGAGCACGGCAGCTCTTGGTCGAAACGGATCGGAGCGTGATCGATATAGGCTTGGAGATCGGATACAGCAGCCCAAGCCATTTTTCTCAGGTGTTCAAACGTGAGGTTGGCGTCACGCCCACTCAATACCGCAAATAGTGAGTGGGCCGCACCATTCAGAGGTTCTGGGAACGGAATTGCTGGCGAAAATCCAGGGTATCCCCCGCCACCATGAATTGACCGCCCCCTTGTCGTGCAGCGTTCTCGGCTGCTCCATCGGTCTACGAAGTGCGGTCATGACGCCTTCGTTGCAAAGGTCTAGTAGCGAGAAAACGCGTTGTACTACCGATGCAGCACAACGCGGACAAGGCAAAGGATCAACCTACCGGGACGCTCATGCCGCCATCGGCCATGACCACCGAACCGACAATGAAGCTGGCTCGCTCGGAAGCCAGGAAAGAGACGATCTCGGCGATCTCTTCCGGTGCTGCAGCTCGACCGATCGGCGCGGACTTGCCATGCTCTTGCAGGAACCCACGACCGTCTTCCATGAAGTGGTTCAACAGGTTGGTAACCACATCCCCCACGCCAATGGCATTGACCCGAATGCCGTGCTCGATAGCTTCCAACGCCTGGGTACGCGTCAACTGCGCCAACGCGCCTTTGGACGCGGTGTAAGCCGCGATACCGGGGAAGGCGAAGTAGGACGCGTACGAGGCGATGTTCACGATTGCGCCGCTCTTGTTCTTCATCATCTCCTTCATCGCCTCTCGGGAATGAAGAAACGCACCCGTCACGTTGGTTTGCATCTGCCACTCCCAATCTTCTCGGGTCATCTCGACCAAGGGCTTGTACAGGATGCGACCGGCGTTATTGACCAGGACGTCCAGCTTGCCGAACTTCTCTACCGCCAGCGCCACTGCTTGCTCGGCAGAGCCGTCGACGGTGATGTCGGCGACGAAAGGAACCAGGCCGGGCCGCTCAAGCGCGTAGACTTTCGGGTCGATATCCTCGGCGATTATTTTTGCACCGCGAGTGTGAAGAAGCTCGGCGATAGCCTTACCGATGCCGCTAGCCGCGCCGGTCACCAGCACTACTTTGCCCGCAACTTCGTTTGGGGTTGGGGTGAAGTCAGTCATTTCATGTCTCCAAGTCAGGAATTGGTTGTCGCTTTCGACGATGCCAATTTCTCTCTTTTTGACGTTAAACTCCTTGGCGACCTTGCTCTGCCTATCGGAGTTTTGCTTCTTTCGTTGCAACACTTGGCAGCGCGCTAGCTCGCCATCACCACGGGAGCGTCCAACGCGTAAGCCGCCTGGAAGGGATCGTAGTACTCACGGATATCGTGCTACCGAGGCTACGAGCGGCAGCTGTGGGTCGAAGGCAGCCGGTCGCGACTGACCACTATCGCCCCATATCCCACAACCCTAGCCGTGCGGTAGCCAAGAAGAGGTCTTACTTCACCATCACTTCTTCCAATGCCTGTTCAAGGGTGCTGACCGTGCGCTCTATATTGTGCAGCTTTTCGAGCCCGAACAGACCAATACGGAAGGTCTGGAAGTCGGCCGGTTCGTCACATTGCAGCGGCACTCCGGCGGCTATCTGCAGGCCGTGCTCTGCAAATTTCCTACCGTTCTTGATGTCAGCATCATCGGTATAGCTCACCACTACCCCGGGGGCCTGAAAGCCGGCTGCGGCCACACTTATGATGCCTTTGCCGGTCAACATGGCGCGCACCCGATCGCCCAGGGCCTGTTGTTCACCGCGGAGTTTGTCGAAACCGTAGGCTTGCATTTCATTCATCACGTCGTTGAATCGCGCGAGAGAATCGCTGGGCATGGTCGCATGGTAAGCATGTCCGCCCTGTTCATAAGCCTGCATGATCTGAAGCCACCTTTTCAGGTCGCAGGCAAAGCTACTGCTATGGGTCTGCTCGATGCGCTCGAGGGCCAAAGCACTGAGCATTACCAGTGCGCAGCAAGGGGAGGCACTCCACCCTTTCTGCGGTGCGCTGATCAGCAGGTCGACTGCGCACGTTTGCATATCAACCCACAGCGTGCCTGAGGCGATGCAATCCAGCACGAACAGCCCCCCCACTGCATGCACGGCGTCGCCAATGGCCCGCAAGTAATCGTCGGGCAGTATGATCCCGGATGAGGTTTCAACGTGGGGGGCAAAGACAATCTGCGGCTTATGCGCCTCAATGGCCGCCAGCACTTCGTCCAGAGGCGGGGGCGCGTAGGCTGCCTGGTGAGCCGTGTCGACCGGTCGGGCTTTCATCACCGTGGTAGCCGCCGGGATGTTGCCCATCTCAAGGATCTGGCTCCAGCGATAACTGAACCAACCGTTGCGGATCACCAGGCAATGCTGGCCGGTGGCAAACTGTCGCGCGACCGATTCCATGCCGAATGTACCGCTGCCCGGCACGACTGCAACAGCTTGGGCGTTGTAGACCTGTTTCAGGGTCCTGGAAATGTTTTTCATCACGCCTTGAAATGTCTGCGACATGTGATTGAGCGAGCGGTCGGTGTAGACCACCGAGTACTCGACCAGCCCCTCAGGATCAATACTTGGATAGAGCTTTGACATGTGGTGATTCCTTTGGCAGAGATGTCATTGGTATGGACCCTGTCCTATGCCTTGGCAAACGAGAAGATTGATCGGGACTGTTTACAGGTATCGTATAGCCGTTACGCCAGGGCTATGCAGACCGCCTCGAACCAGCGTGTTGATCAGTAGCCTTACTCCCTTCCCATCAGGGGCACGAACGCTTCTGGATCAATAGGTAGGGGCCCCTCGCCGCCATTGCTATGGCTCAGCAACCGGTAGTACTCGACAGGGAGTTCCTGTGGAGCGATAGCGCTGAGCGAACCTAAGGCCGCGTCCGAAGCAGGGTAGCTGATGCCACTCCCCATGAATCATCATCGCCCCTCCAGATGAGCCGCCGGCCGCTACCGTGCGGATTTGGCCTTCACGTTAGCAGATTCAAATCGTCATGCAGCGGGCGATTTTGATCGACAGCCGGCCCTGGCAAGCGTCTGCTTTGGGTCGATAGTGGTCAGAGGCCGGTACTGACTACTGAGCGTTGGGACGTTGTCCGCCATGGCCGTCAAGAAGCGCGCTCGCAGCGTCTTGGGTCAAGTTCATGAATCGTCATCCGTATGTCGAAACCTTGATCGACATTAGACGTTCAAACCGCGCCCTTTTTCATAGCGCTCTTGCGGCCCTCGCCGGAGTGCTTTGGGGCCGTAAGGCCGAACACCGGCTGCGCAACAGCCTCAACGCTGATGCGGCTATAGATGGCCTCGACCAGTGCACGAACCTTTGGCAGCGTCTGCCTGTTTTCAAGCCATGCAATATTGATAGGCAACCCGCTGGTGGTCAGCTGGGGCAAGATGTTCACTAGCGTGCCCGCATCAAGATGCGCCTGCACCAGCCAGGTAGGAAGCTGGGCAATCCCCAACCCGGCCAGCACCATCGCCAGCTGCCCTTGCGCATCGCCGATGGCGATCCGGCCCGAGACAACGCGTTGCTCGCTGTCGCCTGCCTGGGAGCCCGGGAAGTGAAGTGGGTAGACCCCGCCGTCACGCTTGCCGTAGAGCACGCAGCCGTGCTCATGCAAGTCCCGTTCAGTCGTGGGTTTGCCTTGGCGCGCCAGGTAGCTGGGCGCCGCGCAAAAAATCTGCCGCTGGACACCCATCAAGCGCCGCTCGACCCCCGCAGGCCATGTCTCCGGGCCGCCAATGCGTACCACAATGTCGATGCCCTCCTCCACCTGGTCGACGAAGCGGTCCGTCAGCGTGATATGCGGCATGAGCAACGGGTGTTCGGCGATGAAGTCGATCAGCACCGGCATCACCCGCAGTTTGCCGTATGAAGCAGGCAGGTCGATACGCACCCGGCCGCGAGGCTCGGTCTGGTCCGCGTGCATGTCCAGTTCGGCCTCATCCAGGCTGGCCAGCATGCGTTTGCAGGTTTGGTAGTAATTGAGGCCTGCATCGGTCAGTGCAAGACGGCGAGTGGTGCGCTCGAAGAGCTTGATGCTCAGCCGTTCTTCCAGGCGTGCGATGCTTTTGCTGACGGCGGAGGTCGTCAGGTTCAGGCGTTCGGCGGCGGCTGTGAAACTGCCGGCCTCGGCGACACACACGAATACGACCAAGCCTTTGAAGCGTTGTTCGCTGAGCACGGTGACCTCGATTATGGAATTTTATTCGGCGCCATTATTGCCGAAATACCGCAGATGATACTTTTTTTCCACTATACCCTCCCGCTCCAACTTTACCGGTTTGGAGTAACCCGCTCATGCCTGCCACCACGGCTCCGATATCGGGAGCAACTGATGCCCGGACCAGCAGCAGTATCCTGTTGCTGACCCTTGCGGCGTTCGCCGTGCTGACCACCGAATTCATCATCCTGGGGATTCTCCCGGGCCTTGCCCGCGACCTCGGCATCAGCATCCCCAAAGCGGGCCAGCTGGTCAGCGTGTTCGCGTTTACCGTGATGTTGCTGGGGCCGTTCCTGACGGCAGCGATTGCCCATTGGGATCGCAGGAAACTCTTCCTGGGTATCCTGATCATCTTTGCCTTGTCCAATGCATTGTCCGCCGTGGCCACGGACTTCTGGACGATGGCGTTTTCGCGCATTCTGGCTGCGGCAGCGCTGCCTGTGTTCTGGGGCACGGCCAGCGAGTCGGCGGCGCAACTGGCAGGCAAAGGCAAGGAAGGCAAAGCGGTTGCCCAGGTCTACCTGGGTATCACCGCCGCCTTCGTGTTCGGCATCCCGCTGGGTACGCTGGCAGCCAATGCGCTCGGCTGGCGAGGCACCTTCTGGCTGATTTCAGGGCTTTGCCTGGCCATTGCAGTGCTGATGTGGGCACTGCTGCCGCAACTGCCAAAAGCCCCGCAACGCCCGGCGGGCGAGCGTCAGACGATCATCCTCAAAGACCCGAAGTTCGTTGTGCACGTGCTGCTTTCGGTGGTGGTGTTCACTGCGATGTTCAGCGCCTACACCTACCTGGCCGACATTTTGGAGCGCCTTGCACAGGTACCCGGCCCTCAGGTTGGCTGGTGGCTGATGGGCTTCGGTGCCGTAGGCATGATCGGCAATGCCGTGGGCGGGCGGCTTGTCGACCGCAGCCCGTTGGGGGCGACGATCCTGCTGCTGACTGTGCTCGGTGCCGGCATGGCAGCCGCAGCGCCGGCAGTGAACACACTGTGGCTGCTGATTGTTGCACTGGCGGCCTGGGGCATTGCCTACACTGCGCTGTTTCCCGTTTGCCAGGTGCGCGTGATGATCGCCGGCTCCAGGGCGCAAGCGCTTGCTGGCACGCTCAACGTCTCGGCGGCCAACGGCGGGATCGGCCTGGGTGCGGCCATCGGTGGGGCGACCATCGAGCACCTCGGCCTGCCTGCGCTCGGCTGGGTGGGCGCCGCTATCGCCATGCTGGCCGTGGGTTTGGCTGCAGTGCTGCTGGCGCGCAAGTAGTTTGATCGAACACGGCTGCGTTACTGACCGCTAGTAAATGCTGGCATGCCAGGGCGGGGCCGCACAGCGGCCCCTTCCGTTTAAAGCTGGGCCACTAGCGCCTTGGCCTTTTCCAGCGCCATCCGCGCCCGCTGTTCACCACTCACCCCCTGTTCCAGCAACCGCCGGGTCGGAATCTCCAGGCTCAGGGGCACCGTTGCCGGCAAGCCCCGCAAGAGGCTAATCAGGTCTGCATCCCCCTCCCCCGGGAATCGCCGTTCGTTACGCGCCTGGCGCAGGATTTCGTCCATGTCATCGGGCACCGGCCCGGCCACATCACATAACTGGGCATAGCGCATGCGTTGCGGAGCCAGGCGCGCCAGGTCATCGAGCGACGATTGCGAGCGGTTGAAGTGGAATGCATCCACCAACACGCAGCCATTCGCGCGGTCGGCATTGGCAACGATGCGCATGGCCTGGTGCAGGTCGCGCACGTCGGTCCAGGGCATGAACTCCAGGTGCGGATAAATGCCATAGCCGGCGGCCAGGTCGCACAGTTCCGCAAAGCGCTCGGTGAGGCGGGCCTCGCTCGGGTCATTGCCGGCCACCAGTAGTTCGCTGCCGCCCAGTTCGGCACCCACCGCCAGGGTCGGCTCGAAGTCGGCAACGCGGGTGTCGGGCTTGAGGCGCAGGATTTCCAGGTCGAGGACCTTGATGCCAGTGTCGCGCAGCCGCGCCTGGGTCTGGCGGCGCAGCTCGCGGTCGGTGGCCAGCGGGAAGTGCTGCTCCTCAAGCGTGGCCGGCACCAGGCGCAGGCCCACGTGGCTGTAGCCGGCGCGGGCGGCAGCTTCGATCATTGCGGGTGGGGACAGCTCAAGTACCGTCAAGGCGGCCAGGGAAAAGATACGGTCGGTCATGGTTGTTTCCTGAAGAACCGGGGTTAGTTGTCAGGCGATGAGTTCGGGTGCGCAAGCACGGCCGCTGGCGGCCGCCTGGCGGATTGCCTCGACCAACGCCAGGGTGCGGCCACCGTCGGCGGCATCGGTCAGCGGTGCCTGTTCACCTCGGGCAACACGAACAAAGTGCTGCAATTGCAGGGTCAACGCCGCTCCGGCCGGGATGTCCGCCCCGCTCTCGAGCAGCGGCGTGTGCCAACCCGCGTTGGCCTCGGCGTATTGCCAGTGCTTGAGCTGCGGGATGCTCAGCGCACCGCGGGTGCCGGCAAGCAGGTAGCACGGTTGGGCCTCTTGGCGCGGGTAGATCGGGCTTTCACCCGAGCTCAGCTCCCAGCTCCACGGTGCCGCCACCGCATCGGATCCGGTCAGGCTGCCCAGTGCCCCGTTAGCGAATTCCAGCAGCACTGCCGCGCTGTCCTCGTTGGCATAACCGCGCACGTCGTTGCGGGTAAAGGCCTGCACCTGCACCACTTCACCACACAGGTAACGCAGCAGGTCCAGGTCGTGGATCAGGTTGGTCAGCAGAAAGCCCGCGCCGGGCTCGCGGCGCCATGGTGTGTCGAAATAGCTGTCGGGCTTCTGCAACTGCCACAGCGCGGTGACATTGATCAGCCGGCCCAGCGCCCCGTCGGCGATCATCCCCTGCGCGCTGGCGATCAGCGGGTTGTGCCGCCGGTGATGGCCGACCAGCACGGGTACACCACGGCGGCGCGATGCCTCCACCAGCGCGCGGACTTCATCCAGGTGCACCCCAACCGGCTTTTCCACCAGTACCGGCACGCCAGCCTCGACACAGTCCAGGGCGGTAGCCACATGCAGGTTGTTCGGGTTGGCGACGATCACTGCCTCGGGGCGGACATGCGCCAGCAACTGACGGTGGTCGGCGTAATACGGCACGCCGCATTCGGCGGCAAAGGCTTCAGCTTGCGGGCCGGGGTCGGCAATCGCGCACAACCGCGCCTCGGGGACCTGGCACAGGTGCTGGTAATGCTGGCGGCCCATGATGCCGGCGCCAATCAGGGCGATACGTAGGGGTGCGTTCAACGGGGCTGTCCTCTTGTCTTTATTGTCTTGGCAGTTTCAGAACCAGGTTCCACAATCCGCCAACAACAATCTAGAACCCCGGTCCGTTTTACAAAAGGACAGACAGCACAGAGTGTGCGGTTATCGACCGCAAATTGAGGGTCGAGCTGTCAGGCAAACAACTCGCTCGCCTGGCTGGCCGCCGACAATTCCTCCGCTGCTGCCAACAACAGCGGCGCCAATTGCGGCACACGCGCAGGCGATAGGCGTGCACTGGGGCCTGCGATACTCAGCACGCCGATCACGCCCCCGCCTTGCGGGCGATGGATCACGGCAGCCAGGGCCGAAGTACCAATGGCAGACGTTTGCTCCACCCAGGCATAACCCCGTTCCCGGGCGCAGGCCAGGTAGCTCAGCAGTTGTTGCGTGGACCGCGGCGCGTTGGGGCCGAATTGCTCGGGGTCGGCAATGCCCTGGCGCAACACCATCTGCAACGCTTCGTCATCACTCAGGCTGGCCAGCCAGGCATGCCCGGAGGCGGTGTAGAACAGCGGCGCATCGCGGCCCATGTCGGGGTCGTAGCGCAGCCCGGAACGGGCGCCCTGGGACTTGGCGATCCACGTCTGGCGGCTGCCGTCGATGACACCGAGGCGCACCAGCTCACCGCTGTCCTGGGCCAAACGATCAAGAATCGGCTGGATGATGTCGGCTCCACTGCTGGACAGGTAGCGAAACCCCAGCGCCACCAGTTTGGCAGACAGCTGGTAACGGCTGGTGTCGCGGTGCTGGCGCACGTAACCGAGGCGGATCAGTTCGGTGAGCATGCGGTGGGCCGCGCTCTTGGGGATCTCCAGGCGCTCGGCCAGGGTTTGCAGGCCGAGGCCCTGGGGCTCCGCAGCAAGGCTTTCGACAAGGCTGAAGGCGCGTTCGATCTGGCTACCGGCCATGGTGGGATCCCTGAAAAGTGACGAATGATGGACGATGATTCCATACAGGCCCAGGCCGACGCAGCGGCCTGGACCCGAAGTGTCCGGTTATCGACCACTACTTTGTCGGCGTGGCTTGCATCGCCCTGCGCCAACCCAGAAGAATATGGAACTCAGTTCCAATAATAATACTGGAGACCCGCGATGCCTACCGACTCTTTGCAAACTGACTGCGACGTCCTGGTCATTGGCTCTGGCGCCGCCGGCCTGGCCGCCGCCGTCACGGCCGCCTGGCATGGGCAGCGGGTCACGCTGGTGGAAAAGGACCCGGTGTTCGGCGGTGCCACCGCCTGGTCCGGCGGCTGGGCCTGGGTGCCGCGCAACCCGCTGGCGCAACGGGCGGGGATCGTCGAGGACATCGAGCAAGCACGCACCTACCTGCGCAACGAACTGGGGGTACATTTCGACGCTGAACGGGTCGACGCCTTCCTCGAAGCCTGCCCGCACATGGTCGCGTTTTTCGAAAAACACACCACGCTGCAGTTCGTCGATGGCAACGCCATCCCCGACATGCATGGCGACACCCCCGGTGCGGCAACCGGCGGCCACCAGGTGATCGCCGCGCCTTACGCGGCCCGTGAACTCGGTGCGTTGTTGCCGCGCCTGCGCAAGACCCTGCGTGAAACCTCGTTCATGGGCATGCCGATCATGGCCGGGGCCGACTTGGCTGCGTTCCTCAACATGACCCGCTCGCCCCGGGCCTTCCTGCATGTGTGCAAACGCTTGGGCCGCCACCTGTACCACCTCGCCCGCCATGGCCGGGCCATGCACTTGGTCAACGGTGTGGCACTGGTGGCACGCCTGGCCAAGTCGGCCGAAGACCTTGGCGTGCGCCTGGTCGAGTCGGCTCCGGCCAAGCGGCTGCTGGTGGAAGGCGGCCAGGTGCGCGGCGCGGTCATCGGCACGGCGCGCGGCGAGCAGACCCTTCGCGCCAAGGCCGTGGTGCTCGCTGCCGGCGGTTTTCCCAATGACCCGGCGCGGCGCCGGCAGTTGTTCCCGCGCGACGCCAGCGGCCACGACAACCTCGCCCTGCCGCCAGCGTCGTGCTCCGGCGATGGCCTGCGCCTGGGCGAATCTGCCGGCGGCGTGGTAGCCACCGACCTGAAATCGCCGGTGGCCTGGGCGCCGGTATCGAAGGTGCCGCACCGCGACGGCAGCGTCGGCCACTTTCCGCACATCATCGAACGCGGCAAGCCGGGCATCATCGGCGTGCTCGCCGACGGCAAGCGCTTCGTCAACGAAGCGCACGGCTACTACGACTATGTGGCGGCGATGCTCGAAGCAGTACCCGAGGGCGAGGAAGCCTGCTCCTGGCTGGTCTGCGACCACCGTTTCCTGCGCCGCTACGGCCTCGGCCACGCCCGTCCCGCACCGCTGCCGCTAGGGCCGCACCTGCGCAGCGGCTACCTCAAGCGCGGTAACGACCTTGAACAATTGGCCCGCGCCTGCGGCATAGACACTGCCGGCTTGAGCGCCACGGTAGCCGAATTCAATCGCCATGCGCGCCTCGGCCAGGACCCTGCATTCGGCCGCGGCTCGACGCCGTTCAATCGCAAGCAAGGCGACCCACAGCACAAAGGCCCCAACCCGTGCGTTGCGCCCATCGAGCGCGGGCCGTTCTATGCAGTGAAAGTCCAGCCCGGGTGCTTCGGCACCTTCGCCGGCCTGCGCACGGACGGCCATGCCCGCGTGCTGGACCACCAGGGGCAACCCATCGGCGGCCTGTATGCGGCCGGTACCGACATGGCCAGCGTGTTCGGCGGCTGGTACCCCTCGGGCGGGATCAACCTGGGCCCGGCACTCACCTTCGGCTACGTGGCTGGGCGGCATATCGCCGGTGCGCAAGCCCGGGAGTGAGGGGTTTCACATCTCAACCTGGGTGCCCAGTTCAATCACCCGGTTGAGCGGAAGCTTGAAGTACTTCAGGTTGCTGTTGGCATTCTTGAGCAGGAACGCGAACAGGTGCTCGCGCCACTTCGCCATGCCGATGCGCTGGGTCGGTACCACCGTTTCGCGGCTGAGGAAGTACGTGGTGCGCATCGGGCTGAAATCCAGGTCGGCGCGTCGACACTGGGCCAGGGCCAGCGGCACATCCGGCTCTTCCATGAAGCCGAAATGCAGGCTGACGCGGAAGAACCCATGGCCAAATGCTTCGACTTCGACGCGTTGCGCGGTGCTGACCCGCGGCGCGTCTTCGAAGACCACGGTCAGCAGCACCACCTGCTCGTGCAGCACCTGGTTGTGCAGCAAGTTGTGCAGCAGCGCATGGGGCACGGCGTCGGTACGCGCCGTGAGGAACACCGCCGTGCCCTGCACCCGATGCGGGGGTTGCGCTTGAACACTGCTGATGAACAGCGGCAACGGCAGCGCGGTTTCGTCCAGGCGTTCGACGATGATGTTGCGGCCACGCTTCCAGGTGGTCATGGTGATGAACAACAACACCCCAGCAATCACCGGGAAGGCCCCGCCGTCGACAATCTTCGGCGCATTGGCCGCAAAATACAGGCTGTCCACCAGCAGAAAGCCGAGCAGCATGGGGATCGCCAACCAGCGTGGGGTTTTCCACAGCAGCAACACCACCGCCGAAGACAGCAGCGTGGTGATCAGCATGGTGCCCGTGACCGCTACGCCATAGGCGGCGGCCAGCGCGCTGGAAGACTCGAAACCGATCACCAGCAACACCACCCCGACCATCAGTGCCCAGTTCACCGTGCCGACGTAGATTTGCCCCTGCTCCTGGCTGGATGTGTGCTGGATGAACATACGCGGCACATAGCCCAGCTGGATGGCCTGGCGGGTCAGCGAAAAGGCACCGGAAATCACCGCCTGCGAGGCAATGATGGTCGCCAGGGTAGACAACGCGACCATCGGCAGCAGGGCCCAGCTCGGCGCCAGCAGGTAGAACGGGTTGCGCACCGCCTCGGGGTTGCCGAGTATCAATGCCCCCTGGCCGAAGTAGTTCAGTACCAGCCCTGGCAGCACCAGCATGAACCAGGCGCGTGCAATCGGCTTGCGGCCAAAATGGCCCATGTCGGCATACAGCGCTTCGGCGCCGGTCAAGGCCAGCACCACGGCGCCCAGAATGGCCACGCCGATGCCCGGGTGGACGATGAAGAATTGTACGGCCCAGGCCGGGTTGAGTGCCTGCAGCACTTCAGGGCGTTGCATCACGCCGTGGACACCCAGCGCGCCCAGGACCACGAACCACAGCACCATCACCGGCCCGAACAGGGTACCGATGCGTGCCGTACCGTGCTTCTGGATGAGGAATAGCCCGACCAGCACGATCACCGACAACGGCACCACCCAGTGGTCGATCCCGTCGAACGCCAGCTGCAAACCCTCGACGGCCGACAGTACCGAAATCGCCGGGGTGATCATGCTGTCGCCGTAGAACAGCGCGGCGCCGAACAGGCCCAACAGCACCAGCACCCTGCTCAAGCGCGGAAACGGCGCCGCCGCCCGGCGCGCCAATGCCGTCAACGCCATGATCCCGCCCTCGCCCTGGTTGTCGGCGCGCAGCACGAACAGCACGTATTTGATCGACACCACCCAGACCAGCGACCAGAAGATCAGCGACAGGATCCCCAGCACACCGTCATGGCTGGGCTGCACGCCATAGTGCCCGGAAAACACCTCCTTCAGGGTGTACAAGGGGCTGGTACCGATATCGCCGTACACCACGCCCACGGCAGCGATGAGCAGGCCGACACCTGAGCTTGTGGAATGGCTGGATGAATTTGCGGTGGTCGCTGTTGCACTCACGAATGACGTCTCTGCACGGTTGACGGTGCCCGGCTGCGGGCACAAGAGTGCGGGTAGTATCGTTACACGCCTGGCTGGGCGCCGTAAAAAGTGCGTAAAAAAATCCTTTGCCTCACAGGCCTCGAGGGTGTGCCAGAAGTCCGCCAACGCCTCTGCGAACTGGCCATCGACTGCGAATACGACGCCGCCGGCTACCACTTCGCCGTGTATCAGCCGTTCGAGGACAGTGCGGTGCTCGACACGCTGTTCCCGATCAAGACCCTGTCGCCTGCCGGCATGCGTTTGAGCACGCGCTTGTGGACGCGGGTCACCAGCGGCACGTGACGCCACAGCCACTCGAAGAGCCCAGGCGGCAGCGCTGCAACCCGGTTGCACGGGAATGTGAGCTGAATCGGACAGCTGGCAAAAAGCTGCACAAGGCGAATCGCCAGCTGTCGCATTTTGTAACTTCCGACCCGATGATTTTACATGGACATCACCCCCGGGCCTCTTTAGCCTACCGCCTCCGTTGAAAGGGGGACCCCGTGTGATGCAGCAACCAGGTAAACCAAAGCCCGCCCTATGGGGCCTCTTCCTGCTTGCCGCAAGCGCCCTCGTTCATGCTGATTCCGGCACCCGGCAAGCACCGACGCTGGTGTACTCCTGGCCCGTCAATGCCGGCCCGCTCGACCCTCGCGGCTATGCGCCGAACCAGATGTATGCCCAGGCGATGGTCTATGAACCTTTGGTGCGCTACAGCGCGGCCGGCAGTGTCGAACCTTGGCTGGCCACGGCCTGGCAGCTGTCCGATGATGGCAAGACCTACACGTTCACCCTGCGCGACGGCGTGCGTTTCAGTGACGGCACGCCGTTCGACGCGGCAGCGGCCAAAGCCAACCTGGATGCGGTGTTGGCCAACAGCCAACGCCACCGCTGGATGGAACTGGTCACCACCCTCGACCATGTCGAAGCCCCGGACCGGCTGACCCTGCGGCTGGTGCTCAAACACCCCTACTACCCGACCCTGATGGAGCTGGCCCAGGTGCGCCCGCTGCGCTTCGCGTCGCCGCAGGCCAAGCCAGGTGCACCTGCCGGTACAGGGCCTTGGATGCGCGTCGATTCACGCCTGGGCGAATACGACCGTTTCGCCCGCAACCCCGTGTACTGGGGCGCCAAGCCGGCTTATGGCGAGGTGCTGGTCAAGGTCATCCCCGACCCCAACAGCCGCGCCCTGGCCCTGCAGGCTGGGGAGCTGGAACTGATCCAGGGCGCGGCGGGCGAGATCACCGCCGCCACCTTCGGGCGCTTGCGCGACCAAGGCTTCGCCACCGCCCTGTCGGCGCCGCTGGCCACCCGCACGCTGGCCCTGAACACCGGCCGTGGCGCCACCCGCGACCTCGCGGTGCGCCAGGCGATCAACCAGGCGGTGAACAAGCAGGCGATCATCGACAAGATCCTCTACGGTTTGGAACCCCGCGCCGACACCCTGTTCGCGCCCAACATGCCCTATGCCGACCTGGGCCTTGCGCCCTACGCCTACGACCCTGCCCTTGCCGCCCACGCGCTCGACGCCGCCGGCTGGCGCCTGGCCCCTGGCGCCACGGTGCGCAGCAAGGGCGGCGAGGCGCTGGCGATCGAGCTTGTGTTCCTCGGCACCAGCGCCTTGCAGAAGAGTCTGGCCGAAGTGCTGCAAGGCGAGCTGGCCAAGGTCGGCATGCACATCGACTTGCGCGCCGTGGAAGAAGGCGCGCTGGTGCGCCGCCAGCGCGACGGCGACTTCGGCATGATCTTCGCCGATACCTGGGGCGCACCTTACGACCCGCACTCTTTCGTCAGTTCCATGCGCTATGCCGGGCATGCCGACTACATGGCCCAGCGCGGCTTGCCGATCAAGGATGACCTCGACCGGCGCATCGGCCAGGTGCTGGCCAGCACCGACGAGCAACAACGTGCAGAACAGTACCGTTTCATCCTCACCACGCTGCACGAGCAGGCGGTGTACTTGCCCATTTCCTACCTCACGGCCATCAGCGTGCGCCGTGATTCGGTAGCCCACGTGCAGTTCGGCAGCACCCTGTTCGACGTGCCGTTCGAAACCATGACACCGAAACAGGAGCACTGACATGCTGCGCTACATCCTCTTGCGGCTGGTGCTGCTGGTACCGGTGATGCTCGGCGTATCCCTGCTGGTGTTCGTGCTGCTGCACCTGGGCAGCACTGACCCGGCACTGGACTACCTGCGCCTGTCGCACATACCGCCGACCGATGCGGCCGTGGCCGAAGTGCGCCATGCCCTGGGCCTAGACCGGCCGCTGTACGCACAGTACCTGAGCTGGCTGTGGAAGGCGCTGCAGCTGGACTTCGGCACCTCCTACCTGACCGGCCGCCCGGTATTCGACGACCTGCTCTACTACCTGCCCGCCACCTTGCAACTGGGCGGGCTGGCCCTGGCCTGTACGCTGCTGTTGTCGATCCCGTTGGGCCTGGTCGCGGCCGGCTGGCACGGTCGCTGGCCCGATCACGTGGTACGCGCGGTGACCTTCCTCGGCGTGTCGATGCCCAACTTCTGGCTGGCGTTTCTGCTGATCGCACTGTTCTCGTTGTGGCTGGGCTGGTTGCCGCCGTTGGGGCGTGGCGGCGCCGCGCACCTGGTGATGCCGGTACTGGCGATTGCGCTGATGTCGATGTCGATCAATGCCCGTCTGCTGCGCGCCAGCCTGCTGGAGGCCAGCGGCCAGCGCCATGTCACCTATGCCCGCGCACGCGGCCTGCCTGAGCGCCAGGTGTGGGGCTCGCATGTATTGCGCAACGCCTGGCTGCCCTTCGTCACCGCCACGGGCATGCATATCGGCGAACTGATCGGTGGCGCGCTGGTGATCGAGACCATCTTCGCCTGGCCTGGCGTTGGGCGCTTTGCCGTGTCGGCGGTGCTCAACCGCGACTTCCCGGTGATGCAATGCTTCACCTTGCTGCTGACCGGTTTACTGATGGTCTGCAACCTGGTGGTGGACGTGTGCTACGCCTGGCTCGACCCGCGCAGCCGCCTGGAAGGGGTTGGCGCATGAGTGTTCTGTCCCTGCTGCGCCGCCCTGCCTTGGCGGGCCAGCCCAGCCTGGTTGTCGGGCTGCTGTTGGTCAGCGTGCTGCTGTTGCTGGCCGTGTTCGGCCAATGGCTCGCCCCGCACGACCCTGACCTTGTCGACCTCGGCCAACGGCTGCTGCCCCCTGACAGCAGCCACTGGCTAGGCACCGACCACCTGGGCCGCGACCTGCTTTCCCGGCTGATCGTCGGTACCCGGCTGTCGCTTGGCAGCGTGATGCTGACATTGGCCCTGGTGCTGTGCCTCGGCCTGCTGGTGGGCGGAGTGTCCGGCTTCGTTGGCGGCAAGGTCGACCTGTTGCTGATGCGCCTGTGCGACATGTTCATGACCTTCCCCACATTGGTGCTGGCGTTCTTCTTCGTCACCTTGCTGGGCACGGGCCTGAGCAATGTGATCATCGCCATCGCCCTGTCGCACTGGGCCTGGTACGCACGCATGGTGCGCGGCATGGTCATCGCCCAGCGCGGCCGCGAATACGTCATGGCTTCGCGCCTGGCCGGTGCTTCACGCTGGGCGCGCCTGCGCGAACACGTGTTGCCGAACATCGCGGGCCCCTTGCTGGTGCTGGCGACCATGGATATCGGGCACATGATGCTGCACGTTTCCGGGCTGTCCTTCCTTGGCCTTGGCGTGACACCGCCGGCCGCCGAATGGGGGGTAATGATCAACGATGCCAAGGAGTTCATCTGGACCCACCCGCAACTGCTGCTGTGGCCCGGGCTGATGATCTTTTTCTCGGTAATGGCCTTCAACCTGCTGGGCGATGCGCTGCGTGATCGCCTGGACCCCACCCAGGAGGTGCGTTGAGTGGCACGTTCGACACTGGAGCTTCAGGGTTTGCGCATCGAGGGGCGAGCGGGTGTACTGGTCGATGACGTCGATCTGCAACTGCGCCGGGGCGAAGTCTGCGCATTGGTCGGCAGCAGCGGCTCGGGCAAATCGCTCAGTTGCCTGGGCCTGCTCGACCTGCTGCCGGCAGGCCTGGCCCGCACCCACGGCCAGTTGCTGCTGGACGGCCAACCGTTGCCGGCGGCGCAAATTCGCGGCCGGGTGGCCAGCCTGGTGCTGCAAAACCCACGCAGCGCGTTCAACCCGGTGCGCAACATGGCCAGCCACGCCCAGGAAACCCTGCAACTGCGTGGTATCGTCGGCACCGCCGCCGGAGCGCGCATGGTGCAATGCCTGGAGGCTGTGGGCCTGGATGAACATGAGCGGGTCCTGCAGGCCTACGCGTTCCAACTGAGCGGCGGCATGCTGCAGCGCATGATGATCGCCCTGGCGCTGATGGCCGAGAGCCCGTTTCTACTGGCGGACGAACCCACCAGCGATCTGGACGCCCTGAGCCAGGCGCGCTTCCTCGACCTGCTGATGAACCTCGTGCAGCAGCACGGGCTCGGCGTGCTGCTGGTCACCCACGACATGGGCGTGGTGGCCCGCTGCGCCGATCAGGTCGTGGTCATGGACGCTGGGCGCATCGTCGAGCGGCAGGCGGTTCACGGCCTGTTCGACCGCCCGGCCAGCGCGGCTGCCCGCACCCTGCTTGAAGCCCATCAGATCCTTACCGGGAGCCCGCCATGAGCCTGCTGCACATCGATAACATAGGCCACGGTTACCGCACCGGCGGGCTGCTGGGCAGGCGCCACTGGCTGCAGGTGCTCGATGGCATCTCGATCGAATTGCAGGCCGGCCAATCCCTCGGGCTGCTGGGCAGCAGCGGCAGTGGCAAGAGCACCCTGGGAAGGTTGCTGCTGGGGCTGGAAAAGCCCACCCATGGCCACGTCACCTTTGCCGGGCAGGACGTCAGCCGCTTGCGCGGCCCCCAGGCCCGGGACTTCCAGCGCGCCGTGCAACTGGTGTTTCAGGATGCCCCAGGTGCGTTCAACCCGCAGCGCAGCATTGGCTGGAGCATCGCCGAGCCGCTGCGGCACCTGAGTGGCCTGGACAGCACAGCGCGCAAGCAGCGTGTGCTGACCCTGCTGCAGCAAATGGGCTTGCGCGAAGAGCACGCCGAGCGCCTGCCCCATCAACTCAGTGGCGGGCAGTTGCAACGCGCCAACATTGCCCGGGCGCTGGCGGTATCGCCCCAGCTGGTGGTGCTCGATGAAGCCCTGTCGAACCTGGACCGGGTGCTGCAATTGCAGCTGCTGCAGCGGTTGGAAATGCTACGCCGCGAAAGCGGTACTGCGTTCGTGCTGATCACCCACGACCTGAGCCTGGTGCGCTACTTCTGCCAACGGGTGGTGGTGTTGGACGCTGGGCGCATCGTCGAAGACCGCCCGGTGGACGGTAGCCTGCGGTTCGCTCACGGGGTTGGCAAGCAGCTGCAGGCCGCGGTGCTGCCGCAGCGTCCATTCAAGCCTGAGGCAGCAAACCAGCGCACCGGCTGACCTCTGCCTGGGTCTGTTCGCTACCGAACAGACCCGCCAGGTGCCCGCCGCGCAGACTGAGGGCCTGACCGGCCAGCCCACGGCAACCCCGAACCCCATGGACACCCCTTGGTTTCGCCCACTCGCCTACCTTCAACGCCTGGCCAGCCGTGCCCGGCGCTGGCGCACGCCGCGGCACACGTTCACCTACGAGAGCCTGCTGCGCTCGGAGCTCTACAGCGCAAAGCAGCTGGCCGACCACGGCACCTGGCTGGCCAGCCAGCATCGGTTGAGCCAACTGCCGGCCGACGACGCGCTGCTCGACCGCCTGGCCGATAACGAGCGCATGCTCTACACCAGCTGCTCTGCACTGGCCGCCAGCCTGCCCGGCTCACGCCCAGCATTGCCGGCCGCGCAATGGTTGCTCGACAATTTCTACCTGGTCGAAACTCATATCCGTATCGCCAAGCGGCATTTGCCATCCGATTACAGCCTGCAACTGCCGCGGCTCGACAATGGGCCGTCGAGCGGCTTGCCGAGGGTTTATGACATTGCGCTGGAAACCATCTCCCACGGTGATGGCCGGGTCGACGCAGAAAGCCTCAGCTGCTTCGTCGAGACGTATCAGCAGGCCGCCACACTGACCCTCGGCGAGCTCTGGGCGATCCCGATCATGCTGCGCCTGGCGCTGATCGAAAACCTGCGCCGGGTGGCGGCCCGGGTCATGGCCAACTGGGCTGACCGTGACTTGGCCAACGGCTGGGCCGACACGCTGAGCGAAACCGCCGAGCGTGACGCCAAGAGCGTGGTGCTGGTGGTGGCCGACATGGCCCGTTCTAAGCCGCCGATGACCGCGGCCTTCGTCGCCGAACTGGCCAGGCGCCTGCAAGGCCACAGCAGCACCTTGACTCAGCCACTGGCGTGGATCGAACAGGTGCTCAGCGAGTCGGCGCTGAGCATCGAACGCAGTGTGCAGCTCGATGCGCAACAGCAGGCCATCGACCAGTTGTCCATCAGTAACAGCATCGGCAGCCTGCGCCTGCTGTCGACCATCGACTGGCGGTTGTTCGTCGAGCACCTGAGCCAGGTCGAGCAAACCCTCTGCCAGGACCCGGCCACCGTCTACCCGGCCATGGACTTCGCCAGCCGCGACCACTACCGGCACATCGTCGAGCGCCTGGCGCGGCACAGTGCATTTCGGGAAGAGCAGGTCGCGCGCCAGGCCATCGAGCTTGCCCAGGCCGCTGGCGGCGGGCCGGAGGAACAGGCCGGGCATGTCGGCTACTACCTGGCAGGTGACGGCCTGCCCGTGCTCGAACGCCGGCTTGGCGCGCGGGTTGCACTGGCCGAGCGCTGGCAGCGCCTGTTGCACCGCGCGCCGCTGGCGTTCTACCTGGTGCCGGTGGCGCTGCTGTCGGGGCTGCTGGGTTGGGGCTTCATCGGCGCGATTGTCGGTGAAGGCTGGCCCCTGTGGCTCGCGGCGGGCATGGCCATCCCGGTATTGCTGGCCACCAGCCGCCTGGCCATTGGCCTGGTGAACTGGCTGGTCACGCTGACGGTGAAACCGTCGTTCCTGCCACGCCTGGACTACAAGGATGGCATTCCAGGCGATGCCCTCACGCTGGTGGTGGTGCCCTGCATGCTGGGCAGCGCCAGCGATGTCGAGGCGCTGGTCGAAGGCCTTGAGGTGCGCTTTCTGGCCAACCGGGATGAGCACCTGCATTTCGCGCTGTTGAGTGATTTCATCGATGCCCAGCAACAGACATGCCCCGACGACCAGGCCCTGCTCGACCTCGCCCGCGACGGCATCCAGGCCCTGAACGGCAAGTACCCGAGCCCGGGCTGCGCGCGCTTTTTCCTGTTCCACCGGCCCAGGGTCTGGAACGCGACCGAGCGCTGCTGGATGGGCCGTGAACGCAAGCGCGGCAAGCTCGCCGAGCTCAATGCCCTGCTGCGCGGGCACGGCGCGGACTGTTTCATGCGCGGCGTCGGCGATGTGCACACGCTGGGCACTGTGCGTTATGTCATCACCCTCGACACCGACACCCTGCTGCCGCGCGATGCGGCGCAGAAGTTTGTCGGCGCCATGCAACATCCGCTGAACCGCCCACGCTTCGACCCCCGCACCGGCCGCCTTCTGTCAGGTTACGCGATACTGCAACCGCGGGTAGGCATCAGCCTGCCCAGTGTGTCGCGCTCGGCCTATGCCCGCCTGTTCGCCGCCGATGCGGGGGTCGACCCCTACACCCAGGCCGTTTCGGATGTTTATCAGGACCTGTTCCTCAGTGGCTCGTTCATCGGCAAAGGCATCTACGCGGTGGATGCCTTCGAGCAGGCGCTGGAGGGGCGCTTTGCCGACAACCGCGTGCTCAGCCATGACCTGATCGAGGGCTGCTATGCCCACTCCGGCCTGCTCAGCGATGTGCAGCTGTTCGAGGGTTACCCTGCGCGCTACAGCGCCGATGCCAAGCGGCGCCACCGCTGGATCCGCGGCGACTGGCAACTGCTGCCGTGGCTTTTGCAGCGCCGCCGCAGTGGCGTGCAGAGCCCGCTGAGCGCATTGTCGCGCTGGAAAATCTTCGACAACCTGCGGCGCAGCCTAGAGCCCGCTGCCCTGCTCACGGTATTGCTGTGGGGCTGGCTCGCGAGCGCCTCGCCGCTGATATGGACCCTTGCACTGCTGGGGTTGCTGCTGGTGCGCCCGCTGCTGGATGCACTGCTGGAGCTGCTGCACAAGACCACCGACGTGGCGTTTTCCGAACACCTGCTTGCAGCCCTGCATACGTCGGGCATCTACTTCGTACGCGCCGGGTTGCTGCTGGCCTGGTTGCCTTTCGAGGCCAGCTACAGCCTGGACGCCATCACCCGCACCGTGTGGCGGCTGGCCGTCAGCAAACGCCGCTTGCTGCAATGGAACCCCTCGCAAGCTGAAGAACGCACCAGCGCCGATACCCTGCAGGCGGTCTATCGCGAGCAATGGCTGCAACCTGCACTGGCGCTGGCCCTGGCCGGCGCGCTGTCGATGCGGCCGAGTACCCTGCTGCTGGCCTCGCCAATCCTCGCGCTCTGGCTGCTCGGCCCAGCATTGGCCTGGTGGCTCAGCCGCGCGCAGGTGCGCAGCGTGTTCGCGCCCTCCGCAGGCGACCTGCGCTTCCTGCATCGGCTGGCCCGGCGCAACTGGGCGTTCTTCGAGCGGCATGTCGGCCCTGGCGACAACTGGCTGCCACCCGACAACCTGCAGGAGCCGCCCTTCCCCAACTTCGCCCATCGCACCTCGCCCACCAACATCGGCATGGCCGTGCTTGCGCACCTGGCGGCCCATGATTTCGGCTACCTGTCTGCCGGCCGCCTGTTCGAGCGCCTGGGCAACGTGTTCGACAGCCTGGATTGCCTGGAGCGGTACAAGGGGCACTTCTACAACTGGTACGACACCCAGACCCTCAAGCCGCTGCCGCCGCTGTATGTGTCCTCCGTGGACAGCGGCAACCTGGCCGCGCTGCTGCTGACGTTGAGGCCCGGGCTGTTGGCGATGGCCGATACCCCGGTGCACGACAGGCGTGTGACCCAAGGGCTGCTGGATACCCTCGACATCCTGCTCGAAGCATTTACCCAGGCCGGCCGGGAGGTCGGTGAAATACAGGCGCTGCACCACGAAGTAGGGCAAGCCCATGCGCGAGCGCAGGCGCCACCCGCCGCGCTGATGGCATTGCTTGCCGGTCAGTTGCAGGGCTTGCTCGGCAAGTACGCACCGCTGGCACCCGAGGGCGCGGAGGCAGACGAATGCGTGTTCTGGCTGCAAGCGATACTGCGCCAGTGCCTGGACCTGGCCAGCGAATTGCAGGCCTTGCGCCTGCCTGCTGGGGGTGACCTGGCGCTGCAGAAGGCGCCGAGCTGGCGACAACTGGCACAGCTGGAACTTGACCGGTGGCCACCCGCCGATCAGGCTGCAGTGGCCAAGGTCCGTACCCTCGCCCACCAGCGTATCGACCAGGCGCAACGGCTGGCAACGCGCATCAGTGCCCTGGCCGACATGGACTTCAGCTTCCTTTACGACAGCCACCGCGACCTCTTCGCGATCGGCTACAACGTCGACGAGCATCGCCTGGATGCCGCCTTCTACGACCTGCTCGCGTCGGAGATGCGCCTGACCAATTTCGTGCTCATCGCCCAGGGCCAGGCGCCCCAGGCCAGCTGGTTCGCGCTGGGCCGGCTGCTCACCAGCAATGCCGGGGTGCCAGTGCTGCTGTCCTGGTCCGGCTCGATGTTCGAGTACCTGATGCCGCTGCTGGTCATGCCCAACTATGAGGGTACCTTGCTCGACCAGACCTGCCAGGCCGCCGTCAGCCGGCAGATCGAACATGGCCACCTGCTGGGCATCCCGTGGGGCGTTTCGGAGTCGGCCTACAACGCGCTGGACACCCACTTCAACTACCAGTACCGGGCGTTCGGCGTTCCAGGCCTGGGCCTCAAGCGCGGCCTGGGCGAAGAGCGTGTGGTGGCGCCCTACGCCAGCGCACTGGCCCTGATGGTGGCCCCCAGCGCCGCCTGCCATAACCTGCAACGCCTGAGCGCGCTCGGCGTGGCGGGCCGCTTCGGGTTGTACGAGGCCGTGGATTACAGCGAGGCACGGCTGCCGCCGGGGCAGGAAGCGGTGGTCATTCGCTCGTTCATGGCGCATCACCAGGGCATGAGTTTTCTTGCCCTCACCGCCGTGCTGCTGGACAACCCCATGCAACGGCGCTTTGCCTCGGACCCACAGTTCCAGGCCAGCATGCTGTTGCTACAGGAACGCGTACCGAAAACTGCCGCTCCGTACCTGCATACCCTTCAATCCCCGGCCGCGGAAGGTGGAAGCCAGGGCGGTGAAACGCGGCTGCGCGTGTTCACCGAGCCCAACCGGCGCCACCCCGCCGTGCAGCTGCTCTCCAATGGCCATTACCACGTCATGGTCAACCACGTGGGCAGTGGCTACAGCCACCATGACAACCTGGCGGTCACCCGTTGGCGGGAAGACGCCACGCGCGACGACCTGGGTAGCTTCTGCTACCTGCGCGACGTCGCCAGCGGTGCGTACTGGTCCACGACCTACCAGCCGACGCAGCACCGCACACACAACCAGGAGGCGATTTTCAGCGATGGCCGGGCGGAATTTCGCGTACGTGAACGGGACTTCGATTGCCACACCGAGATCGCCGTGTCCCCGGAAGACGACATCGAACTGCGGCGCCTGCACCTGACCAACCATGGCGACCAGCGCCGTACACTGGAGCTGACCAGCTACGCCGAAGTGGTGCTTGCGCCGGCGCTGAGCGATGCGCTGCACCCGGCCTTCAGCAAGCTGTTCGTGCAGACCGAACTGATCCGCCCGCTGCAGGCCATCCTGTGCACCCGGCGGCCACGCTCGTTGCTCGATGCCACGCCGTGGATGTGCCATGTAATGGCGGTGCATGGGGTCGATATCGATGCCATTTCCTATGAGACCGACAGGGCGCGCTTCATCGGCCGCGGCCGCACGCTGCGGGCCCCTGCGGCGTTGGACCGGCACACCGCGACGCTGTCCGGCAGCGCGGGGCCGGTGCTCGACCCGATCGTCGCAATCCGCTGCCGCATCACCCTGGAAGCAGGCCAGGCCGCCACGGTCGACCTGGTCAGCGGCGTGGCCGACAGCCGCGACGCGTGCCTGCAACAGGTGGCCAAATACCGCGACCGCCACCTGGCCGACCGGGTGTTCGACCTCGCCTGGCCACACAGCCAGGTGCTGTTGCGCCAGCTCAACGGTTCGCTGGCCGATGCCCGCCTGTTCGAGCAGATGGCCGCGTCGATCATCTACCCCAATGCGGCGCTGCGTGCCGGCGGCCCTTTGCTGGCGAGCAACCGGCGCAGCCAGTCCGGGCTGTGGGGCCAGGGGCTGTCGGGGGACCTGCCGATCGTGCTGGTGCAGATTGGCGACCTCGCCAATATCCAGCTGGTCAGGCAAATGGTGCTGGCCCATACCTACTGGCGACTGAAAGGCCTGGCACTGGACCTGGTGATCTGGAACGAAGACCAGGCAGGCTATCGACAGCAGTTGCAGGAAATGATCGTTGGTATCGTCACCTCCGGCAGCGAAGCCGCACTGCTCGACCGGCCCGGGGGCATCTTCGTGCGCCCTGCGCAGCAGCTGTCCGAAGAAGACCGGGTGCTGACGCTGTCGGTGGCCAGGCTGGTACTCAGCGACAGCCAGGGCACGCTGGCCGAGCAGCTGCATCACCGCCGCCCTGCGCCGGTGCCAGCCGCCTTCGAGCCTACTCGGGCCTACAACCAGCCCGTGCCCGCCAACCCGCCCCTGCCAGACGCCCCTGCGCTGCTGCTTGCCAACCGCTACGGCGGCTTCAGCGCCGATGGCCGCGAGTACGTCATTGCTCACATACCCGGGGCGCCGCCACCGCTGCCGTGGGTCAATGTGCTGGCCAACCCGCGGTTCGGCAGCGTGATATCGGAGGCTGGCAGTGCCTATACCTGGTGCGAGAACGCCCACGAATACCGGTTGACGCCCTGGCACAACGACCCGGTCGCCGACCCTGGCGGGGAAGCCTTCTACCTGCGCGACGAGGACAGCGGCCAGTACTGGTCGCCAACCCCGCAGCCCTGCCCGGGCCCTGGCCGATACCGCACCCGGCATGGCTTTGGCTACAGCGTGTTCGAGTACGCCGATGACGGCCTGGACAGTGAGCTGTGTGTACATGCCGCGCTGGATGCGCCGGTCAAGTTCAGCCGGCTCAAGCTTTACAACCGCTCGGACCGGGCACGACGGTTGTCGGTGACCTGCTTCGTGGAATGGGTGCTGGGCGACCTGCGCAGCAAGTCGGCGCTGCACGTGGTCAGCGAGACCGACCCGGTCAGCGGCGCCTTGTTCGCCCGTAACGCCTACAACATCGAGTTTTCCGGGCATGTGGCGTTTCTCGATTGCGACCTGCCGTCGCAAGGCATCACCTGTGATCGCAGTGAATTCCTTGGGCGCAACGGTGATACCCAGGCACCGGCCGGCATGCGCCAAGGACGGTTGTCCGGGCGCACGGGCGGCGGGCTGGACCCGTGTGCCGCGTTGCAGGTCGGCCTGCTGCTGGCGGCTGGCGAACGGCTTGAAGTGGTGTTCCGCCTTGGCGCCGAGCGCGACGCCAAGGCCGCCAGCCGCTGTGTGCAGCAGCACCGCGGGCTACGCGTGGCCATGGACGAATTCGACAAGGTCCAGCGCTATTGGCGCGAAACGCTCGGTACCGTGCAGATCGAAACCCCTGAACCTGCGCTGGATGTCCTGGCCAATGGCTGGTTGATGTACCAGGTGATTGCCTGCCGCTTCTGGGCGCGCAGCGGTTTTTACCAGTCAGGTGGCGCATTCGGTTTTCGCGACCAGTTGCAGGACAGCATGGCCATGCTCCACGCGGCGCCAACAGCGGCGCGTCAGCACTTGCTTACGTGTGCTGCACATCAGTATGTCGAAGGCGATGTGCAGCACTGGTGGCACCCACCGATGCAGCGCGGGGTACGCACCCGCTGCTCGGACGACATGCTCTGGCTGCCGCTGGCGACCAGCCGCTACGTGGTGATCACCGGCGACTACGCGGTATTGGACGAACCGGTCGGCTACCTGGAAGGGCGTGCACTGAATGCCGGTGAAGAGTCTTATTACGACCTGCCCGCCCATTCGCGCCTGGTCGAGAGCCTGTACCAGCATTGCCGGCGCGCCCTGGACCATGCCCTGCAATGCGGGGTTCACGGCCTGCCGCTGATGGGCAGCGGTGACTGGAATGACGGCATGAACCGCGTTGGCGAACAAGGCCGGGGCGAAAGCGTGTGGCTGGGCTTCTTCGGGCATGAGGTGCTGCGCGCGTTCAGCAGCCTCGCCCTGCGCCATGGCGACAGCAGCTTTGCCGTGCACTGCACAACGCAGGCCGCCGCCCTGGCGGCAAACCTCGAGCAGCACGCCTGGGACGGTGACTGGTACTGCCGGGCATGGTTCGACGATGGCCAGGTGCTGGGGTCGGCGAGCAACCAGGAATGCCGGATCGACTCGCTGACGCAAAGCTGGGCGGTGCTTTCCGGGGTCGCCCCGGCCGAGCGCGCCCGCACCGCCATGACCGCCATCGAGCACCATCTGGTGCGCCGCGACCTCGGTGTGGTCAAACTGCTCGACCCGCCCTTCGACCGCGGCAACCTCGACCCTGGCTACATCAAAGGCTACCTGCCCGGGGTGCGTGAGAATGGCGGGCAATACACCCATGCGGCGATCTGGGCCGGCATGGCCTATGCGCAATTGGGCAATGCCGCCAAGGCTTGGGAACTGCTGCGCCTGATCAACCCGGTGCGCCAGGGCAGTGATGAGCTGATCGACACCTACAAGGTCGAACCCTATGTCATGGCCGCCGATGTCTACGCCTTGGCGCCCCATGTCGGCCGCGGCGGTTGGAGCTGGTACACCGGCTCGGCGGGCTGGATGTACCGGTTCATCGTCGAGAGCCTGCTGGGCCTGCAACGCTGCGGTGATACCTTGCGCATACAGCCGCTGCTGCCGGCCGATTGGCCCGGCTACACGCTGCACTATCGATTTGGCAGTACCCACTACCGTATCGACGTGCGCAATGGTGCCAACGCCGAGTTGACCCTGAGCCTGGACGGCCAGTTGCTCGACCAGGCCACGCTGCCCTTGAAGGATGACGGCGTGCTGCACCACGTGATCGCCCAGTGCCAACCGTCGCCCTTGCCCATGAACTGAGCTGCACCTGGTCTAGTCTTGTTGCCACAGCCGCTACACTCGACGGTCACAAGCATGCAACCGGTGTCCACCCCCAAACAGAATTACCTGCTGGCGGCATTGTCGGCGCAGACTTACAACCGCCTCGAACCGCACCTGGAGCGCGTCAGCCTGCCGCTGGGCAAATCACTGTACGAGTCCGGCGACACCTTGCGCCATGTCTATTTCCCAGCCGACGCGATCGTCTCGCTGCTGTATGTGATGGAGAACGGCGCCTCGGCCGAAATCTCCGTGGTGGGCAATGAAGGGCTGGTCGGCATCGCGGTGTTCATGGGCGGTGAAAGCACGCCCAGCCGCGCGATCGTGCAAAGCGCAGGGCACGGCTATCGCCTGGAAGGCCAGCGGCTGAAGGACGAATTCAACCGCCATGGCGAGCTGATGATGCTGATGCTGCGCTATACCCAGGCACTGATCACCCAGATGGCGCAGACGGCAGTCTGCAACCGGCACCACGCCATCGACCAGCAACTGTGCCGCTGGCTGCTGCTGTCACTCGATCGCTTGCCGGGTGACCAGTTGCGCATGACCCAGGAGCTGATTGCCAACATGCTCGGCGTACGCCGTGAAGGCGTGACCGATGCCGCCGGCAAACTGCAGCGGCTGGGGGTAATCGAATACAACCGCGGCCATATTCGGGTGCTCGACCGAACACGCCTGGAACAGCTCAGTTGCGAATGCTACGCGGTGGTGAAGAAAGAAACCGAACGCCTGCTGCCCTACCTGCCACCCGTCTAGCAGCCCGCCCAGGCGTGCCAGCCAAAACAGACTACGCTCGGTACTTCGATGGCTCATTTGCCGCTCGGGCGGCTCAACGAGGGTGCAGCACAATGGCGACAATCGAGACAACAGTGTTCGCACAGGGGCTGCTGCAGGTGGAAAACAGCTGGCAGGCGTATCTCGCCTCACAAAAGCGCGCCGAAGGCCTGACCGGAGAACAACTCAGCTGCGCGCTCAAGGTGTGCACCCGGGACTACGTCAGGTTCCAGAACCAGAGCCAGCAGTTTTATGCGGAAGTTCGCAAACGCGTGGGGGATGCTGAAAAACTGGAGAAAGACAAGGTGCTGTACCCCCACCATTATCCCGACAGGCACTGACAAAAAATTTGCGCGATTGCTGTGGGAGCGGGCTCACCCGCGAAGCAGGCAACGCGGTGCTTGGCACGGGCTTCGCCCGTGTTCGCGGGTAAACCCGCTCCCACAGCTCTGGACTGCCCCCAGCAATTTGGCAGATCGGCGCCTGCACCGATGCCGTTAATACCCCATCAGCTTCTGACCTGGCGCCAGCGGGCCGGGTGCTGGCGTTCAATTCACTCGCCCGTCACGGCCGAACGCCCGCTCCAATGCGAGCGCGGGCGCACTGCCCGGGCTGTCTTATCGATCACGCTGATGATGACTATCGAAAGGCGTGCCTGCCCGATTACGTTAACCCGCCCCTATAATCCCCGCCAATCCCCCCGTTTTTTTTTTCGCCTGCAACAGGCGACATTCCCCTTGGAACCCAGCACCATGCCAAGTGACAACCAGGCCCCTCACGGCCTTCCAGAACATGATCAGCAAAGCGTCAAACAGCAGTGGCTGGCGATTCTCTCGGTCGCCGTGGGCGCCTTCGCCCTGGTGACCAGCGAGTTTCTCCCCGTGGGCGTCCTCAATGATGTCGCCAGCGACCTCGGTATCAGTGCGGGCCACGCCGGCCTGATGGTGACCTTGCCTGGGATCATGGCCGCCCTCGCCGCCCCTTTGCTGTCGGTGGGCATTGGTGCCCTGGACCGTCGCTACCTGCTGATCGGCCTGACGCTGATCATGATCATCGCCAACGCGGTGGTGGCCTATGCCAACGACTTCGGCCTGCTGCTGTTCGGCCGCGTACTGCTGGGCGTCAGTATCGGCGGCTTCTGGGCGACAGCCATTGCCCTCAGCGGGCGCCTGGCACCCAAGGGCGTGGGCGTGGCCCAGGCCACCTCGATCATCATGGTCGGTGTGACCTTGGCGACCGTGCTAGGCGTGCCCGTTGGCACCTGGCTGAGTGGCCTGATGGGCTGGCGCATGACCTTCCTGGTTACCGCGCTGGTGGGCGTACCGGTGCTGCTGGCGCAGATCTTCCTGCTGCCGCGGCTCAACCCGGACAAAGCCATCCGCATCAGCGACCTGCCGGCCTTGTTCATCAACCCACAAGCGCGGGTTGGCTTGATCGCGGTCTTGTTGATCGGCCTGGCGCACTTTGCCGCTTACACCTATGTGGCGCCCTTCTTCAAGCAGAGTGCCGGCTTCGATGGGCCGACCATTGGCTCCCTGCTGTTGCTGTATGGCGTGGCCGGGGTAATGGGCAATATCTTCGCAGGCTTTGCCGCCAACCGCAGCGTGCGGCACACGCTGTTGCTGGTCGCGCTGATGATCGCCCTCAGCACCGCCCTGTTCCCTTACTTCGCCACCGGCATGACCGGTGCTGCGCTGCTGATCGCCCTGTGGGGCTTCGCCTTCGGCGCCTTCCCGGCCTGCGCCAGCATCTGGATGTTCGTGGTGGCGCCCAAAGATGTCGAACGCGGCATGCCACTGTTCGTCGCCATGTTCCAGGTGATCATTGCCCTGGGTTCGTTCTTCGGCGGGCAGATCGTCGACCAGCTGGGCACCTCGGTGCTGTTGAGCCTGGCCACGGCGCTGGTGGGCTGCGGCTTTGCCACGGTGCTGGTGCTGGGGCGCAATGTCAGCAATAGCCTGGCGGCCCAGCCCTGCTGACAGCACGCTGCAAGTAACAAAGTCCAGCTTCGACCATCGCCAGCAATAAGCGATGGTCGAAAGGCTGAGCCATCTGCAAGGGATGGCTCACTTTCGCAATAACCCTCTCGCATCATGAGGATGACTAAAGGTTTTGTGAAATCAATTCAGTTCCCTGCGGTAACCCCTCAACCTAGACTAGGCCTTACTTGTAGAGCCTATGAATATTTGAGTGGCACACCCGATCATGACGAACATGGATTTCACGTTCTCCCTCAAGCGCATCGACTTCGACGAGCACTATCGCCCCGCCGACAATACGCGCATCACGACCAACTTCGCCAACTTGGCGAGGGGCCCGCGTCGGCAGGAAAATGTGCGCAACACCTTGGCGATGATCAACAACCGATTCAACGCCCTGGCGCATTGGGATAACTCCAAGGGTGACCGTTACACCGTCGAACTTCAAATTATTTCCGTCGCGGTGACCATCGGTGCTGAAAACAGCGATAACGCCCTGCCCTTGATTGAAATACTGAAAACACAGATTGTCGATCGCACAACCGGCGAGCACATTGCGGGCATGGTGGGGAATAACTTTTCTTCCTATGTGCGGGATTACGATTTCAGCGTACTGCTGCTGGGCCACAATAAAAATCAGCCAGGGTTCAGCACCCCCGATCATTTCGGCGAGCTGCATGGAAAGTTGTTCAAGCGCTTCGTCAACTCACGTACGTATAAAGACCACTTCGACAAAGCGCCCGTCATCTGTCTGAGTGTTTCGAGCAGCAAGACCTATCACCGCACTGAAAACCAACACCCTGTGCTGGGCTATGAATATCAGCAGGATGACTACTCGCTGACCGATGACTATTTCGCAAAAATGGGGCTGAAGGTTCGTTACTTCATGCCGCCGAACAGCGTTGCACCGTTGGCGTTCTACCATGCTGGCGATTTGCTCGGTGACTACACCAACCTCGAGCTGATCAGCACCATCAGCACGATGGATACCTTTCAGAAAATCTACCGGCCCGAAATCTACAACGCGAACTCTGTGGCAGGCAAAACCTACCAGCCCAGCCTGAAGCATGAGGATTATTCGCTGACTCGCATTGTGTATGACCGAGAGGAGCGTAGCCGGCTGGCCATCGAGCAGGGCCGTTTTGTCGAGGAGCATTTCATCAAGCCGTACCACGCGATGCTTGAGCAGTGGTCCTCCAACTACGCCGCCTGACCCATTGGAACTACAAGGTTTTCCCTCATGAAAAAGCTGTTGCCCACGTCGACTGCCGGCAGTTTGCCCAAACCCTCCTGGCTCGCTCAACCCGAAACACTCTGGTCACCCTGGAAACTGCAAGACCAAGCATTGATCGAAGGCAAACAGGATGCCCTGCGGTTGTCACTGCAGGAACAGCAACAGGCAGGCATTGATATCGTCAGTGATGGCGAGCAAACGCGCCAACACTTCGTGACGACATTCATCGAGCACCTGAGCGGCGTTGACTTCGAGAAACGTGAAACAGTCAGGATCCGTGATCGCTACGATGCAAGCGTACCGACGGTGGTGGGTGCGGTGGCTCGGCAAAAGCCGGTGTTTGTCGAAGATGCCAAGTTCTTGCGCCAGCAAACCGGGCAACCCATCAAGTGGGCGCTGCCAGGCCCCATGACCATGATCGACACGCTGTATGACAGCCACTACAAAAGCCGCGAAAAACTGGCGTGGGAATTCGCCAAGATTCTCAACCAAGAAGCCCGTGAGCTAGAGGCTGCCGGCGTTGACATCATCCAGTTCGATGAGCCCGCCTTCAATGTGTTCTTCGACGAGGTGAATGACTGGGGGGTTGCCACGCTGGAAAGGGCCATCGAGGGCCTGAAGTGTGAAACGGCCGTGCATATTTGCTATGGCTACGGCATCAAAGCCAACACCGACTGGAAAAAGACACTGGGGTCCGAGTGGCGTCAATATGAGCAGGCCTTCCCCAAACTGCAGAAATCCAGCATCGATATCATCTCGCTGGAATGCCACAACTCGCATGTCCCCTTGGACCTGCTTGAACTCATCCGCGGAAAAAAAGTGATGGTAGGCGCCATCGACGTGGCGAGCCATACCGTGGAAACACCTGAAGAAGTCGCCGATACCCTGCGAAAAGCACTTCAATTCGTGGATGCCGACAATCTCTACCCTTGCACCAACTGTGGCATGGCGCCCCTGCCCCGTGACGTCGCCAGAGGCAAGCTGATTGCCCTGAGTGCCGGCGCAGCCATCGTACGCAGCGAACTTTCGGCCCATTAAGGTGGGTGTATTTCAAAGGACACTCGTGCAACCTCGCCGCGCATGCCGCGGCTTGAGGGTTGTCCTCTCCCCATGATCGACTTGAGACACCTGCGCACCCTCCATGCCTTGCGCGAAACGGACAGCCTGCCCGAAGCCGCTGCATGCCTGCATCTGACCCAGTCGGCGCTGTCGCACCAGTTCCGCGAGCTGGAAAACCGCATCGGCATGCCTGTGTTCGTGCGCAAGTCCAAACCGGTGCGTTTCACCACTGCCGGCCTCAAGCTGCTGCAGCTGGCCGACCAGGTGCTGCCGCTGATTCGCACGACCGAACGCAACCTGGGCAAACTGGCTGGCGGTACGGCCGACCGCCTGCACATCGCCATCGAGTGTCACAGCTGCTATCAATGGCTGATGCCCTCGGTAGACGATTTTCGCGCCGCCTGGCCGGAGGTTGAACTGGACCTGGCCTCAGGGTTGTCGTTCGCGCCGCTGCCGGCGCTGGAACGAGGGGAAATTGACCTCGTGGTGACCTCCGACCCGGTGACGTTGCCAGGTATCACCTATGTGCCGCTGTTCGGATACGAGGCCATGCTGGCCATCGACAAGCATCACCCCCTGCGCGAAAAGGCGTATCTGCAACCTGCCGACATCGCCGGCCAAACCCTGATCACCTACCCGATCGAGCGCAACCGCCTGGACATCTTCACCCGTTTCTTCGACCCGGCCGACCTCGAGCCCGCCGAGGTACGCACGGCAGAGATGACCGTCATGATGATGCAGTTGGTGGCCAGCGGCCGCGGCGTCTGCTGCCTGCCGAACTGGGCAGTGCATGAATACACCGCCCGCGGCTATGTCATTGCCAAGCGCCTGGGCGAGAATGGGTTGCAGGCCACGCTGTTTGCGGCTGTTCGCAGCGACATGCTCGAAGTGCCTTACATGAGTGATTTCCTACTCACCGCAAAAGACATTTCCTTTGCAACATTGGAAGGCGTCAATGTGGTGTCAGGGGCCACTGCCTGACAGCTGCAGAGCGAAAACGGCACTCACCGCCCCCTGCCCGCACCGCACCGCCATGCATCAACCCCCACAGCCCGAGACCTGCGGCCTGAAGCCTGGGTTTCAGCTGTCGCAGCATCACCCCAAGACACCGCCTGCCCTTCCGGAGGCTGTGTGTCGTCGCCCCTGGACCACAACGCCGTGTGCGCGAGCGGCGAAGGCTGTGATAATGGGGGGCAATCACAAGGGCCATGCGATGCTGACCATCTCAAATAACGTGCATCTGCCAGATGCCGACATCGAACTGACCTACATCCGCGCGCAAGGCGCAGGTGGGCAGAATGTCAACAAGGTGTCCAGCGCCGTGCACCTGCGCTTCGACATTCCCGCCTCGTCGCTGCCCGAGTTTTACAAGGAGCGGCTGCTGGCACTGCGTGACAGTCGCATCACCGGCGACGGCGTGTTGATCATCAAGGCCCAACAGTACCGCACCCAAGAGCAGAACCGCACTGATGCACTGGCGCGTCTTGCCGAGTTGATCATCACTGCCGGCAAGACCGAGAAGAAACGCCGCCCCACCAAGCCGACCCTCGGCTCGAAAACCCGCCGCCTGGAAGGGAAAGCCAGGCGCAGCACTGTCAAGGCGGGTCGGGGCAAGGTGGAGTTCTAGTGCCTGTCATTCAACCGATCAGAACGCTGGCACCACATCCCCGTGATAGCGCTCAAGGATGAACTGCTTCACCTGCGGCGAGTTCAACAACGCCCCGAGTTTTTGCACTGCCGGGTCGTTGGCTTTATCCCGGCGCACGTACAGGTAGTTGGCGTAAGGCGACTCGGCGCTTTCGATGAACAACGCATCCTTGTGCGGCTTAAGCTTGGCTTCCAGCGCGTAGTTGGCATTGATCAGAGCCATGTCCACCTGGCCCAGCACGCGCGGCAGCATGGCCGCTTCGAGTTCCTTGAACTTCAGGTGTTTCGGGTTGCTGGTGATGTCGGCGGCAGTGGCCATGATGTTGCTGGGGTCCTTCAGCGTGATCAGCCCCTGCTTGGCGATCAACAGCAGTGCACGCCCGGAGTTGGTAGGGTCGTTGGGAATCGCGACGGTGGCACCGTCCTGCAGTTCTGCGACCGATTTTACCTTGCTCGAATACGCACCGAACGGCTCGATGTGAACGGCCACGATCGGTACCTGGTCGCTGCTCGGCCGATCTTTCTGGTACGCCTCGTAATAGGGTTTGCTCTGGAAATAGTTGGCATCCAGCCGCCCCTCATCCACCTGGCGATCCGGCTGGATGTAGTCGGTGAACACCTTCACCTCAAGCTCCACCCCCTGCTTGGCCAGATCAGGTTTGAGGAACTCCAGGATCTCGGCGTGTGGCACCGGCACCACGGCAATCTTGAGCGTTTCGGCCTGTGCAGCACCGATTGAGGCGGCCAGCAGGGCAAGGGAAAGTGCAATGCGCTTCACAGGTGTTTTCCTTCGAATCGTGAAAGGGTGAACGAGGACAGGTCAAGGTCGGTGGTGCCACGCATGCACCATTGGGCGAAGGCTTCACCCAAGGCAGCCGAGTGTTTGAAGCCGTGGCCAGAGCAAGCGGACACCACAAGGGTGTGCTTGAGCGTGGGGTGCTGGTCGATGATGAAATGCCGATCAGGCGTAACGGTGTAGGCGCAAACCGCCGACTTGAGCACCTTGTCGGTGACCCCGGCAATGCGGCCTTGCACTTGCTGCTCGTACATCTCGCGCGCTTCTGCCGCAGAAACCGTGCGGTCCAGCACGTCGGGTTGCGAGGCCGTGTGGTACTGGGCGGTGGCAATTTTCAGGCTCCCCTCGCCGGGTTGCGCGGGGAAGCCATAATTGATCTTGTCGTCCCCGCGCCCATGGGTGAGGATGAACGTAGGCGATGCGCCCTCCAGGCCCGCATCTTTTTCAAGTTCGAACCAGAACAGTTTCTGCCGGTAGACACTCAGCAAACGGTCGAAGGGCGCACCCAGCAACCCGCCAGCCCAATTACCGGCGCTGAACACCAGCTTGCGGGCTTGCACCGTGCGCAGGTTGGTAGTGACCGTGACGCAGTGCTCATCCGCGCTGATCGCCGTCACTGTTTCGCCGGTGTGCAAAGTCGCACCGTGCGCCGCGGCCAAGCGCAACTGCACGTCGATGCAACGTTCGGGGCGCACAAAACCGCCACCGGGCTCGAAGTAGCCGATCGCGTCATCGCGTACGTGCGCGAATTGCGGGAAACGCTGGCGGATCTGTTCAGCCTCGAGGACTTGGTGTTCGATGCCGTAGGCCTGGGCCAACCCGATGGTGCGCAGGGTGAAGTCGGTTTCATCGGCGGGGTCGAAGTCGGGGCTGGACGTCAGCGCGAGCAAACCGGACTGCTCGAACAACGATTCGCCAGACTGCGCCTCCAGTTCCCGCCAGATTTGCTGGGCCCTTTTGACGATCGGCACATACTGCGCACCCTCGCCCACGGACAGCCGGGTGATACGCGTGTCACCGTGGCTGGAACCAAAGGTGTGCGGTGGCTGGTAGCGGTCGATGCCCACCACATCGACACCCGCCTTGGCCAACTGATACGTGGTGGCGGCGCCCATTGCACCAAGACCGACGACGACGACTTCACAGTGTTCCACGGGCAGCGCTCGCTCAAAAAGGCGCTAGTTGAAAACAGCTGCTCGCGGGAGACAAAGAATTAAAGGGTATATGGTTATGCCCAAGTGCTTCAGGCTTGCCCCAGTCAGCGCACGACCACCACGTAAACTTTGCCAATCACGATGACCACGGCCAATACCAGTACCGAAATACTGAACCAGGGCTTTTTGGGCGGGAGGCCGTCCGGGAAATCATCAACACGGGTCGGCGGCAGTGCGCCGGCACGTTGCAGGCGCAAGTCCACCAAGCGCTGACGCATGGCGCGGTGCCGCTTGCTGTTCAACACCAGTAAGCCCAGCAAGGCCAGGCACAGGATGACCAACTGCGGAGCACCGGCATGGCGGGTGCCAAACAGGCTGACCGCCGTGATCGCAGGCCCTAACAGGCTGGGCAAGACAAGCCAGATGCCCCAGCGAAAGCCGCGGATCATCGCGAACTGCCCCATGCAGAACAGCGCAAACAGCGTCAGCCCGGCTGCAAGGACGTAATTCACCCTGTCCGGCAGATTGCGCAGGTAGCTGCTGTCCCATAACCCAATACCGCTCCCTGCTGCCACCATGCACAGCAAGGTGCCCAATGCGAAGCTTGGGCCATAGCGTGTCATGAAGGCTTCGTGCTGGCCGGGTGTGAGTCTTCCTGGGTGTTGCATTTCAACGCTCCTTGTCAGTAATCCAAGGCGCCATTATGAGCCGAAAGCTGCCGGTCGCGGGAGGGCTGCTCTCGACCCAGAGCAGTCCTCGGTAAAAAACGTAGCACCGCCGGCAGGTGCGCGCGCCTGCTCAGAGAGCGTTCATCTCGGCAATATCACGCACCACCTGATCGGCAGAGTGATCGAACATGCACTGCTCCTGCGCATCCAGAGGCAGTTCGATCACCCGTGCAATCCCCGTCTCTGCCAGCACGCAGGGCACACCCATGGCGATACCCTTTCGGCCGTACTCGCCGTCGAGGATCGCCACCGTCGGCAGAATACGGTTTCGCCCTTTGGCGATGGCATCGACCATCTGTGCAATGGCCACGCCCGGTGCGTCGCAGGCGCTTCCCAGCTTCTTCAGGCCCAAAATCTCGCCGCCACCCTGGCGTGTGCGCTGCACGATGCGCTCTATCTGCTCAGTGGACAGGAAGTGGGACAACGGCACCGAACCCACCGCACAGTAGCGCATCAGCGGCACCATGCTGTCGCCATGGCCTCCGAGCACCAGCGCCGAGATATCGCGCGCGGAAAACCCGGTCTCCTCGGCAATGAAACATCTCATGCGCGCTGTATCCAGTACACCCGCCTGCCCGAACACCTTGTCGCGCCCCAGCCCACTGAGGGACCAGGCGCGATAGGTCAGCACATCGACCGGGTTCGACACCACCAACAGCGTCGCTGCCGGCGCATGGCGCCTGATATCCAGCAGGATGCTGTCGAGAATGGGCAGGTTGATGCTCAACACATCCTGACGGGATTGGCCTGGCTTGCGCGGCACGCCTGCGGTAATTACCACCAGGTCGGAACCTTGCAGCATGTCGGCATTGCCGCCGCCATGGACCCGGGTATCGGACCCTGACTCGATTGCCGCCTGCCAGACGTCCAGCGCCTTGCCCTGCGCCAACTCGCCCTGCACATCGATCAACATCAACTCGCGACACAACTCTTCCCGGGCGATGATCTGAGCCGCCGCCTCGCCCACCATGCCGGCACCTACAATCGAAAGCTTGTTCATCTGCAACCTCCCGCGGCGCGCGAAACCCGAAGCACGCCCGCCTGTACAGAGAAGTATCAACCCCTGACGCCAAAAGGCCACTCAACGGTGAGACGTTGGCACCTGCAACCACGCGCAATAAACTGTACAAAAATATGACTATGTATAGCTTTATGTTGGGAGCTGGACTATACCTGTACAAGAAACCAAATTTGTACAGGATCGCGCATGTCCAGCTACCTGCAAACCTTCGCCAAACGCTTTGCCCAGCTCGATGCGCGTACTCTCGACCAGCTGAGTGACTTGTACAGCGACGACGTCATCTTTCGCGACCCACTGCACCAGATCAGCGGCCTCACCGCCCTGCGCGCCTACTTCGCCGAGCTATACGGCAATGCCCAGGAAGTGCGTTACACCTTCGAGGGCACTGACGAGGTGCAGCCAGGCCACGGCTATATTCGCTGGACCCTGCATTTTCGTCACCCGCGCTTGAACAGTGGGCGGCTGATCAGCCTGCAGGGCTGCAGCCACGTGCGCTGGCACGAGCGGGTGTACTTTCATCAGGATTATTTCGACGCAGGCGCACTGCTTTATGAGCACGTGCCAGTGCTGGGCAGCGCAGTTCGCTGGCTCAAGGGCAGGCTGGCATGAGCCGCTGCTGGCTGACCGGTGCCAGTAGCGGCATTGGCGCTGCGCTGGCGGCACGCCTGCTGGAACAAGGCCATCAGGTTGCACTTGGCGCGCGCCGGGCAGAGAGCCTGGCGCCGTTGACCGCGCAGTTCGGGCCGCAGACCATGTTGGCCGTCGGCGACATCGACGACCCGCTGCACGTCGCAACAATCGCCGAGCAAATCGAGCAACGCTGGGGCGCGCTAGACCTGGTGATTCTCAACGCCGGCACCTGTGAATACCTCGAACCCGGCCACTTCGACCCGCTGCTGGTCGAGCGTGTGCTGCGCACCAACCTGCTCGGCCTCAGCCACTGCCTGCACGCCGCCCTGCCCTTGCTACGCCGTGGCCATCGCCCGCACCTGGTGGTGATCGGCAGCTCGGTGTCCTGGCTGGCACTGCCGCGTGCCGGGGCCTACGGTGCATCCAAGGCAGCCGTGCGTTACCTGATCGAATCGCTGCGCATCGACCTGATCAACGAGGGCATCGACGTCACGCTGGTCAGCCCTGGCTTTGTCGACACGCCGCTGACCCGCCGCAACGACTTCCCCATGCCCCAGTTGTGGAGTGCCGAACGCGCCGCGAGGCACATCGCCGCGCGGTTGCCGCGCCGGCCGCTGGAAATCAACTTCCCCGGTGTTTTCACCCAGGTGCTGCGCCTGCTCGGCGCGCTGCCGGTGCGCTGGCGACTGAAGCTAGGCCAGCGCCTGGCGCGCAAGCAGCAGGAATAGCCCCCATGCGCATCGCAATCATCGGTAGCGGAATTGCCGGCCTCACCTGTGCCTACCTGCTGTCACGCCGGCATGACGTCACGGTGTTCGAAGCCGCCGACTGGATCGGTGGCCATACCCACACCGTCGATGTGCAATGGGGTGGCCAGCAGTACGCGGTAGACACCGGTTTCATCGTCTTCAACGACTGGACCTACCCACACTTCATCCGCCTGCTCGACCAGCTGAAGGTGGCCTCGCGGCCGACCGAGATGAGTTTTTCGGTACATGACCCGTGCAGCGCGTTCGAGTACAACGGCCATGACCTCGACACGTTGTTCGCCCAGCGCAGCAACCTGCTGGACCCCGGCTTCTGGGGCATGCTGCGCGACATCCTGCGCTTCAACCGCAAGGCCATCGCCGACCTCGACAACAAGCGTATCGACGACGCCACCACCTTGGGCAGCTACCTGCAGATGCAGGGCTATGGCCAGCGCGTGATCGACCACTACATCGTGCCGATGGGCTCGGCCATCTGGTCGACGTCGCGTGCCGACATACTTGGTTTTCCGCTGCAGTTCTTCGTGCGGTTTTGCCGCAACCACGGCTTGCTCTCGGTGAGCAACCGCCCGCAATGGCGGGTAATCGAAGGTGGCTCGCGCAGCTACCTGGCGCCGTTGTGCCAACCCTTCGCCGAGCGCATCCGCCTCAACTGCCCGGTCAAGCGGGTTAGCCGTGACGAGGGTGGCGTGACCGTGTTCAGTGCGGCGGGCAGCGAGCGCTTCGACAGCGTAGTGTTCGCGTGCCACAGCGACCAGGCCCTGGCCCTGCTGGAGGCGCCCAGCGCCGATGAGCGCGCGGTGCTGGGCGCCATTACCTACGCCAGCAACGACGTGGTGCTGCACACCGACACCCGGCTGCTGCCCCGCCGGCGCAAGGCCTGGGCCAGCTGGAACTACCGCCTCGGCGGCCCGCAGCAGGCACCTGCCGCACTCACCTACGCGATGAACATCCTGCAAGGCATCGACGCGCCGGTGACCTTCTGCGTGAGCCTTAACCAGACCGCGCTGGTGGACCCCACGCAGATCCTCGCCCGCTTTGACTATGCGCACCCGCAATACAGCCTGGTCGCCCTGGCCGCCCAGGCCCGCCAGGACGAACTGCAGGCGCGACAACACACTTACTACTGCGGCGCCTACTGGGGCAACGGCTTTCACGAAGACGGCGTGGTCAGTGCGCTGAAAGTGGCAGATTTTTTTGGAGAAGGCTTGTGAACAGCAGTCTGTGTCACGGCTGGGTCAGCCACCGGCGGCTGACCCCTCGGCAGCATGTGTTCCGCTACCGTCTCGGCATGTTTTACCTGGACCTGGATGAACAGCCCCGCTTGTTGGGCCTGAGCCGCTGGCTCGGCCGTTCGCGCCTGGCACCGCTGTGCTGGCGCGAAGGCGATTACCTGCCAGCACTCACCCGGCATGGCCAGCCCTTGGCCCAGGCCGCACGGCAACTGGTCGGCCAGGCCACCGGGCAAACGCCTGAAGGCGCCGTGCACCTGCTCACACAGCCGCGTTGCTGGGGGCTGTCGTTCAACCCAGTGAGCGTCTACTTCTGCCATGACCGCGCCGGCCAGCTGGCGGCCATTCTGCTGGAGGTGCGCAACACGCCCTGGCGGGAGCGTTTTCACTATGTGCTGCCCGTGCAGAACGGACTCCAAGCCGGGTTTGCTGTCGCCAAGGCGTTTCACGTTTCGCCATTCATGCCGTTGGACATGGATTACCGCCTGCGGTTTCTGCTCGATGCCCAGCGCGTCCAGGTGCACATGGAGAACTGGCGCGAAGGGCAAAAAGTGTTCGAAGCCGACCTGGCCCTGCAACGCGGGCCACTGGATCGCGCCGCGCTTCACCGCCACATTCTCAACTTTCCCTGGATGAGCCTGCGCACCGTGTCGGCCATCTACTGGCAAGCCTTGCAGCTGCTGCTCAAGCGCACGCCCATCCACGACCATCGCGCCAGCCAGGGCAACCTGGGCCTCGGCCACACCTGTAAGGAGGCCGAACATGACCGAACCCACCCTGAGCGCTAGTAAATCGGCAGGCCGCACCCCGCTGCTCGGCAGCCTGGCCAGAACGGCCGTGCTCGCTCAATTGCGGCATTTGGCCCAAGGCTGTTTGCGGGTGATCTGCAATGACCGGCAATGGAGCTTCGGCGACGCCGGCAGCGCCCTCTATGCCGAAGTCGAAATTGTCGACGAGGCCGCCTGGAGCCTGGTCGCCCGCAATGGCTCGATCGGCGCCGGGGAAGGTTATATCCACGGCTACTGGCGCACCCCCGACCTGGCGGCGGTCACCCGCGTGTTCGTCGCCAACCTCGATGTGCTGGACGCCATGGAGGGCGGCCTGGCGCGCCTGGCACGCCCGGCCCTGCGCCTGCTGCACCGGCTCAACCGCAACAACCGGCGCGGCGCGCGGCGCAATATCCTCGCCCATTACGACCTGGGCAACGCCTTGTTCGAGCGCCTGCTCGACCCGACAATGATGTATTCGGCTGCGCAGTTCGAAAGTGCCGAGCAAAGCCTGGAACAGGCGCAACTGAACAAGCTCGAACGCATCTGCCAGAAGCTCGAACTCAAACCCGACGAACACCTGCTGGAAATCGGCAGCGGCTGGGGCAGCCTGGCGATCCACGCTGCGACGCATCACGGCTGCCGCGTCACTACCACCACGCTGTCCGACGCGCAGTACGCCCACACCCTGCAGCGCGTGCAGGCACTGGGCCTGACGCAGCGCATCACGGTGCTGCGCGAAGACTACCGCGACCTGCGAGGGCGTTTCGACAAGCTGGTGTCGATCGAGATGATCGAAGCGGTCGGCCACCGCTACCTGCCCACTTACTTTCGCCAGTGTTCCGCCCTGCTCAAGGAGGACGGCCTGATGCTGCTGCAGGCCATCACCATTCGCGACCAGCGCTACGCCCAGGCGCGACGTTCGGTGGATTTCATCCAGCGGTACATCTTCCCCGGTGGCGCCCTGCCCTCGCTGAGCGTGCTGCTCGAAACCGCCAGCCGCCAGACCGCGCTGAACCTGGTGCACCTGGAAGACTTCGGCCAGGACTACGCTCGCACCTTGCGCCATTGGCGCGACAACCTACGCCAAGCGCGCGCAGCGCTCAAGGAGTTGGGCTACGACGACACCTTCCAGCGCTTGTGGGAGTTCTACCTGTGCTACTGCCAGGGTGGTTTCGAGGAGCGCGCGATTGGTGTGGCGCAGTTGCTGTGGGCGGCGCCACTGGCGCGCCGGGCGCCGCTGCCGGGCGCCTGAACGGTGTCGCGTTGGTGGCTGGTCGGCAATGCCTTGTGGTTGCAGGCAGGTTGGTGGGCCTGCGTGCTGGGCGCGAACACGCCATGGCTGCTGGTGACCGTGCCGATTGGGTTGGCGCTGCACCTGCGTTATTGCCAGAACCGAGCCGGTGAAGTGCGTGCGTTGTTAGGGGTAGCCCTTGCCGGTTGCCTGCTAGATAGCGTGCTGGGGGCACTGGGCGTGTTCGCCTTCGCTCAATGGCCCTTGCCCCTCTGGCTGGCCCTGCTGTGGCTGGTGCTGGCCAGCGGCTTGCGCCATAGCCTGGCGTGGGCGGCGCGGCCGGTTTGGCTTGGGGCGGTGCTAGGCATGATAGGTGGCCCGCTGGCTTATCTGGCGGGGGCGCGGTTGGCGGGTGTGGGGTTGCCGATGGGCGAGGCAGCTACTGTACTGATACTGGCGCCTGTCTGGGCGATCGCATTTCCAGTGGCCCTGCGCGTTGCGCGAAGGGCCTAGGCCAGCGCTGCCCCCTGTGGGAGCCGGCTTGCCGGCTCCCACAGATAAGCAACACTGCCTGGAATGATCATGGCGTCCCCGCCGGCAACCGACGGAAGAACAGGGTTATCTGCGCGACCTCCACCCCCAACTTGCGCATGCTCGAACGGTTGATGAGCGTGTCCGCATCCATCAGGTACATCCAATCGTCGATGTCCATCTCCCAGTGCCGGCCGTCGACCGGCACGTCAAGTGTGTAGCGCCAGTGCAATGCATTGCCCGCCACTTGGCCATGCGCCTCGCCGATCACATCACCGGCCCGCCCGCGCCAGCGCCCGGGGCCGTCGGGGGTGAGCGTCCAAGTACGTTGCTGGCGCGTGCCGTCGCTGTACAGGAAACGCTCATCGAGGATCAGCTTTTCACCCTCGCGCCGGCTGTCGATGCGCACATGGAAACGCTTGGTCACTTCCCCTGAGCGCTTCTGCACCATGCCCCAGGCCTGTACCGGTACGGAGAAGAACGCCACCAGGTCCAGCCCCGGCTTTTCGCCCGCGTAGTGGTCGACCTCGACGTTGCCGCAGCTGCCCAGCAGCAGGCAGCCGACCAACAGCAGCACTCTACCCATGATCAGTCTCCTCGGTCGTCCCTGGCCAGGCCAAGCAGGCGCTGGCGCAATTGTGGGTCACGGGCTCGCGGGTCGAGCCAGATGGCAAAGAAGGCGCGGGCGAACGCCGGGTCGGCGACTTCGTGGCGCAATTGGCCATCGACATAGAAACGGCTGCCCTGCCCAGGCAGGTACACACCGGAGATACGCATGCCCGGCTGCACATCCACGAATGCGCCCTGCATCGCTTGCGTCCAACGTTCCAGGGTGGCCGGCGGCAACGGGCGCTCAGCCAAGCGGCGCATTTCGTCCAGGCTGGCCTGCACCAGCGTGTCGCGTGACAACGCCCGGTGGTAGATCAGCTCCAGGGCGAACGGCTGTTGCCAACCTTGCGGCGAGCTCGCGCTCCACAAGCGGGCGGTGTAGACGCTCAAACCGAACCAGGTGAATTCACCGCTGCCGACCTGTCGCGCCTCGGGCAGCGCACTGCGCCAGTCGGCGGTCGCTGGAAGCACCACCCCCAGCAGAACGGTCATCACAAACACTGCCGGGATACCGCATCGCCTAGCCATGCGCTGGAAACCAAAATGCCGATAATGTTGTACAAGTATATTTATCTGTACAGCTTTCTGCGGCCATATCCACGCCTTTCTCTAAATTCATGACGGACGGCATTCGTTCGGTTATCGAACGCAAGCGCCATACTTGGCATTGACGCTCCGGGTTTCTCTGCTCACCATGCCACGGCCTCGCGATTGCTCCCTGCCTTGAGCCAAAACCGCGAGCTAGATGCATCCAGCAGCTCATTACAATTTCAAGAAACAGGTACATCCGCCATGCCTCCGATTCCCCATGCTTCCATGGGCAGCAAGATTCGCGGCGCCTTTGCCGTCGGCAAGACGCGTTGGGGCATGCTCGCCCTGGTGTTCTTCGCCACCACCCTGAACTACATCGACCGCGCCGCCCTCGGCATCATGCAGCCCATGCTGGCCAAGGACATGAGCTGGACGGCGATGGACTACGCCAACATCAACTTCTGGTTCCAGGTGGGCTACGCCATCGGCTTCCTGCTGCAAGGCCGGCTGATCGACAAAGTGGGCGTGAAACGCGCCTTCTTCGTCGCGGTGCTGCTCTGGAGCCTGGCCACCGGCGCACACGGCCTGGCGACCTCGGCCGCCGGCTTCATGGTCTGCCGGTTCATCCTCGGCCTGACCGAGGCCGCCAACTACCCGGCCTGCGTGAAGACCACGCGCCTGTGGTTCCCTGCCGGTGAACGGGCCATCGCCACCGGGCTGTTCAACGCCGGCACCAATGTCGGCGCCATGATCACCCCGGCGCTACTGCCGGTGATCCTCGCCGCCTGGGGCTGGCAGGCCGCCTTCATCGCCATGGGCTGCCTGGGCCTGGTCTGGGTGATTTTCTGGGGCCTCAAGTACTTCAACCCCGAAGAGCACCCGACCGTGCGCCAGAGCGAGCTGGACTACATCCAGCAAGAGTCGGAGCCCGAGGCCGTACGCGTGCCCTTCAGCCGCATCCTGCGCATGCGCGGCACCTGGGCCTTTGCCGTGGCGTTCGCGATCACCGCGCCGGTGTTCTGGTTCTACCTGTACTGGCTGCCACCGTTTCTCAACCAGCAGTACAACCTGGGCATCAGCGTCACCCAGATGGGCATCCCGCTGATCCTCATCTGGCTGACGGCCGACGTCGGCAGCATCGGCGGCGGGATTCTCTCGTCGTGGCTGATCGGCCGCGGCGTGCGCGCCACGCGGGCACGCCTGATTTCGATGCTGATCTTCGCCTGCACCATCGTCAGCGTGACGTTCGCCGCCCATGCCAGTGACCTGTGGATTGCCGTGCTGGCCATTGCCGTGGCGGTTGGTGCGCACCAGGCCTGGACGGCGAACATCTGGAGCCTGCTGATGGACTACACACCCAAGCACCTGGTGAGCACGGTGTTCGGCTTCGGCAGCATGTGCGCGGCCATCGGCGGGATGTTCATGACGCAGATCGTCGGCAGCGTGCTGACCATCACCCATAACAACTATGCCGTGCTGTTCACCCTGATCCCGGCGATGTATTTCATTGCGCTGGTGTGGCTGTACTTCATGGCGCCGCGCAAGGTCGAAACGGCGTAAGCGCGAACCCAGTTTCCTCGAAGGGGCCTGCGGGCCTCTTTTTTTTGTATTGGGGACAGGGACCTGCCAACCCTCCCATTTTTTCGTATACAAAAACCGACATTCCTGGTTACATTACCCCCGCGCCTACGACAGTGGTAATCGCCGCTGCGTATTGCGACAGGCTAAAGCCATGCATTACCCCTACCTGCTCGCCCCCTCCGAGCCCCCAGCGCGAATCCTCGCATTCGCCGCTATTGCGTTCTCCCAGTGCCCCACCCTTCGCCTCACGCCGAGCCTATGTGCCTCGGCGGCTTCGACGCGCGCGCTGGTGCTCTGACCTACCCTGCAACCCACGCCGTGTTTTCCACACAGCGCCTGGTTTCCAGGGACAGGCTCTCATCGAAAACCGGGTGTCTGAACAAACAGATTGCAACCCGTCCCTCACGGGAAAGGAACACCAATGCCCAAGACTTTATTGATAAAAAACGCCGAACTGCTGGTTACCATGGACGGCGAGCGCCGCGAGATACGCCGTGGTGGCGTGTACATCGAAGACAACCTGATCAAGCAGGTTGGCCCCAGCGACGAACTGCCCCAGCACGCTGACGAAATCCTCGACATGACCGGCAAGGTGGTCATCCCGGGGTTGGTCAACACCCACCACCACATGTACCAGAGCCTCACTCGCGTGGTGCCGGCGGCCCAGGACGGCGAGCTGTTCAACTGGCTGACCAACCTGTACCCGATCTGGGCACGGCTGACGCCCGAGATGATCGCAGTGTCGACCCAGACTGCGATGGCCGAGCTGATCCTTTCCGGCTGCACCACCTCCAGCGACCACCTGTACATCTACCCCAACGGCTGCAAGCTCGACGACAGCATTCACGCTGCCGGCGAAATCGGCATGCGCTTCCACGCCGCACGCGGCAGCATGAGCGTCGGCCGCAGCCAGGGCGGGCTGCCGCCGGATTCGGTGGTGGAAAAGGAAAGTGACATCCTCAAGGAGTCGCAGCGCCTGATCGAGGACTACCACGACGCCAGCCATGGCTCGATGCTGCGGGTGGTGGTAGCGCCTTGCTCGCCGTTTTCGGTCAGCCGTGACCTGATGCGCGAAGCCGCGGTGCTGGCGCGCAATTACGGGGTGTCGCTGCACACCCACCTGGCCGAGAACGTCAACGACATTGCCTACAGCCGTGAAAAGTTCGGCATGACCCCGGCCGAGTATGCCGAGGACCTGGGCTGGGTCGGCCATGATGTGTGGCACGCCCACTGCGTGCAACTGGACCAGCACGGCATCGAACTGTTCGCCCGCACCGGCACCGGCGTGGCCCACTGCCCCTGCTCGAACATGCGCCTGGCCTCGGGCATCGCGCCGATCCGCAAGATGCGCGACCACGGTGTACCGGTGGGCCTGGGCGTCGACGGTTCGGCCTCCAACGACGGCGCCAGCATGATCGGCGAAGTGCGCCAGGCGCTGCTGCTGCAGCGTGTCGGTTTCGGCCCCGATGCGATGACCGCACGCGAAGCGCTGGAAATCGCCACGCTGGGCGGCGCCAAGGTGCTCAACCGTAGTGACATCGGTGCCTTGGCACCGGGCATGGTCGCCGACCTGGTCGCCTTCGACCTCGGCCATGTGTCTTACGCAGGCGCACACCACGACCCGCTGGCGGCGCTGGTGTTCTGCACCCCGACCCAGGTCCATACCAGCGTGATCAACGGCCGTGTGGTGGTCAATGACGGCCGCATCACCACCGTCGACCTGCCCCGGGTGCTGGAGCGCCACAATCAGCTGGCCCGTCAGCTGGTCATCGGCGAGTAAGACAACCAGGCCATTGCGCGCTGCGCTGCGCGCAACGGCCAAGCCGCAGGTAAACGTTCACCCACCGCGACTGAAACCGTGCTGTTAGACGCATTAAAAAAACAAAAGCGAGCTACTCACCATGACTTCACCCGCTACACCTCGTCCCGAAGACGAGAACCTCGGCGTTGGCGCCAACCTGGCCTACGGGCTGCAGCACGTGCTGACGATGTATGGTGGCATTGTTGCCGTACCGCTGATCATCGGCCAGGCGGCCGGCCTGGCGCCGGCAGACGTTGGCCTGCTGATCGCCGCCTCGCTGTTCGCCGGTGGCCTGGCCACGTTGCTGCAGACAATGGGCATCCCCTTCTTCGGCTGCCAGCTGCCGCTGGTGCAAGGGGTGTCCTTTGCCGGCGTGGCGACGATGATCGCGATCATCGGCAGTGAAGGCCGGATTGGCCTGGCGGTGGTGTTCGGCGCGGTGATCGCGGCGTCACTGATCGGGCTGCTGATCACGCCATTGTTCTCGCGCATCACGAAATACTTCCCGCCATTGGTGACGGGCATCGTCATCACCACCATCGGCCTGACCCTGATGCCGGTCACGGCGCGCTGGGCCATGGGCGGCAACAGCCAGGCAGCGGATTTTGGCAGCACCGCCAACATCGCCTTGGCAGCATTCACCCTGGCCACCGTGCTGCTGCTCAGCAAACTGGGCAGCGCCAGCATCTCGCGCCTGTCGATCCTGCTGGCGATGGTCATCGGCACGCTGGTGGCGGTGGCCTTTGGCATGGCTGATTTTTCCAACGTGCTGAACGGCACGCTGGTGGCACTGCCGCAGGCTTTGCCGCTTGGCGCGCCCGAGTTCCAGGTCGCGGCGATCATCTCGATGCTGATCGTGATCGTGGTCACCATGGTCGAGACCTCGGCGGACATCCTGGCGGTCGGCGAAATCATCGACACCAACGTGGACGCTAAACGCCTGGGTAACGGCCTGCGCGCCGACATGATCTCCAGCGCCCTGGCGCCGTTGTTCGGTTCTTTCACCCAGAGCGCCTTTGCTCAGAACGTCGGCCTGGTTGCCGTGACCGGCGTGAAGAGCCGCTATGTGGTGGCCACCACCGGCCTGATCCTGGTCACCCTCGGCCTGCTGCCGGTGATGGGCCGCGTGATCGCCGCCGTGCCCACCGCCGTGCTCGGCGGCGCCGGCGTGGTGCTGTTCGGCACCGTCGCGGCCAGCGGCATCCGCACCCTGGCCCAGGTGGACTATCGCAACAACATGAACCTGATCATCGTCGCCACCTCGATCGGCTTCGGCATGATCCCGATTGCAGCGCCGGGCTTCTACCACCAGTTCCCGGCCTGGTTCGAGACCATTTTCCACTCCGGGATCAGTTCGGCGGCGATCATGGCAATCCTGCTCAACCTGCTGTTCAACCACCTGCGCGCCGGCAACTCCGACCAGCAGTCGGTGTTCGTTGCCGCCAGCGAACGCACCTTGCGCTACCGCGACATTGCCGGGCTGAACGACGGCGACTTCTTCCGCGATGGCAAGCTGTTCGACTGTGACGGTAACGAGGTGCCGATCACCGAGGCCGACGAGGGCCACAGCGATGCACCTGCGCCCCGCAAGAAACGCCCCGAGCACGTGCATTGACCCCTGGCGGCGCTCCAGCGCCGCTTCCCTTTGAGGCCCTTGTCACAGCACCTTCACCGCTCGGCCGATGAACTGCACAGGCCCCGTTGGCCGGCCGGTCGGCGAGCCGCCCGCCCGCTCCAGGGTCAACTCGAACAACTGGTTGGGCTCCAAAGGCGGCAGGTCATCCGAGGGCACGCGGTACTGCTCACCGGGCTTGACCAAGCCCAGCGAAACCGGGGCCTGCCACTGCTCACCTTTAGTCCAGAACTGCAGCACCTTGTCGCTCGGCACCGGGAACTGCCCCAGCGGGATCAACTGGATGTTGCGCGCATCGCTCGCCTGCACCACCCAGCCCGCAGCGCTGTCAGCCGGCGCAACCAGCACCACCAAATAAGAGGGCGGCGGGGGTTGGGTTGTGAGCAATGAGAATGCCAGCAGCAGGCTGGCCAGCGCACCGGCGCCGGCCATGCCTTGCCACACTGCCAAGCGTTGCCACCAGCGCACTGGCTGTGCGGGTCGTTGCCCATCGAGGCTGCGGTTGATCCGCTTCCATAGCCGTGCACTGGGTACCACCGGCTCGGCCAGTGCATTGAGCGCCAGAAGCCGCTGCTCCCAGGCATCCACGGCGGTACGCAGCTGCACATCCACGTCCAGGCGATGACGCACGGCCTCATGTTGCTCGGCCGACAAGGTACCCAGCACGTATTCGCCGGCCAGTGCGTCGAGGTCATCAGCACGTTCACCCTGCGGTGTCTTCATCCCATGCACTCCCGCAACGCTTTCAGGCTGCGTTTGATCCAGGCCTTGATGGTGCCCAGCGGCGTGTTCAGCAAACCGGCAATCTCGGCATGGCTGCAACCGTCGACATAGGCATGCAGGATGCACTGCTTGCGTGCAGGCTCCAATTGCTCAAGGCAGCGGTGAATCTTCGCCGAGTCCGCCTGCAGGTCGATATCGCCCGCAAAAGGCATGCTGGAAAAAGCCGCTTCATCGAGCACGACTTCGCGCCGGGTATCGCGTATGAAATTCAGCGCCAGGTGCCGGGTGACGCTGTAGATCCAGCCACGCGCCGAGCCCCGGGCGGGGTCGAAGCTGGCTGCCCGCGTCCAGATACGCACAAACGCATCGTGCAGGATATCTTCGGCCGTGGCGTCATCACGGGCAATGCGGCGGGCGACGCCGAGCAAGCGCGCGCCCTCCTCCTCGTAGAGTGCGTGCAGCGCTCGCCGATCACCCTGCGCGCAGGCCTCAAGGCAACCTTGAAAATCAAACAGCGGCAACGGTGAGTTCAATGCAAGTTCCCTGGACGGCACCCCAGCCAAATGGCTGGGGTTGTCGTTGAGCGTAGACGTCAGAGGCTCAAATGCCTGTGCGCATCACGCTCACTTTGCCGCCCAGAAGATGTAGTCGGCCTGGTAGTCGACGATTTTCCGCTCGCCCTTGTTCTGCACCGAGCACGCACTTGCCGGCGCCACGCCTCCACGGGTAGCCAGGCGCTGGATGAAGCTCACGCCGGTCATGGCGCCTTTACCCTCGGCGGGGTTGGCCTGGACCAACTGGTAAGGCAGATCGCCCTTGGCGGCTGGCGCAATGGCCAACTGGGTGCCGGTGACCTTCGAGCCATCTTTCGCCTGCCAGGTGGCGGGCGGCCCGAAGTAATCCCCTACCTGCTTGCCGGCCCTGTCATTGAGCACGGCCTTGGGGCCGACGAAGGTCCATTCGGTCTGCCCGGGGGCATTGGCTTTATCGCGGCATTCATAGGTGATCTGGCCGACACCGACGGTCTCGAGCATGACGGCGTGGCCGTCCGGCACCTTGACCGCATCTGGTATGGAAGATTGAGCCTGGGCGCCTTGCGAAGCCAGAATCAGGACAAGGCCGCCGCTGAGCATCAGCAGGGTAACGGGAGTATTCATGGTGTAAATCTCCTGGCGAGTAATCGACAGCGCGAATTCGCGCTGCCTGTAATACCCGCCAGGAAGCCGATTGGATGCACCCCCCGAAAAATATTCAGCGGGGTGCTGGCATCAGTGTGCTTGCGCCCGCACAGTGGAGGCTGCCTTGCGCAGGCTCCAGACACCCCATGCCAAGCCAATCACCGCAGCGGTGACGGAGCCCGACAGCACGCCAAGTTTCGCCGCGCCCAAGGCACCAGGGTCAGCGAAGGCCAGGTTGGCGATGAAGATGGACATGGTGAAGCCGATACCCGCCAACAGCCCGATCAGGGTGATGCCGCGCCAGGTGACGCCTGCCGGCAGCGCACACCAGCCCAGGCGTACCATCAGCCAGCTGACGCTGACAATGCCCAACGGCTTGCCGGCGACCAGTGCGACGGCGACGGCGACCATCACCCAGAACGGCCCGTCGGCAGACAGGTCCACCCCCGACAAACCGACACCGGCGTTGGCCAGGGCGAACAGCGGCATGATCGCGTAGGCCACCCAAGGGTGCAGGTTGCCTTGCACGCGGGTCACCGGCGGCACCAGTTCACGCTGGGCCAGGCGCAGGTGTTTCAGCGGGCTCATGAGCTGGCTGGCGTCGCGCTCCGGTGCTTTGGCGCGGCCAAGCAAGTCGTCAGTGAAGCGGCTGACAGCCTCAAGCGGGCGCTCGCTCAGCGGCATCGCCTTGACCGGTGTCATCAGGCCCAGGGCCACGCCCGCCAAGGTGGGGTGAGCGCCGGTCATCAAGACACCCAGCCAGGTGATGAAGCCGGGGATGATATAGGCGTAGGCCGAGCCGACACCGATCTTCTGCAGGCCGAGCACCAGCAGCAGGCCGATTGCGGCAACACCCAGGCCGCTGTAATCGAGGCCACCGGAGTAGAAGAAGGCAATGATGAGCACGGCGATGATGTCATCGATGATCGCCAGCGCCAGCAGAAACACCCGCACATTGGAAGGGATCGACTTGCCCAGCAGCGCCAGCACCCCCACCGCAAACGCGATGTCGGTGGCGGTGGGCACTGCCCAGCCTTGATGGTCGGCAGGGCCATGGTTGAACGCCAGGTAGATCAGCGCGGGCACGGCCACCCCGCCGACAGCTGCGGCCATCGGCAACGTGGCCTGGCGCAGGCTGGACAGCGCACCTTCATGGATTTCGCGGCGGATTTCCATGCCGACCACCAGGAAGAAGATGGTCATCAGGCCATCGTTGATCCAGAAGTGCAGGGATTGCGAATACACCAGCGAGCCGATGCCGAAGGTGATGGGCGTGTGCCAGAGGGCGTCGTAGCTGTCGGCGGCGGGCGAGTTAGCCCAGATCAGCGCGGCCACGGCGGCGATCAGCAGCACGATACCGCTCACTGCTTCAATGTGCAGAAAGCGCTCCAGGTTGGCGAACGCGCGCAAGGCGATGCGCTGGGCGCGGGGCATTACATGTTTTTGCATGGGCGCAAACACTCCCGCAGGCGGCCCGACCTGCGTAGTTATTTAACCTGCATCACTGCTTCGCGCAGCTAGCACCCGGCGTGCATTCTAGCGGAAACCTGCCCCGGGTGCACATAACCTGCGCAACAGGCGCGGGCCCCGCACGGACCAGGCGCCCCGGATTGCGTTGAGCGCGGCCCTTTACGACCTCGGGCAACCTGATGCGCTGGCACGCACGGCGCTGGCCAGCTTCTGCAGATTGACCTGCTGGGCGCCCACCAGGCTGCCGATGCTGTTCTGCGCCGGGGTCTGCACCGAGGTCCGACAGGTCATCTCGTTTTGCCCCGGGCGTTTGAGCCGCCACACCGCTTCGAGCAGCGCGTATTGGCCTGGGATCGAGTCAAAACGCTGCACATCCACCCGCAACATTGCCCCGGCTGCCCCGCCAACCGGACCGCCCAACTGGTCCTGCAAGGCGCTGCGGAACTCATCCACTAGGTTGGCCCCCCACCATTCGGTTTCGAGGATCACCAGCCCGCTTGCGCCCTGACGTATCACCAGCTGCGGGCGGTCCACCTGCGGCGGCAGGCTGACCCGCTCGACCAGGATCTTTTCACCGGCGCCATGGCTCGGCTGCGCAGCGACCAGGGTGTGGTAGTTATTGGGCGCGCTGCGACAGCCCGCGGTCAGCACCACCAGCGTGGCCAGCATCAGGGTAGGCAGTGTGCGCATCGGCTCTCACTCCTTGGGGCGTGCTCAGGGTTTCACATCGTCCGCGCCTGCGGCTTTTGGCCGGCCGCGAATGAGCGATTCGGGGTGACGGCCAAGGTAGTCCGCCAGGTCGCGCAACGAGCGTGACATGCGTTCCAGCTCCTGCAGCGTGTCGCCGAGCTTCTCGCGCTGCGGCGAGTTTTCGGCGATCGCCGAATTGGCCGTGCGCAGGGTCTTCTGCAGTTCATCCAACGTGGTCGTAAGGCCCGGCAAGGTTTGCCCATCAACCCGTTTGGCCGCACTGCGCAACTCGCGCAACGTGCCGTCCAGGTTGCCGGCGATGCTTTCGAGCGGCAGCTTGCCGATGCGATCAAGCACCCCCTGCAACTGTTCCTGGAGTTTTTCCAGGCTGCCGGGCACGGTAGGGATGACGATGGGGTCGGCACTCATGTCGAAGGTGACCTTGGGCGCATCCGGGTAGAAGTCCAGCGAAATGAACATCTGCCCGGTGATCAGGTTGCCACTGCGCGCCTGGGCACGCAGGCCGTGCTCGACGAACGTGCCGATCAGCTGCCGGGCGCCCGCCGCGTCGCCCTCGGTGTGCTTGAACACCTTGAGCATTTTCTGGTGCACCGGGCCCAGGCGCTGCGGGTAGATAGCCGCATCGACCACCACCGGGAAAATCTGTTTCTTCGGGTCGTAATCCAGCGTGATCGACGTCACCCGGCCGAACTCTACGCCCTTGAACTCGACCGGTGCCCCCACCGACAACCCCCGCATCGACTGGTCGAAGCGCAGGCGCAAGTACTGTGGGCTGCCGGTCGGCGGAGCCAGGGCCGCATCGCGGTCGGCGAACAGCTCGAAAGCCTGCTGATCGACGGCGGGTTCCGCTGGCGCGGCATATTCAGGCGTGCCAAAAGCCAGGCCGCCCATCAGGATCGACGACAGCGACTGTGTCTCGACCTTCAGCCCGTTTGCACCGATCTGCATGTCGATGCCGCTGGCGTTCCAGAACCGCGAGTCGAGCGTGACGAACGCGTCGTAGGGCGCTTGCACGAAGATATCGATGTCCACGCCCTTGCCATCGGGCTTGATCGCATAGGACACCACCTCGCCCACCGGGATGCGGCGGAAATAGATCGATGAGCCAATATCCAGGGAGCCCAGGTCGTTGGCGCTGAGCACGAAGCGCTTGCCTTTCTCGCCATAGGTAATGGGCGGCGGCGACTCGAGCCCGACAAAGTTTTTTTCAGGCTTTTTCGACTCACCGGCATCGGCGCCGATGAAGCTGCCCGACAGCAACGTGTCGATCCCCGAGATGCCACCGGCGCCGATACGCGGGCGCACCACCCAGTAGCGCGCGCCATCGGTGGCGAACGACTCTGCCTCTTTCGACAATTCGACCTTGGCCACCACGCCCTTGCGATCTTCGGTCAACTCCACCGTGGTCACTTCGCCGATCACCACACTGCGGTAACGCACCTGGGTCTTGTGCGCCACCAGGCCCTCGCCGCTGCGAAACGAAATGGTGATCACCGGCCCTTGCTCCATCCAGTTGCGCACCACCAGCGAAGCGCCGACCAGCAGCGCCAGCACCGGCACGATCCACACCAGCGAGACGCTGAAGCGCCGTGTGCGCACCTGGGCCTGGCCGGGCCCGGCAGGGTTTTCAGTCTCCAGCGCCATCGCCATGCTCCCCGTGGTGTGAATGGTCGTCCCAGATCAGACGTGGGTCGAAGCTCATGGCCGAAAGCATGGTCAGCACCACCACCAGCCCGAAGAACAGAATGCCGGAGCGCGGCTCGATGGTGCCCAGCCCGCGCAGTTGCACCAGCGCAGCCACCAGCGCCACCACCATGACATCGAGCATCGACCAGTAGCCGATCAGCTCGACACAGCGAAACAACTGCGAACGCTGCCGCCGTGCCCATTGGCTGCGACGCTGGGCGGTGAACAGCAACAGCGCGAGAGACACGAACTTGATCGCCGGCACGCCGATGCTGGCGATGAAGATGATCAGGGCAATGTCCCAGGCGCCGGCCTCCCAGAACTCCAGCACGCCCCCAACGATGGTGCTGTCACTGCCCTGTCCGAGCATCTCGGTGTTCATCACCGGCAGCGCATTGGCCGGTATGTAGAAGATCAGTGCGGCAACCAGGAAGGCCCAGCCACGGGCAATGGGGTTGGCCTTGCGCCGGTGCAATGGCGCGCCACAGCGCTCGCAGTGGTGTTGGCCACGGCGCAAGTCACAGGCCTGCCCGCAACCATGGCACAGGCACAGGTTCAGCTCGTCGGCCAGCGCCGGGGCGCTCATACCTGCGCCCACAAATCGCGGATATCGCGGCCAGCGATGAAGAGCAGCAACACGCTGAGCGCCGCCAGAGCGATCAGCCCGATACCCGGAATCACATCGAGCAGGCCGGCCAGCTTGATCACCGCAACCATCGCACCGAGCAGGCACACCTCCAGCATGCTCCAGGGCCGCAGACCTTCCAGCGCCCGCATGCAGCTGGCAAACCCGGGTGCGCGGCGCCCGCCCACGGCGAACCCGAGCACCCAGCACAACAGGGCAATCTGCAGCACCGGGGCGAAGATGATCGCCAGCGCCAGCACCAGGGCAATGAACGTGATGCTGCCGTGACTGAGGACCAGCACCGAGTCCCACAAGGTTGCCGAATTGCTCAAGCCACCCATGCTGATGGTCATTACCGGGTACGCGTTGGCGAATGCCAGCAGCACGCCCCCGGTCACGCACAGGGCCAGCCGCTGTTGCACGGTCAACGGGTTGTGGCGGTACAGCACGCCACCGCAGCGCAGGCACACCGCACGCTGGCGGCGTTGCAGAGGTGCACGCTGATAGACGGCATCGCAGTATTCACAAATGATCACGTCATCGTTCCTGTGCCCTGTGCGCCCGTCATCAGTGGCACTCATGGCGCACCCACTCGCGGGCTGTCGCCAGGCCCGTCATTGACCCACTGCCAGAACAGCATGTAACCCACCGCCAGGATCACCGGCCCGATGAACAAACCGATGAAGCCGCCGGCGACCATGCCACCCAGGGCACCGATCAGCACCACTGGCATCGGCACGTTCACCCCACGCCCCAGCAGCAACGGTTTGAGCACGTTGTCAGCCATGCCCGCCAGCACGCTGTACACCGCGAAGACCACGCTGGCGACGCTGACGCCTTCGGTGAAGAACACGAAACACACCACCGGCAAGGTAATCAGCAGTACCGGCAGCTGCATGATGCCCAGCAACAGCACCACGATGGCCAGCAACCCCGCACCGGGGATGCCCATGACCACGAAACCGACGCCCACCAGCACCATCTGCACGAAGGCGATGCCCACCACGCCCTGGGCCACCGCGCGGATGGTTGCGGTACACAACGCGGCGATCTGCGGGCCGCGCTCCGGGCCGGATATGCGCGTGCCGATGCGCATGGCGCTGCGCTCGCCGTTGTCGCCATAGGCCATGACGACCCCCGACAGGATCAGCGCGCCGACAAACAGCAGAAAGCCCGTGCCCACCCCGGCCAGCTTGCTCAGCACGACCATGCCAACGCCTTTGAGGTGGGGCGCCACCCCTTGCACCAGGCCGGTTGCATCGGTCGTGGCCTGCTGCCACAGGGTAAACAGCCGCGGCCCGATCAGCGGCCAGGTCTGCACCTCGGGGTTGGCAGGCGGAATGTGCCACGCGCCACTCTCAAAAAGCTCGAAACCCGCGCCCACCGACTCACCGATGGACACCGCCAGCAAGTAGATAGGCACCATGAGGATCAGCAAAGTGACCACCACGATCAGGCTGGCAGCATGCCCGGCCTTGAGCCCGAGCCGCTGGCGCAAGCGGCCGTGCAAGGGATAGAACGTGATCGCCAGGATAACGGCCCAGAGCATCAGGCCAAGGAACGGGCGGAAGACTTCGTAGCAGGTGACCACCAGCGCGGCGATCAAACCGGCACGAATGAATACGTCCAGCAGCGCACGGTTGAAGTCCCGTTTGACAGGAATAGGTACCATCGGATTCTCCAGGTAGCCCTATTACCGCTCAATCGAACCTGTGGGTGCCCAGGCCTCAGGAGCGCGATCGAACAGCGCAGTGCACGGAGCACTGCTTTACCCTAGTACACGTCGATTGCTTTTGCGTTGTCTGCAGCCGATTGCCATGGCGAAGCGCGAATGCCTTTCCTTACCTTGGCCTGAAGGCGCATGAACAAATCTTCATGTTGGCTGTGGACGCACTGATGGCGGGGCGAAGGGGCCAACCTTGCAGGTCGCCCAGTAGTACTCGCCTTGAGGGTGGGTGCCAGGTTGCGTAGCATCGCCGGCCCCTGGGGCCGCTGCGCAGCCCATTCGCGGGGCAACACCGCCACCCTTCAGAGCTGCCCATGCCGCAACCGATCCCCCTCAAGGACCACGAAAAGGAAAAGAACCTGGTCAACCGCCGGCTATTGGCCTGCGCCGCCCTGGTCTTCAGCCTGGTCGCCGTCCTGGTCGGCCGACTGTACGTGCTGCAGGTGCTGCAACACGATCAGCAGACTGCGGTATCGGAAAACAACCGTGTACACGTGCTGCCCATCGCCCCCGAGCGCGGGCTGATCTACGACCGCAATGGCGTGGTGCTGGCCGACAACAAACCCAGCTTCGACCTGACCATGACCCGCGAGCGCGCCGGCGACTCGGCCAAGGTACTCGATACCCTGGCGCAGGTCCTTGGACTGAACGAAGACGACCGCAAGCAGTTCGACAAGGACCTGCGCCGCGGCCGCAAGCCCTTTGAACCGGTCACCCTGATGGTTGGCCTGACCGAGGAGCAGATCGCCCTGGTGGCGGTCAACCAGTTCCGCCTGCCCGGCCTGGACGTCGAGCCGCAGTTCATTCGCGAGTACCCGCTGGCCGAGCACTTCGCCCATTCGGTCGGCTATGTGGGGCGTATCAACGAAAAAGAAGCCAAGACCCTCGACAGCACCGAGTACCGCGGCACCCAGTCGATCGGCAAGACCGGCATCGAACATTTTTACGAAGCCCAGCTGCATGGCCATGTCGGCTATGAAGAAGTCGAGACCAACGCCCAGGGCCGGGTGATGCGCGTGCTCAACCACCAGGACCCGATCCCTGGCAAGGACATCATCCTCAGCATCGACAGCCACCTGCAGGTGGCCGCCGAGAAGGCCCTAGGTGACCGCCGTGGCTCGGTGGTGGTGCTCGACCCGGCCAACGGCGACGTGCTGGCAATGGTCAGCAACCCAAGCTTCGACCCCAACCTGTTCGTAAAAGGCATCAGCTTCAAGCAGTATGCCGCCCTGCGCGACTCGATCGACCGGCCGCTGTTCAACCGCGTACTGCGCGGGCTGTACGCGCCGGGCTCGACGGTCAAGCCGGAAGTGGCTATCGCCGGCCTCGACAGCGGCGTGATCACCCCCGCCAACCGGGTGTTCGACCCCGGCTACTACGAGCTGCCCAACTACGCGCACAAGTACCGCAACTGGAACCGCAGCGGCGATGGCTGGGTGGACATGTACACCGCCATCATGCGCTCCAACGACACCTACTTCTACGACCTGGCGCACAAGCTGGGCATCGACCGGCTGCACGACTACATGGCTGAATTCGGCCTCGGCCAAAAGGTCTCGCTGGACATGAACGAAGAGGCCGCCGGGCTGATGCCCTCGGCCCAATGGAAGCGCGCCACCCGCCGTCAGGCGTGGTTCCCAGGCGAAACGTTGATCCTCGGCATTGGCCAGGGCTACATGCAGGTCACCCCGCTTCAGCTGGCCCAGGCCACCAGCCTGCTGGCCAGCAAAGGTGTGTGGCACCGCCCGCACCTGGCCATGACCGTGGGTGGCGAGACCCCGGTCGACCCCAACCCGATGCCCGACATCGTGCTGCATGACCGGCATGCCTGGGACCAGGTCAACCAAGGCATGCAGATGGTCATGCACGACCCGCGCGGCATCGCCCGTGCCGCCGCCGCTGGCGCCCAGTACCGCATTGCCGGCAAGAGCGGCACGGCGCAGGTGGTGGCAATCAAGCAGGGTGAACGCTACAACCGCAACAAGACCCTGGAGCGCCACCGCGACAACGCCCTGTTCGTCGGCTTCGCCCCCGCCGACCACCCCAGCGTGGTGGTGGCGGTGATGATCGAGAACGGCGAGGCCGGCGGCCGTGTGGCGGGGCCTGTTGTGCGCGAGGTGATGGATGCCTACCTGCTGGATGAGCAAGGGCACCTGAAGCCGCAGTACGCCGGTGGCGCGTTGCCCAAGCAGGTTCCGCACACCTAGGGCTACCCTGCAGCGAGGGGGTTCAGCCTTCTGGCAAGCGATACCGGTCGGCGAAATACTGCCGGAAGAATGCCACCGCCACCCGCACCTTGGCAGAGCCCGCCAGCGGTGCGGTGTACACCGCCCAGATGTCCGCCGCCTGCTGATACCCCTCCAGCACCTGCACCAGCCGGCCATCGCCGAGGCTGTCGTTAATATCCCACCACGACCGCAGCACGATCCCGCGCCCGTCCAGGCACCACTGGTGCACCACCTCGCCGTGGTTGCTCGACAACGCGCCAGTTACCCGCACGCTCTCCTCCCCCTCCGGCCCTTGCAGATGCCATAACCCGAAGGGGTGATCACGTTCCTTGATCACCAGGCAGTCGTGGCCAGCCAGGTCGGCCAGGGTTTTGGGCGTGCCGCGCCGGGCCAGATAATCAGGCGACGCGCACAAGACTCGCCGGTTACGCGCCAGGCGCTTGGCGATCAGGTTCGGCGCGATGGTATCGCCCACGCGGATGTCCAGGTCGATGCCCTCGGCAACCAGGTCTACCAGGCGATCATGCACATCCAGGCGAATGTCCAGCCGTGGGTAACGCGCCGCCAGTTCCGACAACGCCGGCGCCACCATGCGCCGGCCCAGGCCCAGGCTGCTGGCGATGCGCAACTGCCCGGCCGGCTCGCGCTGGCCGGCGTCCAAGTCATCGCCCATGCGTTGCAGCGCCTCGAACATCTGCTGCGCCCATTGGTAGACGCGCTCTCCCTCCTCGCTCACCGTCACCCGCCGGGTGGTGCGATGCAGCAGGCGCACGCCCAGGTCCGCTTCGAGCTGGCGAATACGCTTGCTGACGAATGCGGCCGACATGCCGCGCGCTTCGGCCACCGCCGCAAAGCTGGCGCGCCGGGCCACCTGCAGGAAGATTTCGAGATCGTCGAGGCTGGGCAGATTATTCACATTACGTACACTAAGAATCCATGAAGCCGATGATTATCTCTGAATTGCAGCCTTATAGCATGGGCTACCTCAGCACCCCAGACACAAGGTAGGCCCATGACCAAGACATTCAAAATCGCCGCCATCCCCGGTGACGGCATCGGCAACGAAGTACTGCCCGAAGGCATCCGCGTGCTCGAGGCCGCAGCGCGCAAGCACGGCCTGGACCTGGCGTTCGAATTTTTCGAATGGGCCAGTTGCGACTACTACCTGGCCCACGGCCAGATGATGCCGGACGATTGGTTCGACCAACTCAAGGGCTTTGACGCATTGTACTTCGGCGCCGTGGGCTGGCCGGACAAGGTGCCCGACCATATTTCCCTGTGGGGTTCGCTGCTGAAGTTCCGCCGCGACTTCGACCAGTACGTGAACATCCGTCCGGTGCGCCTGTTCCCCGGTGTGCCCTGCCCGCTGGCGGGCAAACAGCCGGGTGACATCGACTTCGTGGTGGTGCGGGAAAACACCGAGGGTGAGTACTCGTCGTTGGGTGGGCGCATGTTCGAAGGCACCGACAACGAAATCGTCCTGCAGGAATCGGTGTTCACCCGTCGCGGTGTCGACCGCATTCTCGAATACGCCTTCGAGCTCGCGCAAAGCCGCCCGCGCAAGCATGTCACGTCGGCCACCAAATCCAACGGCATGGCCGTGAGCATGCCGTACTGGGATGAGCGCACGGCCGCCGTGGCCCGGCACTACCCGGAGATCAGCTGGGACAAGCAGCACATCGACATCCTCTGCGCACGCTTCGTGCTGCAGCCGGAGCGCTTCGACGTGGTGGTGGCGTCGAACCTGTTCGGCGACATTCTCTCCGACCTGGGCCCCGCCTGCACCGGCACTATCGGCATTGCGCCCTCAGCCAACCTCAACCCCTCGCGCAGGTTCCCGTCGCTGTTCGAGCCGGTGCACGGCTCGGCACCGGACATCGCCGGCAAGCACATCGCCAACCCGATCGGCATGATCTGGTCCGGTGCGATGATGCTCGAGTTCCTTGGCAAGGCGGCGCCCGACAACCGCTACCAGGCGGCGCACGATGACATCCTGCGGGCCATCGAGGCAGTCATCGCCAAAGGTGAAACCACCCCCGACATGGGCGGCAGCCGTTCGACGCAGGCAGTCGGGCAGGCCATTGTCGATGTACTGGGCGCTGCCTGACCGTCACATTTCGGTCACGCTACCGTCGTAATCTGCCGGGCACTTCTATGCCAAAGGTTACCCGGCATGCTCCGCCTGCTGCTCCTGCTGCTTCCCCTGTTCCCCCTTGCGGCCTTCGCCGAGCCGGTGCACCTGCGCGTGCAAGGCTCCAACACCATCGGCGCGGCCCTGCTGCCTGCGCTGGTAAAAGGGCAACTGTGGGCGCAGCATGCAACCGCCATCGAGCAGAACCCCGGCGCGGTGGCCAACGAGACCGTGATCACCGCCGTGGATGCCAAGGGCCAACCACTGCGTATCGACATCGCGGCGCACGGGTCGAGCACCGGCTTTGCCGCGCTTGGCCGTGGCGAGGCCGACCTGGCCGCCGCCTCACGCCCCATCAGCGAGGCCGAAGTGCGCCAGCTCAAGGCGCTGGGTGACCTGCGCGCGGCCAGTGCCGAGCAGGTCATCGGCCTGGATGGCGTGGCGGTGATCGTCCACCCCGACAACTCCTTGCCGCAGCTGACCACCGAACAGCTGGCGCAGATCTTCTCCGGGCAGATCCAGCAGTGGGAACAGTTGGGCGTGGTGGGTGGCGCGATCCACCTGTATGCCCGCGATGACCGCTCCGGCACCTTTGAAACCTTCAAGGCGTTGGTACTGGAACCGCACGATGGCGAACTGGCAGAACGGGCGCAGCGCTTCGAATCCAGCGAAGCGTTGGCCGAGCAGGTCGGCGCGGATCGCCAGGGCATCGGTTTCAGCAGCCTGGCGGCGGTACACGGCGCCAAGGTACTGGCAATTGCCGAAGGCGACGCCCCCGCCATGCTGCCAGAGCGCCCAAGGGTGGCCAGCGAGGACTACCCGCTGTCGCGGCGGCTTTACTTCTATCTGCCCACCAATGCCAAACCCCAGGCCAAGGCCCTGGCCGAGTTCGCGCAAAGCCCGGCCGGCCAGGCCATCGTCGCCGAGCAAGGGTTCGTTTCGCAGCAGATCAAGTCGCTGCCGGTGCCCGCGCAGGCCGACATGCCACCGCGCTATCGCAACCTCGCGCAGCGGGCGCAACGCCTGAGCGTCAACTTCCGCTTTCAAGAAGGCAGCGCCAACCTCGACAACAAAGCGCTGCGCGACGTACAGCGTGTGGCCGACTACCTGCGCCAGGCCGGCAAGCTGCAGCGCAAGGCAGTGCTGGTGGGCTTTGGCGACCCTAAGGAAACACCAGGCCGCGCCGCCCTGCTCTCGCGCCTGCGGGCCCAGGCAGTGCGCCGTGAACTGGCGCGCGGTGGTGTCGAAGTGCTAGAGGTGGCCGGCATGGGGGATGAACTACCGGTGGCGGGCAACGACCTGGAACAGGGGCGCTTGCGCAACCGCCGGGTGGAGGTGTGGGTATATTGAGGCCGAGCAAAATTTTGTAACAGCGCGCCATTCGGCACCACCGGGAAATGGGTCTAGGCTCAAACCCATGTGATACCGGGCCCCTCTGACGGCTACCGCGCCGCCATGTCGGATCACTGTTGCCATGCAACGTCGACAATCAAGGAGGGGCTCATGACGGCTCTACACACATTCCTCACAACGCCCTTTCTCGGCACCAGCACCTGGTTGTGGCTGGTGTTCATGGCCATCGTCATCGGCCTGCTGGTACTCGACCTGGGGGTGCTGCACCGCCAGGACCGCGAAATCGAAATGCGTGAGAGCCTGCTGCTTTACTCAGGCTATTTCAGCGTGGGCGTGCTGTTCGGCGCATGGGTCTGGTACCAGCTGGGCGCGCAATCGGCACTGGAGTTCTACACCGGGTTCCTGGTCGAGCAATCGCTGTCGATGGACAACGTGTTCGTCATGGCGATGATCTTCGGCTTTTTCGCCATCCCCCGCCGCTACCAGCACCGGGTGTTGTTCTGGGGCATCCTCGGCGTGGTGCTGCTGCGCGCAATCATGATCGGCGTGGGCGCGACATTGGTGCAGAACTTCGAATGGGTGTTGTACATCTTCGGCGCCTTCCTGCTGTTCACCGGGGTAAAGATGGCCCTGTCGAAAGAAGACAGCCACGTCGACCTGGCCAACAACCCGGTATTGAAATTCGTCAGGCGGCACATGCGCGTGACCGACCAGATTCATGGCTCACACTTTTTCGTGCGCCTCACGCCGCCGGGCGAGAGCAAGGCCCTGCGTTACGCCACACCGCTGTTTCTGGCGCTGGTGCTGATCGAGCTGGCTGATCTGGTGTTTGCCGTTGATAGCGTGCCGGCGATCTTTGCCATTACCCAGGACCCATTCATTGTCTACACCTCGAACATCTTTGCCATTCTGGGGCTGCGGTCGTTGTACTTTGCCTTGTCGTCATTGATGCACCGGTTTGTTTATCTCAAGTATGCGTTGGCGCTGGTGCTGATCTTCATTGGGTGCAAGATCTTCTACCACGGCATGGTGGGCAAAGTGCCGGCGTTGTTGTCGTTGGGAGTGACGTTTGGTCTGTTGCTAGGTGGGGTGTTGGTGTCGCTGGTCAGGACGCGGGGGGAGAAGCCAGCGGTAGGTGAAGCGCATCTGGAGCAGGTGGTTCCTGGTGAAAGCAAGGGTATTAAAACGGAGGAAGACCCCAAATTGCGGGTTTGAAGTTAAGCCCAATACCTTGCAGTACTGGAGCTGTTCGACCTCATCATCCAGCCTCAGAGCCGTATGTGGCCCGGCTGCAGGAGCGACTTCAAGCCGCTCCATATGCCTTCGCAGTGGCGTCTCGTTTCGCTCGACTCTACCAGCCGGCAAGTTCCACTTTGAATTGCGCTTGCGCACAAACAGCACCTCCCCGTCCTTGCGGTAGATGACCGTCGCACGCAGCGTGACCCCTTTGCGTCTGGCTGTAGCTGTGTCCATTGCCTTCATGCGCTGCCCCGAGTAATTAGCCGGACAAGGAGCCTGGCAGCGCTCCTGTTCTGACTCTAAACGTTGCTTATGTCGGTTAGAGGGCCACGCAGCGCGTAGGATCGTTCTATGCGCGCGCTTTTATCGGCTGCTGCGCAGCATCTGCTCCGGCACATACTTGCCGATCTCAAACTTGCCGATCGCCGCCCGGTGCACTTCATCCGGCCCATCGGCCAAACGCAGGGTGCGCTGCATGGCATACATGTACGCCAGCGGGAAATCGCCACTTACCCCTGCCCCACCGTGCATCTGGATGGCCCGGTCGATCACCTTCAAGGCCACGTTCGGTGCCACCACCTTGATCTGAGCGATCTCGCTGCGCGCGACCTTGTTGCCGACCGTGTCCATCATGTAGGCCGCCTTCAGGGTCAGCAGCCGGGCCATGTCGATTTCCATGCGCGAGTCGGCAATCTTGTCGACGTTGCCGCCCAGGCGCGCCAGCGGCCGGCCGAACGCGGTGCGCTCGACGGAGCGCTTGCACATCAGCTCCAGCGCCCGTTCGGCCATGCCCACCGAACGCATGCAGTGGTGGATACGCCCTGGGCCGAGTCGCCCTTGAGCGATCTCGAAACCGCGACCCTCGCCGAGAATCACGTTTTCATAGGGCACGCGCACGTTCTCGAACAGCACTTCGGCGTGACCATGCGGGGCATCGTCGTAGCCGAACACCGGCAACGGCCGGACGATCTTCACCCCTGGCGCATCGGTCGGTACCAGCACCATCGAGTGCTGTTGGTGGCGCGGGCCTTCGGGGTTGGACAGGCCCATGAAGATCATCACCTTGCAGCGCGGGTCGCAGGCGCCGGAGGTCCACCACTTGCGGCCGTTGATTACCCACTCGTCGCCGTCACGCACGGCCGTGGCGGCCATGTTGGTGGCGTCCGAAGAGGCCACGTCCGGCTCGGTCATGGCGAAGGCCGAGCGAATCTCGCCGCGCAGCAGTGGCTCCAGCCACTGGCGCTTCTGCGCCTCGCTGCCATAGCGCACCAGCACTTCCATGTTGCCGGTGTCCGGGGCCGAGCAGTTGAACGGCTCCGGCCCCAGCAGCGAGCGGCCCATGATTTCGGCCAGTGGCGCGTATTCCAGGTTGCTCAGGCCCGCGCCGTACTCCGACTCGGGCAAGAACAGGTTCCACAGCCCTTCGGCGCGGGCCTTGGCCTTGAGTTCCTCCATGATTGCGGTGGGCTGCCAGCGGTCGCCCTCGGCAACCTGGCGCTCGAACACCGGCTCTGCGGGATAGACATGGGCGTCCATGAACGCGGTGACGCGCTCACGCAGCGCCTGGACCTTGGGCGAATAGGCGAAATCCATCGGGGCTACCTTCACGGTTCGAAGTACATGGGCAGAGCCTAGAGCAGCGCGCCTCAATCTACCTAGTCTATTTTCCGTGTGTATAAACATTCATAACCGATATATGATCGGGCCATAATTCCAACAAAGAGCGACGCCCATGAACCTCAGCAAGGTCGACCTCAACCTGTTCATCGTCTTCGATGCGATCTACACCGAAGCCAACCTCACCCGCGCCGGGCAGATCGTCGGCATCACCCAGCCAGCGGTGTCCAATGCACTGTCGCGGCTGCGCGAAACCTTCAACGACCCGCTGTTCGTGCGTACTGCCCAAGGCATGGTGCCCACGCCCATGGCGCAGAACATCATCGGCCCGGTGCGCAACGCCCTGGCGCTACTGCGCACGTCAGTGCAGGAAAGCCGCATCTTCAACCCGCAGCAGGCCAACAAGACGTTCCGCATCAGCATGACCGACCTCACTGAAGCGGTGATCTTGCCGCCGCTGTTCCAGCGTTTGCGCCGCCTGGCGCCGGCAGTGCTGATAGAAAGCTTTCTGTGCAAGCGCCGCGAAACCACCAAGGAGCTGGCCGCCGGGCGCCTGGACTTCGCTGTCGACGCCCCGCTGAACACTGACCCACAGGTGCGCCACGTCAAGCTGATGCAGGACCGCTACGTCTGCGCCCTGCGCCAGGGCCACCCGATGGCCGAGGCCAGACTGACCCTCGACAACTACCTGGGCATGACCCATATCCATATCTCCAGCCGCCGCAACGGCCTGGGCTACGTCGACCTGGCGCTGGGCAAGATGGGCGTGCAACGCAAGGTGGCGCTGCGTTCGCAGCATTACCTGATGGCCTCGCAGGTACTGCAACAGACCGACATGGTGATGACCGTGCCGGAGCGCTTCGCCCGTCGCCATCAACTTCGCTACCAGCCGTTGCCGGTGGATGTACCGCCCCTGGAGACGCACCTGTACTGGCACGAGAGCACCGACCAGGACCCGGCCAACCGCTGGATGCGCGAGCAGATCATCGAGTTGTGCGAGCGGGTGGTGGCCGAGGAAGAACGGGCGCTGGAACCGGCCTGAATACCGGTGCGTGGGCTAGCAACACGCCCACGCCGTTTAAATCATTCTATCCATCAGTATGTGTGGAGAATATTTTTCTCGCGAGCACGGTTCACCCTCGCATAAAAGGGCAAAATCTTCTTCAGGTGCGCGGGTACGCTTGCTGCAACGATCGCCGACCTCACGGTGACAGCCCAGGACCCGCCACCATGCCCAGCGCCCCACTCTATTTCGACTACGCCGCCACCACCCCGGTAGATGACCGGGTCATCGAAACCATGCTCACCTGCCTCGGTCGCCAGGTGAACTTCGGCAACCCTGCATCGATGGGCCACGCCTACGGCCAGAGTGCCCGCGAGGCCGTCGAGCAGGCGCGCCAGCAAGTGGCCGTCTGCGTCGGCGCCAGCGCCGATGAGCTGGTGTGGACCTCGGGCGCCACCGAGTCCAACAACCTTGCGCTCAAAGGCATCGCCCAGGGGCTCGGCAAACCGGGCCACCTGATCACCAGCCAGTTGGAGCACAAGGCCGTGCTCGACACCGTCAACGAACTGGAGCGCCAAGGGTGGGCCGTCACGCGCCTGGCACCGGACGCCAGCGGTCTGATCCAGCCCTACGACGTACAGGCCGCTTTGCGTGCCGACACCCGCCTGGTGTCACTGATGGCGGTCAACAACGAGCTGGGCACCGTCACCGATTTCGCCGCTATCGGCGAACGCGTGCGCGCCCAAGGCGCCCTGCTGCATGTGGATGCGGCCCAGGCGGTGGGCAAGGTGGCCATCGAGTTGCGGGCAATGGCGGTCGACCTGATGTCGTTTTCGGCGCACAAGGCCTATGGCCCAAAAGGCATCGGCGCGTTGTACGTGGGGCCGCGTGCACGCGAACTGATGCGCGCGCAGATTCACGGTGGTGGCCATGAGCGCGGGCTGCGCTCCGGCACCCTGCCGACCCATCAGATCGTCGGCATGGGCAGCGCCTTCGCGCTCGCCGGCCAGCCGGGCGACAGTGAGTACCTGCGCATCGAACAGCTTGCCGGGCGCCTGCGGGCAGGGCTTCTGGCGCTGCCTGGGGTGAGCCTCAATGGCTGTCCTACCCAGCGCATCGCCCATACCCTGAATGTGCGCATCGAAGCCCCGGGCTTCAACAGTGCGGCGCTGGCCAGCGAGCTGGCGCTGTCGACCACCTCGGCGTGCAATTCGGCGAGCAACGCGGCATCGCATGTGCTGTTGGCGTTGGGGCTGGATGATCAGCAGGCGCGCAAAAGCGTGCGCGTGAGTATCGGCCGGTTTACCAGTGAGGCCGAGGTGGACAAGGCGCTTGAGGTATTTGGGCGAGTGGTGACGGCGGGATCGGTGGCGTTGTGGTAAGGCCGCAGTTTGCAGCGGCCTGAACCGGCCTCTTCGCGGGACAAGCCCGCGAGGAGGCCGGCATTGCTTTACAGAAAGGTAAACACCTTCGAAGCCGGCAAGCGTGACTTGTTCAGCCCAGCATTGAAGTCTGCCTCGCTGCGATAACCCAGGCTCAGCACCACCACACTGGTGTAACCCTGCTCACGCAGGCCCAGTTCGGCGTCCATGACCTTGCTGTCGAAGCCTTCGATCGGCGTGGCATCCAGGCCATGAGCGGCGGCGCCCAGCAGCGCAGTGCCCAGCGCCAGGTAGGTCTGCTTCTCCATCCAGTGCTGCAGGTCTTTGTGGTCGAAACGGTGCAGGCTCACATAGTGACGGCGGCTCTGGTTCTGCCCGGCGCGGGCCTGGTCATCACGGAATCGCCCGTCTGCCGCTTCCTGGCCGAGCACCGCGTCCAGGTGCGCTTCGGTCATCTCGGTGCGGGTGCAGAACACGATCACGTGAGAGGCATCCAGTATTTTCGGCGTGTTATAGGCATAACCCTCCGCTGTGCTCTTGGCCAGGCGCGCCTTGCCTTCGGCGCTGTCGGCGACGATGAAGTGCCACGGCTGCGAGTTGACCGAGGACGGGCTGTGGCGCAGCTGCTCCAGCAGGGCATCGACGGTGGCCTGGGGGATCTTGCGGCCGGCATCGTAGGCTTTGGTGGTGTAACGGCGCTTGGCCAGGGAAACGGTATCCATGCTGCAACTCCATTAAGCGGAACGGGATGTGTGGCGCATATTATCTTTCCTGCAAATAAGAAAAACCGGCAGAATGCAGCAACACTTTCATCGATGGAGTGAAAATGCTGCGCATCACCGACCTGGAATTGTTCGTGCGCAGCAGCGCACTCGGTAGCTTCACGGCCGCTGCTCACGAGGCTGACCTGTTGCCCGGCCAGGTCGCCGCGGCAATCAAGCGCCTGGAGCGCGACCTCGATGTGCGCCTGTTCGCTCGCACCACCCGCAGCTTGCGCCTGACCGCCGAGGGCGAGCTGTACCTGCCCACTGCGCTGAGCGTGCTGGAGAGCCTGCGCCAGGGCCGCGACAACCTGCACGGTGCGCGCAGCACCCTGCGCGGCGTGCTGCAGGTGTCGGCGCCCTCGGACCTGGGGCGCAACATCTTGCTGCCGTGGCTGAGCGCCTTCCGCCGCGAGCACCCGGAGCTGACCCTTCGCTTTCACCTCTCCGACCAGGTCGCCGACCTGTTCCGCGACCCGGTGGACGTGGCCATCCGCTACGGCCTGAACGAAGAAGCCAACTACATCGCCCTGCCCCTGGCCCCCTGGAACCGCCGGGTGTTGGTGGCCTCGCCTGACTACCTGGCGCACCATGGCCGGCCGCAGACGCTGGATGACCTGCAACAGCACGCCTGCCTGCTGTACCTGCAGTTGGGGCGCACCTATGACAAATGGCGGCTGGGCAACCGTACCGTGCAGGTCAGCGGCCCGCTGTTCAGCGACGATGCCGACGTGGTGCGGCGCTGGGCCCTGCTGGGCGAGGGCATCGCCTACAAGTCGTGGCTGGACGTAAGCGCCAATGTGGCCTCTGGCGAACTGGAAGTGCTGCTGCCCGAGCACCCTGGCGAACTGACCCCGGTGACCTTGGTGTGCCCGCATCGCAAGCAGCTGTCACCGGCGGTGTCGCAGTTGCACCTGTGGCTGCGTGACCGCTTCGCGGCGCAGCAGCCGCAGTGACGCGCCGCGCTGCACAAATGTTCTAAACCGGGGCCGGCTTCTGCGTTAAGGTGAGCTGCCCTACCCGTCTGCAGCCTTGCCGCCATGCCTAACTGGATCGACCTCAAGCAAGACGCCGACACCGGCATCGAGTCGGTCCGCGCGCATTTCGTTGGCCATGCCTACGACCCGCACTGGCACGACAGTTTTCTGGTCGGCTACACCGAACAGGGCGTGCAACAGTTCGACTGCCGCCGGGTGCGCCACCGCAGCACCCCAGGGCACGTCTTCCTGCTCGAACCCGGCGATATCCACAACGGCCACGCACCGACCGAAGAGGGCTTCACCTACTCGACGCTTTACCTCGAACCGAAATGGCTCGAAGCCGAACTGCGGGCACTGTTCGAGCAGGCGCCGGGCGACAGCCTGCCCAGCATCGCCGACCCCTTGTGCCATGACCCACGCCTGGTCGGCGCCACGGCGCGCGCCTTCCAGGCCGTGCATGGCGAGGAGCTGCGCATCGTCCGGCAAACCGCCACCGATGACCTGCTCGGCTGCCTGACCGGCCACCTGCACTGGCGCAAGCGCCTCAACCCCGACCCGCGCCTGCCGCTGACCGCACAGCGCGCGCGTGATTACCTGCATGCCCACCTGGACCAGGACATCGGCCTCGACGACTTGGCACGCGCCTGCGGCATCGACCGCTTTCGCCTCACCCGCGCATTCAAGGCTGCCTTCGGCCTGGCGCCGCACGCCTACCTGATCCAGCTGCGCCTGGCCCGCGCCCGGCGCCTGCTCGCCCAGGGCCAGACGCCCACCGAAGTGGCGATGGCGCTGGGTTTTGCCGACCAGAGCCACCTGGGGCGCTGGTTCCGCCGAGCCTACCAGCTCACCCCAGCGGACTATCGGCGCCGTTGCACAAACCTTCCAGACTGACACGCGGCGATAGCCGAGCATGGTGCTCTGTCCAATCGGAGCCGTTCAGCATGTCGCATTCGTTGTTACCGTTCATCCTCTTCGCCCTGGTCGCCAGCCTCAGCCCGGGGCCGACCAACCTGTTGATCCTCGCCCATGGCGCGCGGCAGGGCATGCGCGCCAGTGTGGCACCTATCCTGGCGGGCTGCGGTGCAGCGGCGGCGGTGGTGCTGCTGGTCGGGCTGGGGCTGGGGGAACTGCTGCTGCGCCACCCGATGGCCCAAACGCTGATGAGCTGGGCCGGGGTGCTGTGGTTGAGCTGGCTGGCGTGGCGCATTCTGCGCAGCGCCGGGCAACCCCTGGGTATCAGCGCAGCCAAACCTTTTGGTGCCCTCAGTGCAGCATCGATGCAAGTGGTGAACCCGAAGGTGTGGATGATGGCCGTGGCAGTGATTGGGGTATTTGCGGCGCCGTCATTGCCGGTGTGGCAGCTGGCGCTGGTGTTTCTGCTGATCGCCCTGCCGTGCATGACCGCCTGGGCGCTGCTGGGGGTGGGAAGTGCGCGCTGGTTGCAGGCGCCGGGGCGGTTGCTGTGGTTCAACCGCGGGTTGGCGGGGATGTTGCTGGTGTCGGCCTGGGCGGCGCTGCTTGGCTGAAATCGATGTTGGTGGTGCTGGCCTCTTCGCGGGTAAATCGGAGCGCCGCACCGCCGCGAAGAGACCCGCGCTTTTTTCAGCGTCCTAATGCCTCACGAAACCGCTGGGTACTGGCCACCGCCAGCAACAGTCCAACCACCGCCACACTGCCGCCGACCATGCCGATATCGGCAACGCCCATCTGGCTGCTGACGATACTGCCCAGCAGTGCCCCGCCACCGATACCGATGTTGTAGATCCCCGAGAACAGCGCCATGGCCACATCCGTGGCATCCGACGCCAGCTTCAGGGTCTTGGACTGCAGCGCCAGGCTGAAGCTGAGGATCGCGATACCCCAGAACATGCTCAGCCCGGCGAACAGGTAGAAGTTGCCCGACAGCGGCAACAGCAACAGCAGGCAAGCCGCCAGCAAACCGATCGAGCCGACCAGGAAGCCGTGCGGAAAACGGTCGCTGTAGCGGCTGAACAACACCGAGCCGAATACCCCGGCACCCCCGAACAACAGCAGCAACAGTGTGGTGCGCTCGCCACCGATCTGCGCCACGTGCAAGGCGAACGGCTCGATGTAGCTGTAGGCGGTGAACTGCGCGGTGATCACCAGTGTCACCAGCACATAGGTGATGACCAATGCCGGGCGCTTGAACAGGATCGGCAAGCTGCGCAGCGAGCCTGAGTTCTGGCTGGGCAGCAGCGGCAGCGACTTCATCAGGCACAGCATGGTGGCCAACGCCACCCCGGCAATGCTGAGGAAGGTCACGCGCCAACCCAGCGCCTCGCCTACTACGCGGCCCAGCGGAATGCCCAGCACCATTGCCAAGGTAGTGCCGGTGGCCAGCAAGCCAAGCGCCTTGGCCTGCTGGCCCGGCGGTGCCACGCGCACCGCCAGCGACGCGGTGATGGCCCAGAACACCGCGTGCGACAAGGCGATGCCGATACGGCTCACCAGCAGCATCGCAAAGCTCTGCGACAGCCACGACAGCAGGTGGCTGAGGATGAACACCAGGAACACGAACAGCAGCAGGCGCCGCCGCTCGATGTTGCGCGTCAGCAGCATCATCGGCAGCGAGGCCAGGGCCACCACCCAGGCATAAATGGTCAGCATCAGGCCGACCTGCGCGGTGGTCATGTCGAAACTGCTGCCGATGTCGCTGAGCAGCGCCACCGGGACGAACTCGGTGGTGTTGAAGATGAAGGCCGCCAGGGCCAGGGCGATCACGCTCAGCCAGCTGCCGCCGCCGGTGGTTGGCGGCAGATCGGTGGGGATGGGTCCGTTCATGGGTGGAAGTCAATTCTCCGCAGGCAAGGCGAAAGGACGCGCGTCAGGGGCCAAGTATCGGCCGCGCTGAGGCACGGGTTTGTTATTGGAGGGAATGGCGGCATGGTACGCGTCAATATCGAGCCTCACAACCCGCAGCGCATTGCAGGTAACATGCGCGCTTTGTGTGAAATGCAAGCGGAACAAGGAGCCCGATCCGCCCATGAACAAGCCACATCCCCAGCAGCAATGGCAACAGGCGGTCACTGCCTATGCCCAGGCCATCAACCGCTACGTCGCGCAAGGCAGCGCCCAAGGCTGGGACGACCTCGAAGAACCGCAACACGCCGCCACCGAGCATTTGCTCGATGCCTGGCAGGCCGCCTTGCAGGCGATCAACCGGCCGGGGGTCGACGAAGCGCAACGCCAGGCCTTCCGTGCGGCCTGGCCGCCTGCCCACCTGCCGCTGGTACCGCTGCTCGACGCACACGGGCAAGGTATCTGCAGTGTCCTGCTGCTGGACGACGCCAGCTTGCTGGCGCGCATCGGCATGCCGCATGAAAAGGGTCAGGTGGTACGCATCGACCAACAGGGTGTGACACCGGTCATTGGTATCGACCACTTCGGCCGCTGCCCGCAGCGCCGCTACTTCGCCCTGGCCAACGCCGAGGGCGTGCGGGTAACCGATGGCTGGGGCGGCCCGCAAGTCGCTCGCCTGCCCTGGCCCACTGGGCTTGAGGGGCTGCCGGCGGGATACCCGTTCGAGCCCTTCGACCTGCCGCCGACACCCACCACGCTGGTACCTTTCGCGAATGGCCAGCGGGTGCTGCTGGTCAGCGCCGACGGCATTTTCCTGCTGTCGGCCGAGGGTGCTAGCCGGCTGCTGCCGAATCAGGCACAGGTGGAAGAAGAATTGGCCGAAGGCACCGACCCGGACGATATCGGCATGGGGCTGGCCATGGAGCATGGCGCAGTGTCGCCGGATGGGCGGCTGATCGTGGTCGGCGAGCAGAGCAGCCGCCATATGGTGCTGAACGAGCAGTTGGAACCCGTGGCGCAGATCGGCCCTGGTGGCGAGTACCCGCATTTCGCCCTGTTCAACCGCCGCGGCGACCAGTTGATCGTCAATGCCTGCCACTTTTACAACGGTGGCACGCTGGGGGTGCGCGTGGCGGACTTGCCGGGGCTGGACACCGAGTACTACAGCGAAGACCCGCGCACGCCGCTGCTGCAGGATGGTGCCCGGGTCTACGCCGGGGTGGCAGGTGATGGCGAGTACATCGTAGGCGATGCCTACGGCTACTTGCGGGCCTTTGGCGAGGATGGCGCGGAACATTGGCAGCATTACCTGGGTTCGACCATCAGTGCCATGGACATCAGCGAAGACGGGCGCACGCTGGTTGCGGCGAGCCATGCCGGGTTCATTTCGGTGATTGCGCTGGGCAGCGGGCGGCCTGAGTGGCAGATCGGCACCGGGGAGCATGGCGAGGTGCGGCGGTGGTTGTTCTGGAAGGGGTGGGACAAGGCGCTGGTCTGGTGACCAGCCCCTGAATCTGCGTCACTTGCTTCGCGGGCAAACCCGCTCACAGGTTGCCCACTGCCCTCAAGAACAGTGGCAAACCTGTGGGAGCGCGCTTGCCCGCGAAAGGGCCGGTACTGATTGACGCCGGAATCAGCCCTGCAACGTGGCCATGTCGATCACGAAGCGGTACTTCACATCCCCGGCGATCATGCGCTCATACGCCTGGTTGATGTTGCGGATATCCAGCATCTCGATATCGCAACGGATGTCGTGCTCGGCACAGAAATCCAGCACTTCCTGAGTCTCGGCGATACCGCCGATCAACGAACCGGCCAGCACCCGGCGCTTCATTACCAGGTTGGCCGCGTGCACCGCCGGGTCGATGGGCTCGATCAGGCCGACCAGAATGTGCACGCCATCGAACTTCAGCGTTTCCAGGTACGGGTTGAGGTCGTGCTGCACCGGAATGGTGTCGAGCAGGAAGTCGAAGCGGCCGGCGGCGGCGCGCATCTGTTCGGCATCAGTGGACACGATCACGTGGTCAGCGCCCTGGCGGCGGGCTTCGTCGGCCTTGGCCTGGGAGCGGGTGAACAGGGTCACTTCGGCGCCCAGTGCCTTGGCCAGCTTGATGCCCATGTGGCCCAGGCCGCCCATGCCGAGGATGCCGACCTTGTGGCCGGGGCCAACGCCATGGTGCTTGAGCGGCGAGTAGGTGGTGATGCCGGCGCAGAGGATCGGCGCCGCGCTGGGCAGGTCCATGCCGGCCGGGATGCGCACCACGAAGTGTTCGCTGACCACGATGCTGCTGGAGTAGCCGCCCATGGTGTTGCTGCCATCGACCCGGTCGGGGGTGGCGTAGGTCATGGTCGGGCCTTCCAGGCAGTACTGTTCCAGGTCCTTGGCACAGGCTTCGCAATGGCGGCACGAGTCGACCATGCAGCCAACGCCGACCAGGTCGCCGACCTTGTGCGCCGAGACCTTGTCGCCCACCGCAGTGACGCGGCCGATGATCTCGTGGCCGGGCATCAGCGGGTACACGGCAATGCCCCACTCGTTACGGGCCTGGTGGATGTCGGAGTGGCACACACCACAGTAGAGGATCTCGATGGCGACATCGTCCGGGCGCGGGCTGCGGCGCTCGAAGGTCATGGGGGCCAGCGGGCTGGTCGGGGTTTGGGCGGCGTAACCGATGGCGGTATACATGCAAGACCTCACAGGGAAGTGAAACGATTCAGGCGGCGAATTTTGCGCGCCCTCGACCGCCTTTCCCACCGCAGATTCTCCGGCATGCATGCCTGATTCTCCGAACCTACACCGCACCGTCTGGCGCTGGCCTGCCAATCTGCGATGATGCAACTGTCTGATTCTCTGCCCATGGTCCATCATGCAACTGACCCGCCACGTAGACGCCAACGCCCCGCTGTGCACGCTGATCCGCAGCCTGGCCACCCGCCCAGGCTTCGTGCCCACCCACCTGCCCCAGGTGCAGGTGCTGAGCTGGGACCATTACGTGGCCAGCAGCCCGCAGATCTACGAGCCCAGCCTGATGATCCTGGCCCAGGGCAGCAAGCTTGCCCGGCTTGGCCCGCGCACCCTGGAGTACGGTGCCGGGCATTACCTGGTGCAGGCGCTGTCGGTGCCGTTCATGTGCGAAACCTTCGCCACCCGCGATGAACCGCTGCTGGGCGTAGCGGTGGACATCGACCGGGGTGTGCTGGGCGAGCTTGTGCAGAGCATGGAACTGGCGCCCGACCCGGCGGTGCAGGCGCAGACGCCGCAATCGATGACGTCGGCGGCGCTCGATGTGACCATGCGCGAGTCGGTCGAGCGGCTGCTGCGCTGCCTGCAGGATCCGGTCGACGCCAGGGTGCTGGGGCCGGCGCGGGTGCGCGAAGTGCTATATACCGCGCTGCGCGGCCCGCAGGCCGGCGTGTTGCGGGCGCTGGTCGAGCAGCAGGGGCATTTTGCGCGCATCGGCGCCGCCCTCGCCCACCTGCGTGAGCACTACAGCGAACCGCTGAGCGTCGAGGCGCTGGCGGCGCGCGCGAACATGAGCGTCTCGACCTTCCACGAACACTTCAAACGCTGCACCGACATGGCGCCGATGCAATACCTCAAGCGCTTGCGGCTGTTGAAAGCGCAGCAGATGCTGATTGGCGAAGGGCTGGGTGTGGCGCAAGCGGCGCATCGGGTGGGTTACCAGAGCACTTCGCAGTTCAGCCGCGAGTACAAGCGCCAGTTTGCCCGTAGCCCGGGGGATGAACTGCCTTACCAGAGTTTGCCTGTCTGATGGTTGGGGCTGCTGACCAGCCCCAATCACTGCCGCCCGACCATGGCAACAATCGCTGCCTGCAACTCATCCTTCGCCTGCCCCGCCTCCAGCTCGCCCGCCGCCGCCTGCGACAACGCCTCCGCAGCCCCCATCAGCAAACGCATCCCCGCCGCACCAATTTCGCCGCTCGGCGCAAAACCACCCAAAGCCGCCCGGCACTTGTCGAGGAAAGGCTGCTCGTAACCGCGCTTGATCGCCTCAAGCTCCGGCGACCCGGCCAGCGCTGCCGACACGCCTGGCATTTCCCGCCCCTGGCTCATCACACAGTCCACGTAGGCCTCGGCAATCACCCCGGCGCGGCTGGCCAACGTCGCGTCACAACGCGACAGCGCCTGCTCGAGCAACTGCCGGCGCCGGTGGTCACGGGACAGGCGCTTGCGTAGCGCACGCCAGCGCAGGAGAACCCCATGAACGCCTTGATCGTTGTCGGCCATTACGACCCGCAGTCCCTCACAGTGCTCAGCTCGACCTTGCTGGAAGACAGCGAGGGCCCGGCCGCCGCCCTGCTGCTGCCCGCAGCCCGGCAACTGGGCGAGCAACTGTTCAGCACCCCCCATTGCGAGGCATCCAGCGACCCGGCTAATATTGAGAACGATTCACACTCACAACTGGATGCCAGGCGTTGGACAGCACATCGACCCGCAAGCTGGGCTTTTTCTTCAGCGACCATCACCGCTGGCTGCTCCAACACATCCACAAGCGCCTGCGCAACCGCGCCGATGCCGAGGACACCGCCGCCGAGGCCTTCTGCCAGATGCTCGGTGCCCGGGTCGACCCCGACAGCATCCAGCAGCCGCGCGCCTACCTGTCGACCATCGCCCGGCGGCTGATCTTCGACCGCCACCGCCGCCGCCAGCTGGAACAGGCCTACCTGGAGCGCCTGGCGCAGCTGCCGGAACCGGTGGCCCCTTCGGCTGAAGAACAACTGCTACTGATCGAGGCGCTGGTGACCATCGACCAGGTGCTGGACGGCCTGCCCGCCATCGTCAAGGCGACCTTCCTGTACAGCCAGCTCGACGGCATGAGCTATGTCGACATCGCCAGCAAGCTGCAGATCAGCGAACGCACCGTCAGCCGCTACATGAAACAGGCCCTGTGCCAGTGCTACCTGAGCGAGGTGCAGCCATGAGCGGCCGCCCGCTGGACGCGATCAGCGAACAAGCCATCGACTGGATGGTGACGCTCAACGCCCGTACACCGGATGACGCTCTGCTGCAGCGCCTGGCCCACTGGCTGCAGCAGGACCCCGCCCACCAGCAGGCCTGGGAACGCCTGCAGCGCCGCCTTGGCCGCCCGATCGCCACGTTGCGTGCACTGGAGCAGCGCGCCCCGGGCCAGGCCGCCGAGGCGCGCCAGGTGCTGCTGCAACCCACCCACTCGCGCCGTGAAGTGTTGGCCGCGCTGGCCAGCGTCGGCCTGTTCGGCGGCGCACTATGGGGCGGCTGGCGCAGCGACACGGCGCAAAACTGGCTGGCCGACCTGCACACCGGCAGCGGCGAACGGCGCAGCTTCACCTTGGCCGACGGCAGCCGCCTGAGCCTCAACAGTGCCAGTGCCGTCGACCTGTACTTCGACGCCGCGCAACGCCTGCTGGTGCTGCGCCGTGGCGAGTTGCTGATCCAGGTGGCCGCCGACCCTCGCCGCCCGTTGCGTGTGCGTACGGCGCAGGGGCAGGTCCAGGCCCTGGGCACACGCTTTCTGGTCAGCCAGGAGAACGCCACCACGCGGGTCGTGGTGCTGGAGCACAGTGTGCGTGCCAGCCTGCACGATGGCCGTTGGCTCGACCTGCAGCAGGGCCAGGCAGCGCTGCTGCGCAGCAACGGCATCGAGCCACTGGACAACGACCAACAGCAGCGTGCCGCCTGGGTCAATGGGCGCCTGGAAGTGCTGGACGAGCCACTGAACACGGTGATCGATGCGCTGCGCCCCTACCAGCGCGGCTACATCCGTGTGGCCCCTGCAATCGGCAACCTGCGGGTGCAAGGGGTGTTCCCCCTCGATCAGCCACACGCGGCGTTGGCCGCCCTGGCCGAAACCCTGCCAATCAGCATCGAACACTATGGCCCATGGCTGACGTTGATCGGCCCTGCGCCGGCGCGGCAAAAAAAATCATGAAAATCATTCGCAAGCGTGTCCGGTTTTCATTTCTCGTCGCACCTATCTCCTGACAAGCCAATACAATCGGGAGAATTCCGTGCACAACCTCTGGCCCCGCGCCCTGCCCCTGGTCGCCGCCCTCACCAGCTTCAGCGCCCTCGCCCAGGCGCAGACCCTGTCGTTCAACCTGCCGCCGGCAAGCCTGGCAGCTACCCTCAACCGCATTGCCAGCCAGAGCGGCACCATCATCGCCTTGGAGCCGGCGCTGGTGCGGGGCAAGCAGGCCCCGGCGGTGGTCGGCCAGATGAGCGCCGAGCAAGCCATGCAAGCCGCCCTGGCCGGCAGCGGCCTGCAGTTGCGCGTCACCAGCAGCGGGCATTTCAGCGTGGCCCCGGCCAGCCAGAACGGTGATGCACTGGAGCTGGGGAGCACCAGCATCACCGACGACTACCTGGATGCCACCAGCGAAGGCAGCGGCTCGTACGCCGCCCGCGCAGTCACCCTGGGCAAGGGCACGCACAGCCTCAAGGAAATCCCCCAGTCGATCACGGTGATCACCCGCAAGCAGCTGGACGACCAGGGCATCACCGACCTGCAGGACGCGCTCAACCACACCACCGGCATCGTCGGCGCCCAAGGCATCGGCCCCGGTGTGGTGGTGACCTCGCGGGGCTTTCAGATCGACGACTGGCAGTACGACGGGGTGCCGATCCCGCGTAACAACTATTCGCTGGGCAACTGGGCGACCCAGGACCTGGTGTTCTTCGACCGCGTGGAAGTGCTGCGCGGTGCCTCCGGCCTGCTGCAGGGCACCGGTAGCCCGGGCGGTGCGATCAACCTGGTGCGCAAGCGCGGCCAGGCCACACCGACAGTCACCCTCACCGGCAAGGCCGGCAGCTGGGACCACTATGGCCTGCAACTGGATGCCGGCGGCCCGCTGACCGCCGACGGGCGTGTGCGCGGCCGGCTGGTCGCCGACGAGGACCAGAGCGACAGCTTCATCGACTACCAATGGAGCAAGTCCCACTCCCTGTATGGCGCGCTGGACATCGACCTGAACGACGCCACCACCCTTGGCGGCGGCATCAGCTACAACCGCCAGCAGTCGCGGCCAATGCTACGTGGCCTGCCCCGCTACGCCGACGGCAAGCCCATCGACCTGCCGCGTTCGACCTTCACCGGCGCCCGCTGGAGCCGTGCCGAAACCGACGTCACCACCTACTACCTGGACCTCGAGCACCGCTTCAACGACGACTGGGCATTCAAGGCTGCCGCCGTGCGAATGGACGAAACCAACACCTCCACGCACCAGCGGGTGCAGACCACCGGCCAAGGCGTAGAGCCCGATGGCAGCGGCATTACCTACGCCGACTGGATCACCGACTTCCACAACACCAAACTCGGCCTGGACATGAACCTGGTCGGGCACTTCGACACCGGCCCGCTGGCCCATGAAATCACCGTGGGCGGCAACTACTCCAAACTGACCTCGGACGATGCCTACTGGCGCAACTTCGATGCCTCCGGTGACAACATCTTCGACATCGACCACGACCGCCCGGAGCCCAGCCGCGACAGCCTGTTCGACGGCGAACTCGCCCGCGCCAACAAGGCCAGCTACGACATCCGCCAAAAGGGCCTGTATGGCGTGTGGCGGGTCAAGCCGACCGACGACCTGACCCTGATCGTGGGTTCGCGCGTCAGCTGGTTCGACTACAGCTGGGACTCGATCGACTTCAACAGCCGCACCGACCCGGGCAACCGCTACCCCACCAGCCGCATGACCGAGTCGGGCGAAGTCACGCCCTATGCCGGTTTCGTCTACGACCTGACCCGCGAGTGGGCCTGGTACGCCAGCTACACCGATGTGTTCGTGCCGCAGACCGAACGCGCCGTCAACAATGTGCCGCTCAAGCCAATCATCGGCAGCAACTACGAAACGGGCCTGAAGGGCGAGCTGTTCGATGGCCGGGTCAATGCCTCGCTGGCCGTGTTCCGCTATGACCAGGAAAACCGCGCGATCACCGATGTGGCCTCAGGCTTTGCCTGTGATGACTGGTACTGCTCCACCGCGGCAGGCAAGGTGCGCAGCCAGGGCATCGAGGCCGAGATCAGCGGCGAAGTGCTCAGCGGCCTGCAAGTTTTTGCCGGCTACACCTACAACACCACCAAGTTCCTCGACGACCCGGACGAAGAAGGCCGCGTGTTCAGCCAGTGGACGCCCAAACACATGTTGCGCGCCTGGGCCGATTACACCCTGCCACTGGACGGCCAGCGCTGGAGCACCGGCCTGGGCTTCACCACCCAAAGCCATACCCTAGGCTACGAGCGCACCTACACCGTGCCCGGTTATACCGTGTGGAACGCGCGCCTGGCCTACCAGCTGACGCCGGAGATAAACCTTTCGGTCAATGCCAAAAACCTGTTCGACAAGAAGTATTGGGTGGCCGGCTTCAACCAGCTCAACGGCAGCAACAACTATGGCGAACCGCGCAACTTCATGTTCACAGTCAAGTACACGCCGCAGTTCTGAGCCGGGTCAGGCCGTCAACGGCCATTGCGCCAGTGGCCAGTACTGGCCTTTGCGTGATTCGTAAAGCGTGAAGTGCCGGGCCGTCACGAAGAAGTCCGGCGCCTCACTCGCCTCTGGCGGCTGGCCGCGAAACTCGCGTGACAGGGTCAGGTGCGGTCGGTACTCGCGGGCCTGTTCGGCAAAGCCCATGGGCAGCAGCGCCTGCTGCAGCCCATACACCAGTTGGCGCAACGCGGCGGGTGCTTCCTGGGGTTCGAGCACGAGCACGTTGGCACGCTGCCATACCTTCAGTTGATCGAGCAGCAAGCGCAACGGCGCATCGGGGCGGGCCAGGTTGTCCACTGCTGCGCAGATGGCCGGCACTTGCGCTGCATCCACGTCACCGAGAAACAGCAAGGTCAGGTGGAAGTTCTCGCTGGGCACCGGCTTGCCGCTGCGCAGCGCAAGGCCACGCCGCCACTGGGCGATAGCACGGCGCTGGGCATCGCTCACCGGCAACGCAAAAAACAGCCGTTTGAAGGGGGCGCCACTGGGGCGGATATCCTGGACCATGGGTGCTCCTTAACCTTAAACGTTTGCGCAACCTGTAGGGCATTACACCTAAGTCGCCCGGAATTCACGTAACAATATGTACAAACTACCCCCATGATTGTTTATGCTGGCGGGCTTATGCCATGGCGCATGGCCATTTTTCGACAAGTAATCGTCCATGAAAATTGCACTCGTACTGATCTTCGCCCTTTCGATCGCCTATGTTCACCTGCGCGGTAGGGTACGTCACAAGCTGACCCGCCAGTTGGGCGACCACTCCAGCTTCCTGGCCCCGGTCAACAGCTTCCTTTACCTGTTCTCCAAGCACCCGGCCAAGCCCTACCTGCCGGTCGAGGCGTTCCCCGAGCTGCAGCCGCTCAAGGACCATTGGCAGGAAATCCGCGAGGAAGGTCAAAAGTTGCTGCATGTGGGCGAGATCAAGAAGTCCGATAACTATGACGACGTCGGTTTCAACTCGTTCTTCAAGACCGGCTGGAAGCGCTTCTACCTGAAGTGGTACGGCGAGAGCCACCCGTCGGCGATGAACCTGTGCCCGCGCACCACCGAACTGCTGCAGGGCATCGGCTCGATCAAGGCCGCCATGTTCGCCACCCTGCCACCGGGGGCGAAGCTGGTGCGTCACCGCGACCCGTACGCTGGCTCCTACCGCTACCACCTGGGCCTGGACACGCCGAATGACGATGGCTGCTACATCGATGTGGACGGCGAAAAGTACTCATGGCGTGACGGTGAGGCGGTGGTGTTCGACGAGACCTACATCCACTACGCCGCCAACACCACCGAGCACAATCGCATCATCCTGTTCTGCGACATCGAGCGCCCGCTGAAGTACCGCTGGGCCACTGCGTTCAACCGCTGGTTCAGCCGCAACGTGATGGCCGCCGCAGCCGCACCGAACAATGCCAACGACAAGACCGGCGGCATCAACCGCTTGTTCACCCGGATCTACAAGATCCGTGAACGTGGCAAGGCACTGAAAAAGCGCAACCGCATGCGTTACTACCTGGAGAAGTGGCTGGTGGTGGCGGCGTTGGTGTTGGTGTTCATCTATATCTGAGGCCCGCACAGACACCCACAACTTCGACTAGCCTGATAGCTCCACTCGCAACCTCCCCAAGGTGAAGACGATGAGCATGATGGACTGGGACGCCTACCGTAAGCAGTTGATGGCCGGCATCGGTGATCTCAAGCAGTTGTCCCCCGACACCGTGGCCGGTTACATGACCGCCAGCGGTGCCGGTGCCAAGACCAACCACCTGGACGCCAAGACCCGCGAACTGATCTCCCTGGCCGTGGCTGTCACCACCCGTTGCGACGGCTGTATCGCGGTGCACTCGCAGCAGGCGGTCAAGCACGGCGCCACCCGTGAGGAAATCGCCGAAGCCCTGGGTGTGGCGGTGGCGATGAATGCCGGCGCCGCGCTGGTCTACTCCGCCCGCGCCCTGGACGCCGTCGGCAAGGCCAACGGCTGAGCCAACGCGGTGTTGCCGCCCTTGCGCGACAGCGCCGCGCCACCCAGACTTGGCGGCCTAGCCATAGCAGGTACCGCCATGATCCACATCCGCCCCATGACGCCCGACGATTTCGAGCGTTTCTGGCCCACCTTCCAGGCCATCGCCCAGGCCCGCGAAACCTACGCCTACGACCCTGCAATGAGCTTCGAGCAGGCCCGCCAATTGTGGCTGGAGCTGCCACTGCGCACGCTGGTGGCCGAGGCAGACGGCGAGTTGCTGGGGTCTTATTACCTCAAGGCCAACGCCGCAGGCCCCGGCGCCCATGTCGGCAATTGCGGCTACATGGTCAGCGAGGCCGCCCGTGGCCGTGGGGTGGCCCGGCTGATGTGCGAGCATTCGCAGAAACTGGCGCGCCAGGAAGGCTTCCTGGCATTGCAGTTCAACTCGGTGGTGGCCAGCAATGAAGTGGCCGTGGCCCTGTGGCACACGCTCGGTTTCGAGACCGTCGGGCGCCTGCCCAAGGCTTATCGCCACGCCCGCCTGGGCCTGGTGGACTGCCTGGTGATGTACAAGTGGCTGGCCGACGAGCCGGTGGTGGAAAAACCGCCGCTGCTGATCGGCCGCAAGAACATCGAGGCGCGGGTATCGCGTCGGCGCGGGCGCTAGGCCCAAATGGTCTGCGTTGTTCGCCGTTCAATCGCGCTCGAAAAAGCTGCTGCCCTTGTCTTTGAGCAACGCCACCAACGCCTGCGCCGCAGGTGACAGATAACCCTCGGTGCGCACTGAAACCGCCACGGTCCTGCGCATGGTGGTTTCCCGCAAGGGCACCTCGCGCAACCACGACATGCCCAACCCATGCTCCAGGGTTTCCCGCGCGGCAAAGCTGAGCAACTGAGTGCGGGCGATCAACCGCGGCAGCAACGAAATCGCATTGGTCTCGATCTGAACCTGCGGCGCAGGCAACTGATGGGCGATGAATACATTGTCGAGCCAGCGCCGGGCGGTCACCGTCGGCCCCGCCAGCACCCAGCGGTACTGGCAGAGGTCCTGCAGCGAGACAGGCCCGGCGAATACCGGGTGTTCGGCACTGGCCACCACGATCGCTTCATCCTCGAGGATCGGGTAGGTGGTGAACTCCGCGTCGACGGCGACCTGCGGCGAAATGATCACATCCAGCCGACCTGCCCTCAGCGACTCCTTGAGCACATCGTCCTGGGCGATGGACAGTTTCAGGGTCACTTCCGGCGCCCGCGCCAGCAAGGCGGCAGTCAGGTGCGGCAGCAGGTGGTCGGCCATGCTCGCCGCGCAGCCCAGGCGAATATTGCCAACCAGCCCGTTGGCGAAGTCGCGCACCTCGCGTTCGGTTTCGGCGATGTTCAGCTGCAGTTGCCTGCCCCGTGCCAGCAGCAGCTTGCCCACATCGGTGAGCTTGATGCGCCGGCCATCACGCTGGAACAGCCGGGTCCCCAGCGATGCTTCAAGCCGTTGAATACTTTTGGTCAGCGCCGGCTGGCTGCGGTTGAGCTTTTCTGCGGCGCGGCCCAGGTGGCCGAGTTCGGCGATGGTTTCAAAATAAGTGAGGTCGCGCAGGTCCATGATTCATGAATTTCAGTTATGGATTCATCAAAAGTAGAAAATAGACTTGATCGGTTGCCCAGTCGATAATTTTCTGCGCTGGCGTTGCCAGCCCGCGTTATCGCTGCGCAAGGAGTATCCCCGTTGCAGACCGCCCTATCAGGCTCTTCCAGAACCCTCTTCCAATGGCTCGCGCTGTTGACCTGCGCCGGTGGCTTCGGCCAGTTGCTGCATGCCCTGGCGGTACCGGCCGGGTTGTTCCTAGGCCCGATGCTGGTGGCCATCGTGTTTGCCGTCTGCGGTGCGCGCCTGCCCCTGCACCGCCAGGTGTTCCGCTTCGGCCAGGGCTGCGTCGGCCTGCTGGTCGCCCATTCGGTGACCTGGGCGGTGCTGGTGTCGATGGCGCAGTCCTGGCACCTGATGCTGGTGGCCACGTTCATCACCGTTGCCCTGAGCGCCATCGTCGGCCTCGGCACTGTACGTTTCGGTGGCATTCCCGGCAGTACCGCCGCCTGGGGCACCGCGCCGGGCGCCGCCTCGGCCATGGTCTCGATGGCCGAGGAAAACGGCGCCGACGCCAGGGTGGTGGCGACCATGCAGTATGTGCGGGTGGTGTGCGTGGTGATGATCGGCTCGCTGGTCAGCCACCTGCTCGGCGCCACACCGGGCCCAGGCGCTGCGGCCAACGCGCCGGCGGTCATGCAAGGCCCGCACCTGCCCGACACGTTGCTCAGCCTGGGCGTGGTAGTGCTCGGCATCGTGGCCGGCAGCCGCATGCCCGCAGGCGCCCTGTTGATGCCTCTGTTGCTCGGTGGCGCGCTGCAGTTGAGCGGGTTGCTGACGATCAGCCTGCCCGAGCCGCTGCTGGCGGTGGCCTACGGCGCCATTGGCTGCTACATCGGCCTGCGCTTTGACCGCCAGACCGTGCGCTATGTGTGGAAACGCCTGCCGACCATGATTGCCGGGGCCGTTGCGTTGATCGTGCTGTGTGCGGCGTGCGCCTGGGTGCTGGCCCTGGCCATGGGCACGGACTTCCTGTCGATGTACCTGGCGACCAGCCCGGGAGGGCTGGATGCCATGGCGATCATCGCAGTGGAAACCCATGCCGATGTCGGGTTGGTGCTGGCGATGCAGACGTTGCGGCTGTTTGGGGTGATCCTGACGGGGGCCTTCTGTGCCCGGCAGATCATTCGGTTGACCCAGGCGACCTCAACCCGTTAATCACGCAAGAAGCTGTCCTCGAACGGGTAATCGGTCAGCCTGGCACTGTGGCGCCATGTCTGGTGCTGCCTCATCACCGGCCAGCCAGCGTCCACGAATCCGCCAACACAATGCCCGAACGCGACGTCGACGCCCTCGGTCAACCGCGCAATGCCGCCTCGATCACCGCCACGTCGATCTTGACCATACCCAGCATGGCCTCGAACGCGCGCTTGGCCGCCGCCCGGTCCGGGTTGGCGATGGCCTCGATGAGAATGCGCGGGCAGATTTGCCAGGAGATCCCCCACTTGTCCTTGCACCAGCCGCAGACGCTTTCCTGGCCACCGTTGCTGACCACGGCGTGCCACAGCCGATCGGTTTCGGCCTGGTCTTCGGTGCTGACCTGGAATGAAAACGCCTCGCTATGGCTGAACGCGTTGCCGCCATTGAGGCCCACGCAAGGGATGCCCATGACGGTGAACTCGACAGTGATCACGTCACCTGCCTTGCCCGACGGGTAGTCGCTCGGTGCCTGGTGCACGGCGACCACCCTGCTGTCGGGGAAGGTACGGGCATAGAAGTTGGCCGCTTCCTCGGCATCGTGGTCGAACCACAGGCAGATTGTGTTCTTGGCAGTCATGACGGGGCTCCGTGGATGAGCAGAGACCCTTGAGTCTAGCCCCTGCATCGCACCAATCAGAAAAGGACTACACACAACAGAGAAAAATCCACCCCCCGCCAACTTCACAGAGCCCGCTGACAGGCACGATCATCTTCAGGGTGCGTCGTTACCGGCTTCACACAGGGGGATTCAGGTTTGTCGGACTTCGAAGCGAAGCTGTAGCACCTCACTGTCGAACAGGTCGAAAGGCTGTGCAACGACTACCTGGGCGGTGAAAAAATTGCCCTATTGATCGAGCGCTATGCCATCGACGGCGCCAAAGCCGCACGGCCTCCGGCATTCAGCCTGCTGTTGCAACAGGGCGATCATGGCATGCGACGCAAGATTGCCGACTATATCGAGCAGTTGCCGCGCCCCGGAACGGGCGCCGCAAACGCCTGATAGAACCCGGATGGGCACATGATTCGAACTCTTGCAAGCGCGGCCCGGTCACAGCCTTTGAGCATGCAACATGGACTGCAAACCAAAGGAGACTGGACATGCCCTTCCCTCTCAACCCGATGATCCCGCACCTTCGCCGCCTGGCCCTGGCCAGCGCACTGCTGGCTTGCACCGCCCCAGCGCTGGCCGCCGATGTGCTGCTCGTGGGCAACAAGGCCGACGCCAGCGTTTCGGCACTGGATATCAGCAACGGCAAAGAACTGGTGCGCCTGCCTGTGGGCACCGGCCCGCACGAGGTGGTGGTGGCCAGCAACGGCCAGTTGGCGGTGGTCGGCAACTATGGTGCGAAAGGCACGGCGAACAACAGCCTGAGCGTGATCGATTGGCCGTCACGCACAGTGGTACGCACCATCGACCTGGGCAAGGATTCGCGCCCCCACGGCATTCGCTTCCTGCCGGACAGCCAACGTGTGGTAGTGACTACTGAGGACAGCGAACGCCTGCTGATCGTCGACCTGGCTCAGGGCAAGGCACTCGACCGTATCGACGTCGGCGGCGGCAAGCCGCACATGGTTGCGCTGTCGCCCGGTGCCGAGCGCGCCTATGTCACCCATATGGATTCAGGCACGTTGTCGGTGGTCGACTTGCTCCACAAGAAGAAGATTGCCGACATCCCTACCGGTAACGGCAGTGAAGGTATTGCCGTCGCGCCGACCGGCACCCAGGTGTGGGTCAGCAACAATAAAGACGATGAGGTGGTGATCGTCGATGCCAAACGCTTGGAGGTCACCGACCGTATCCGCACCGGCGGCTTCCCGATTCGCATCGCCATGACACCCGACGGCAAGTACGCGCTGGTGACCTGTGCCAAGTCGGCGGAGCTGGCGGTGATCGACGTGGCAGCCAAGCGTGAAATCAAGCGCATTGGCCTGGCGCAGGAAGGTGCCGAATACCGTGAGACCCTGCTCGGTGCCGAGGCGTTGCCGATCGGTGCGGTGGTCTCGCCGGATGGCAAGCGGGCGTACGTGGCGATCAGCGGCGGTGACCAGGTAGCGGTGATCGATACCGCCAGCTGGAGCGAAAAGGCACGCTGGAATGTCGGCCCGGAGCCGGATGCGCTGGCCATCGTGCCGCAGCCTGAGCGCTGATCACAGCCAATTGCCTGGGCGCTTCAACGAAGTGCCCTGCAACATCCTGCAGACAATTCCCGCACTAAGCAGTGAACCTGCCTACAAAAATGCGGTCTTTGGCTGACGGTCATTTCAACGACCAGTTCGCCGGCCCCCCGTCCATGGGCCTATTTTTCCTGTTGCAGCGAAGACCCCACATGCCTGAATCCCGCCCAGCCTCCCTCGCCCTCCCTGCCCTGCGCGGCAGCCTGATCGCCGCCCTGGTAGCCCTCGCCGCCCCCGTGCATGCCGAAGAGCCGGCCAGCGATGCGCGCTGGGTCAGTGACAGCCTGAGTACCTACGTGCGCAGCGGGCCGACCGACGGCCACCGCATCGTCGGCACCTTGAAGTCGGGGCAAAAGTTGACGCTGATCGGCAGCCAGGGCAACTACAGCCAGGTACGTGGGCAGAACGGCGACCTCGTGTGGATCCTCTCCAGCGACCTGCAGTCGGTGCCGGGCCAGAATGAACGCCTGCCGCAACTCGACGCGCAGGTGGCGGAGCTGTCCGGGCAGCTCAAGACCATCGACGACAGCTGGAAGAACCGCGTGCAGGGCATGCAGGAAACTCTCGATTCACGCAAGCACCTGGTCGACGAACTGGAAGCTCGCAACAAGGCGCTCAACGAACAGCTCGACCAGACCCAGTCGACCCTGCGCGATACCCAGGCGCGCCTGGGTGACGAGAACAAGCAGGTGATGATGCGCTACATGGTCTATGGCGGCAGCATCGCCGGGGCGGGGCTGCTGATGGGGCTGATCCTGCCGGCGCTGACCCGTGGGCGGAAGAAGAACGACCGCTGGTTCTGAGGTTTTCAGCGCCTGTACCGGCCCCTTCGCTACCGTCGCGAGAAGAGGCCGGCACAGCGGATGCTTACTTGCTGCGGGCCTTGTTATAGATAGTCTTGGCCTGGTCCGCCGATGACTGGCATTGGGTCATGTCACCCGCCTTCTGGGCGTCCTTGGCATTCTGCAGGTGCACCTTGAAGTCATGGGCCATGCCGCCATGCATTGCCTGGCCACTGGCCTTGTGGAAATCTTCCAGTTCCTTGATCTTGGCTGCACAGTTGCTCGCAGGGTCCGCGTGCGCGGCAACACTCAACACAGAAGCAATCACCAGCAGTGCGATGGATTTCATGGAGCGGTCTCCTGGGAAATCGGAAGGGTCATCGAGAGGCATTGGCTTGACGCAGCCATCAGCATAGTCGGCCAGACGCCCCAGCGCCTCGACTCAACCCGGTAATCGTGCGCCCTCGGCGAACAGAAAGTCGATAAACACCCGCACCCGCTGCGGCATGTGCCGCGTCTGGGGGTAGATCAGCATGAACGGGCGCGAAGTGCCACCGTAGTCGTCCAGCACTTCTACCAGCTCGCCGCTGGCCAGCGCGTCCTGCACGGTGAAGCGATAGGCCTGCATCAGGCCGCCGCCATGGCGCACCAGGGTCGCGGTGGCGAGGAAATCGCCCAGGCAGGTGAAGCCGCCCTGGGTGTCCACGTCTATCTGCCGGCCATCACGCTGAAAGCTCCACGGCGGGCGGCGCCCAGTACTGGCCAGCTCGAACTGGATGCACTCATGCCCGGCCAGGTCTTCCGGCACCTGTGGCGTGCCCCTGCGCGCCAGGTAGTCAGGCGTTGCCACCACGACCAGCTCGGCATTTTCCAGGCGCCGCGCCACCAGGCGTGAGTCCGCAGGCTCGCGGCCGCGGATGGCGAGGTCGAAGTGTTCCTCGGCAAAATCGACGTTGCGATTGCTGACATGCACGTCCACCTGGACTTGCGGGTAACGTTGGCGAAAACGCGGTAGCAGCGGCAACAAGCGGTGATGGGCATAAGGCGTGGGCGCGCTGATGCGCAGGCGGCCGCTGGGCGCGGCCTGCCCGCCCGTGACCTGGCGCTCGGCCTCGACCAGTTGCCCGAGTGCCTGGCGACATTGCTGGTAATAGGCCTGCCCTGCTTCGGAAAGACGCATCTGCCGAGTGGTGCGCACGAACAGGCGTACACCCAGGCGTTCTTCCAGGCGCGCCACGCTGCGGCTTACGGCCGCCGGGGTCACGCCTGCCTCGCTGGCGGCGGCGGTGAAGCTGCCGCTGTCGGCGGCCTGGCAGAACAGTTCCAGGCTGCCCAATTGGAGGTCATCGAAATGGCGGGGCATGGCAGCTCGATTGATTACATGATGTATCCATTCAAATGCCATCCAGCACATTTTTCAAGCATGCATTGCAGCCTACAGTGGCTTCCACCACGAGCCGCCGGCTCACCTTCTGGAGAACGCAAGCATGACCCAGCCAAGAACCGTCATCATCACCGGGGCCTCCAGCGGCCTGGGCTTCGCCCTCGCCGAGGCCTTCCTCGAACGGGGCGACAACGTCGTCGGCAACGCCCGCAGCCAGGCGCGCCTGGACCAGGCCGCCGCCCGCCTCGGTCAACCACTGCGCTTTGTTGGTGTAGCGGGAGACATCGCCGAGGCCGACACCGCCCGCCGGCTGTTCGCTGCGGCCGTCGAGGCCTTCGATGGGGTCGACATCCTGGTCAACAATGCCGGGATCTTCATTCCAAGACCGGTCACCGAGTACACCGAGGCCGATGTCGACGCCCTGGTCGGCACCAACCTCAAGGGCTTCTTCTACCCGGCCCAGGCTGCGGCGCGGATCATGGCCGAACAGGGCCATGGGCACATCATCGCGATTACCGCGTCCATTGCCCTGCAGCCGGATACCCGCGTGCCGGCGCTGTTGCCGGTGCTGGTCAAGGGTGGGCTGAACCAAGCGGTCAAAGGCCTGGCACTGGAATTGGCCGCCAGCGGTGTGCAGGTCAATGCGGTGGCGCCAGGGATCATCGACACGCCGCTGCACAGCGGGAATGTCGAAGGCCTGGGCGCGCTGTCGCCAAGCGGCCGCACCGGCTCGCCGCAAGATGTAGTGGACGCTGTGCTGTACCTGACCGATGCGCGCTTCGTCAGCGGCGTCATCCTGCCCGTCGATGGCGGCAGCACCGCCGGCACCTGGCACTGAGCAGAGGAGCGAACACGCATGCCTTATGTCCACATTCGCGTGACCGACGAAGGGGTCAGCGCCGAGCACAAACGCCTGTTGATCGAAGGCACCACGCAGTTGCTGCAGCAGGTGCTGGGCAAACCGCCGGCCAGCACCTTTGTGGTGATCGAGGAAGTGCCGACGGATAACTGGGGGGTCGGCGGCGAGACAGTGACCGCGGTGAGGCAGCGAGAACGCGGCTGAGCACGCTTACTGACGCAACCGCTCCAACGCTTCCAGCACGAACCCGGTGGCCCGTTCGGTCTGCCCTTCCCTGCAGGCAATCCCCAATTGCCGCCACAACCCCGGCCGCAAGGGCCGGCGGGCAATGCGCCGGTCCAGTTCGGCCATCTCGCCTTCCTGGGGCAGCAAGGTAGCGCCATAGCCGGCGCCCACCAGGCTCTTGATCGCATCGTTGTAGTTCAGTTCGATCCGCGGCTCGGGGTACAACCCGGCCGCGGCGAACCATTCACCGGTCACCCGCGACAGCTGGGTGCTGCTGTCATTGAGGATCAGCGCCCGCTGCCCGAGCCAGGCTGGGGTAACCCTGGCCGGTGGCTGCCAGTCGGCCGGGACGTAGGCCAGGATCGGGTCACGCCGCCAGGGGGTAACCTTGACGCCCTTGCCCGCCACCTGCGGCAAGGCCACCAGGCCGATGTCCAGCGCACCTTCACGCAACCGCGCCAGAGACGCTTGCGAGGTCAGCACCTGCACCTGCACATCGATGCCGGGGTGGGCGACGCGTAAGTGTTCCAGTGCCTTGGGTAACAAGTGCGCGATGGCCCCGGTCGAGGCACCCAGGCGCACCCGCCCGGTCAGGCCTTCAACTTGCCGGCGCACTTCGTCCAGGGCCAGGTCGGCATCGGCCAGCAAGCGGCGCGCACGTGCGAGCAACGTTTCGCCGATGGCCGTCGGGCGCACCTGGTTGCGGTTGCGGGTGAGCAGCGGCGCACCCACCCGCGCTTCCAGTTCGGCCACGTGCAGGCTGATGGTCGGGGGGGCGAGGTTCAATTGGCGGGCGGCCTCGGCGAATGAGCCCAGGTCGGTGATGACCACCAGGGTGCGGAGGCGGTCGAGGCTGATTTCGCGCATCGGTGGTTCCTGCTGGATGTTGTTCAGTAAAACTGAATCAAAGCGTCATCATATTCAAATTTCCTTTATAAGCGCCACACGCGAACATAAGCCACCTTCCCTTGATCGGACCCTCACCATGCAAACCCCTGTTGTCTTCATCGATGGCGACCAAGGCACCACCGGCCTGCAGATCCATGCGCGCCTGCACGGGCGTGACGACCTGCGCCTGCTGACCCTGCCCGAAGCCGAACGCAAGGACCCGCAGCGCCGCCGCGAGGCGATCAACAGCGCCGACATCGCCCTGCTATGCCTGCCCGACGATGCCGCCCGCGAGGTCGTGGCGGCCATCCACAACCCGGCGGTGCGGGTGATCGATGCAAGCTCCGCGCACCGCACCACGCCTGGGTGGGTGTACGGCCTGCCGGAGTTGGACGCGCAGCAGGCCGAACGGATCGCCCAGGCCAAGCGCGTCAGCAACCCAGGCTGCTACCCCACCGGCGCCATCGCCCTGCTGCACCCGCTGATCAAGGCCGGCCTGCTGCCGGCCGACTACCCGCTGAGCATCCATGCCATATCGGGCTATTCCGGGGGTGGCCGCGCGGCGGTCGAGCGGCATGAGCAGCACGACGCGCAACAGGTGCCGACCCTGCAGCTGTACGGCCTGGAACTGGCCCACAAGCACGTGCCGGAAATCCAGCAGCATGCAGGCCTTTCGGCCCGGCCAATCTTCATGCCCGGCTATGCGGCCTATCGCCAGGGCATCGTCCTGAGCATCCCGCTGCAAATGCGCCTGCTGCCTGGCCAGCCCAGCGCCGAACAGCTGCAGGCGTGCCTGGAGCGCCACTACCAGGGCGCACGCCATGTTCAGGTCATGCCGCTGCATCAGCACGGCCCAGCCACCCCGCTCGACCCCGAAGCACTGAACGACAGCAACGACCTGCGCCTGGCGCTGTACGCAAACCCGGAGCACGGCCAGGTGCTGCTCACGGCTGTGTTCGACAACCTGGGCAAGGGTGCCTCAGGTGCGGCCGTGCAAAACCTCGACCTGATGCTCGCGGCTATACAGGCGCAAGGCTGACTCGGCAAAAAGGGTTTAGACTGTGCAACCCCGCGCCAACCCGGCGCGGGGTGATCTAACCGCAGCCGGAGCCCGTCCACCGATGTTCATCCTGAGCCGCCTCGACAGCGTGCCGCCCGAATCCTTCCAGAACCAGCTCCGCGAACTGGTGATCCACCATGTTGGCGAACTGAGCAGCGTCGCCATTCGTGCCGACAACCCGTTGTACCCGCTGTACCAGTACGGGTTCGGCATGGAGGTGCATCAATACCTGCAGGCCATGGACGGCACCCGCGGGCTGGCCGTGCAGCTGACCCTGGCGCTTAACGCCGATGCGCCGGACCAACTGCTTGGCTTCGCCCTGACGCTACCGGCCCAGGACAACCCACAGGCCTGTGCCCTGGCGTTCCTTGCCGTGGTGCCCGAGCATCGCCGCCAGGGTGTCGGCAGCGCCTTGCTGGCGGATGTGCAGGCGCGTTTTGCCAGCGTCGAGCTGAACGCGTTCGCCAACCGGGTACCGTGGTTCGAGGCAAGGGGGATGCAGGTGGTGGCGGCCAGTGGGCCGCAGGTGCTGATGAGCAGCACCGGGCAGGCCAGCGGTGCGCTGATCGGGCGGCTGGATATCGCGCCGATCTACCAGACCACCGAGGTGCATCAGATTCATACCTACCTGCTCAACCAGCAGGGCGAGGATGCGATGATCGAGGCTGAGCGGCAGCGGGATGAGTGGCTGGATGAGCGGGCAAAACTGGCGCTCGAATGTGTGAGGCAGCGCAAGACAGTGCATTGATCGGAGGGCCCTTCGCGGGCTTGCCCCGCGAAGCGGCCGCATTGGCCTTCAGGCATGCACCCAGCGCCGATGCAACCCACGCGCCAGGGCATCGAGCATGAACCCCAGCACACCGATCAGCAGCACCATTGCCATCAGCTCCGAGTAAGCCAGCCGGTCACGGGTATCGAGAATGAAATACCCAAGCCCGGCACTCACCCCCAACATCTCGCACGGCACCAGCACGATCCACAGGATGCCGATGGCCAGGCGCACGCCGGTCAGCACATGGCCGATCACCCCGGGAATGATCACCTTGCACAAGGTTTCCCAGCGCGTGGCACTCAGGCTGCGGCTCAATTGCAGCCAGCGCGGGTCGAGCTGGCGCACGCCCGCAGCGGTATTGAGCAGGATCGGCCACAACGCGGCAAACGCCAGCAGGAAGTAGATCGGCTGGTCGCCCACCCCCATCAGCATCACCACCACCGGCATCCACGACAACGGCGAGATCATCCGCAGGAACTGGAAGGCCGGCGTGGTCGCCGCTTCCAGGTGCCGATAGCTGCCCACCAGCAGGCCCAGCGGCACGCCGATCAACAAGGCCAGCAACAGGCCGACAAGAATGCGCTTGAGGCTGACCCAGGCGTGCCCGTAGACCTCGCCCTGCCCCAGCAGCTCGGCCAGACTGCCCAGGGTTGCCTGTGGCGAGAAACGCGCCGACAGGCCATCGGCCTCGCCGAACAGCCGCACCCCGGCCCACCACAGCAGCAGCAACCCCAGTAACCCCAACAAGCCAAGGCCGGCATGAACAACGTGCTTGAGCATCAGACCGCGAACTCCTCGCTACGCTCGAAGGTGTCAGCGATGCCGAACACCGACGGGCCACCGACCGCGGCAATGGCGTTGCGCACGAAGCGGTCGTCGACCAGGTCGCGGGCAGTTTGCGCCGGGTCCAGGCCGGCAAGGAACCCGCTCTCGCCTTCGATCAGGGTGCCCTTCAAACGCTTGACCAGCTCTTCGGTGTAGCTGGGGAACGGGTATGGCTGGAAGTCGATGCGTTTCTCGTCCCACTGCTGGTGCTGGATGGCACCGCTGGCGATGTAGCCGGCGCGATCCTCGGCAGCCGGGGCCAGGACCTTGGCCAGCACCGCCGGCTCGTGCGGGGTGTATTTGTTCGGGCCGGCCTTGGACAGCAGCGCTGCCGCTTCGGCACGGTGGTCGCGGGTCCAGTGCTGGGCCTTGACGATGGCGTTGACCACCTTCTGCGACCACTCGGGGCGGTTGTTCAGGTCGTGTTCGTGCATGAACACCACACAGCAGGCGTGGTTGCGCCACACATCGCCGGTAAAGCGCTGCACGCGGCCGACCTTGAGGTTCTCGGCCAGGGCGTTGAACGGTTCGGCGACGATGTAGCCGGCAATGCGTTTGCTGGCCAGGGCCGGCGGCATGTCCGATGGTGGCAGCACCAACAGGTTGACCTCGTTGGCAGCCAACGGCGCATTGGCAGGCTTGGACACGGGCGTGAGGCCGTTGTCGTTGAGCATCTGCTGCAGCACCACATTGTGGATCGAGTACCAGAACGGGATGGCCACGGTCTTGCCGCCCAGCTGTTGCATGTCGCTGATGCCCGGCGCGACGGTCAGGCCCGAGCCCCCGACGTGGTTCCACGCCACCACCTTGGCCGGCACCTTGCTGGCATAACGCGCCCACACGGTCATCGGCGACAGCAAATGGATGACGTTGACCTGGCCGGAAATGAACGCCTCGATCACCTGTGCCCAGCTGCGCAGCAGCACCGGCCGCTCGGCCTTGATGCCTTCGGCTTCGAACAGGCCGTTGTTGTGCGCCACCAGCAACGGCGTGGCGTCGGTGATCGGCAGGTAACCAATGCGTACCGGTGCGTCCGGCTCGGCAGCGGCGCGCGCCTGCAGGCTCGACAGCAGCGGCAAGGCACCGGCGGCGGTGAGCATGGCGCTAAGCTTGAGGAAATCGCGACGCGAAGAAGAGGAACAGCAGTCATCCATGCACATGGACAGCCTCCGAGGGCAACGAGGTGGGGGAAGGTTCGACTGTGCGGCTTGCCCGCCGAAGGGTCTTGAGGATGTCGATACGCAGCGCGCCCAGCTCCTCGACCCGCTGCGCCCGTGGTTGCGGCAGGTCGATGTGCCATTGGCCGAGGATGTGCGCTGGGTGGTCACCCAGTAGCAGTACGCGGTCGGACAACAGCAAGGCTTCGTCGATATCGTGGGTGATCAGTACCGCGGCGGTGTTGTGCGTGGCGATCAACTGAAGCAGCAGTTGCTGCATGTCGGCGCGGGTCACCTCATCCAGCGCGCCGAAGGGCTCGTCGAGCAGCAGCACCTCGGGTTGCCGCGCCAGGCAGCGGGCCAGCGCGGTGCGCTGGGCCATGCCGCCGGACAGCTGCGCCGGGTAGTGACTGCGAGCATGGGCCAGGCCCACGGCGCTGATCGCATGGTCGATGCGCGCGCGGCGCTCGGCTGCAGCCAGCGTGGGTTGGCGGGCGAAATCCAGGCCAAAGGCGACGTTCTTTTCCAGGCTCAGCCAGGGCAACAGGCTCGGGTCCTGAAAGGCCACCGCCAGGCGTGGATGCGGGCCCTGCAAGGGTTCGCCGTGCAGGCTCACGCTGCCGCCACGGGGTTGCTGTAGGCCCGCCAGCACGCGCAGCAGGCTGGACTTGCCGACACCGCTGGGGCCAAGGAGGGTCACCACCTCCCCGGGTGCCAGTTGCAGGTCGAAGCGCGCCAGCACCTCCTGCCAACCGCCATCGCGCGGGTAGCCCAGGCTGATGTCACGGGCTTCGAGCAACACTGGGCTCATGCGTTGGCCGCCTGGCGGTGCAATTCGGCGCGCAGTTGCACCAGGCTCGGGGTGACGATCGGCACGAACGCCGACTCTCGCCAGCGCCGCGCGAAGCCCGCACCGAATTCGTCCAGATAAGCCTTGCCCCCACTGGCCTGCAGCTCCAGTTGCACGGCGTCGGCGGCGCTTTCTGCGAGGGTGATGCGCAGCTTGAACAGCGCTGCCGGCTGGCTGAGGAAGCGCCCTTCGAGCAGGCCTTGCTTGAGCTCCGCCACGGTGTTCTCCAGGCGTTCCTTGAGCACCTGGCGGGCTTCTTCGAGGAACGCGATGCGCCCGTTCATGTGCCCCTCAACCTCGTCCAGCGCACGGCGCGCCAGGCCGATGGCCATGCCGCACTGCAACGCCAGGAACGCCGGGCGCACCTTGGGCAGGAACTCGCGGGCGTTTTCGTGCAGCAGCCACTCGCGTTTGAGCTCGACCTGATGGAACGCCAGCGCGGCCGTGTTGCTCGATTGCAGCCCCATCAGTTGCAGGTCGTCGGAGCGCTCCAGCCCCTGCGCAGCGGAAGGGATCGCTAGCACGAACGGCGCACCGCCGGCGTCGTCCTCGATGGCCGCGGCCACCACGAAACCGCTCTTGCGCAGGTTGGTCACCCAGTGCAGGCGGCCGTCGAGCGACCAGCCATCCGCTTGCGGGCGGCCGCGCACCTGCAACGCCTCGATGCCGGAGAGGAATTTCATGGCGTTGGAAAGCCCTGTGGCGCCGGCCAGTTCGCCGTTCAGCAGGCCAGGCATCAAGCGCTCGCGCAGGGCCTGGTTGGGGCTTTGCAACAGGTATTCGATGAAGGCGCGCTGGCCCCAGCAGACGAACGCCGCGGCCAGTGAATGGCGGGCGATGGCAGCAATGGCTTCGACCGCGTCGGTCACTTCGCCGCCGCTGCCACCGAGTGCCGGGTCGACCCCAACGCGCAGCAACTGCGACTCGGCGAGGTGCGCCAGCACCCGGTGCGGGTCGCACTGGCCCTGGTCGATTGCTTCGGCATTGGCATCCAGCCACTGCGCAAATGCAGCATCAAGCATGTCCCTACTCCTTTTGAAAAGCACGCGCCGCGGCGCCAAGTGCGGATTACGCAGGCTGCCAGCGGTACTTGCTCAGCTCGTCGTTGAGCGGCGTCTGGGCGAACACATTAGCAAAGTTGCACAGGGTTGCGAGGCTGACGCCGAGAATCACTTCCAACGCGTTGCCCTCGGTGAAACCGGCCTCGCGAAACGCCTGGTACGTGGCTTCGCTGACATTGCCGCGGGTGGCGATGACTTCGCGGGCAAACGCGGCCAGGGCCTCGTAGCGGGCGTGCGGCAGTTCACCACGGGCGCGCAGGGCATCGACCACGTCCTGCGGCAGCTTGGCCTTGTTCAGCGCTACGGCGGTGTGGCCGGCCACGCAAAAGTCGCAACCGTGCTGGGTGGCGGCAATCAGCTGCACCACTTCGCGCTCGGCCAGGGTCAGTTCGGCCTTGCCGTTCAGGCCCGACACCGTCACGTAGGTTTCCAGCGCCGCCGGGGCATTGGCCAGCACGCCGAGCAGGTTGGGGATGAAGCCTGAGTTCTTCTGGGCGTTTTCGAGGAACGGGCGGGCCGCTTCCGGGGCGCTCTGAAGCGTGTGTAGCGTGATGCGCGAGGACATGGAGTGGACTCCTTTGAGGGGTGTCCATAGAGTCTGTTGGTTATAAGCGTTACCCTCCATATTCATCAGTCGCCTTTCCTTGCTCCTGAGTCTTTGCATTAGATGATTTCATCCAGCCATCTTGTCGATTGGTTATTAGAAGGCCTTGAGCTTGACGCCAGCCTGTTCCACGTGGGCCGCTATTGCGGTGGCTGGCACGCCAGCACCCAGGGCCTGGGGCGGGCCAGTTTTCACCTGGTGGTACAGGGGCATTGCTGGCTGCACATCGACGGGGAGGCGCAGGCCGTGCGCCTGGAAGCCGGCGATGCGGTGTTTTTGCTGCGCGATCTGGCTTACCGGTTGTCTAGCGACCAGGACCCGGTGAGCGCCTGCGCCCAGCCGCGCCAGGTGATGCAGGCGCTGGATGCCCATGCTGGCGATGGCGTGGGGCTGGTGTGCGGGTTCTTCCACTTTCGCCCGGGGCTGTCGTCACTGATCGTCGAGGGCCTGGCTGACTGGATTTTGCTGCGCGCCGACGAGCCTGCCGGGCATGCGGCGCGGGCGCTGTTCGGGCTGATCCTGGAAGAGTGCAAGCGCCTGCCTGCGCCTTCGCAGACCTTGCTGGAGCGGCTGACGCACTTGCTGTTCCTGTATGTGCTGCGCCAGCAGGTGCATGCTGGGCAACCGCTTGGCGGCCTGGTGGCGCTGGCCCGGCAGCCGGCGTTCGCCGGCTTGCTGGCACAATTGATCGAACAACCCGGGCAGGCCTGGACGCTGGAGAGCATGGCGGCGTGCACGGGGCTTTCACGCTCGGCGTTTTTCAAACGTTTCAACGAACTGGCCGGGCAGTCACCGGGGCAGGTGCTGCTGGCCCTGCGCATGCGCCATGCCTGCCAGCTGCTGCAGGCGGGCAATACCGTCGAGCAAGTGGGCGCACAGGTGGGGTATCAGTCAGTGGCGGCGTTTACCCGGGCATTTGCCAAGGCGGTGGGGGTGCAGCCGGGGGCGTATCGTCGCCAGCATGAGGGGCGCTGAGGTTCTACTGCCTGTTTACGACTGACTCGCCGGGATCCGTCGCTCGCCCATCCACTCATTGACCTGCTGGCCAAACTCCACCGGCGCCTTGCGCCCGAAGCGCCGCGCCAGGTCGAGGATGGTCTGCTGCGCCAGCGCTTCTTCCATACGCTTCTGCGCCCCCAGCATCACGGCATGGATCGCACAGGTGCCCTCGGTTGCCCACCCCGGCGGCGAACCTTCGAACAATGTGCAGCGCTCGCGGATTTCGCGGCAGTCGAAGATCTTCTTCGGCCCGTCGATGGCATTGACGATGTCCAGCACGGTGATCTCATCCGAAGGCCGGGCCAGGCGAAAGCCGCCGCGCACACCTTCGGTGGCGACCACCAGCCTGGCGCGTGCCAGCTTGGTGAAGACCTTGGCCAGGTACTCCTGCGGCACGCCCTGCAATTCTGCCAAGTCGCGCACGCTGGACTCGCGGGTGTCCCCGCGATCGTCCACGAGGTAGAGCAGGCAATGGATGCCGTATTCGACGCCAGCACTGTAGAGCGACATATCAATCTCCGACCAACTTTGTCGCAAATAGTACGCTGATCATCGGGCCTTGGCAAAGCTGAAGAGCACCGCTCGTCGACATCTAAGGCAGCCAAAACACGCCTAAAGTCCCTATTTCATGCGCTTTTCAGCGGCTTCAGCAGCGCCCTGCACCGTGACGGGCTGCAAAAAAAGCTTGCCGCCAAAAACTACGACCACTAAAGTCGTAGTTACTCGAGGGGCACCTATAACCCCCCGAAACCCCATTACCCAAGGAGCACCTTCATGAAATCGAACATCCTGATCATCGGTGCCGGCTTTGCCGGTGTATGGAGCGCCCTGAGCGCCGCCCGCCTGCTTGACCAGGCCCAGCGCGACGACCTGAGCATCAGCGTGCTGGCCCCTCAGCCCGAACTGCACATCCGCCCGCGCTTCTACGAGGCCGACGTGCACGGCATGAAGGCGCCACTGGGCGAGCTGTTCCACGCCGTGGGCGTGCAGTTCATCGAAGGCCATGCGCAGGCCATCGACAGCGATGGGCGCAGCGTCAGCTACACCGACGCCAATGGCCAAGCGCAGCAAATCGCCTATGACCGCCTGATCCTCGCCGCTGGCAGCCAAGTGGCGCGCCCGGCAGTACCGGGCCTGGCCGAACACACCTTCGATGTCGACCAGATGGAATCGGCCGTGCGCCTTGAGCAACACCTGGAAGGCCTGGCTACCCTGCCCGCCTCCCCCGCACGCAACACCGTGGTGGTGTGCGGCGGTGGTTTTACCGGCATCGAGACCGCCACCGAAATGCCAGCCCGTTTGCGCGCGGTACTCGGTGATGCGGCGGTGCGCGTGCGGGTAGTCGACCGTGGCGCCAAGGTTGGCGCCGCGTTGGGCGCCGGCATCACCCCAGCCATTGTCGCCGCCTGCGAACAGGCCGGCGTCGAGTGGCTGGCCGGTACCTCGGTGGTCGCCGTCGATGGCGGTGGCGTCACCCTGGACAACGGCGAGTACATCGCCAGCAAAACCGTGATCTGGACCGTCGGCGTCAAGGCCAGCCCGCTGACCGCGCAAGTGGCCGGCGAGCGTGACAACTTTGGCCGCCTCAAGGTCGACGATCACCTCAAGGTGATTGGCCAGGCGCATATCTACGCCACCGGCGACACGGCCTGGGCCGCCGTCGACGAGCTGGGTAACCACGCGCTTATGACCTGCCAGCACGCCATCCCCATGGGCCGCCACTGCGGCAACAACGCCATGGCCGACCTGCTCGGCGAGCAGCCGGTGGTGTACCGCCAACCCAAGTACGTTACCTGCCTGGACCTCGGTGGTTGGGGCGCGGCATTCAGCGAAGGCTGGGAGCGCGAACTGAAACTTGAGGGCCAGGAAGGCAAAAACCTCAAGCGCCAGATCAACGGGGTGTGGATCTACCCGCCCGCTGCTGATCGCGCCTTGGCGCTGGCCGCTGCAGACCCGGCGATCGCCATCGTTTAGGCGCAATTTCCTGACAGATCCGTCAATTTATGACGGATTTGTCAGCACAAGTCGTTACATTGAATGACTGGTCAACAATGATAGCCATATGGCATCATTGAAAGAAAAATACATTCAAGAGGGTGAGGCACACACTTAAATCCGCAGCGCATCGAGAGCCTGGCACCAACCCGGTAGCCCGGCCTTCCGTCCATGCTCTTGACGCCTGCACGCCACCGTCAAGGAGCATTCCATGCAGTTACGGAAGATGAAGATCGGCATTCGCGCGGCAAGCGTATTCGCCCTGTTGGGCATCCTGGTCCTGGTCATGGGCCTTATCGCACTCTATGAAACCCGGCAGATGGACGAGGCCACGGATGAAATCCGTGTCACCTGGATGCCTGCCGTGGTCGCCCTCAGTGAAATCAGTACCAACCTCGGGCGTGCCCGCGCCGTCACGCTGCGCGCCGCGCTAGATGACAGCCCCAGCGAGCGCCTACGCAACATCGACCTGCTCAAAGGCATCAACGAGCAACTCGATGGCGGCCTCAAGGACTACGAGGCCACCATCATCGCCGCCGATGACCGTGCCCTGTTCAACACGTTCAACGCCGCCCATCAACAGTACCTCGACCTGCAGGCACAGGTGCTGCAAAACATCGCTGCCGGGCGCATGGCCGAGGCCAAGCAGCAGATCACCGGCCCGCTCACCGAAATCGCCGACGGCATGATGAAAGCCATGACCGCGCTGATCACCTACAACGGCAACGGCGCCGAACAGGCCTCGCAGCGCAGCAGCGATGTGGCCGACGAAGCCTTCACAGCAGTCATCGGTTCGCTGTTGGTGATCATGCTCGCCCTGGCCGCCATTGCCACGGCCCTCACCCGCAGCATCGTGGTGCCACTGGCCGACGCCGTGGCCGTGGCCGAACGGGTTGCCACCGGCGACCTGACCCAGGATATCCAAGTCACCGGCCGTGATGAGCCAGCGTTGCTGTTGCGCGCCCTGAGCCGCATGCAGGCAAGCCTGCGCGACACCCTGCGCAAGATCGCCGCCTCGTCCGACCAGCTGGCTTCGGCCTCGGAAGAACTGCACACCGTCACCGAAGACACCAGCCGCGGCCTGCACCAGCAGAGCGCAGAAATCGACCAGGCCGCCACTGCCGTCAACCAGATGACTGCTGCCGTCGAGGAAGTGGCCAACAACGCGGTGAGCACCGCCGACGCCTCGCAGGGCGCCGACCGCACCACTCGCGATGGCCGCGAGCAGGTCAACCTGGCGCTGGCCTCGATCCAGCACCTGGTCGATGACGTCACCGGCACCTCTGCCGAGATTGAACAACTGGCCAACAATGCCAACGAGATTAGCCGTGTGCTCGACGTGATCGGCGCGATCGCCGGGCAGACCAACCTGCTGGCACTCAACGCCGCCATCGAAGCCGCCCGCGCCGGTGAGGCTGGCCGCGGCTTTGCCGTGGTCGCCGATGAAGTACGCGCCCTTGCCCACCGCACCCAGCAATCCACGGCGGAGATCGAGCAGATGATTGCCGGGATCCAGAACGGTACCGAGCGTGCGGTGACAGCCATGCACAGCAGCCAGGGGCGTGCTACCGGCACACTGCAAGTGGCGCAGGGCGCCGGGGACGCGCTGGAGGTGATTGCCGAGGCGATCGCCTCGATCAACCAGCGCAACCTGGTGATCGCCAGTGCATCGGAGGAACAAGCGCAGGTGGCGCGCGAGGTGGACCGCAACCTGGTGAACATTCGCGATCTGGCGATGCAGACCTCGGCGGGAGCCAATCAGACCAGTGCGGCGGCGCAGGATTTGTCGCGCCTGGCGGTTGATTTGAATGGCATGGTGGCGCAGTTCAAGGTTTGACGTGAAACAGCCGGGGCCGCTTTGCGGCCCCTTTTCTCAGGTCAATCGTTAACGCCAACGGCCCGCACAGCCCCCTCGGCCTTGCCCCGCGTCGCCAGGCAGTAATACAGCGGCACGGTCACGATCAAGCCGAACAGCCACGACAGGTCTGCCCCTTCGACAAGGTTCGAATACGGCCCCACATACAGCGACGTATTGGCAAACGGCAACTGCACCAGGATCCCGCACGCATAGGCAATGATCGCGTGAGGGTTGAAGCGCCCGTAGATCCCGCCATCCGCCTGGAAGATCGAGGCGATGTCGTACTGCCCCTTCTTGATCAGGTAGAAGTCGATCAGGTTGATCGAGGCCCACGGCACCAGCACCAGCAGCAGCGCCAGGATCAGCCCGATGAAGTGGCCGATGAAGTCCGCCGAAGCGTTCAGCGCAACCATGCCGCATGCCACCAGGATCACCGCCGCCAGTATCACCCGCACTTTGATGCTGGGCGTCCATTGGGCGACGAAGGTCTGGATCGCCGTGACGATCGACAGCACCGCGCCATACAGGTTGAGGGCGTTGTGGCTGATGATGTTGAGCAGGAACAGCACCATCAGGATCGGGCCCAGCCAGCCGGTGGCCTGCTTGACCGCGTCCATCGCGTCGGTGCCTTCTGGCACGCACAGCACAGCCACCGCACCAAAGCTGAAGCACAGGATGGTGCCCAGGGTGGCGCCGAAGTAAGTGGCCCAGAACGGCTTGGCAATCCCGACTTCTTTAGGCAGGTAGCGCGAATAGTCCGAGGTGTACGGCGAGAAGCTGATCTGCCAGATGGTACCCAGCGACACCGTGGCGATGAAGCCCGACAGGTTGAACGCGCCTCGGCTGAAGAAGTCGGCTGGCAGCTCCTGGGTGAACATCATGATGAAGCCGGCCAGCAGCGCCGAGCCCATCACCCAGGTCCCGATACGGTTCAGGCTATGAATGAAGCGGTAACCGATCACCCCGATGGCGGTCGCGCTCAGGGCGCCGATGACGATAGCCGTAGGCATCGGCACGCTCGGGGCGATGCCGTGGATCGACTTGCCCGCCAGGACGATGTTGGAAATGAAGAAGCCGACATAGATCAGCGCGGTGAAGAACACGATCAGCAAGGCGCCATACCGGCCGAACTGACCGCGGCTTTGCACCATCTGTGGAATGCCCAGCTGCGGTCCCTGCGCAGAGGCCAGGGCGATGACCACGCCCCCGACAAGATGCCCCAGCACGATAGCGATCAGGCCCCACAACAGGTTCAGGTGAAACACCTGGACTACCATGGCGCCGGTGACGATGGGCAGTGGCGCGATGTTGGTACTGAACCAGAGGGTGAACAGGTCGCGCGCCTTCCCATGGCGCTCGGCAGGTGGAACGTAATCGACCGTGTGATTCTCGACAAACTGGTGTTGCGATGACGGTTGGGACATGGTTTTCAGCTCGAAAGGTCGTTTTTATCTTTGTAAGGAAACCGCGTCTAGGCGGCCTCTCAGCTGCGGACCATATTATGGTATTCCAAACTTTTGACAACACTGATTCGGCCTGAAAATCTTTAACTGATCCGGTTCAGCAACGCCAGCCAGACGCCCATGCTTGCTCCAAGCCCCCTATTCATGCGGCTTTGCGCCGCTCATCGCGATTTCGTCGAGGTGGAAAATTCCGCTTGCAAATCGAGTATTACGGTATACCATCAGACACATCAACGATAAAAAGCGGTCCACCGCTGCCCCATTCGAGGTACACGCCATGATCGACGCAACCGTCTACAAGCACGTCCTGGGCTCCTTCCCGTCCGGCGTCACCGTCATCACCACCCTGGACGACGACGGCTCGATCGTCGGCCTCACCGCCAGTGCCTTTTCGTCCCTGTCGATGGACCCGCCGCTGGTGCTGTTCTGCCCCAACTACAGCTCCGACTCCTATCCCGTGCTGATCAAGAACAAGCGCTTTGCCATTCACCTGCTCTCCGGTGAACAACAGGCCGAAGCCTATGCGTTCGCGAAAAAGGGCAAGGACAAGGCCGCCGGCATCGAGTGGTCCCTGAGCGCACTGGGCAACCCTATCCTGGCCGGCGCCACCGCGGTGATCGAATGCGAACTGTGGCGCGAATATGAAGGTGGCGACCACGCCATCATGGTCGGCAAGGTGCACAACCTGATCGTCCCCGAGCAAGCCCCACGGCCGATGGTGTACTGCCGCGGCAAGATGGCCAGCCTGCCCGCCTTCGCCTGAAACGCCTAGCCTTATTACTGACGCCTGGCGCGCCAGGCGAGACTTTCAAGCTCCGAGGAAAGCCCCATGAAATTTTCGTTGTTCGTGCACATGGAACGTTGGGATGAACAGGTCAGCCACCGCCAGCTGTTCGAGGACTTGACCGAACTGACCCTGATGGCCGAAGACGGCGGTTTCAGCACCGTGTGGATTGGCGAACACCACGCCATGGAATACACCATCTCGCCGAGCCCGATGCCGCTGCTGGCCTACCTCGCCGCGCGCACCGAGACCATCCGCCTGGGCGCCGGCACCATCATCGCGCCGTTCTGGAACCCGATCCGCGTTGCCGGCGAATGCGCCCTGCTCGACGTGATCAGCAACGGCCGCATGGAAGTGGGCCTGGCCCGTGGCGCCTACCAGTTCGAGTTCGACCGCATGGCCAACGGCATGCCGGCCACCGACGGCGGCAAGGCCCTGCGCGAGATGGTCCCGGCGGTACGCAAACTGTGGGAAGGCGACTACGCCCACGAAGGCGAAATCTACAATTTCCCGACCTCCACCAGCGTGCCCAAGCCCGTTCAACAAGGCATGCCGCCGATGTGGATCGCGGCCCGCGACCCGGATTCGCACAACTTCGCGGTGAAGAACGGCTGCAACGTCATGGTCACCCCACTGATGAAGGGCGACGAAGAGGTGCTGGACCTGAAAAACAAGTTCCAGGCCGCGCTGGACAACAACCCGGATGTGCCGCGCCCACAACTGATGGTGCTGCGCCACACCCATGTGCACAGCCCCTCGGAACCGGAAGGCTGGAAGATCGGCGCCCAGGCCATTTCGCGCTTCTACCGCACCTTCGACGCCTGGTTCGGCAACAAGACCGTGCCGGTGAACGGCTTCCTGGCGCCAAGCCCGGAGTCGAAATTCGCCGAAGTGCCGGCTTTCGCGCTGGATAACATCCGCAAGAACACCATGATCGGCACCCCCGAAGAAATCATTGCGCGTATCAAGTACTACCAGGAGCTCGGTGTCGACGAGTTCAGCTTCTGGTGCGACAACAGCCTGCCCCACGCCGAGAAGAAGAAATCGCTCGAGCTGTTCATCAAGGAAGTGGTGCCGGCGTTCGCCTGAATTCCCATTGCCTGAATTCGTTGCGGGATCAGCCCGCTCGCGGGGGCCGTCATGGCCCTCGCGAGCGGGCATTTTTTTGGATTTCGCACAGTACAGACGCCGCGCAAACCAAGGGATCAAGCAACCTTTCGTCCACAGGCAAGAGATTTTTCAAGCCCCCTCTTGCACAACAAATATTATGGTATACCATCAGACAACAAGAGCTGATAACCCTCACCAGGAGCCATCCATGAGTTTCGAAATCCGCAAGATCGTCACCTATTCCGAAGAGACCCGCATTGAAGGTGGCAAGGCCACCGACAAGCCGGTGACCATGGTCGGCCTGGCCGTGGTCATCAAGAACCCATGGGCCGGTCGCGGTTTCGTTGAAGATCTGAAGCCGGAAATCCGCGCCAACTGCTCCGAGCTGGGTGCACTGATGGTCGAGCGCCTGACCGCCGCCATCGGCGGTGCCGACAAGATCGAAGCCTACGGTAAAGCTGCCGTGGTCGGCGCTGACGGCGAGATCGAACACGCCTCGGCGGTGATCCACACCCTGCGCTTCGGCAACCACTACCGCGAAGCGGTGCAGGCCAAGAGCTACCTGAGCTTCACCAACAAGCGCGGCGGGCCAGGCACCTCGATCCAGATCCCGATGATGCAGAAGGACGACGAAGGCTTGCGTTCGCACTACATCACCCTGGAAATGCAGATCGAAGACGCCCCGCGCGCCGACGAGATCGTCGTGGTACTGGGCGCTGCCGACGGTGGCCGCCTGCACCCGCGCATCGGCAACCGCTACATCGACCTGGAAGAACTGGCTGCCGAAAAAGCCAACGCTCAATAACAACAACCAAGACGGGCCTGGGCGTGGCGTGAATACCCGCCGCGCCCGACCTTCAAGGAGCGCCCTCCATGATTCAGCCTGTCGCTGAACGTACACCGGCCGGGACCAGTTACCTGGTACAAGGCCAGGGCCAAGCCGTGGTGCTGATCCACGGCGTGGGCCTGAACAAGGAAATGTGGGGCGGGCAGTTCGTCGGCCTGGCCAACGACTACCGCGTCATCGCCTACGACATGCTCGGCCACGGCCAGAGCGCGCTGCCTGCCGCCGACACCGGCCTGGAAGGTTACGCCGCACAGCTGGCCGAACTGCTCGACCACCTGCAGATTGCCCAGGCGACCGTGATCGGTTTCTCCATGGGCGGCCTGGTCGCACGTGCCTTCGCCCTCCAGTACCCACAGCGCCTGGCTGCACTCGTCGTGCTCAACAGCGTGTTCAACCGCACCCCGGAGCAGAGTGCCGGCGTTATCGCCCGTGCCGCCCAGGCTGCCGAACAGGGCCCCGACGCCAACGTCGATGCCGCCCTCGACCGCTGGTTCAGCCGTGAATACAAGGCTGCCAACCCGGCGCAAGTCGCGGCGATTCGCCAGGTACTGGCAAGCAACGACCCGCAGGGGTACCACACCACCTATTCGCTGTTCGCCACCCAGGACATGTACCGCGCAGGCGACCTGGGCAGCATTCAGGTGCCGACGCTGATCGCCACCGGCGAACTCGACTTGGGCTCCACCCCGGCCATGACCCGCCAGCTTGCCGCCAGCATCCCTGGGGCGCAAAGCGTGGTCCTCGCCGAGCAACGGCATATGATGCCGGTGGAGGCTCCGCGTGAAGTCAACAAGATGCTGCTGGACTTCCTCAAGCAAGCCCGCACCCTCACCGAATCCGCCAAGGGGATTGTTGCATGACCCTCGTTCGTTTCCAGATGTGCATCGACGGCCAATGGCTCGATGCCCAGAGCGGCAAGACCTTCGACAGCCTCAACCCGGCCACCGCCCAAGCCTGGGCGCAACTGCCCGATGCCGATGAAGCCGACGTGGAGCTGGCCGTGCAGGCCGCCCAGCGCGCCTTCGAAAGCAAGGCCTGGCGCAGCATCACCGCCACCGCGCGGGGCAAACTGCTGCGCCGCCTGGGCGATTTGATTACCGAGAACAAAGAGCACCTGGCCCAGCTGGAAAGCCGTGACAACGGCAAGCTGATCCGCGAAACCCGTGGCCAGGTCGGCTACCTGCCGGAGTTCTTCCACTACACCGCGGGCCTTGCCGACAAGCTCGAAGGCGGCACCCTGCCCCTCGACAAGCCGGACCTGTTCGCCTACACCGTGCACGAGCCGATCGGCGTGGTGGCCGGGATCATCCCGTGGAACAGCCCGCTGTACCTGACCGCGATCAAGCTGGCACCGGCCCTGGCCGCCGGCAACACCATCGTGCTCAAACCTTCCGAACACGCCTCGGCGACCATCCTCGAACTGGCGCGTCTGGCCCTGGAGGCCGGCTTCCCGCCGGGTGTGGTCAACGTGGTCACCGGCTACGGCCCAAGCACGGGAGCCGCGCTCACCCGCCACCCGCTGGTGCGCAAGATCGCCTTCACCGGCGGTGCCGCCACCGCCCGCCACGTGGTGCGCAGCAGCGCCGAGAACTTCGCCAAGCTGTCGCTGGAGCTGGGCGGCAAGTCGCCGAACATCATCTTTGCCGACGCCGATCTGGACAGTGCCATCAACGGTGCCGTGGCCGGCATCTATGCCGCTTCCGGGCAAAGCTGCGTGGCCGGTTCCCGCCTGCTGGTGCAGGACGAGATCTTCGACGAATTCGTCACCCGGCTGGTCGAGCGCGCCAAACGCATCCGCATTGGCAACCCGCAGGACGATGCCAGCGAAATGGGCCCGATGGCCACCGCGCAACAGCTGGCCGTGGTCGAAGGCCTGGTCGCTGCGGCCAAGGCCGAAGGCGCCAAGCTGCACATGGGCGGCAAGCGTGCCGAGGTCGACGGTGACGGCTGGTTCTACGAGCCGACCCTGTTCGAGTGCGACAGCAACTCGATGACCATCATGCAGGAAGAAGTGTTCGGCCCGGTCGCTGCGGTGATCCGCTTCAAGACCGAGGAAGAGGCACTGGCCATCGCCAACGACTCGCAGTTCGGCCTGGCTGCCGGTATCTGGACCCGCGACCTGGGCCGTGCCCACCGCCTGGCGCGTGATGTGCGCTCGGGGATCATCTGGGTCAACACCTACCGCGCCGTGTCGGCCATGGCGCCGATCGGCGGCTTCAAGAACAGCGGCTACGGCCGTGAAAGCGGCATCGATTCGGTGCTGGCCTATACCGAGCTGAAGACCGTGTGGATCAACCTGTCCACCGCGCCGATGCCCGACCCGTTCGTGATGCGTTAAGAGGAAGCACGAGATGATCGAACCAGGCATCTACAAAGACGTGATGGGCTCCTTCCCGTCCGGGGTCACGGTGGTCACCACCCTGGACGCCGACGGCGGCATCGTCGGTATCACCGCCAGCGCGTTCAGCGCGCTGTCGATCGACCCGGCGCTGGTGCTGTTCTGCCCCAACTACGCCTCCGACACCTACCCGATCCTGCGCGACAGCAAGCAGTTCGCGATTCACCTGCTGTCCGCCGAGCAGACCGCCGAGGCGTATGCCTTCGCCGGCAAGGGCAAGGACAAGGCCGCCGGCATCGACTGGCATCTGAGCGAGCTGGGCAACCCGTTGCTGGCCAAGGCCACGGCGATCATCGAGTGCGAACTGTGGCGCGAGTATGACGGTGGTGACCACGCGATCATCGTTGGCGCGGTGAAGAACCTGGTACTGCCCGAGCAGCCAGTGACGCCGATGGTTTATCACAAGGGCAAGCTGGGCGCCCTGCCCCCGCTCGGCTGAAGTCCTCGGGCTGCTGCGCAGCCCTAATACCCCTTTTTTAGGGGCCGCGCGACCCGCTCACCCGGGGTTGCGGCCCCTGTTTTGATTCGGAGCCAGGCAATGAGCAACGAAAAGTACGAGAAAGGCCTGCAGATCCGCACCCAGGTGCTGGGCGAGGACTACGTCAACCGCTCCATCCAGAATGCCGACGCGTTCACCCAGCCGTTGCAGGAACTGGTCACCGAGTACTGCTGGGGCCACGTCTGGGGCCGCGATGGCTTGTCGCTGAAAGAGCGCAGCATGATAAACTTGGCCATGATTTCTGCGCTCAACCGGCCCCACGAGCTCAAGTTGCACATTCGCGGCGCATTGCGTAATGGCCTGAGCCGAGAGCAGATTCGCGAGATCCTGCTCCAGGTCGGCATTTATTGCGGCGTGCCCGCGGCGGTGGACAGTTTCCGCCTGGCCCGCGAGGCGTTCGCCGAAGCCGATGCGGAGTCAACCCGTTAACAACGGGCTGTTCGAACCACTGCAAGGAGTGCCTCGGTTCAGGGGGCTCCGCGATGTTGGCGCAACAGCCTCATAAAGAGCGCACCTGATGAAACGCCAGCCACTCGACGACAGCTTCAAGGTCAACCGCAACCCCGTTACCCTGCGTGAAATCGTGCTCGACAAACTGCGCGGCGCGATCATGAACTTCCACCTGCTCCCAGGCGACCGCCTGGTCGAGCGCGACCTTTGCGACCGCCTCGGCGTCAGCCGCACTTCGGTGCGTGAAGCGCTGCGCCACCTGGAGTCCGAAGGCCTGGTGGAGTTCGCCGACGCCAAGGGCCCGCGCGTGGCCATCATCACCCTGGAAGACGCCCGCGACATCTACGAGCTGCGCTGCGTGCTCGAAGGGCTGATCGTGCAGCTGTTCACCCTCAACGCCAAGGCCAAGGACATCCGCGCCCTGGAGCGCGCGCTGGAGGTCAACCGCGAGGCCCTCGAAGAAGGCGAACTGCAGCAGGTGCTGGACTCGGTGCAAGGCTTCTACGACGTACTCCTGGAAGGCTCCGGCAACCAGGTCGCCGCCCAGCAGCTGCGCCAGCTGCAGGCCCGCATCAGCTACCTGCGCGCCACCTCGGTGTCCCAGGAAAACCGCCGTGGCGCCAGCAACCGTGAGATGGAAAAGATCGTCGAAGCGATCAAGGGCGGCGACCCGCTGGTGGCCCACCAGGCGTCGGTCGACCACGTGCGCGCCGCCGCCAAGGTGGCCCTGGATTACCTGCGCCAGAAGCAGGACGACAACACCAAGGTGCGCGATATCGTTGCGCCCCTGGCCCTCAAGGAACCTCGCATAGGCCGCTGACCATGCCCAACGCCCCGCGCTATTGCCCGCACTGCACCACGGAACTGGCCCGGGGCGTTCCCACAGGCGACACCCACGAACGCCTGCACTGCACCGGTTGCGGCTATATCCACTACATAAACCCGAAGATCATCGCCGGCTGCATCATCGAGCGCGATGGCAAATACCTGCTGTGCCAGCGCGCCATTCCACCCCGACCAGGCACCTGGACCTTGCCGGCCGGCTTCATGGAGGCGGGTGAAACCACCGAGCAGGCGGCGCTGCGCGAGGTGTGGGAAGAGAGCGGCGTGCGCGGCGAAATTGTCTCGCCGTACTCGATCTTCAGCGTGCCGCAAATCAGCGAGGTGTACATCATCTTCCGCGCCATCGCCACCGAAGAGACCGGCCAGTACGGGCCGGAGACGCTGGATTACCAGTTCTTCGCGCCAGACGAGATCCCTTGGGAAGAAATCTACTACCCGGCGATCCGGCAGATCCTCGAGCGCTACATCCTCGAACGCCAGGCCGGTGTGTATGGGATCTACATGGGCAATGACGACACCGGCAAGGTGCATTTCATTCGCTGAGCCCGCAGCGGCCTCATCGCCGGCACGCCGGCGATGAGGCCAAAACAGGCGACACAAAGCCCTCGCCAATTCGGCCGTCTCGGTGCACCCTTATCCTCCCAGGCAAAAGGATTGGCACAGCACATGGCGAAATGGCTAGACGGCGGCGGGCTGATGGCCGAACGCATCCGCCAGCATGATTGGCATAACACCCCGCTTGGCCCGCTGGAGGCCTGGCCCAGCGCACTCAAGACGTCGGTAGCCCTGTGCGTGGGCTCACGCTTCCCGCAGGCGGTGCTCTGGGGCAGCGAGCTGATCACCCTCTACAACGATGACTTCGCGCGCATCCTCGGCAGCAAGCCGCTGTGCCTGGGCCGGCCATTCAGCGAGGTGTGGCAGGAGGCCTGGGGCAACATCAGCGCCATGGCCGCCCGTGCCATGGCCGGCGAGGCGGTGTACATCGAAGACTTCCCGCTGGTCATCGACCGCAACGGTGCCCCCGAACGCGCCTACTTCACCTTCTGCTACAGCCCGATCCGCGGCGAGGACGGCAGCGTGCTGGGCATGCTCGACACGGTGACCGAAACCACCACCAGCGTGGTCAACAGCCAGCGCCTGAACTTCCTCGACAGCCTGGGCCGCGAGGTGGCCAACGCCACCGACCCGGAGCGGATCATGGCCATCACCACGCGCAGGCTGGTGGAGCACCTGCAGCTGTCCAGCTGCGCCTACGCGGTGATGGACGCCGACCAGGATGGCTTCAACATCTGTGGCGATGCCGTCGCCCCCGGCTCACCGCGGCTGATCGGGCAGTATCGCCTGGCCGATTTCGGCCGCCTTGCAGTCAGCCGCCTGCGCGCGGGCGAAGCACTGATCATCAACGACAACCTCAACGAACTGGCCGCCGAGGAAGCGGCCACGTTCCAGGCCATCGGTATCACCGCGACCATCTGCATGCCGCTGATCAAGGACGGTCGTCTGACCGCGCTGATGGCCATCCACGACAAGGCACCACGCGTGTGGACCGGTTATGAACTGCGTTTGATCCGCGAGGTGACCGAGCGCTGCTGGTCGCATATCCAACGGGTTCAGGCGCATGCCGAAGTGCGCGAGGCGATGGCCGCGCTGGAGGCGCTCAATGCCACCCTGGAGCACCGCGTCGAAGAACGCACCACCCAGCTTTTGCACACCGAAGCCGTGTTGCGCCAGGCGCAGAAGCTGGAAGCCATCGGCCAACTGACCGGGGGCGTTGCGCATGATTTCAACAACCTGCTGACCATCATCCGCTCATCGCTGCACTTTCTGCAGCGCCCCAACCTCGACGAAGCCCGCCGTGAACGCTACCTGAAGACCATGTCCGACACCGTCGACCGCGGTGCCAAGCTGACCGGCCAGCTGCTCGCCTTTGCCCGCCGGCAGGCCTTGAGCCCGCAGGTGTTCGAGGCCGGGCCACGCCTGCAGGCCATGGCCGAGATGCTCGACACCGCCACCGGGGCGCGGATCCAGGTAGAGCTGGAGCTGCCCCAGGCGCCTTGCCATATCCGCGCCGACCTCAGCCAGCTGGAGACGGCGGTGATCAACCTGATGCTCAACGGCCGCGACGCCATGGCCGGTCAAGGCACCTTGCGCCTGCGCCTGCAGGCCAACCGGCAGATGCCTGGCTTACGCGGCCAGCCGGCACAAGCCGGGCCGTTTGCGGCGATTTCGGTGGTGGACAGTGGCGTCGGCATCGCCGCCGAGCTGCTCGACCGCATCTTCGACCCGTTCTTCACCACCAAGGCGCCCGGTGAAGGAACCGGGCTTGGCCTGTCCCAGGTGTTCGGTTTCGCCAAGCAGTCCGGGGGCGATGTCGAGGTGGCCAGCATCGAGGGCCAGGGGACCACCTTTACCCTGTACCTGCCGCAGGAGGCACCGCCAGCCGAACAGGCCGATCCGGCCGCCACGCCAACATCACCCGAGATGGGCGGTGCGCGACGGCGAATATTGGTGGTGGAGGATAACCCCGACCTCGGCACGTTCACGGCGCAAATCCTCGAGGACCACGGTTACCAGGTCAGCTGGGCAAAATCGGCGGAAGACGCCTTGGCGCAGTTGGCCGGCCAGGCTGAGCACTTCGACGCCGTGTTTTCCGATGTGGTCATGCCGGGCATGGGCGGGTTGGCGCTGGCCCTTGAACTGCGGCGCCAGCGCCCACAATTGCCGGTGATCCTGACGTCGGGGTACAGCGATGCGATTGCCGAAGGCGGGCACCAGGGTTTTCCGTTCCTGGCCAAGCCATACTCGGCCGAGCAGGTGTGCCTGATGCTTGGCAAGGTGCTGGACAGTTGAAGCGCCGCTAGCGCTTTGCGGCCAGCAACCGCGCCACGCTCTGCGCCAGCTCGGCGCGCCGGTACGGCTTGCGCAACACCTCGAAACCTTTGAGCTCCCTCGGGGTCAGGTTGGCATAGCCGGTGATGATCAACACCGGCAGGTCGGCCCGACGCTCGCGCAGTTGCTGGGCGAACCGTACACCGGTCATCTCGGCCATGACGTGGTCGGTCACCAGCACATCCGGCAACCAGCCCTGCTCCATCAACTGCAGCGCCGCAGCGGCACTGGCAGCTTCGGTCACCTGGTAACCCAGGTCGCGCAACTGCAAGGCCGTGGCATGGCGCACGATTTCCTCATCGTCCACCAGCAGTACCCGGCTGGCACGGTCGGCCAGGGGCACGTCGGCCATTTCACGGTCGTGGCAGACCGCCGCGACATCGCTGACCGGCAGCCAGAGCGTGGCGACGGTCCCCTCCCCCGGCTGCGAGCGAATCTCGAAGCCACCACCGGACTGTACCGCCAACCCTTCCACCATCGGTAGGCCAAGGCCGGTGCCCTTGCCCACGCCCTTGGTGGAATAGAACGGCTCGATGCAGCGGCGCAACTGCTCGTCGCTCATGCCGCAGCCACTGTCGCGGACCTGCAGCCACACCAACTGCGCGGCTGCCACACCGGTGGGCCTCGGCGGGCCGTCGGCATCGCGCCCGGCGACAATGCGCAGAGCACCGCCGTCGGCCATGGCGTCGCGCGCATTGACCACCAGATTGAGCACGGCCAGCTCCAGTTGATGCGGGTCGACCACCACGGACGGCAGCGCCGGGTCGATCTGCACCTGCACGGCAATGGTTGGGCCCAGCGAGCGCGCCATCAGCTCACGCATGTCCTCTACCAGTGCTGCCAGCGACACGGCCTGGGGCTTGAGGGTCTGCCGGCGGGCAAAACTGAGCAGGCGCCCAACCAGGTTGCGCGCCCGCTCGGCGGCCTGAAGCCCCCCGTCGATCAGGCGCGGGGCACGCTCGGACTGGGGGTTGCGACGCATCAACTCGAACGAAGCGATGATCGGCGTGAGCATGTTGTTGAGGTCGTGGGCAATGCCTCCGGTCAACTGCCCGATCATTTCCAGCTTGTGCGCCTCGTGCAGTTGCAGCATCGCCGCCTCGCGCTGGGCCAGCACAGCCGCCACGCGGTCTTCCAGGCTTTCGTTGAGCAAGTGCAGGGCACGCTCGGCGCGGGCATGGGTAATGGCCGCCCAGGCCAGCTTGGCGACGTCTTCCAGCAGTTGGCATTCGTCTTCAAAAACCGGGTGTGGGGTGTGGAAGTGCACGGCGAGCATCGCTTCCAGGCGCCCGCCCCGCAGTACCGGTACATGCAGCGTGGCGCACAGGCCGCTCGGCGCCGTTGACGCGCTGTCATAGGCCTGCTGCGCCACCTGCCCCGCCGCCAGTTGCTCGCGCAGCGATGCGCCAAACGTTGCGTAGCAATGCTGGCCGACCATCGAGGGCACGCCGTCGGCCCAATCACGCGCCACTCGGAAGCCCGTGCCGTCGCCCTGGTCTTCGCCGAAACACACCTGTGTCGCCCCAAGATGCTGGGCAAGCCGAGTCACTACATAGGCCTCGATGCGTTCCGCCTCGCCCAGCCCGGGCAAGGTCCGGCCCAATTCCAGCAGAAACGCCTGGCGTTGCTGGAAGCGCACGCGCTCGGTGGTTTCGGTGACCAGGCACAGCACACCGCCGACGCTGCCATCGGCCTCGCGCACGGCGGAATAGGACACGTCGAAGTATACGGTTTCGCCCAGGCCGCGCCGCTCTATGTAAAAGGGGCGATCCTTGGCCGAGAATGTCTGACCTGTCTCACGTACGCCACGCAGGAGCGGTTCGAGGTCGCCCCACAGCTCACGCCAGTTTTCCTCGGCTGGCCGCCCCAGTGCCTGGGGATGCTTGGTGCCGATGGTCGGCGCATAGGCGTCATTGTAGAGGGCAATGAATTCCTCCCCCCAAAACAGCACGAACTGCGCCTGCGCAGGCAGCAATGTGGCCATGACTGCCTGCAATTGCGGTGACCATGCCCCTGGCGGGCCGAGCGGCGAATCGCTCCAGTCCATCGACTGCAACAAATTGCCGAGGGTGCCACCGTTGAGCAAGAAGTGCAGTGGCGGGGTGTGGGTATCAGGTTGCTGAAACACGTTCATGTCAGGGAAGTCCCGGGCACATTGCCATCCATCTGAGGATAGGAGATGTGCAATCAACGGTTCGTTCCGCAGGATTTTACCGGTCGATCAACGGCGCCCTTCGGCGAGCATGCGCAGGGCCAGGCCGGCCAGCACGGTGCCCATCAGCCAGCGCTGTACCTGCTGCCACAGCGGCCGCCCGGCGAGGAACACGGCAATCGAGCCGGCCATGAGCGCAATCAACGCATTGACCGTGACACTGATGGCGATCTGCGTGGCACCCAGCACCAGCGATTGGGCCAGCACGCTGCCGTGGCCTGGCTGGATGAACTGCGGCATCAGTGACAGGTACATCACGGCGATCTTGGGGTTGAGCAGGCTGGTGGCCAGGCCCATGCCGAACAGCCGCCGCGGGCTGTCCGCATGAGGCACGTCCTGGTGTGCGATGAGGTGAGCCGAGTGTATCCCGAGGGCTTCGTTGGCGTCTGTACCGGCCCTATGGCCGGTGGGTTCAACCCAATTGGCCGACAATCAATACACCGGCCACCAGAATCATCACCAACCCCGACAACCTGCCCACCACCTTCGCCGCGCCCGGGCGGCTGCTCAACACAGCCTTGGCCCCGTACCCCACCAATAAATAGACCACCAGCGAACTGCACAGGTGCACCAGCCCCAGCAGCAGGATCTGCAGCGGCACTGGCCAGTTCGACTGCGGGTCGGTGAACTGCGGCAGCAAGGCCAGGAACAGCAAGAACACCTTGGGGTTGAGCCCGCTCACGCAAAAGCCTTTGAAGGCCCAGCGCGAGCCGCTATCGCCAACACCGCCCTGCCCCGCTTCGGGCACGGCGGGGCTGAGCAACAGGTTGCCGCCCAGCCACAGCAGGTAGGTGCAGCCCGCCAGCGTCAGCAACATCAGCGCCAGCGGGTGCCCGGCCACCAGGCTGCCTACCCCCGCCGCCACCACCAGGGTCGCCAGAAAATGCCCGGACAACATACCCGCCACTGCCGGCATGACCCAGCGCCCGCGCATGCCGGCCGAAATGGCGTACGCCCAATCGGCACCGGGGGTGATCACGAACAGCAACGACACGGCCCAAAACGCCGTCAGCACACTGATTGCCACTTGAGTCTTCCTTCACACGATTTCGGGATGAAGAAAGCCTACGGATTCCATCGGGGGATTATCTTTCGTATATTCCCCTTGCAACCCTAATTGCTGGAAGATTCTTCTCAATGGACAGAACTGACCGAAAGATCCTTGCCGAACTGCAAAAGGACGGGCGCCTGTCGGTCACCGAACTGGCCGACCGCGTAGGCCTGAGCCTGTCGCCCTGCCATCGGCGGCTCAAGGCGCTGGAAGAGGCCGGTGCCATCCTCGGTTACCACGCGCGCCTGGCACCGGCGGCGCTGGGGCTGAACTTTGCCGCGCTGGTGTTCGTCACCTTGCGTGAAGTCACCCGCCAGCCAGTGGCGGATTTCGAGGCGGCGCTGGGCGAGATCCCGCAGATCGTCGAGGCGCAGCGCCTGTTCGGGGACCCGGATTACCTGCTGCATGTGGTGGCCAAGGACCTGCCGGCATTTCAGAAGCTGTATGACGAACAGCTGACCAGCATTCCCAATGTGAAGCGGCTGAGTTCGACGCTGGTGATGAAGGAGGTGATTCAGGACCGGATGCTGCCGATGTAGCAGGCTCTGTAGCCGCACCTCAATCGAGCACCCCGCACCATCAAGGCACACCCATTTGACAGGATTGCCGCCCAAACCTGCCAAACCCGGGCCTTCCAGCCCGGTGGCCCGCTCCTTGCTACCACCCGTCCCTTAACCTTTTGTCAGCCTTAGGTTTTTTAAGGTTTATGGGCACATATTTACTAATTTCTCGTTCCCCCCGCACCCCCCATCATCGCTCCAACAAGAACGCGTCGCCCTTCGCCGGCACGCACCCGGGCAGCACCCGATGCCCCACCTTGCCTTGGAGTCAGTCATGACCAGTGCAGCCAATTCGGCACCCCTCATAGAAAAACACACGATCGGCTACGTGCCCCCGCAAGACCGCCATGGAAAGGTAAGGGACCTGTTCACACTGTGGTTCGGCGGCAACATCGCGCCGTTGCCCATCGTCACCGGCGCGCTGGGCGTGCAGCTGTTTCACCTGAACCTGGTGTGGGGCATCGTCGCCATCCTGGTCGGGCACTTGGTCGGTGGGGTGCTGATGGCACTGCACTCGGCCCAGGGCCCGCAGATGGGGATCCCGCAGATGATCCAGAGCCGCGCCCAGTTCGGTTCACTCGGCGCCCTGCTGGTGGTGGTGATCGCAGGGGTGATGTACATCGGCTTCTTTGCCTCCAACATCGTCCTGGCCGGCAAGTCGCTGCATGGCGTGGTCGATGCCGTACCGGTGCCGGTCGGCATCGTCGTCGGCGCGCTGGGTTCGGGGATCATCGGCATCATCGGCTACCGCTTCATCCACGTGCTCAACCGCATCGGCACCTGGGTGCTGGGCATCGGCATCGTGGTCGGTTTCGGCTACATCTTCAGCCACGTGCAGAGCGATGACTTCCTGACCCGTGGCGGCTTCAACTTGGCCGGCTGGCTGGCCACCGTATCGCTCGCGGCGCTGTGGCAGATCGCCTTTGCCCCCTACGTGTCGGACTACTCGCGCTACCTGCCGGCCGACGTCAAGGTCTCGTCGACCTTCTGGACCACCTACCTGGGCTCTGCCCTGGGTTCGAGCCTGTCGTTCATCTTCGGCGCCGTGGCGGTGCTGGCGATCCCGGCCGGCATGGACACCATGGACGCGGTCAAGCTGGCCACCGGCACCCTTGGCCCAGTCATGCTGGTGCTGTTCCTGCTCAGCGTGATCAGCCACAACGCCCTCAACCTGTATGGCGCGGTGCTGTCGATCATCACCCTGATCCAGACCTTCGCCTACCGCTGGATCCCCACCGCCAAAAGCCGCGCGGTGCTGTCGCTGATCGTGCTGGCGGCGTGCAGTGTGGTGGCGGTGTTCGCCTCGGCGGACTTCATCGGTCACTTCGTCGACATGGTGCTGGTGCTGCTGGTGGTACTGGTGCCGTGGACGGCGATCAACCTGATCGACTTCTATGTGATCCACAAAGGTGACTACGACATCCAGTCGATCTTCAAGGTCGATGGCGGCATCTACGGGCGCTACAACCCGCAGGCGTTGATTGCCTACGCAGTGGGGATCGTGGTGCAGATCCCGTTCATGAACACGCCGCTGTACGTGGGGCCGATCTCCGAGCACATCAACGGCGCCGACCTGTCCTGGCTGGTGGGGCTGCTGATCACCTCACCGCTGTACTGGTGGCTGGCAAGCCGCGACACTGCGTATCGTCGTCGGCAGACCCGTGCCAAGCTGGCGGTTGGGCATTGAGCGTGCTCGCCAAGCACTGAACCCCTGGCAACTCAGCCTGAGCCCGGCAATTGCTGCTAGGGTCTGTGTGAAAAGTCTTGAGACGAAGGTCAGGCAAGGCGAAAACAGCCGAGTAACGGTCGGAGTCGCGCTCGACTTCACGGGGTGTAAATGAGCATTCCGAGGCTGTTTTCAACGCAGCATCACCGAGTATCAAGGCTTTTCACACAGAGCCTAGGCCTGGCTGACGCGCCATTTTTCCAGCAAGATCGACACGAACTTCTCGGCCGCGGGCGACAGCGAGGCCCCACGCCGATACACCAGGCCCAAGGTGCGGGTGACCTCGGGCTCGGTGAGCGGTACGCTGACCAGCGTCGGGTGGTCCGCCGCCGGCATGGCCAGGCTGGGCATCGCCGAGACCCCCAGCCCAGCTTCGACCATCCCCAGCGACGTGGACAGGTGCTGCACCTCGTAGAACCACTTGGGGCGCAGGTTCAGGCCCGACAAGGCATGGTCCAGCAGCATGCGGTTGCCGCTCAGGCGCCCTACACCGATCAGCCGGTAGTCGGCCAACTGCGTCCAGGTCACCGAGGCACGGCTTGCCAGTTCGTGGTCGCGGCGGCAGGCCAGGACGAAATGCTCGTTGACCAGGGGCACGAATTCGATGTCCGGGTGCTGGCCACTCATCATGTTGATGCCGAAGTCCGCTTCGCCCCGCAACACCGCTTCCAGGCCATCGTTGGCGCTCAGGTCCAGCAGGCGGATGCGGATCTTGGGGTATTGCTCGCTGTACAGCCTTATCACCGAGGGCAGGAAATAAAACGCCGCCGTCGGGATACAGGCGAGTGTGACCTGGCCGGTTTGGCGTTCAGCCAGCTCACGGATGCTCAAGATGGAGTCTTCAAAATCGTCCAGCAGCCGCCGCGCCTTGGGCAGAAAGTCCCTGCCCACGCTGGTCAGGCCGACGCGACGGGTGGTGCGTTCCAGCAATGGCGTGCCCAAGCCCTCCTCAAGCTTCTTGATACGCCGGCTTAGAGCGGGTTGCGACAAGTGCAGCGCCTCTGCGGCTTCGTGAAAGCTGCCTAATTCAGCGATTTTCACGAAAGATCGAATATCTTGCAGCTCATATTCCACAACTTAAACTCCCCAGGCGACCACCGACCATTATTAGCTGTGACGCATTAATAGCTACGATATTTGCATTGGATTGATTTATCAACGCCTGTCACTCTTTCTCTCAGCACATCAATGATGCCAATTGATCAACGAGAGTCAGTAGTCATGCAACGAATCCCTTGTGTACTCATGCGCGGCGGCACCTCCAAAGGCCCCTTCTTCCATGCCTGGGATCTGCCCGTCAATGTCGTAGAGCGCGACGAAGTGCTGATCAGCCTGATGGGCTCTGGCCATGAGCTGGAAATCGACGGCATCGGCGGCGGTAGCCCGCAAACCAGCAAGGTGGCGATTGTCAGCCCCTCGCTGCACCCGGACGCTGACGTCGACTACCTGTTCGTGCAAGTGATGGTCGCTGAACGGCGCGTCGACACCGCGCCCAATTGCGGCAACATGCTGTGCGCGGTCGGCCCGTTCGCTATCGAACAAGGGCTGGTCAAAGCCCGGGGCGACAAGACCCTGGTGCGCATTCGCAACCTCAATACCCAGACATTCGTCACCTCGCTGGTGCAAACACCTGGCGGTACCGTCAAGTACGAAGGCCGCACTGCCATCGACGGCGTCCCCGGCACCGCCGCGCCGATCCACCTGACCTTCCTCGACGCAGTAGGCAGCAAGACGGGCAAACTCTTCCCTACCGGGCAGGCGTGTGATGTGTTCGACGGCACCGCCGTTACCTGCATCGACATGGCCATGCCGCTGATGATTGTCGAAGCCAGCCAACTGGGCCTGGCCGGTAACGAGCGCCCGGCCGCGCTGGATGCCGACAGCGCGCTGCTCAAGCGCCTGGAGGCTTTACGCCTGCAGGCGGGCCGGGCCATGGGCTTGGGTGATGTCAGTGGCATGGTGATCCCAAAACCGGTGGTGGTGTCCGCCCCCACCGGTGACGGCACGCTGCAAGTGCGCTACTTCATGCCACACAACTGCCACCGCGCGCTGGCGATCACGGGTGCGATCGGCCTGGCCACTGCGTGCGTGACCCCCGGCACCGTGACTGCAGCCCTGCTGGGCGAACACGCCGAAACCCTCACCGAAGTACGCCTGGAGCACCCCAGCGGGGTCATCGATGTGGCCCTCAGCCGCGACAGCGGCAAACTGCAAGCGTCGGTGATCCGCACCGCCCGCCGGCTCTTCTCAGGCTTTGTGTATGCCCCGACAATGCGCCGCCTTGCCAGCTAGCGCGTACTGCCAACCCCAACCGTGTGACTCAAAGCGCATCCGCACAATTTCAACAATGGGTGATGCCTCATGAAACTCGTCAAATCGCTCTACTTCCAGATCCTCTGCGCCGTGCTGCTGGGCGTACTGGTCGGCCACTTCTGGGCCGAGCAGGCCGTGGCGCTCAAACCGCTGGGCGATGCCTTCATCAAGCTGATCAAGATGATGATCGCGCCCGTGGTGTTCTGCACCATCGTCACGGGCATCGCGGGCATGACCGACACGCGCTCGCTGGGCCGCCTGATGAGCAAGACATTGCTGCTGTTCCTGGTGCTGACCGTGGTCAGCCTGGTGATCGGCCTGGTGGCGGTGCATGTGTTCCAGCCAGGCGTGGGCATGAACATCGACCCTGCCACCCTGAGCACCGCCGGCCTCAGCCAGTACACCGCCTCGGCGGCCAAGCTGGGCGTGGTCGACTTCTTCATGCACATCATCCCCGACACCTTCATGGGCGCCTTCAACAAAGGTGAAGTGCTGCCGGTGCTGTTCATCGCTGTGCTGTCGGGGTTCGCCCTGTCGGCCATGGGCGAGCATGGCCAGCCGGTGCTGAACGTGCTTGAGGCCGCCTCACAGATGGTGTTCCGCATCTTTGGGTACCTGATGCGCTTTGCCCCGGTGGGCGCATTTGGCGCACTGGCGTTTACCGTCGGCCAGTACGGCATCACTTCGCTGGGCGCCCTGGCCAAACTGGTGATGACCCTGTACATCGCCTGCGCGTTCTTTGTCCTGGTAGTGCTCGGTGGGTTGTGCCGCCTGCATGGCTTCAGCCTGTGGAAACTGCTGCGTTACTTGCGTGAGGAATTTCTGGTGGTGCTCGGCACGTCGTCCACCGAGCCAGTACTGCCGCGCATGCTGGAAAAGCTCCAGGCACTGGGCTGCAAGAAGGGCGTGGTCGGGCTGGTGCTGCCCACGGGTTACTCGTTCAACCTCGATGGCACCGCGATCTACCTTTCACTGGCCGCGGTATTCATCGCCCAGGCCTGTAACATCGACCTCACCCTGGGCCAGACGCTGACCATGCTGGCGATCATGCTGTTGTCCTCCAAAGGCGCTGCGGGTGTGACGGGCAGCGGTTTCGTCGCACTCGCTTCGACGCTAACAGTGATCCACGATATCCCGCTGGCCGGCCTGGCCCTGCTGATCGGCGTCGACCGCTTCATGTCGGAAGCCCGCGCCCTTACCAGCCTGGCCAGCAACGCCGTGGCCACCGTGGTCATCTCGTTTTCCGAAGGCGCCTGCGATCGGCAGGTGCTCAGGCAAACGCTGGCGCAAGGGAAAACTTCGCCAGCGGCGCCATCCGAGGCGAACACGCCCTGGCCGATCGGCGAGACCACTCGCCAAGGCTGACCTCCATCACAAGGACGTTCAACGCTCCGCCCGGCAGGTACCAACCCGGGCGGCATGGCCGCCGTTTGCCTTGCCTTCGGCCACACTGACAAAAACAACAAGAGAGACAACCATGCTGGCATTGCTGGGTTTGACCATGGTGGTGGCATTCACCTACCTGATCATGAGTAAACGCTTATCGCCCATCGTCGCCCTGACCTTGGTGCCCATCGTGTTTGGCGTGATCGCAGGCTTTGCCCCAGACCTTGGCAAAATGATGCTCGACGGCCTGAAAATGGTCGCACCCTCGGCAGCCCTGCTGCTGTTCGCCATCCTCTTCTTTGGCCTGATGATCGATGCCGGCCTGTTCGACCCGCTGATCCGCAAGATCCTCAAGCGGGTCAACGGCGACCCGATCAAGATCGCCATCGGCACCGCCCTGCTCTCGCTGCTGGTGGCGCTGGACGGCGATGGCACCACCACCTACATGATCACCTGCGCGGCCATGCTGCCGCTGTACAAACGCATCGGCATGAACCCGATGATCCTCGCCACCGTGGCCATGCTGTCGCTGAGCATCATGAGTGGCCTGAGCCCTTGGGGCGGGCCTGCGACGCGGGCGATCGCGGCACTGGGCCTGGATGCAACCGAGTACTTCATCCCCATGTTGCCGACCATGATCGGCGGCGCCGCCTGGGTGGTGTTCACGGCATTCTGGCTGGGGCGCACCGAGCGCAAGCGCATCGGCAACATCAAGCTGGAGGCCGGTGGCGGCAACTGCTACATCAAGGCCATCCTCGAAGACACCCCGCACAAGCGCCCGCGCCTGGCCTACGTCAACCTGGTGCTGGTGGTGGCGGTGATGGTCGCCCTGGTGGCGGGGGTCATGCACGCCGCAATTCTGTTCATGATCGGCTTCGTCGCTGCGCTGATGATCAATTACCCGCAACTGAATGTGCAGAAGGAACGAATCCTGGCCCATTCCGGCAACGCCATGACCGTGGTGCTGCTGGTGTTCGCCGCAGGCATCTTTGCCGGCATCTTCTCCGGCACCAAGATGGTCGATGCACTGGCGCAAACCTTGGTGGACTGGATTCCGCAATCCTGGAGCCACTGGTTCCCGCTGGTGGTGGCCATCACCAGCATGCCGCTGACGTTCGTGCTGTCCAACGATGCCTATTACTTCGGCGTGGTGCCAATCCTGGCCAATGCCGCCGCGGCGTATGGCATCGACCCGGTGGAAATCGCCCGCGCCTCGGTGCTCGGCCAACCGGTGCACCTGATGAGCCCGCTGGTGGCGTCAACGTTGCTGCTGGTGGGCATGGTCGACCGGGATATCGGTGACTTCCAGAAAGCCACGGTCAAGTGGGCCGTGCTGACCTCGCTGGTCATTACCGCCATCGCCCTGCTGACAGGTGCCTTGTCGTTCTTCGTCTGACTGCCCGACCCACAATAACAAGAGAGTATCCGGACATGACTCGAGTCATTCTGCGCAGGGCTGCGTGCGGCCTGCTGTTTGCCCATTTGCCTCAGGCCAACGCTGCCGGGTTCATCGAGGACAGCACGCTCAAGCTGCAATTGCGCAACGTGTACTTCAACGAGAACTTTCGCGACGAGCACGGCCTGAGTGCGCGCGCCGCCGCCTCGGCAAAGAGCGAACGCGTGGAATGGGCGCAAGGGTTTCTGCTGGAGTATGCCTCCGGGTTCACGCCAGGCACCCTGGGCTTCGGCCTGGATGCCATGGCACTGGTTGGCGTCAGCCTGGACTCGGGCCGTGGGCGCAGCGGTACGGGTTTGTTGCCGGTGCACGAAGACGGCCGGGCGGCCAACGAGTTCGGCAGTGCCGGGGCCACGGCCAAGGCCCGGCTGGGCAAGACCGTGCTCAAGCACGGTACCTTGCTGCCGAAGACGCCGGTGCTGGTGTACAACGATGCGCGCCTGCTGCCGCAGACGTATCAGGGCACGCAGCTGGTATCCAGCGACATCAGCGGGCTGACCGTCACCGGTGGCCATCTGCAACGTTTCAAGCAGCGCGATTCGTCCGACAGCACGGGGTTGTTCGCTGATGGCTATAACGGCGATGCATCAGCTGACTTCAGCTACGCAGGCGCCGATTACGCCATCAGCAAAACCCTGCGCTTGAGCTACTTTCGCGGCGAACTGAACAACTTCTACCGCCAGGACTTTGCCGGCCTCCAGCACGAACTGCCGCTGGCAGGCGGGGTGCTCACCAGTGACGTGCGCTACTTCAAGAGCCGCGATGACGGCGCAGCCCATGGCGGCCCTGTCGACAACCACATGATCAGCGGCCAGCTCAGTTATGCCCACAGCGGCCACACCGTGGGTGCGGGCTACCAAGTACTCGATGGCGTTGCCGGGCTGCCGTACATCAGCGGCGCCACCGTCTACTCGTTCAGCAACGTGGGGATTGGCAAGTTCATCGAGGAAGACGAGAAGACCTGGATGGTCAGCTACGCCTACAACTTCGCGGCAGCCGGGGTGCCTGGGCTGACGTTCATGAGCCGTTACCTGAGCGGTGACAACGGCAAGGCCAGTGAGGCCGGGCTGGGCGAGTGGGAGCGCGACAGCGAGCTGGCGTATGTGGTGCAGGCCGGAACGTTCAAAGGGCTGGGCATCAAGCTGCGCAATTACGTCTATCGCGCCGATTTTGCCCGGGGGCGCGACAGTAACCGGGTCTACCTGACCTATGACATTGCGCTTTGGTAGCACAGGCACTTTGACCATCCCCCCACCCTGTGAATGGGGGGATGGCCTTGGGGCCGCGTTGCGGCCCCGGACCGTGGAATCAATACTGAGCCTGGCCCGGCACCCAGGCCGTACCGGCCAGAGGCACCCGCGCCATGGCCGCCGCTTCAACGGTCAGCGCCACCAAATCCTCGGGGTCGAGGTTGTGCAAGTGCGACTTGCCGCACGCACGGGCCATGGTCTGCGCTTCCAGCACCAGCACACGCAGGTAGTTGGCCAGGCGCCGCCCGGCCTCTTCCGGGTTCAGGCGCTTGGCCAGTTCCGGGTCCTGGGTGGTGATACCGGCAGGGTCGCGGCCGTTCTGCCAATCATCGTAGAAGCCCGCGGCTGAGCCGATGTCCTTCAGCTGCGCATCCAGCCGCGGGTGGTTGTCGCCCAGGGCAATCAGCGCGGCGGTGCCAATGGCCACGGCATCAGCGCCCAGGGCCATGGCCTTGGCCACATCGGCGCCGTTACGGATGCCGCCCGAGACGATCAACTGCACCTTGCGGTGCATGCCCATCTCCTGCAGCGCCTGTACCGCCTGCGGGATGGCCGGCAGGATCGGGATGCCGACGTGTTCGATGAACACTTCCTGGGTCGCCGCCGTACCGCCCTGCATGCCATCGAGCACGATCACATCGGCGCCGGCCTTGACCGCCAGCTTGACGTCGTAATACGGGCGGCTGGCACCGATCTTCACGTAGATGGGTTTTTCCCAGTCGGTGATCTCGCGCAGCTCGGCAATCTTGATCGCCAGGTCGTCCGGGCCGGTCCAGTCCGGGTGGCGGCAGGCGCTGCGCTGGTCGACGCCAATCGGCAAGGTGCGCATGCCGGCCACTCGCTCGGTGACTTTCATGCCCAAAAGCATGCCGCCGCCGCCCGGTTTGGCGCCCTGGCCGAGGACGATCTCGATGGCATCGGCCTTGCGCAGGTCGTCGGGGTTCATGCCGTAACGGGACGGTAGGTACTGGTACACCAGGTGCTGCGACTGGCCGCGCTCCTCCGGGGTCATGCCGCCGTCGCCGGTGGTGGTGCTGGTGCCGGCGATGGTCGCGCCCCGCCCCAGGGCTTCCTTGGCGTTGGCCGACAGCGCGCCGAAGCTCATGCCCGCGATGGTCACCGGGATCTTCAGGTGGATCGGCTTCTTGGCAAAGCGGGTGCCCAGCAGCACGTCGGTGCCGCATTTTTCGCGGTAGCCTTCCAGCGGGTAGCGCGACACGCTGGCGCCGAGCAGCAGCAGGTCGTCGAAGTGCGGCACGCGGCGCTTGGTGCCACCGCCACGGATGTCGTAGATGCCGGTTTCGGCAGCACGCTGGATTTCCTGGATGGTCAGGCGATCGAACGTGGCCGACTCACGCAGTACCGGGGGGAATTGCTCGCTCATGGGGTTGCTCCTGATTCAGTACGCGCTGGCGTTGTCGACTTTGAAGTTGTACAGCTGACGGGCCGAGCCGTAGCGTTTGAAATCGGCGGCCTTGTGTTCAAGGCCTGCGGTGTCGAGCAGTTCCTGCAGCTCTTGCAGGTGTTCGGCGCGCATGGCTTTCTCGATGCAGTCCGAGCCCAGCGACTGGACCGTGCCCTTGACGTAGATACGCACTTCGTACAGCGAGTCGCCCAGCGCATCGCCGGCATCGCCACACACCACCAGGCGCCCGGCCTGGCCCATGAAGCAGCTCATGTGGCCGATGCTGCCGCCGACCACGATGTCCACGCCCTTCATCGAGATACCGCAACGCGCACCGGCATCTCCCTCGATCACCAGTAGCCCGCCATGGGCCGTGGCACCGGCGGCCTGCGAGGCGCTGCCCTTGACCCGCACCAGGCCCGACATCATGTTCTCGCCCACGCCCACGCCGACGTTACCGTGCACGGTGACACTGGCCTGCTGGTTCATGCCGGCGCAGTAGTAGCCGGCGTGGCCGTCGATATCCACCGAGACGGCCTGGTTGATGCCCACGGCCAGGTTGTGTTTGCCGTCCGGGCGGCTGACCCGCCATTCACGGGCCTGCACGTCGCCATGCAGGGCCTGGTTGAGTTCGCGCACCGAGGCGCTGGAAAGGTCGATCGTTTTCATGAGGTTCTCCAGGGGTTCGGTGGCAGGTCAGGCGCTTTCGCGCTCCCAGACATACAAGGTGGCCGGCGCCGGTTCCCAGACCTTGGCCTTGTCGATGCCCGGCAGGCCGGCCAGCGCCTGGTACTCGGAGGCCATGGCCACGTAGTCGTCGGTTTCGGCCAGCACCGCCGGCTTGCAGGCGATCGGGTCGCGGATCACGGCAAAGCCATTGCGGGTGCCGATGGCGAAGGTGAAGAAGCCGTCCAGGTCTTGCAGCGCGCCGTCCAGGGCCTGGGCCAGGGTGTCGCCCTGCTGCAGGCGCCAGGCCAGGTAGCCGGCGGCCACTTCGGTGTCGTTGTCGGTTTCGAAACTGATGCCTTCACGCTTGAGCGCCTGGCGCAGGCGGAAGTGGTTGGACAGCGAGCCGTTGTGCACCAGGCACAGGTCGGCGCCCGTGGAAAACGGGTGGCTGCCTTCCATCGTCACCGCACTCTCGGTGGCCATGCGGGTGTGGCCGATGATGTGGCTGCCTTTCATGCCGGCCAGGCCGAAGCGGCTGGATATCTCTGCCGGCAGGCCCATGCCCTTGAGGATTTCGATGCTCTGCCCGGCGCTCATGATGCGCACCTCGGGCGCCAGTTCGGCCAAGGCGGCCCGGGCGGCGGCTTCGCTGGTGTGCACCTTCAGCACCGCAGCGCTGGCGTTCTGCAACCCGTCCAGCGAACAGCCCAGGCGCCCTTCCAGCTGGCCCATCAGATCGGCCCAGGGATAATCGATGGTGTTGGCCTGCAGCGTCAGCTTGACCCAACCATCGGCCACCTCATCGCCATAGATGGCAAAGCCGGCGCTGTCCGGGCCGCGGTCGGTCATGGCCTGCAACATGGGTTCGAACAGTTTGCCGAGCTGGGCTTGCAGCTCGGGCTTTTTCAGGTACAGACCTACGATTCCACACATGGTGATGCTCCTTACTAGGCAGTGGGCGACCGTTGTCGTGCTGGCCGCCCAGGGGATTGGGGCGGTCAGAAGAACTCGGTGTAACGCTGGATTTCCCAGTCGGAGACGTGGCGGCAGTACTCCACCCACTCCATGCGCTTGAGCTTGAGGAACTCGTCGACGATTTCGGCGCCGAGCACTTCACGCAGCAGCGGGTCGGCCTCCAGCGCGTCGCAGGCTTCCTTCAACGACTGTGGCAGGGTCTTGATGCCGCGCGCGGCGATGTCTTCCAAGCTCAGGTTGTAGAGGTTCTCGTTGCACATCTCACCAGGGTCCAGCTGGCGGTCGATGCCATCGAGGCCTGCGGCGATGATCGCGGCGGTGACCAGGTACGGGTTGCAGCCGGCATCCGGCAGGCGGAACTCCAGGCGGCCATACGGGATGCGCACCATCGCCGAGCGGTTGTTGGCGCCGTATGCGACAAAGGCCGGGGCCCAGGTGGCGCCGGACAGCGAGCGGCCGACCACCAGGCGCTTGTACGAGTTGACCGTGGGCGCGGCGAACGCGCACAGCGCCGGGCCGTGGGCCAGCAGGCCGGCGGCAAAGTGGTAGGCCAGTTTGGACAAGCCCATGCCGCTGCTGTCGGACGGGTCGTGGAACAGGTTCTTGTGGGTGCTGCTGGCCAGCGACAGGTGAAAATGCATGCCATTGCCGGCGCGCTTGGGGTCGGGCTTGGGCATGAACGAGCAGATCATGCCCAGGTCATTGGCGATCTCGCCGGCGGCCATGCGGAAAAAGGTGAAACGGTCGGCCGACTCCAGGGCGTCGCTGTAGGTGTAGTTGATCTCGAACTGGCCGTTGGCGTCCTCGTGGTCGATCTGGTAGATGTCGAAACCCACCGGTTGCAAGGCTTCGGTCAGGCGTTCGAGGAACAGCCGCGAACGCGACAGGCCCTTGTAGTCGTAGCAGGGCTTGTCGAGGTTGTCGGAGGCGTCCACCAGCTGCAACTTGCCCTGCTCGTCGCGTCGGAACAGGCTGAACTCGGGTTCAAGGCCGGTGTTCAGGGTCCAGCCCTTGTCGGCGAGGCGCTGCACCTGTCGCTGCAACACGTGGCGGCTGTCATAGGGCCAGGGCTGGCCGTTGACGTGGCCGACGCACACCACGCGACCGTAGCCGGGCTGCCAGGGCACCGGGATCAAGGTGGCAAGGTCGCCACGGGCCATGAAGTCCGGGCCGTGCGGCTCCATGCCCATGCCACAGATGGCGAACCCGGCAAAACCGGCGCCCTCCTCGGCCACCATTTTCAGGCCCGATACAGGCACCGATTTGGTCTTTGCCGAGCCATGGATATCGACGAACTGCGCCAGCACGTACTTGATGCCGTGTTCGTCGAGGGTGCGTTGGGTTTCTGCTGGCAACATGGGTTGAACACTCCTGGGTGAGGGGCACTGATTCCGCATGGGAAACTTACTTTCATCACAGGAATGCAATGTACTTGCCAACATTGCCCAGGCGCGCTGCTTGTCGGCTTAACCCACTCCCACAGGGGCCTGAAGATATGGGAAACTTGTTTTCACCTGAGGAAACAAGTGGTCGACGTACCCCCGCGCAGCACTTTCTCAGTGCGAAAATTTTATTCTTGAACTGAAACCGTGCAGGACATTCGATGCCGACCGAAACCGAACCGCGCCTTCGCCTGGAGCAGTACCTGGGCTTGCAGATCAAGCGCCAGCGCCAGGCCCAGTCCCTCAAGCTTGCCGATGTGGCGCGCACTGCCGGCATCAGCCAAGGGATGCTGAGCAAGATCGAGAACGCCCAGGTGTCTACCAGCCTCGACACCCTCAGCCGCCTGTGTGACGTGCTGGGCATGCCCATGGCCAAGCTGTTCAGCCAGTACGACCAGCCCGACGGCAACGCGCTGCTGGTCAAGGCAGGTGAAGGCCTAGAGGTAGTGCGCCGCGGCACCGAGAAGGGCCATACCTACCACTTGCTCAATCACGCCAGGGGGCCGAAGAAGAACTTCGAGGCGTACATGGTGAGCATGGACGACGCCAGCGAGGAGTTTCCAACCTTCGCCCACCCAGGCACGGAGTTCCTGCATTTGCTGGAGGGTGAACTGGTGTACCGCCACGGTAACCAGCTCTACCGCATGCAGGCCGGCGACAGCCTGACCTTCGATGGTGAAACCCCGCACGGGCCGGAGCAACTGGTACAGGTTCCGATCCGCCTGCTGTCGATCATGAACTACGGCGACGAGTAGGGCGGCGCGGCGCAGCAACAAGCGATGTCGCAATCAGACAAGCACACGTCGCCCGTGATCGGCTTCACCATGCTGTATACAAAAATAATACACGCGTTGACCAGCCCCGCGCCGTGGGCTGGCCGACGCGGTATTTGCGAGTAAGCAGCCTCGCTTCACAACTCCAACGCTGTGGCGCCTTTTTGCACCGGGCAATTCGTCCGGGCTCATAACGATAAAACTCCCAGTATCAGAGACCCGCGCCGCGCCAGCCGGGAGTGTTTGCGCGCGCCACATTGTGAAGACTTGACTGCCATGATCGCGACTTCAATCCCCGTAGCCGGTGCTGCCACCGGCCACCGTAACGCGCTGTGCGTTGCACACATCGCCGCTGTGCTGTTCGGCCTGACCGGTATTCTCGGTCACTTGATCGAGGCCGATGCCAGCATCATCACCTTCGGCCGCGCCACCTTCGCCTTCATTGCCCTGGGTTTTGTCGCCGGGCTCAAGGGCACCCGCCTGCTCGATGCACTGACCCTGCGCAACCTGCCGACCCTCGGCCTGACCGGCGCGCTGCTGGCCACCCATTGGGTAACTTTCTTCATTGCCGTCAAGGTCGGCGGCGTGGCTGTAGCCACCTTGGGCTTCGCCAGCTTTCCTGCCTTAATTGCGATGATCGAACGCGGCGTGTTCGGCCAGCGCATCGGTGCCGTGCAGGGCTTGCTGTTGCTGATGGTTACCGCTGGCCTGGTGATGGTGGTGCCCTCCTTCGACCTGCTCGACAGCGGCACCATCGGCCTGATCTGGGGCTTGGGCTCGGGCCTGGCGTTCGCGGTGTTGACCGTGGCCAACCGCCGCAATGCGTCGAGCATGAACGCCATGCAGGTGGCGTTTTGGCAGAACGTGGTGGTAGCCGCGCTGGTGGCGCCGTTCGCCTTCACCCACCTGGCCAGCACCAGCTTGAGCGGCAACGACTGGGTCAACCTGGCGCTGCTGGGCGTGTTCTGCACCGGGCTGTCGCAGTTCCTCTTCGTCAAGAGCCTGGAGGGCCTCGAAGCGCGCACGGCCGGCATGATCATCGCGCTGGAGCCGGTGTACGCGATCCTCGGCGCCTGGTGGCTGTTCGGTGACCAACCGACCCTGCGCATGGCGGTGGGGGCCGCGCTGATCGTGCTGGCGACCGTCCTGGCCGCCTGGCGCAAGGCACCGGCGGACAAGGGCGATACCAGCCGTTGCGCACATTGATGCAATTTGCCACCACCGCCCCTGTTGCTCTGCTTCTGTTTTGCCGCTGCTCTGCTTAGGTTTTGCTTTCAAGCGCGCTAGTTCAGGAGCCGCACAGGCTTAATGCCCTGCCGACGCCGGCCCCGCCTTCGCGGTAAACGGCGGTTTGGCCAGCCACACCAGCAGAATCAACCCGGCAAATATCCACCCCATCAAGGTGAAGTAATCCACCGTCGACATCATGTACGCCTGCCCATTGAGTATCTGCTCCAACTGCGCATAGCTCTGCGGGCTGGCACCGCTCAGTTGCTCCAGCGTATGCCGCGTCGCCGGGTCGTACTGGCTGATGTGCTCGCTCAGGTAAGCATGGTGCTGGTCAGCCCGGCGGATCCAGATCCACGTGGTCAGCGACGCCGCAAAGCTACCCCCCAGCGTGCGCAGGAAGGTCGCCAGCCCCGAGCCATCGGCAATCTGCTGTGGCGGCAGGTCCGACAGCAGGATGCTCAAGGTCGGCATGAAGAACAGCGCCACGCCAATGCCCATGAACAATTGCACCAGGGCAATGTGCTGGAAGTCCACCTCGTTGGTGAAACCCGCACGCATGAAGCAACTGGTGCCGATCGCCAGAAACGCCAGCCCCGCCAGTACCCGCAAGTCGAACCGGTGCGCGTACTTGCCCACGAACGGCGACATGATCACCGGCAACAGTCCAATGGGCGCCACTGCCAGGCCCGCCCAGGTGGCGGTGTAGCCCATCTGCGTCTGCAGCCATTGCGGCAGGATCAGGTTGATGCCGAAGAACCCGGCATAACCGCCCACCAGCACGATGGTGCCGATGCGGAAATTGCGGTGCGCGAACAACCGCAAATTGACCACCGGGTGCCGGTCGGTCAGCTCCCAGATGATGAAGATCGCCAGGAACACCACCGAGATCAGGCTGCCGACGATGATGAACGACGACTCGAACCAGTCCAGGTCATTGCCCTTGTCGAGCACCACCTGCAACGCGCCAACCCCGACGATCAACGTCAGCAGGCCGATGTAGTCCATCGGCTGGCGGCTGGTGACCACCGGGCGCGTACGCATCTGCTGGCGCACCACGGCGGCGGCGAACAGGCCGATCGGCACGTTGATGAAGAAGATCCACGGCCAGCTGTAGCTGTCGGTGATCCAGCCACCGAGGATCGGCCCGGCAATCGGCGCCACCACCGTGACCATCGCCAGCAACGCCAGCGCCATCCCCCGCTTGGCCGGCGGGTACACGGCAATCAGCAACGTCTGGGTCATCGGGTACAACGGCCCGGCCACCACGCCCTGCAAGACCCGAAAGCCGACCAGCTCCGGCATCGACTGGGCAATGCCGCACAGGAACGACGCCAGCACGAACAGCAGCGTGGCCCAGATGAACAGCTTCACCTCGCCAAAACGCCGGCTGAGCCAGCCGGTCAGCGGCAAGGCGATGGCGTTGCTCACCGCGAACGAGGTGATCACCCAAGTGCCCTGCTCGTAACTCACCCCCAGGTTGCCGGAAATGGTCGGCAGCGCCACGTTGGCGATGGTGGTGTCGAGCACCTGCATGAAGGTCGCCAGCGACAGGCCGATGGTGGTCAGCAGCAGGCTCGGCGGGGTGAACTGCGCCGCAGCGTTGTTGCTCATCGTTGCGCCGTCTTGCCGGTGGCGCTGTTGTCGTGGATCAGCCGGGCGATCAGGTCGTCAGCCTCAACCAGCTGGCGGTCGTACACCTGGGTGGTGTAGCTGGCCTGCTGCGGTGGCTGCTGGGCCAAGGCCGGGCCGCTCTGGTCGTGCAGGTCGACCTCGACCACGGTGGACAGGCCGATGCGCAGCGGATGCTCCTTGAGCTGGTCAGGGCTCAGGTGAATACGCACCGGTACGCGCTGGACGATCTTGATCCAGTTGCCGGTGGCATTCTGCGCCGGCAGCAGGGCGAATGCGCTGCCGGTACCGGCACCCAGGCTGTCGACCGTGCCGCTGTACTTGACCTCGCTGCCGTACAGGTCGGCGCTGATTTCCACCGGCTGGCCGATGCGCATGTCGCGCAGCTGGGTTTCCTTGAAGTTGGCGTCGATCCACACCTCGTCCAGCGGGATCACCGCCATGGTCGCGGTGCCCGGCTGCAGGCGCTGGCCCAACTGCACGGTGCGCTTGGCGACGTAACCGGTCACCGGCGCCACCAGGGTGGTACGCGCGTGGTCGAGGTAGGCCTGGCGCAAGTCGGCGGCGGCGGCCATCACCTCGGGGTGCGACGAAACCACGGTGTCGTCGACCAGCGCGGTGCTGGTGTTGAGCTGCTGACGGGCGCTGTTCACGGCGGCCTGGGCCACGGTCAGATCATCGCGCGAGTGGGAGATTTCTTCCGCGGCAATCGCGCCGCTGTCGGCCAGCACCTTGCGCCGGTTGTAGTTCTGCTGGGCTTTTTGCAGCTCGGCCTGGCGCGTCTGCAATTGGGCCTTGAGCGAGTCGACGTTGCTGTACAGGCCACGCACCTGGCGCACGGTCTTCGCAAGCTTGGCTTCGGCGGCCTGCAGGGCCACCTCGCTGTCGGCCGGGTCGAACTGCAGCAGCACCTGGCCGGCGTGCACCAGGTCGCCATCATCGGCGCCGATGCTGGTGACAGTTCCGGTGACCAGCGGGGTGATTTCCACCACGTTGCCGTTGACGTAGGCGTCGTCGGTGCTCTCGTGCCAGCGCCCGATCAGGCTGTACCAGGCCCAGGCGCCAGCGCCGGCAAGCAGCACCACCAGCAGCAGGCCGAGCAGCCATGCTTTGCGCTTGCGCGACGGTTCCGGTGCGGCGGAGGGAGTTGAGGTGTCTGCGGGAGTGGCCATGGCAATACCTTGGAAAATGCGTAACAGGGATCAACGATCGCCGAAGCGGCGGATCGTCAGGGGGTCGCCGGCACCGAGCAGGACCTTGGCCAGCAGGCCTTCGAGGGCCTTCAGCTCGTCGGGCTGGAGCACGCCGACCAGTTCGTTCATCGCCGCCGCGCCGATCTCCGGCAAGCGGTCGGCCAGGCGCTGGCCATCGGCGGTCAGGGCCAGGCGTACCTGGCGGCGGTCATCGGCGCAGCGGTTGCGCACCATCAGCCCCTTCTGCTCGAGGCGGTCGAGCATGCGGGTCATCGAACCGCTGTCCAGGCCCAGGTAGCGGCACAGCTCGGCCGGGGTATCCACCTGGTACTGGGTGACGATGATCAGCACCTTGAACTGCGCGGCGGTGACGCCCTCTGATTCGAGGTGCCAGTCGAGAATGCGGTCCTTGAGAATCGCCGCACGGCCCAGCAGCATGCCGATGGCGCAGGACTGGAAGTTTTCCGGGGTGAAATGGGACATCGGCATCGGCTCGGGCAATTGTATAAAAATATTACTGCCTAGGCAGTGAATGTCAAAGACTTCATTAGGGGGCTATGTAAATAATCATGATGGGGGCGTGTTCTCCAGGCCACCCTCGCTCTTACGCATATATGCCCGCGAAGCGTTCTCAAACGCGGAAAAACCCTAGCGAAACCGACGAAAAACCTGCATAACTGATAGTCATTCGCCATTACCTCGGTTCTCGGGACCCCCTTGCAAGGGGTAGAATGCGCAAAACCCGGAGCCGCAATGAACCACGACCCCCTCGCCCCCAGCCCAGACGATGCCATCACCGACGCCGCCGCGCATTGGTGCATGCGCTTGCACGCCGAAGATTGCACGGTGGTCGAGCGCGAGGCGTTCGCCCGCTGGCTGGCAGCGGACAAGCGCCATGGCGACGAGTACCAGGCGATGCTGGAGATCTGGCAAACCGCCGACCTGCTGCCGCGCAATGCCACGGTCATCGACTTCAACCCCCCTGCACGCCAGGTGAGGCGGCCACGCCAGTGGCGGCCCATGGCCTCGGCCGCGGCCATTGCCCTGCTGGTACTGCCGCTGGCGGGCTGGGTTGGCTGGGAACAAGGCTGGCTGCCCAACCACTACCAGCACGTTGAAGCCGGTGATCGGGCGCAGACCGTGCAGCTGAGCGACGGCAGCTCGGTCGAGCTCAACCTCAACACCGAACTGACCTATTTCAACTACAAGGACCAGCGCCAGGTCACGCTCAAGCGTGGCGAAGCGTTCTTCACGGTCAAGCATGACAGCGAACACCCCTTCATCGTCCGCGCAGGCCACGGCCAGACCCGCGTCACGGGCACCCAGTTCAACGTCTGGAAGTACCAGGACCAGGTCAAGGTCACCCTGGTGCAAGGCTCAGTGCTGGTGAGCAGCGATGGCAGCACCGGTGGTTATCGCCTGGGGCCTGGCATGCAGGCCAGCTATCGTATTGGCGACTTCGAGCCACACCTGGCCGAAAGCGACGATTATGCCAACAGCCTGGCCTGGCGCAGCGGCAAGCTGGTGCTCGACAACCTCAGCCTCGACCAGGCCCTGCCAGTGATCAACCGCTACCTCGATGCCCCGCTGCTGCTGGCCGATGCCAGCACCGGGCGCATTCGCATCAGCGGGATCTACAACACCCGCGAAGTCGCACGCCTGGTGGATAACCTGCCCAAGGTGCTGCCGATCTACCTGACCCGCAGCAAGGACGGCAGCACCGTTCTCAACAGCATTTCCCCGCCACCCGACAAGGGCTGACGCCTTACAGCGTCATCGCCGCCAGCCAGCCAAACGCCAGCAATGGCAGGTTGTAATGGATGAAGGTCGGCACCACGGTGTCCCAGATGTGGTGGTGCTGGCCATCGACGTTTAGCCCCGACGTCGGCCCCAGGGTCGAGTCCGATGCCGGCGACCCCGCATCGCCCAAGGCACCGGCTGTGCCGACGATGCACACCGTGGCCAGCGGGTCGAAGCCCAGCTGCACGCACAACGGCACGAAGATCGCAGCCAGAATCGGCACCGTCGAGAACGACGAGCCAATGCCCATGGTCACCAGCAAGCCCACCAGCAGCATCAGCAAGGCGCCAATGCCCTTGCTGTGGTCGATCCATTGCGCCGAGGTTTCCACCAGGCTCTTGACCTCGCCCGTGGCCTTCATCACATCGGCAAAGCCCGAGGCGGCGATCATGATGAAGCCGATCATGGCCATCATCTTCATGCCTTCGGTGAACAGGTCGTCGGTGTCCTTCCAGCGCACGATGCCCGACAACGAGAAGATCAGGAAACCGACCATGGCGCCGATGATCATCGAGTCCAGCCACAGCTGCACGATGAACGCCGAGGCGATCGCCAACCCCGCCACCAGCAGGGTCATCGGGTTGTACTGGACGCTGACCTGCTCGACTTGCTCGATGCGCGCCAGGTCGTAGTCACGTTTCTTGCGGTAGCTGATGAACACCGCCAGCAAAAGCCCCACCAGCATGCCCGCCGCCGGAATGGCCATGGCGTGGGTAACGTTCACGCCACTGACGTCGACGCCGGCGCGGGCGACGTTGGCCAGCAGGATCTCGTTGAGGAAGATGTTGCCAAAGCCCACCGGCAGGAACATGTACGGTGTGATCAGGCCAAAGGTGATCACGCAGGCGATCAGCCGGCGGTCGATGCGCAGGCGAGTCAGCACGTACAGCAGCGGCGGCACCAGCAGCGGAATGAAGGCGATGTGGATGGGCAGGATGTTTTGCGACGACACCGCCACCACCAGCATCAGGCCAATCAGCAGCCATTTGACCTTGCCGCCATTGGCGTGGCCCTGGCGGTCGATCATCGCCAGGGCTCGGTCGGCCAGGGCGTGTGCCAGGCCCGACTTGGCGATGGCGACGGCGAAGGCGCCAAGCAAGGCATACGACAGCGCCACCGTGGCGCCACCGCCCAGGCCGCCGTTGAAGGCCTTGAGCGTGCCCTCGATACCCAGGCCACCGACCAGGCCGCCGGCCAGCGCGCCGATGATCAGGGCGATGACCACGTGCACGCGCGACAGGCTGAGTATCAGCATGATGCCGACTGCGGCAATCACTGCATTCATGGTTTGGCTTACCTCTAGCTGCAGACAAAAAAGCGCGCACTCTGCAGCAGTGGGGGGCAGATGTCAAAAGCGCCATGTTGCGGCGGATTACGCAGGCCAGAAATTTAAATTGAATGTTTGAATAAAGAAAAATTTCAACTCGCCGACATAGCGTGATGATTGGCGGGCTTATGCCTGCTCAGGTCCCAAGCCAAACCCTTACTGCCAAAAAAAGGGATTTCCCCTCATGCCTTTGCGACAACTTTCCATCCAGTGGAAGATCACCCTGCTCGCCGGTCTGTGCCTGGCCGCCATCGTCACCCTGCTCGTCGGTCTTTCCCTGTACCGCATGGACCACAGCTCGGACCTGGTGAAGGCCAGCAGCATGCAGATGCTCAGCGAGGCGGCGCAGGCGCGCATCGAGTCGCAAGGCGAAGTCCAGGCCCTGAACATCCGCCGCCAGTTCATGGATGCCTACCAGTACGGCGCCGGGTTCGCCCGCCAGGTGCTGTTCCTGCGCGAACAAGCGGAAAAGCGCTTCCTCGATGCCTACGACCTGCGTGAGGACATGACCCGCCAGGTGCGCGCCGCACTGCAGGCCAACCCCGACCTGCTGGGCCTGTCGCTGGTGTTCGAACCCAATGCCCTGGACAACAAGGACAGCCTGTTCACCGGCCAGGCGGAGCTGGGCAGCAACGAAACCGGGCGTTTCGCCCTGTACTGGTCGCAACCGCGTGCCGGCCAGCTGACCGCCATGGCCCTGCCCGAGCACGACATGGCCAACACCGAGATCGGCCCCAGCGGCCAGCCCGCCAACACCTGGTGGGTATGCCCACGCAGCAGCGGCAAGGTCTGTGTGGTGGAGCCGTACTTCTACGGCATCGACGGCCAGCGCGTGCTGATGACCAGCATCGTGTTCCCGCTGGCGGTCGACGGCAAGGTGATCGCCACCCTGTCCATCGACATCAACCTCAACAGCCTGCAGGCCCTGAGCCAGGAGGCCAGCCGCAGCCTGTACGACGGCCGCACCACGGTTGGCATCCTCAGCCCGGTGGGCCTGCTGGCCGGCTACAGCGCCGACGCCGGCAAGCTGGCCCAGCGCTTCGACCAGGTCGACAGCAGCAAAGGCGCCGAACTGGTGCGCACGCTGGCTGAAGGCAAATTGACCGTGCACCACGACCAGCAACGCCTGAAGGTGCTCGCCGCCTTCCAGCCTATCCCCGGCGCGCAACCCTGGGGCGTGCTGCTGGATGTGCCGGAAAACGCCCTGACCGGCCCGGCCGAAGCCCTCAAGCAGGAACTCGATGCCCTGAACACCAGTGGCACCCTGCTGGAGTTGGGCCTGGGCCTGGCCGCGGCGATCGCCGGCCTGCTGCTGGTATGGCTGATGGCGCGTGGCGTGACCCGGCCGATCCTCGGCGTGGCGGCGATGCTCAAAGACATCGCCAGCGGCGAAGGCGACCTGACCCGCCGCCTGACCTACGACAAGGGCGACGAGCTCGGCGAATTGGCCGGCTGGTTCAACCGCTTCCTGGACAAGCTGCAACCGACCATCGCCGAGGTCAAACGCTCGGTGCAAGCTGCGCGCGGCACCGCCGACCAGTCTTCGGCGATTGCCACCGAAACCAGCGCCGGCATGGAGCAGCAGTACCGCCAGGTCGACCAGGTGGCCACCGCCTCGCACGAAATGAGCGCCACCGCCCAGGACGTTGCCCGCAGCGCCTCCCAGGCTGCGCAGGCCGCACGCGATGCCGACCAGGCCACCCGTGAAGGCCTGGCGGTGATCGACCGTACCACCCGCAGCATCGACGCCCTGGCCGCCGACATGAGCAATGCGATGGCCGAAGTCGAGGGCCTGGCGCAGAACAGCGAGAAGATCGGCTCGGTGCTGGAAGTGATCCGTTCGATCGCCGAACAGACCAACCTGCTGGCGCTCAACGCCGCCATCGAAGCCGCCCGCGCCGGTGAGGCAGGCCGTGGCTTTGCCGTGGTCGCCGACGAAGTGCGCAACCTGGCGCAGCGCACCCAGGAGTCGGTGGAAGAAACCCGCCAGGTCATCGAAGCCCTGCAGGCCGGCACCCGCGAAGTGGTCGGGGCCATGGACAACAGCCACCGCCAGGCCCAGGGCGGTGTCGAGCAGGTCGGCCAGGCGGTCACTGCGCTGCAGCGTATCGGCCAGGCCGTGACCGTGATCAGCGATATGAACCTGCAGATCGCGTCGGCCGCCGAGGAACAAAGCGCGGTGGCCGAAGAGATCAACAGCAATGTCGCGACCATCCGCGACGTGACCGAGTCGCTATCGGGCCAGGCCAACGAGTCGGCGCGGGTCAGCCAGTCGCTGAACAGCCTGGCCAACCAGCAGCAGGCGTTGATGGACCAGTTCCGCGTCTGAGCATGCGGGGCCTCGTGCGGGCCCCGCTGCCCTGTACACCTCGTCGGCTACACTTGCCTGCAGCCCTGCGCGGCAACCGACGAGGTCCCGATGAAGAAGATTGCAACGTTGCTGGTCAGCCTGCTGCTCACCCTGGGCCTGGCCAGCGCCGCCTCGACGGAGCAACGCACGCCCATCCACTTTGGCGCCATCAACTGGGAAAGCGGTGCACTGACCACCGAAATCCTGCGCCTGATCGTCGAGCACGGTTACGGCTACCCCACCGACACCCTCCCCGGCAGCACCGTGAGCATGGAAGTGGCGCTGGCGCGCAATGACCTGCAGGTGGTCGCCGAACAATGGGCCGGGCGCAGCCCCGCCTGGGTCAAGGCCGAGCAGGCGGGCCAGGTATTCGCCCTGGGCGACACGGTAAAGAACGCCGAAGAAGGCTGGTGGGTGCCGGCCTACGTGATCAAGGGCGATCCGGCCCGCAAGCTGGAGGCGTTGGCGCCAGACCTGCGCAGTGTCGACGACCTCAAGCGTTACCCCCAGGTGTTCAGCGACCCTGAAGCGCCAGGCAAAGGCCGCTTCCTCAACAGCCCCAGCGGCTGGACGTCGGAAATCGTCAACAGCCAGAAGCTCAAGGCCTATGGGCTCGATGGCCTGTACAACAACTTCCGCAGCGGTACGGGCGCGGCGCTGGACGCAGAAGTGGAGTCGGCCATCCGCCGCCGAAAACCGGTGCTGTTCTACTACTGGAGCCCGACCCCGCTGATGGGCCGTCACGACCTGGTGCGGCTGCAGGAGCCGCCTTTCGATGCCCAAGCCTGGGCCACCCTCACCGACCCGAAGAATCAGGCCCCGCGGGGTAGCCGGTCATTGCCGGCCAAGCTGTCGATCGGTGTTTCCAAGGCGTTTCGTGACCAATACCCGGAGCTGGTGACGGTGTTCGAAAAAGTCGACCTGCCGATTGACCGCCTGAACAAGGCCCTGGCCGAGATGAGCGATAAACGCCTGGCCCCCGAGAAAGCGGCAAAGGCCTTCATGCGCAACAACCCGCAGGTGTGGAAGGCCTGGTTGCCTGCCGATGCCGCCGCCAAGGTCGAGGCAAGCCTGTAGGGAGGACTGCGGCCTCTGTGAAAGCGCGTATGCCCGCGAGAGGGTCGGTTCCCTGTGCGCACGGGCAACGCCGACCAAAACAGAAAAGAGCATAAGAATATAAATTCTTATTCTTTTTTTAATAGCCATAAACCCTCTATAACTCTCCTCACTGTACAGCCGCCAACACCTGGCCAACTGTCTGCAGCGCAACACCTGGTCAACACTCAACGCCCACAAGGCAACACCGGTCGCGGCCCTGAAAACAGCGCAACCTGTTGATCACTAACAGTATTCAAATTCGGCACGACGATTGCTCAAGCAAAGTCCCGCTTATTCAACCGGAGACCTGCCATGAGCGCCCCACTGAACGTCGTCGCCTTGTCCGGCGGCACCGCCCGCCCTTCGCGCACCCTCACCCTGACCGAGGCGATCCTTGCCGAACTGGGCCAGCACCTGAACATCAAGCCGCACCTGATCGAGCTGGGTGACATCGCCCGGCCCCTGGGTGGCGCGCTGTGGCGCAGCGAATTGCCAGAAACCGTGGAGCAACAGCTGCGCCTGGTGGAGAAGGCCGACCTGCTGATCGTCGCCACACCGGTCTACCGCGGCAGCTTCCCCGGCCACTTCAAGCACCTGTTCGACCTGATCGGCCAGGACGCGCTGGTCGACACCCCGGTGCTGCTCGCTGCAACCGGCGGCAGCGAACGCCACGCGCTGGTGCTCGATCACCAGTTGCGCCCGCTGTTCAGCTTCCTGCAGGCCCTGACTCTGCCGATCGGCGTGTACGCAAGCCAGGCCGAGCTGGCCGACTACCGCGTGTCCAGCGACGCCTTGAGTGCCCGCATCCGCCTGGCCGCCGAGCGCGCCGTGCCCCTGTTCGGCGCCCACCACGCGCTGCGCAAGAGCGCTTGAGGAGCGGCCATGAATGCATCTGTAACCCCTGCCCAGCGCACTGCCCTGGCCATTGCCCGCGAGCTGGCCGGGCAGTTCGCCCAGACCGCCGTCGAGCGCGACGAGCGCGGCGGCAGCCCCAAGGCCGAGCGCGATGCACTGCGCGCCAGCGGCCTGCTGTCGCTGGCGATCCCGCAGGCCTTCGGCGGCCAGGGCGCCAGTTGGCGCGACACCTTCGAGGTGGTGCGCGAGTTCGCCCGCGTCGACAGCTCCATCGCCCACGTGTTCGGCTTCCATCACCTGATGCTGGCCACCGTGCGCCTGTTTGCACGCCCCGACCAGTGGCAGCCGTGGTTCGAGCAGACCGCGCGCAAACACTGGTTCTGGGGCAATGCCCTCAACCCGCTGGACACCCGCACGGTGGTCAAGCACTTCGAGGGCTGGTGCGAGTTTTCTGGCAAGAAGAGCTTCTGCTCCGGCGCCAGCGACTCGGAAATGCTGATTGCCTCGGCGGTGGACGAACGCGCCGGTGGCAAGCTGCTGATCGCCGCGATCCCCAGCGGGCGCACCGGCATCACCCTGCACAACGACTGGAACAACATCGGCCAGCGCCAGACCGACAGTGGCAGCGCCACCTTCGAACGGGTGCGGGTCGAACACAACGAGCTGCTGCTCGACCCAGGCCCGCTGAGCACCCCGTTCGCTGCCCTGCGCCCACTGATCGCCCAGCTGCATTTTGCCAACCTGTTCCTCGGCATCGCCGAAGGCGCCTTCGAGGAGGCGCGCCAATACACCCTCAAGGAAAGCCGGCCGTGGTTCCGCTCCAGCGCCGCCACCACCGCCGAGGACCCTTACGTGCTGCGCCATTACGGCGAATTCTGGGTCGGCCTGGAGAGCGTACGGCTGTTGATCGAGCGCGCCGCCAACCAGCTCGACAGTGCCTGGGCCAAGGAGCAAGCGCTGACCGCCGAGGCGCGCGGCGACCTGGCCCTGGCCATCGGCACCGCCAAGGTCGCCGCTACCCGCCACGGCCTGGACATCTGCAACCGATTGTTCGAGGTGACCGGCGCCCGCGCCACCCACGCCTCGCTGCGCTTTGATCGCCACTGGCGCAACCTGAGGACTCAAACCCTGCACGATCCGGTGGATTACCGTATCCACGAGCTCGGCGAGTGGGCCCTCAGCGGCAAGCGCCCTGCCCCATCCTTCTATTCCTAAGGATCGCCCATGCAACTGCTGACCCTCCCCCCGTCACCGACACTGGCTACCTCGATCAGGGCGACCGCACAGGTCTTCGAAGACCCCAGGTCGCAGGCGCTGCTCGCCCACCTGCAACAGGTCGCCCCCAGTGAGGCCAGCGTCCTGATCATCGGCGAAACCGGCACGGGCAAGGAGCTGGTCGCGCGCCATATTCATAATCTCAGCGGCCGGCGCAACGGCCCGTTCGTTGCCGTGAACTGCGGCGCGTTTTCCGAATCGCTGGTCGAGGCCGAACTGTTCGGCCATGAAAAGGGCGCCTTCACCGGCGCGTTGGCGGCCAAGGCCGGCTGGTTCGAGGAGGCCAACGGCGGCACGCTGTTCCTCGACGAAATCGGTGACTTGCCCCTGCCCATCCAGGTCAAGCTGCTGCGCGTGCTGCAGGAGCGCGAGGTGGTGCGCCTGGGCTCGCGCAAGAGCCTCCCGATCAACGTGCGGGTGCTGGCGGCGACCAATGTGCAGCTGGAAAAGGCGATCAATGCCGGGCACTTTCGCGAAGACCTGTACTACCGCCTGAACGTGGTGACCCTGCAGTTGCACCCCCTGCGTGACCGGCCGGGGGACATCCTGCCACTGGCCCGGCACTTCATCCGCACCTACAGTGAGCGGCTGAACTATGGCCCAGTGGAGCTGAGCCCCAAGGCCCAGGCCAAACTGGTGGAGTACAGCTGGCCGGGGAATATTCGCGAGCTGGAGAACGTGATTCATCACAGCTTGCTGACGTGCGGCGACGGCCTGGTCCAGGCCCAGGACCTGCGCCTGTCCAACCTGCGCCTGGAGCGACAGGAAGAAGAACCGGCGAGCAATGCCGTGGAAGATTTGCTGCAGCAGGCGTTCAGCCGGCTGTATGAAGAACAGCCTGGGGATTTGTACGAGAAGGTCGAGAATGCGCTGTTGCGCTCGGCGTACCACTTCTGCCATTACAACCAGGTGCATACCGCACAGTTGCTGGGGTTGTCGCGCAATGTCACGCGTACCCGGCTGATTGCGATTGGCGAGCTGGTGGTGAACAAGCGGCGGGGGCCGGAGCCGCAGGTGGTGGACAACCGGATCGTGCGGTTGTCGATCTGAGATTCATAGCGTGGCTGCCGGCCCCTTCGCGGGTTTACCCGCGAAGGGGCCGGTGCAGGCTATGTGAATATCAGGTCCGATCACCTCCATGATCATCCCCGACATCATGATTGGCCCCATCATCAGCGCCATGCCCTACACCGTGCGCTTCACCCACAGCATGATTGGCCTCGTGGTTGGCCTCATGGTTGGCCCCATCATCAGCCCCATTGCGGCCACTCTCTCCGCGGCCGGAGCTGGCATGGCCACCGCCATCGCCACTGTGCCCACTGCCACTGCCGCCTCCACTGCCGCCGTGACCACCGCCACCGCCGCTGCCACCGCCGCTGCCACCGCCGCTGCCACCACCTCCGCCACCGTGACCGCCACCACCGCTACCGCCACCTCCGCCACCATGGCCACCTCCGCCACCATGGCCACCACCGCCACCACCACCACCGCCACCATCCTTCGCATACGCACTGGACGCGCCGCCAATGGAGTCAGGCACCAGCGCTGTCGACGCCGACAACACGGCGCCGATGGCCAACGCCAACAAGGATTTCTTGAGCATGATGAGCCTCCGCTTGGAGTTGCACGGGCGTGCTTGCCACAACCCGTGATTTCCGGCCCCCCATGGGGCGACCTGCCAACCAGCGCAGCCTTCCATCAACAGCGGGTGAACGTGATCCTTCAGGGTGTGCTGGGTGAATGTTGCGAAATGTTTCTTAGGTACTGAGCGTAGCCTGCGGTCGCAGGGCCCCGCGACCGGTCATCCGATACGTCAGTTCGCCAAACGCCGAAACACCGCCCCGGACAGCCCGCACATCGCGGCGCACAGCAGCATCACCGTGGCGATGTCCGCCACCGAGGTTTCGCTGCGCCCATCTGCACCGGCCAATACGCCGAGCAGCACGCCTGCCAGGCTGACCGACATGGCCATGGTCAACTGCACCGACATCGCCGACAACGAACTGGCCGCCGCCGAGCGCTCACCCGGTACATCCTGATAACTGGCAGCGCCCAATGTGGAAAACTGCAGCGAACGCACCAGGCCTGCAGCAAACAGCACCACGGCCATCAACCAGACCGCCGTGTCGAGGTCGAAGCTGGCACACAAGGCAATGCCGACGCCGCTGAGCACCGCATTGCAACTGAGCACCCGGCGGTAGCCGTAGCGCCGCACCAGTGGCACCGCCAGCAACTTCATCAGCAAGGCGCCCACACCGCCACTGACCACCAGCCACCCGGCCGCCAGCGGGCTCATGCCCAGGCAATTCTGCAACAGCAGCACGATCAGGAACGGTTGCGCCGCCGAGCCGAGGCGAAACAACCCGCCACCGGCCTGGGCCACGCCGAAGCTGCGCAAGCGCAGCAACGACAGGTCGACCAGCGGATTGGGGTGCCGCCGCGCATGCGCCAGGTAGCCCAGCGTGCAGGCCAGCCCGCCAGCGATCAGGGCCAGCGCCCACGCCCGCGGCAACTGCCCCAGGCCCAGTGATTCCAGGCCGAACACCAGCATGGCCAAGGCCCCGCCACTGAGCAGCAGGCCACGCAGGTCAAGCGGCGGCACCGGGCGTGCCGGGTAGTCCGGCACATGGCGCAGGATCAGCCAGGTACCGAGCAGGCAGATGGGCAGGTTGACCAGGAAGATCCAGTGCCACGACAGCACCGTCACCAGCAAGCCGCCCAGCAACGGCCCGATCAAGGGCCCGACCAGCGCCGGCAAGGCCAGCCAGGACATCGCCTGCAGCAGCTGCTCGCGGCTTGACCAGCGCAGGATGATCACCTGCCCCACCGGGGTCATCAGCGCCCCGGCAGCGCCCTGCAGCATGCGCCCCAGGCACAGCTGCCACAGCGTATCGGCCAGGGCGCAGGTCAGTGACGCGAAGGTAAACAGGCCCATCGCCAGCAGCATCACCTGGCGCGGGCGAAAGCGCTCGGCGGCCCAACCGCTGAGCGGCACGCACAACGCCAGGGCCAGCATGTACAGCGACACCACCAGGTTCATGCGCAGGCCCGGCTCGCCAAAATCGGCGGCCATCTGCGGCAGCGCGGTCATCACCGCCGTGCTGTCGAGCAACTCCATGAACAGCGCGGCGCCGATGATCACCGGCACCTTGGGGCTCTGCACATGGCCGGCCAGCAAGGCCGGCTGTGCGGTCAAAACAGCCCCGAGACAGGTGGCCGGGTGCCTTTGAGCTGCCACGCGCCCACCACCGCCGCCTTCCACTGGCGCGGGTTGTGGTTGGCCACGGTGCGGGCGTTGCGCCAGTGGCGGTCGAGGTTGTGCTGGCGGCCGGTGGTAGAGGCGCCACCCACGTCGAACAGCGTCTCGGCGGCCTTGAGCGCCAGTTCGGCGACCAGGTACTGAGCCTGCGCCACCTCGATGGCAGCCTGCTCGACTGCGGCCTCGTCCAGTTCTGCGGCCCAGGCCTTGTCGATGGCTGCAGCGGCCTTGAGCACCAGCGCTTCAGCGCCATAGGCGCGGGCCGCAATATCACCCACCGAAAGCGCCACATAAGGGTCGTCCACCGAATGGCTGGCCGTGCTGTGCTTGATCGGGCGGGCGTGCTCGCGGGCGAACTGGCTGGCATCGTTCAGCGCATTGCGGGCGATACCCGCCAGCACGGTGCCCAGGAACAGTTGCAGGAACGGCGTCACCAGCGTGCGTTTGCCCTCCTCCACGGTGCGGGTGCGGATGTCGCTGGCCTCGACCTTCACATTGCGCAGGTGCGTGGTGCCGCTGGCGGTCAGGCGCTGGCCCATGGCGTCGAAGTCGTCGACCAGCTCCAGGCCCTCGCGATCACGCGGCAGGATGAACGACACCGGCTGTTCGTCCTCGTCCAGGGCCACGGCGCTGACGTAATCGGCGAACAACGCGCCGGTGCTGTAGAACTTGCTGCCATTGGCGCGGAAGTGCTCGCCCTCGCGTACCAGGCGGGCCGCGATGGCACCGTTGGCACCGCCCAGCTCCCAGCCCGCGTTGCCGATGACCGCGCCGTCCAGGTAGCGGGCGAACCAGCGTTCGCGCTCCTGTTCTGCGCCTTCGGCACGCGACACCAGCAGCCCTTCGACAAAGGCAAAGCCTGGGCGCAGGGCCTGGGCGACGTTGGAGTCGACTGCAGCCACCTGCAGCAGCAGCTCGATCACATCGCTGACCGTGCCGCCCGGGCCGCCGTACTGAACGGGAATGCGCACGGTATACAACCCGGCAGCGGCCAGTTGGCCGATGGCATCAAAGGGCAACTGGCGCTCGCGTTCACGCTGGGCGGCGCCCGCGGCGATGGTCGGCAGCAGCGCCACGATGCGCGCCTTGAGCGCCGCAACGTTGGCGGCCGGTGCCTGGGTGGGGAAACGTTGGAACGTGGTCATGGTTCAGTCCTTAGATGGCGATTTTCCAGAGGCGTGATTCGTCGAACAGGTCGAAGGCTTCGTGCGCCAGGTCCAGCGGCGGCACCACCAGTTCGCTGCCGCTGCCGGGCAGCCTGGGTACCGCGCCCAGCAGCCGCCGGGTGTACTCGTGGGCCGGGGCGTTGAACAATTGTTCCACCGGCGCGTACTCCACCACCTGGCCGTGGCGCATGACCAGCACGTCATCGCTGACATGGCGGATCACACCGAGGTCGTGGGAAATGAACAGGTAGGCCAGGCCCAATTCGTCCTGCAGGTCGGCGAGCAGGTCGAGCACCTGGGCCTGTACCGACACGTCCAGGGCCGAGACCGGCTCGTCGCAGATGATCAGCTTCGGTTCGCTGGCGATCGCACGGGCGATGGCCACCCGCTGGCGCTGCCCGCCGGACAACTGCAACGGCCGGCGCTGGGCAAGTTCAGCCGGCAGGCGCACCTGGTTCAGCAGCACCGCGATGCGTGAAGGCCGTGCCGCTGCCTCGATACCGGCTACCTGCAGGGCGTCATCGAGAATCTGCGCCACGCTCCAGCGCGGGTCGAACGAACCCAGCGGGTCCTGGTAGATCACGCTGATCTGGCGGCGCAGCGGCCTGCGCAGCGCCTCCGTTATAGCGTTGCCCGGGCGGTTCCAAGGTTGGCCGCGGTACAACACTTCACCTTCATCGGGCTGCAACAGGCCGAGGGCGATACGTGCCACGGTGGTCTTGCCCGAGCCCGACTCGCCGACGATGCCCAGCGTGCGCCCGGCGCGCAGGGTGAAATCGACGCCCTGCACCACTTGCCGCAGCAGGCCATCCGGGCCCAGGTAGCGCTTGCCCAGGCCGCGCCCCTCCAGCAGCACGTCACTTTTCAGCCGTGGCTTCGGCTCACGGGTTACGCCTGCGCGCGCCGGTGACAGGCGGCTACCACGTGGGTGTTCAGCCGGCACCGCCGCCAGCAATGCCTGGGTGTAAGGGTGGCGCGGCTGGCGCAGCACCTGCTGCATAGGGCCCTGCTCCACCACCTCGCCGTGGCGCAGCACCACCACTTCGTCAGCCAGTTGCGCAACCACCGCCAGGTCGTGGCTGATGATCAGCAGCGAAGCGCCGCGGGCCTTGATGTGCTGGAACACGTCGAGAATCTGCGCCTGCACCGTCGCATCCAGCGCGGTGGTCGGCTCGTCGGCGATGACCAGTGCGGGGTCCAGAGCCAGTGCACTGGCAATCAGCGCACGTTGGCGCAGGCCACCGGACAATTGCCCCGGGCGCTGCCGGGCACGCAAGGCGACGTCCGGTACGCCGACCCGCTCCAGCAAAGCGTGCACCCGCGCCGCACGGGTGTGCCGGTCGCCGTACTGATGGGTCTGCAGCACTTCGAGGATTTCCTTGCCCACCGGCCGCAGCGGGTCCAGCGACACCAGCGCATCCTGCAGCACGAAGCCGATGTCCTTGCCGCGCACCGCGCGCCACTGCTGCTCGCTAAGGTCAAGCAGGTCATGCCCGCCGAAGCTCACGTGCCGGGCACTCACCTGTGCCCGTGGCCCGGCCAGGCCGACCAGGCTGCGGGCACTGACGCTCTTGCCCGAGCCCGACTCCCCCACCAGCGCCACGCAGCGCCCCGGTTGCAAGGTGAAGGACAATTCACGGACCACACTGCGGCCCTCGAAGGCCACGTTCAACCCCTCGACGATCAAGGTCTTGTCGTTCATGGCAGGCGGCCCTCCAGGCGTTGTTGGATATAGCGGCCGGTCACGGTGGTGGCCAGCGTGGTCAGGACGATGAACAGCCCGGGGAAGAAGGTCAGCCACCAGGCGTTGGCAATGAAGTCGCGGCCCATTGACAGCATGGTCCCCCACTCCGGTGCCGGCGGCCGTGCGCCCAGGCCGAGAAAGCTCAGCGCCGAGGCCCAGACGATGGCCTGGCCGACGCCCATGGTCAGGGTCACCACCAGCGGGCGCATGGCGTTGGGCAGCAGCTGACGCAGGACGATGCGCGAGGTCGGGTGCCCCAGCGCCCGCGCCGCTTCGATATAGCCGGCGTTGCGCACCGCCAGCACCTGGCCACGGACCATGCGCGCATAACCCGGCGCACCGCCCAACCCGGTGGCGACGATCAACGGGCCGACGCCGCTGCCGAACACCGCCACGAACAACAGCGCCAGCACCAGGCTGGGGAAGGCGAACAGCACCTCCAGCAGCCAGCCCACCCCCCGGTCCAGGCGCGCCCCGCCCAGGCCGCCAAGCAGCCCCAGGGTGATGGCGATGGCCATCGAGATGGCCGTGGCGGCCACGCCGATCAGCAGGCTCTGACGGGCGCCGTGGATGATCCGCGCGAAGATGTCGCGGCCCGACTGGTCGGTGCCCAGCCAGTGCGTCCAGCTCGGCGGCTGGAACGCCTCGCGCGGCACGATGGCCAGCGGGTCGATGCGGGTGAACAGCCCCGGCAGCAACGCCGCCAGCAGCAGCGCCAGCAGAAACAGGATCGCCAGGCTCGCGCCCAGCGGCGGCAGGTTCAGGCGCCGTTGCCGACGCACGGGCGCCTGGGCCCGGTCCAAGGTCAGGTCCGTCATGCTGCAGCCTCCTGTTGCCGAGGGTCGATCCACTGGTACAGCAGGTCGACCAGAATATTCGCCAGCACATAGCCGGCGGCCACCACCAGGCTGATGCCAATCACCAGCGGCAGGTCTTGCAACTGCACGGCCTGGTACAACTGGCGGCCGATGCCCTTGCGGGAGAAGATCACCTCGCACACCACCGCGCCGCTGATCAGCGCGCCGATGGCCCAGCCCGACAGCGCCACGCCGGGCAGCAAGGCATGGCGCAGGGCGTGCTTGAAGCGCACCGCCAGGTCGCTCAGGCCGCGCGTACGCGCGGTGAGCACGAAAGGCTGTTCGAGGGTCAGCTCCAGCGATTCACGGGTCACCTGGGCGATGAAGCCTGCCAACGGAATCGCCAGCGAAAACGCCGGCAGCACCAGGCTGGCGAAGCTATCGCTGCCCGCCGGTGGGAACCAGCGCAGACCAAAGGCGAACACGGCCAGCAGCACCACGCCGAGCCAGAAGTGCGGCAAGGACGCACTCACCGTCTCCAGCAATGAGGCCACGCCGCCAATCAAACGGCCACGGCCAGCGGTGACCACCGTCAGCAACAGCACCAGCAACCAGGCCAGCACCAGTGCCGCCACGGTCAGCTCGAGGGTGGCGCCGCCCTGCTCCACCAGCACCCGCGTGACCGGCAGGTGCTGCGAATAGGACATGCCCAGGTCACCCTGCAACAGGCGGCCGAGGTACAGGACGTATTGCACCGGCAATGGCTTGTCCAGGCCGAATTCCTGGCGCGCGGCTTCAATGGCTTCGGGCGACGGGTTGCCGGTGGTGCCGCCGAGGATGGCCAGCACCGGGTCGCCGGGCATCAGGCGCAAGGCGAAGAAGGTCAGCGTTGCCACTGCCCACAGCACCAGTACGCCACCCGCCAGGCGGATGGCCGCGCGGCGGCCCAGGGCGGCCAGCCGCTCACGGCGCGGGTCGGTTACGGCGAGGGTTGTCGACGTCATTTGTTCACCCATGCGTCATAGAGGTAGGTCACCGCCAGCGAAGGCTCCAGGCGCACACCGTGGGCGGTCTTGTAGATCCCCAGGCGCGTGCTTTGCGGGTAGGTGGTGAGTTGCAGGTACTGCGCGGCGGCCTGCTGCTGCGCCAGGTGGTAGCGCTGGCGGCGCTGCTCGGTGTCCTGGGTGGCCAGGGCGCTGTCGAGCAATGCGTCGAAACCTGGGTCGGCATAGCCGGAGGAGTTCTGGTGATAACCGCCGACCCCAGCAGGCTGGACGAAGGCGCTGGTGAAGATGATGCGCAGTACGTCGGGGGTGTTGGTGTTCCAGTAGCCGATGCGGATGTCGTAGTCCCAGGCCGCCTGGCGGCTGGTGACCTGAGCGTCGCTCATCTGGTCGAGCACCAGTTCGAAGCCGACCTGGCGGGTGGTGGCCTGCACCTGTTCCCACAGGGTCAGCTCTGACGGCGGCGTGCGCGCGCCGATCAGCACCACGGCACGCAGGCGCTGGCCGCCCTTGGTGCGGTAGCCCTCGCTGTCGCGGCCGGTCCAGCCAGCTTGGTCGAGCAACTGGGCGGCACGGGCGGGGTCGTAGGCCTGGCTGTGTTCGAAGTCGCCACTGTAGTACGGCGTGGCCACGCTGAGCGGCCCGCCGGAACGCGGAAACTCGCCAAAGTACACGCTCTTGAGCGCGCCCTCGACATCGGCGCTGCGCACCAGCGCCTCGCGCACGCGGATGTCGTCGAACGGTGCGCGGCGCAGGTTGAAGGTGCCGTTGGTGGGGTTGCCCGGGCGTTGGGCGATGATCAAATCCACGTCCGGGTTGCGCCGTGCGGCCTCGTGCGATTCCGGCGGCAGCGCTTCGATCACATCCACCTCACCGGCCTGCAGCGAGGCGAAGCGCACCGACGGTTCCTGGATGAACTTCCAGACGATGCGCTCGAGGTACGCCGGCCCTTGATGCTGCGCGGTTGGCGGTGCCCAGTTGTAGTCCGGGTTGCGCACCAGCTCCACCTGGTTCTGCCGGTCCCAGCGCGCCACCTTGAACGGCCCGCTGCCCACCGGGCTTTCGCAGTTTTCGTCACGGCTGCGGGTGAGTGCGGTGGGCGACTGGATACCGAGGAAACCCTGCGCCAGCACTTCGAGGAAGGCGGCATAGGGCGTGGCCAGGGTGACCTCGGCGGTGTACTCGTCGAGCACTTTTGTGCTGCGGTATTGGCGAATATAACCACCGGCGGTGCTGGATTGGGTCTTGGGGTTGGCCATGTGGTCGAGGTTGGCCTTGACCGCCTGGGCATTGAACGGTGTGCCATCGGTGAAGTGCACGTCGCGGCGCAGGTGGAACGTGTAGCGCAGGCCATCGGCGGAGACTTCCCAGCTGTTGGCCAGCCAGGGGCCGATCTGGCCGTTGCTGTCCATCGACACCAGCGAGTCGAGGTACTGCTGGGCGACGAATACCTGGGGCATGTCGCCGGCCACATGCGGGTCAAGGCAGGTGGGTTCGCGGTCGGTGGCGTACACCAGCGTGCCGCCGGTGATGGGCTGGGTGCTTTGCACCGTGTGCTGCTCGGCACGCTCGCAGCCGACCAGGGCCAGCGCGGCGCAGAGCGGGATCAGGGGGAGGATGGGTCGGTTCAAGGTCGCTCCTGCGGGGACTGGGCTATGCCAGGCCTGTTGCAGGAGTTGTGCCGGGTTCAAAAGGTTGATTTTGTTGAGGTTTGGCGGGTGAGTGGTGCTGGTGGGAGGGCAAAGTGTGTGGGGGGTGTTGGGAGGCGGACAGTTGTTGGGCCCGCCGGTGCATGTCGACAGGGTTTTGGCGCCCTCCAGATCGAGCGCCGCGCGCGCGGCGCTCGATCTGCGCAACACCTAAAACATCGGCCAACACTCACACAGCAACCCGGCTAACCCAACTCGGCCGCGCCTCGGGCAAGCTCGGCACCGCCTCGAGCAACGCGCGGGTGTACGGATGCCGCGGCTGCCCCAGCACTTGCGCCGCTGCGCCCTGCTCCACCACCTTGCCGCCCTGCATCACCAGCACCTGATCGCTGACTTGCTCAACAACGCCAAGGTCATGCGAGATGAACACGCACGCCAGATTCAGCTCGGCCTTGAGCTCGGCCAGCAACGCCAGGATCCGCGCCTGCACCGACACATCCAGCGCCGACACCGGCTCATCCAACACCAGCACCTTCGGTTTCATTGCCAGTGCCCGAGCAATTGCGATGCGCTGGCGTTGCCCGCCAGACAACTCCAGCGGACGCCGGTCGAGCACGCTTGACGGCAGTTGTACCCGTTCCAGCAACGCCGTCGCCTCGGTACGCCGCAGCCCCCGTGGCACGCCGGCCTGGGCCAGCGCCTCGGACAGCACGCGCAGCACGGTGTAGCGCGGGTCGAACGAGGCCAACGGGTCCTGGAACACTACCTGGATGCCTTGGCGGGTTTGGCGCTGTTGCTCGGCAGAAAGCGCCAGCCAGTCCTGCCCGGCAAACGCCACAGTGCCTTGCTCCGGCTTTTCAAGGCCCAAGAGGATGCGGCCCAGGGTACTCTTGCCAGAGCCGGATTCACCCACCACACCCAAGGTCTGCCCTGCACGCAGTTGAAGCGACACGTCGTCCAGCACCTGCCGAGGACGACCGTCCGGGCCAACGAAGACTTTGCTCAAGCCACGGGCTTCCAACAGCACCGGTTGCTCGTTCACGGCGTCCACCAGGGCCAGGGCTGGCGCCACCGGGCGCTGAAAATGCACCGCCCGCGCCGCGCTCAACAGGCGTTGGGTGTAGGGGTCCTGTGGGTCCTGCAGGATCTGCTCGACGCTGCCCTGCTCGACCACCTCGCCATGGCGCATTACCGCGACCCAGTCGGCCAGGCGCGCCACCACGGCCAGGTCATGGCTGACCATCAGCAAGCTATTGTCACGCGCACGCAGCTGCTCTAGCAGGTCGAGGATCTGCGCCTGCACGGTGGCATCCAGCGCGGTAGTCGGCTCGTCGGCAATCAGCAGGCTCGGTTGGCAGGCAATGGCCGAGGCAATCAACGCCCGCTGGCGCAACCCACCCGACAACTGCCACGGGTATTGCCGGGCACGCACCTGCGGCTCTGGCACACCGACTTGGCGCAACAGCTCCAGCACCTGCAACCGGCGCTGTTCGGCGCCGAGGCGGGTGTGCAGGAACAGCGGTTCCTCGATCTCGGCACCCACCCGCCGCAACGGGTCGAGCGAGCCCAGCGCGTCCTGCATGACAAAACCGATTCGCCCTCCCCGCAGGCGTTGCCAGGCGGCCTCGTCGAGCTTGCGCAGGTCTTGCCCGGCAAAGGCCAGACGCTGCGCCTGCACCTCGGCCCTTGGGCCGGTCAGGCCCACCAGGGTGCGCGCGGTCACGCTTTTGCCGGAGCCGGATTCGCCCACCAGCGCCAGGCACTGCCCGGCGTGCAACTGCAGGTTGACGCCGCGTACCACCGGTACGCCATTGAAGGCCACGCGCAGGTCGCGGATGTCCACCAGCGGTGGCTGTGTTTCGATAAGGCTCATACGCTTCTACCCTCGCTGCGCCGCAGCCAGTCACGGCCGATGACGCTGATGGAAGTGACAGTCAGTGTGATCGCCAGCGCCGGCCAGGCCATCAGCCAAGGGGCGTTGGCCATGAAATTGCGCGCCACGGCCATCATCGCGCCCCACTCGGGCGCCGGTGGCGGTGCGCCGAAGCCGAGAAAGCTCAGGGCGGCGGCGGCGGTGATCGCGCCACCCAAGCCGATGCAGGCAAGGATCAGCACGGGTTGCACGGCGTTGGGCAGTACGTGCGTCAGTACCACTGCCAGCGGCTTGCGGCCCAAGGTCACTGCCGCCTCGACGAAACCTGCGTGGCGGATAGTCAGGGTTTGTGCACGCACCAACCGGGCATAGCGCGGCACCGAGGCGATGCCCACGGCGAGGATCAGGTTACTGGTGCCCTGGCCGAACAGGGTGATGATCACCAACGCCAGCAGCAGGTCGGGGAACGCCAGCAGCACGTCGACGGCACGCATCAGCAAGTTGTCCAGCCAGCCCGGCGCCAGGCCCGCCAGCAGGCCGAGCAGCGTACCCAGGCCGAGGCCGACCAGGGTCGCGGCCAGGCCGATGAACAGCGATGGGCGAGCGCCGTGGATGAGGCGGCTGAGCAGGTCACGACCGTTTTCGTCGGTGCCCAGCCAGAAGGTGCTGCTGGGGGGTTGGTAGGCCAGGCGGGCGTCGGCGGCCAGGGGGTCGACTGGGGAGAGCCCGTTGGGGAAGGCTACCGCCAGCAGCAACAGGCCAAGCATGCCCCAGGCTAGCCAGAGGCCAGGCCGGGCTGGCCAGATGGTGCGGCCGCTTGAAGTTGGATGGGTAAGTGCACTTGCGGTCATGTCAGTCCTTTTTTGGTTGCCTGTGCCGGCCTCTTCGCGGGGCAAGCCCGCTCCCACAGGATTCACACCAACCTAGAATGATGTGCAGAACCTGTGGGAGCGGGCTTGCCCCGCGAACAAGGGCGAAGCCCTTGCCATTCAACTCACGGCGATGGGTTGGGGATGCGGCGGTGCACGGCCTGGATGTCGGCCAGCACTTCGTCACTGAGCTGCACATCCACCGCGCTGAGGTTGTCCTGCAACTGCGCCAAGGTGGTCTGCCCGGTGATCGCGCTGGCCACGAACGGCTGGCGGATGACGAACGCCAACGCCAGCTGTGCCGGGGTCAGCCCGTGCTCGTGGGCAATCTGCACGTAACTGGCGATGGCGCTGTTGGCCTCGTCGCTGCCGTAGCGATTGAACGTGCGGTACACCGACGACAACCGCGAACCTTCCGGGCGCGCGCCGTTCAGGTACTTGCCGGTCAGCGCGCCGAAGGCCAGCGGCGAGTAGGCCAGCAGGCCAATGCCTTCGCGGTGGCTGAACTCCGACAGGCCGTTTTCGTACAGCCGGTTGAGCAGGCTGTAGGGGTTCTGGATGCTGGCGATGCGTGCCAGGCCCTGCTCCTCGCTGTGGCGCAGGAAGCGCGCTACACCCCAGGGGGTTTCATTGGACACGCCAATGTGGCGGACCTTGCCGGCTTTGACCTGGTCATCGAGCACGGCGAGGGTTTCTTCGATGGCGGCGGTTTGCGGGTGGTCGTCGACGTAAGGGTATTCGCGGATACCGAAGAAGTTGCTGCTGCGGTCCGGCCAGTGCAACTGGTAGAGGTCCAGGTAGTCGGTCTGCAGGCGACGCAGGCTGCCGTCCAGGGCGGCGACGATGTTCTTGCGGTCGTGGTGTGACAGGCCATCGCGGATGTGCGCCTGGGCACCGGGGTCGCGGGCGGGGCCGGCGATCTTGCTGGCCAGCACCAGCTTGTCGCGCTGGCCGCGGGCGGCAAGCCAGGTGCCGATGTAGCGCTCGGTGGTGGTCCAGGTTTCGGCGCGGGTGGGCGTGGGGTACATCTCGGCGGTGTCGATGAAGTTGATGCCGGCGGCGATGGCCGCGTCCAGTTGCTGGTGGGCATCCTGCTCGGTGTTCTGGTGGCCCCAGGTCATGGTGCCGAGGCTGAGCAGGCTGATTTGCAGGTCGGTGTGGCCCAGGTGGCGGTAGAGCATGGTGTGAATCCTTGGGTAGTGGAATGAATTCGAGGGGCTGCTTTTCAGCCCCCTAAACAGCCGCCGCGGTCTCGCGCCGAGCCTCGGCAAACTGGTTCGCTGCCTTAGGCAACCCGAGGTGCTCGCGCAGCGTCGTCCCGGTGTACTCGGTGCGGAACAACCCGCGCTTCTGCAGCAACGGCACCACCTCCTCGACGAATACCCGCGCCCCCGAGGGAAACATGTCGGGCATGATGTTGAAGCCATCCCCGGCGCCTGCCAGAAACCACTCGGCGAGGGTGTCGGCAACCTGTTCCGGTGTGCCCACCGCCAACCGGTGCCCGACCAGGATCCGCCGCGACAGCTGGCGAATGGTCAGGTTCTCGCTGCGCGCCAGGTTCAATTGGGCTTCGAGGAACCCATGCGAACCGCGCTCGAAATCCGCCACCGCGCCGATCTTCGCCCAGGGCAACGGCGCATCCGGGTCCAGCTGGCTGGCGTCGATACCGATGCGCCCGGCCACTTGCTGCAGCAGCCCATGCTCGCCATGCCAGGCATTGAGTTCATCGAACCGCGCATGCGCCTCGGCTTCGGTACTGCCGATCACGGTCGACAGCCCAGGCATGATTTTCAGGTGCTGCGGGTTGCGCCCCCAGGCCTTGGCTCGGGCCTTCATGTCCTGATAAAAGGCCAGCCCGTCGGCCAGGGTGGTCTGGGTGGTGAAGATCGCATCCGCATAACGCGAACCGAGCGCCTTGCCGCCTTCGGACGACCCCGCTTGCACCACCACTGGCCGCCCTTGTGGCGAGCGCGGCAGGTTCAGTGGGCCCTTGACCTGAAAGTGCTTGCCCTGGAAATCCAGGGTGTGGACCTTGCGCGGGTCGGCAAAACGCCCGCCGGCGCGGTCACCGATCACCGCGTCGTCCTCCCAGCTGTCCCACAGCTTCAGGGTCACATCGACAAACTCTTCGGCACGGCCATAGCGGTCCAGATGCAACGGCGCACCTGCCAGGCCGAAGTTCTGCGCAGCGGCGTCACCGGCATTGGTGACCACATTCCAGGCCGCGCGGCCACCGCTGATGTGGTCCAGCGAGGCGATGCGCCGGGCCAGGTTGAACGGCTCGTTGTAGGTGCTGGAACAGGTGGCGATCACACCGATCCGATCCGTGGCCGCGGCCACGGCCGTCAGCAACACGGTCGGCTCCAGGCGCCCGCCCGGCTGGCTGGATACATCGGGCGGCAGTGCTGGCCCATCGGCGAGGAAGATCGCATCCAGGCAGCCACGCTCGGACAACCGGGCGATGTCGCGGTAGTAGTTGACGTCGATATAGGCATCGATCGCCGCTTCACCCTGGCGCCAGGCGCCGGCGTGCGAGCCGAAGCCGAGGATATTCATGCCCAGGCTCATCTGTGCGGGTTTGCTGCTCATGGGGTTCTCCTGTTCAGACCGCGCTGGCTTCGTCGCCGCTGCCCTGCCCTTCGCTGGCGGCGGCCTGGCGGTCACGCCAGGCCTGGGCCGGGCTGATGCCATTGAGGTAGTAGTTGCCCAAGGCCTGCTCGCGGTAGATGGCTGGGTTGTGCGAGGCCAACGTGCGCGCGTTGCGCCAGTGGCGGTCGAGGCGCCGGGCATTGCTGGTGGCCGAGGCGCCGCCGACTTCGAACAACAAGGTGCTGGCCTGCAGCACCTGCGGCAGCACGATTTGCTGGGCCTGGAAGGTGTGAATCTCGGCGTCGGTGTACAGCTGCTCCGGCACCTCGCCGGCCTGCCCGGCTTCGAACACGGCCTGCAGGCTCTGGCCCACCGCCGTGACCTGCGCCTCGGCGGCGAAGGCCAGGCTTGCCAGGCGGCCGATCACCGCCTGCACCAGCGGGTCGTCGGCCGGTTGCGATTGCCCCGGCACGCCGAACGCCCGCGTGCGGCCCTGGACAAAGGCCACGGCATCGGCCAGCACAGCGCGGCCGATGCCGGCCAGGGTAGCCAGGTGCACGGCCTGGTAGAACGCCGTGAGGTACGACTCGGCGCGCAGCTCGCCCTTGGCGAAGCGGCGCAGCAGGTGCTGCGGTTGCACGGCGACGCGCGTGAAGCGCGTGGTGCCGCTGCCGGTCAGGCGCTGGCCGAAACCGTCCCAATCATCGACCCGCTCCACGCCCGGTGCACGGGTGGGCACCGCCAGGCTGACGAAGTCATCGCCATGGTTGGCCACCGCCGCTACCCAATCGGCGTAGAGGGTGCCGGTGCAGTAGTACTTCTCGCCGTCCAGGTGCAAGCCGCCTTCAGCGTCGCTGAGCTGTACGGTGTTGCCGGTACTGTCGGAGCGCTCGGCCATGGCCGCGCCCCACAGCTCGCCGGCCACTACGCGGGCAAACCAATAGTCCTGCGACGCTGCATCGTTGGAGGCCAGGCGCCCTTCGACGAAGCCAAAGTGAGCACGGAAGATCTGCGGCAGGTTGGAATCGGCCTGGCCCAGGCGCACCAGCTGGCGCAGCAGCTGCGGCAGGCTGGCGCCAAGGCCGCCGTGGCTGCGCGGCACACGCAAGGCACCCAGGCCCGCCTCGCGCAACCAGGCTACCGGTTCGAAGGCCAGGGTGCGTTGCTGCTCGCGCGCCACCGCGCCCTCGGCGATGCGCGCGTACAGGGGCGCGAAGCGTGCATCAAGCTCGGCGTCGGTAACAGATGTTTGGCTCATGAAGGTTCCTTTCTGTTGAATTCAGCGGCGCGCGGTGCGCGGGTCGATGGCCTGGGTCAGCAGGTCCACCAGCAGGTTCACCAGCACGTAGATGGCCGCCGCCAGCAGGGTCACGCCCAGCACCAGCGGCACGTCCTTGTTGCCGGTGGCTTCGAGCATCAGCCGGCCAATCCCCTGGCGACCGAACAGCAGCTCCAGCACCACCGCGCCGCCCAGCAGGCTGGCAAACACGTAGCCGGCCAGGGTCACCAGCGGCACCAGCGCGTGGCGCAGGGCATGACGCAAGCGCACGGCGGTGTCGGACATGCCGCGCGCGCGGGCCTGGGTGATGAAGGGTTGTTCCAGCACCTGTTCCAGCGACTGGCGCAGCACCTGGGCCAGCACCGCGGCAATCGGCAGCGCCAAGGCCAGGGTCGGCAGCACCAGCGAGCGCCAGCCGCTGGAACCTGAGGGCGGCAGCAGGTGGAAGTAGAAGGCGAAGGCCAGCAGCAGCAAGGTGCCAATCACGAAGTTGGGGGTCGACGACAGCACCAGCTCGACACCCGACACCAGCGCCCGCAGGCGCCGGCTGCGGTTGGCGGTGAGCAGCGCCGAAAGCAGCGCCAACAACACCGCCAGCAGCGCCGCCGTGCTGGCCAGGGCCAGGGTGGCACCGACCTGTTCGCCGATAGCTTGGCTGACCTGAATGCGCAGCCGATACGATTCGCCCAGGTCCCCTTGGGCCAGGCGTGCCAGGTAGTGGCCGTACTGCACCCACAGCGGTTCATCGAGGCCGTAATCGGCGCGCACCTGGGCAAGCATGGCCGGCGTTGGCATGGCGTCAGGGCCACCGAGAATCGCGAGCGCGGTGTCTGCGGCAGTCTGCTGCACGGCGATGAAGGTCAGCGTCGCAGCGGCCCACAGTACGATTACGCCGTCACGCAGGCGGCGCAGCAGGGTTGGCAGCAGTGTCATGGTTGCTCCTTGGCCAGCCACACGCCGGTGAACAGGGGAACGTTGTGCGAGCCGTCGAACAGCACGCCGCCCACGGCCTTGCGGTAGGCCAGCAGCATCTGCGCCTCCACCGAAGGCACCGAGGGCAGGGTCTGGGCGAGGCGTTGCTGGGCCTGGCGGTAGAGCTGTTGGCGGCGAGCCGGGTCGGTACTGCCACGGGCTTCGCCCAGCAGTTGATCGACCTGCGCATCGCGGAAGTGGCCGACGTTCTGCCCGAGCATGCGCGCGCTGGGGATCGATTGGCTGTGATAGAGGATGTACAGCCCATCGGCGGTGTTGGTGTGCCAGTAACCGCCGCCGAGCGCATCGAAGTCGCCGGCGTAGCGCAGCTCGGAAACCCGGGTGATGGGCAGCAGTTGGATGTCCAGGTCGAAACCGACCTTGCGCAGGTCGGCCTGGGTGGCCACGGCGACGTTGGCGGGGAACGCCGGGTTGTCGTAGGTCAACAGGGTCGCGGCCAGGCGCTGGCCATTGCGGGTACGAAAGCCCTGCGCATCTCGGCCGGTCCAGCCGGCGTCATCGAGCAGGCGGTTGGCGAGTGCCGGGTCGAAAGCCAGCGCAGCTGCAGCCACCGGGTCGTAGCCGGGGGTGTTCACGGCCAGGAAGCCGTCGTTGGCCAGGTATTCGCCAAAGCCTGAGATCCACGCCAGGCCCTTGCGGTCGATGGCCTTGGCCACTGCCTGGCGCACGCGCACGTCATCGAAGGGCGGGCGCTCGACATTGAAGGTGATGCTACGAAACGGGATGCCCTTGCGCACGCGGCTGCGCAACACCAGGTCGGGGTTGGCGCGGATCGCCTCGGCGTTCTGCGCCGGTGCATCCAGGGCCATGTCACTGTCGCCGGCCTCCAGCGACGTGTAGCGGATCATCGCTTCGGGCACGTAGCTGAGCTCGATGCGGTCAAGGTAGGCCTCGCCCTGGTGATGGGTGGCCGGCGGCGCCCAGTGGTAGCCCCGGCGGCGCTCGAAGGTGGCGCCCTGCACACGCACCCAACGGGTGAGCACGAACGGGCCGCTGCCGACGGGCTTGCTGGCGATGGTCGCGGGCGCTTCCAGGATCTGCCGTGGTGAGATCATCCCCAGCCAGCCTTGCGACAGCACATCGAGGAACGGCGCGTAGGGCTCGCGCAAGGTGGCCTCGAAAGTGAACTCATCGACGACGCGGCCCTTCAGGTATGGCGCGATATAGGCCGCCGCCAGCGGCGACTTGGTCTTCGGGTCGCGCATGTGCTCCAGGTTGACCCGCACCGCTTCGGCGTTGAAGCGCTCACCGTCGCTGAAGGTGACATCGTCGCGCAGGTGGAAGGTGTAGGTCAGGCCATCGGCGCTGATGTCCCAGCTTTTCGCCAGCCACGGTGTGAGGGTACCGTCTTCGGCCTGGTACACCAGGCAGTCGAAAAGCACTCGGCCCATCCAGGCGATGTTGCCGTGGGACAGCGCATGAATGTCGAAGCTGCCAGCATCGCCTGCGGCCGACACGCGCAAGGTGCCGCCACGCCGGCCGGGTTGCTGCTCGACGAAGTCGCCGGGCGCATAGCGCAGTACACCGTCCACCTCGCTGACCGTCTCGCCCTTCAAGGTGCTGGCGGTGTCCGGCGGCGTGGCCGGCGAGCAGGCGGCCAGCAACAAGGTACTTGTTACCCACCAGCGATAAATGAAGTGCTTCATCGACTGCAGAGACTCCCTTATATAGAAAGCCGACATCTTTACGCGTCGCCTTTCAGGTAAAAAAGTCTGTTGCAGTAGTCGTGCCAGCCGTTACCGGCCTATTTATTAGGGGCTTAAGCGATTGTAAGTTGCCGAACCGCACAAACTGTTCAGCGTATGTTGCAAAACCAACAGCAAGCGCTCTGTACTGCTTTTCTCAAGGCACCATGGACGCTGCTGTCGTTTTCGGTATTTAACTATAACTGGCACTGTTCGACGTACAACAGCGGCGCAACAAACTATGCCGATCTGTTCAGTGATTTAAATACAACGCGGCGACCAAGCCACAACTTTCGGCACATTGCCACCTGGCACAGAAACTGCTCTTGTCCCCTTCGACAGGCCTGACTATTCCCATAGAACGCCGAGGACCTACGATGACTTTCAAGGAATACGACGATGCGTGCGAGCCAACCCCATCCACTGCGCCTGGCGGTCCGCCAGGCCGCCCTGGCCACCGTGGCCACGGCCCTGCTGGCCCCGGCCACGGTACTGGCGGCTGACCAGGCCCTGGGCACGGTGACCGTGCAGGGCAACAAGCAAACCGAAGTGCAACAAGCGGCCAGTGCTTTGGCCGAAGTACCCGGCGGCACCAGCGTGGTCGACAGCGAGGAAGTCGCCAAAGGCCGCACCGCTACCCTGCAGGACACCCTCGCCTACCAGCCCGGGGTGTTCGTGCAGTCCACCGGCGGCAACGATGCGGCGAAAATCTCCATTCGCGGCTCGGGCGCCAACACCTCGCCGGGGTACTTTCGCGAAGGCATCAAGTTCCTCTTCGACGGCTTGCCGCTGACCGGCCCCGGCGGCACGCCCTACGAGTTCCTCAACACCAGCGGCGTCAACTACACCGAGATCCTGCGCGGCGCCAACGCCTTCCAGTACGGTGCGCTGACCCTGGGCGGTGCGGTGAACTTCGTCAACCACAGTGGCTACAGCGCCCCCGGCCTGCGCGTGCGCGCCGAAGCCGGCAGCTACCACTACCAGAAGCAGAGCATCAGCTACGGCGGCGTCGAAGGCGACCTGGACTACTACCTGCAAGCCGACAACTACCGCAACGAAGGCTACCGCGACTACAGCCTGGCGAAGAGCTCCGGCATCGTTGCCAATGCCGGCTACCGCTTCAGCCCTAAACTGGAAAGCCGCCTGCTGCTGCGCTACCGCGACGAAACCCACAACGACCCCAGCGCCACCACCCTGGATGCGGCCCTGCACCACAGCCGCCGCGCCAGCGCCACCGCCGAAAGCAGCGGTGCCGGTGCGCGCCGCCCCGGCAGCATCTGGCTGGGCAGCAAGACCACCTACACCTTCGACGACGACGCCCGCTTGACCGTCGGCCTGTCGTACCACGACTACCGCCACACCAACAGCCCGCGCAGCCCGAGCAACCCCAGCTACTGGGACTGGCACGACCTCGGCCTGCTGCTGGGCTACGACCGCGTCGACACCTTGTTCGGCCATGAAAGCCGCAGCAACATCGCCTTCACCTCCACCCAGCACCTGCGCGGTGGCGTGAACTCGGCCAACGACGACAAAGTGTCGCTGAAAAAAGTCGATTACAAGGACTCGTTCGACCGGGTGATCGCGCTGGGCAACGACCTCAACCTAGTCGACAACCTGTGGCTCACCAGCGGTGTTTCGTTCATCAATGTGCGGCGCAAGGTCGACATCGACCACGCGGTGAACGCCAACACCACCGCCTTCCCGCAGCATGTGGACTACGACAACTGGAGCATTGCCCCCCGTATTGGCCTGCGTTACGAGTTCAGCCCCAACCTGCAGCTGTTCACCAACTTCAGCCGCAGCATCGACCCGCCTGCCTCGTGGGAATATTCGGGCTCGGGCCCTGCCCTGCCCTACATCCGCCCGTTGGTGGAGCAGAAGGCCAACACTTTCGAAGTCGGTATCAAGGGCTCGCACGGCATCTTCGACGGCAGCCTGGCACTGTACCGCTCGTGGATCCACGACGAGCTGCTGAACGTGCAGCTCATCCCTGCCACCTCCACGGCAGCGGCGGTCACGGGTGCATTCAACGCCTCGCCTACCATCCACCAGGGCGTCGAGGCCGGCCTCAACACCCGCTTGTGGGAAAACGCCCAGGGCGACCGGCTGCGCTGGCGCCAGGTGTACACCTACAACGACTTCTACTACCGGCATGACGAGGCCTTTGGCGACAACCAGCTGCCGGGCGTGCCCAAGCACATCTACCAGGGCGAGCTGCAGTACCAGGACCACAGCGGCTGGTACACCGGGGTGAACGTGCAGTCGGCGTCGCGCACGGCGGCGGACTATGCCAACAGCCTGTACGCGCCGTCATACACCCTCTGGGGTGCGAACCTGGGCTATGAAGCGCCCAAAGGTAACTGGAAGGTCTCGCTGGACCTGAAGAACCTGGCCAACAAGGCTTATGTGACGGCGATCACGCCGGTGTACGACGCACGGGGTCAGGACACGGCGGCGTTCTGGCCGGGCGACGGCATCGGCGCGTACGTGGGGCTGGAAGTGCGTTACTGACCGCTGTTTTTGCGCTTGACCGAGGAAGGGCCGTGGTTGACGATCGGCTCTTCCCGGTAAAGGACTGACAGCATGTTACGGATATTGGGCAGGGCGTCTTCCATCAACGTGCGCAAGGTCCTGTGGGCCTGCAGCGAATTCGATATCCCCTTCGAGCGCGAAGACTGGGGCGCGGGCTACCAGGCCACCGATGCCCCAGCATTTTTGGCTCTGAACCCCAATGCCATGGTCCCGGTGATCCAGGACGGCGACTTCACACTGTGGGAATCCAACACCATCATTCGCTACCTCGCCACGCGCTATGGCGATGCCGCGTTCTACCCCACCGACGCCAAGGCAAGGGCCCGCGTCGATCAGTGGATCGACTGGCAGGCCTCGGACCTGAACCGCTCGTGGAGCTACGCGTTCATGTCGCTGGTGCGGCATTCACCGGCCCACCAGGATGCCCAGGCACTTGCCGCAGGGTGCGAGGACTGGTCACGTTATATGCGCATACTCGAACAGCAGCTGACCGCCACCGGTGCTTATGTGGCCGGTGAGCGCTTCACCCTGGCCGACATCCCCATCGGGCTGTCGGTCAACCGCTGGTTTGAAACGCCTTTCGAGCACCCGCATTTGCCGGCAGTGCGTGATTACTACCAACGGCTGAGCGAGCGTGACGGCTTCCTGACCCATGGGCGCAACGGCATGGCCTAGAACCCCAGCGTTGCCGACAGCAGATAGGTCCGGGGCGTCGACAACGTCAGCCCCGGCTCGCTGTCATCCGACGCCCCGGCCGATGCCCAGTAGCGCTCATCCAGCACGTTCTCGACACTGGCGCGCAGGGTGACCTGCGTGGCATCGACCTTGAAGGCGTACCGCGCGCCCAGGTCGAAGCGCTCCCAGCCGTCGATCTGCTTGCTGTTGTTTTGATCCAGGTACTGCGAGCTGGAGTGGATGCCCCGCGCCGTCAGGGTCAGCCCAGCCAGCCCGGGCACATCCCATTCGGCGCCGAGGTTGACGTTGTACTCAGGCGTGGCCGGTGCTCGGTTGCCATCGAAGGTGCCGCCCACGGTGTCGGTCAGTTCGCTGTCGATGTACATCACCCCACCCAGCAGGCGCACGCCATCCAGCGGCTCACCGAACACGCTGAGCTCGATGCCGCGGTTGTCACGTTTGCCATTGGGGCCGAACACGCGGGAACGGGCGTTGGTCTCGTAGGCCGGCTGGCGAATGCGGAAGGCGCTGGCGGTGAAGGCGACGCGGCCCAGGTCGTACTTGGCGCCGACCTCGACCTGGCGGCTGGTGAAGGGCGGGAAAATCTGGTCTTCGTTGACCGAAGTGGAAGGCGCGATCTTGCCCTGGCTCAGGCCTTCCATGTAGTTGGCGTAGAGCGATAGCTGGTCGGTGACCTTGAGCAGCACCCCTCCCGATGGCGAAACTTTCTCCTCGTCATAGGCGGTGTCGCCTTTCACGCCATCGCTCCAGTCATCCACCTGCACCCGCTGCCAGCGGGCACCGAGTGTCAGCAGCAGGCGGTCGTCGAAAAAACCGAGGGTGTCGGCCAGCGCCAGCCCGGTAAAGCGATTTTCCGTGTACACCTGGGCGTCGATCCGCGACGGGGTGCCGGGCGTCGGCGTTGCCACCGGGTTGTAGAGGTTGCTGGGCGCCGAGGCATAGCGTGCGCCACCGTTTTCGAAGTCCATGTAGAAGTAACTGGCGGCCAGGTTCAGCTCATGGCTGACCGGCCCGGTGTGGAACCAATTGCGCAACCCGGCCATGGCGGTACGCACCGATTCATCGCGGGTGAAATCGCGCGGCTGGACGGTGAAGTCGCCGTCGTCATTGACGATCGAAACGTTGTGGCGCAGGAAGTCATGGTGGCTCTTGCGGGCACCGACCGCGCCATAGGCCAGCAGCGAATCGCTGATGTCATACTCGGCATTCAGTGCGCCGAAGGTGTCGTTGGTGCGTGCCTGGCTCCAGGCCTGGGCGTAGTTGCGGCGTACGTCGTCGGCGTTGGGCACCTTGGCGTTGGCGCCGACCAGCACCCGCTCCTGCGGCGCGTCGGTGTCGCGCTCGGTGTGGCCGAGGTCAGCCGAGAGTCGCAGGCGCTCGCCGCGAAAGTCCAGGCCCAGCACGGCCATTTCGCGTTCGACGCGCTGGTGGTCCCATTCGGTATCGCCGGCTTGTTTCACCCCGTTGAAGCGCACGCCGAACCGGTCGCCTTCGCCAAAGCGGCGGCCGATATCCACTGCGCCGCCCACCTGGCTGTTGGAGGCGTAGCTGCCGGTGAACTCGGTGATGGGCGTATCGCCTGCGCGCTTGGGCACCACATTGATGCCGCCGCCCACGCTGCCGCGTGGCGAGATGCCGTTGATCATCTGGCTCGGCCCTTTGATGATGTCGACCCGGTCAGCCATTTCCATGTCGATCGAATAGGTCGGCAGGATGCCGTACAGACCGTTGTAGGCCACATCGCTGTTGAACAGGCTGAAGCCGCGAATGGTGAATTGCTCGAAACGCCCACCCGCCGGGTTGGTGGCGCGCACCGACGGGTCGCTGGCAATCAGGTCACCCAAGGTGCGGGCCTGCTGGTTCTTGACCAGGTCGCTGGTGTAGGTGGTCATGCTGAACGGCGTGTCCATGAAATCGCGGGTGCCGAGCAGGCCTTGCGAGCCCTGGCGCGCGACTTGCCCGCCGGCGTAAGGCTGGGCTTCGCTGCCCGAGGCATGGCCACCCACAATGCTGGTCGGGGCGATTTCCAGGGCATCGGCGCCTTGCACTGCGGGCATCAGGGTATAGGCGCCCTCGCCTACCTGCCGCAATTGCAGGCCACTGCCCTGCAGCAACTGCAGGAAGCCTTCGGTCACACTGTAACTGCCGGACAACCCGGCGCTTTGCCGGCCATTGAGCAGCGCCGGGTCCAGCGAAAGGCTGACGCCGGCCTGGTCGGCAAACCGGGTAAGCGCCGCGCCCAGGCTGCCGGCGGGCACCTGATAGGCGCGCCGGGCCAGGTCATCGGCCCAGGCGGGGGTACTCAACAGCAGGCTCAGGGTGAAACCCAGGTGCATCCAGGGATGTGGGCGGCAAGGCTGTACTGCAGGCATCGAACAAGGCTCCCGTTATTTTTTCCTACTGCTAATGACCGGCGAGTGGAGAAAAGGGGACAGCCTCACGCGCGATTTTCTCGCGCAGCCAGTGTGACCCAGTAACGGGTGCGCGCATGCACCTCCAGCGGCAGGCTGGCGGCCAGCAGCGTCAGTACCCGGTCGGTGTCGTCGAGGCGGAAGGTGCCGGTGACCCGCAGGGTTTCCAGCGCCGGCTCCCAACGCAGCACACCGGCGCGGTACCTGCGCAACTCACGCAACAGGTCGCCCAGCGGCCGATCGTCCAGCCTCAGCACCCCGTCTCGCCACCCCAGCAGCAGATCATCCAGCGCGGTGACCGGACCAGCGCCGCCGGCCTGCAGGCTGGCCTGCTGCCCGGCCTGCAGCGCCAGGGCTGCGCCACGCAGTGGCTGCAGGATGGCGGTGCCACTGAGCACAGACACTCGGCAGGCCTGATCGATCAGGCGCACACAGGCCTCGCCCGCGCTGACGGCAACCTGGCCAAAGGGCACCTGCACCGCCATGCTCACGCCGGCGGGGACCGTGACGGCAACCTCCCCCCTGACCAATGTCAGCCGTCGCGCAGGCAGGTCGATGTCGACCGCACTGTCGGTGTTCAACTGCAAGGCCGTGCCATCGCTCAGCAGCAAGCGCCTGCGCTCCCCCACGGCGGTATGCACGTCGGCGGTCCAGGCCTCCAGCGGCATCTGCCGGCCAAGCAGCCAGGCGGCGGGGACCAGTGCGGCCACCCCCAGCGCCTGCTTGAGCAGTGCACGACGCCCGGCGTCCGGGCGGTCCAACGTGGCCATCGCCAGCTCGCCCGGCAACTGGGCAAAGCGCTGGCGCAGCAACTGCGCCTTTTGCCAGGCATTTTCGTGCAGGCTGCTGCTGGCGCGCCATTGCGCCAGGCGCTGGAGGTCGAGCTCACTGGCTTTGCCAGACTCCAGCAGCGCCAACCAGCGCGCCGCAGCACGCACCACTTCACGGGCCTCGGTGGAAGGTGCAGCCATTACAGCTGCGCCAACAGGCAGTGCTCATAGGCCTGCGCCATGTAGCGTTTGACGGTGCGCTCGGAAACGCCGAGGCGTTCGGCGATTTCGCAGTAGCCCAGGCCTTCTAGCTGGCTCCAGAGAAAGGCCTTGCGTACCGGGGCTTTGAGCCCGTCGAGCAATTCGTCGAGTGCTTGCAGGGTTTCCAGCAGAATCCAACGTTGCTCCGCAGACGGCAGGCTTTGTTCAGGTAACTGCGCCAGCGCGTTCAGGTAGGCCTGTTCAAGGCTACGTCGCTGGTGAAAATTGCTCAGCAGGCGCTTGCCCACGGTCAGCAGGTAAGCGCGCGGCTCGCGAATTTCCGCCAGCGGCTGGGCACTGGCCAGCACCTTGAGGAAGGTGTCCTGGCTCAGGTCGGCCGCATCCCACGCATTGCCCAGGCGCCGGCGCAGCCAGGCTTCCAGCCAGCTCCGATGCTCGCGGTACAGGGCAGGCAGGCTGTGCTGCGGGGGCGTCGCGGCGTCGATCATGGGGAAAGCCCTGCAGTGGCGTAAATAGGAGTGATTCTAATTTACGTCACTGTGCAGGTCCAAGGGTTTTATGCGTACGCGAACGCCTGAACGGCTGTGCCTGCCCCTTCAGAACGGCCCGCAATACAGGCGCGGGCACTGCTGGACGCCCAGTTGCGTGGCCACCAGCAACGCCCGAAAGTCCTCGACGCTGAGGGGCAGTGCCTGCCACAGCAGGCACACCCAATAGAGATGGCACTTGAGCAACACCAGGCTCACTCGGTCATCTCGCCCGGATCAGTCATGGGCCACCGCTGTGTCGCACAGCCTAGCGCGTGCCTGGGCCAGCACCGACGCAGCGAGGCGGCCCTGGTCGACCAGCGCCTGCAGCGCAGTCAGGCAGATCGCCTGGCGATCTACCTCGAACCAGCAGCCGCTTCCTGCCCCTTGGCGCGCGTCAGCGCCCAACCGAAATTCATGCCTGCGGCGGCGAGCAGGATGGCGGCAGCACCGGCCATCTGCAGCACGCCAAGGGGGTGGCCGAAGGCAAGCCAATCGACCATGATCGCGACGATCGGGTAAATGTACGAAAGCGCCCCGACCAGCGCGGTCGGGATCTTTTGGATGGCGCTGTACAGCAGCGTCGACATGACCCCGGTATGCACCACGCCAATAATGATCAGGTAGGTCCAGGCATCGCTCGCCATGTCCTGTGCGGCAACATCCACGAACGGTGCCAGCGCCAGCACGCCGACGATCATCTGGATCAGCACGATAAGGTGCGCCGGCACGGTTTTAAGGCGCTTGGTGATTGCCGCCGCCACTGCGTAGAAGAACGCAGATGCCAACGCCAGGCAGATACCGGCCACATAGTCGGAGCCCACCGCTTGCCCGCTGCGCTTTGCCGACACGATCAGCACCAACCCGGCAAAGGCCAGCAGCAGCCAGCCCACCTTGGCCGGGCTCAGGCGCTCGGCAAAGAAAACCACGCCCAGGCCGACCAACATGAATGGCTGGACGTGATAGACCACTGTTGCAATGGCGATCGAGGAATGGCCGTAGGCACTGAACAGCAGCACCCAATTGAGCATGAGCGCTACACCGCCAAGGCACACCAGTGCAAATTGCCGGGCAGTGATCCGCGGCTGGCGGAAAACCCCGAGCGCCAGGCACGCCACCAGCATTGCCAGGGCGCCGAACAGGCAGCGCCAGAACACCACGGCCTCCGGCGCTTGCCCGGACATGACGACAAACCAGCCGACCGTGCCGGAAATCACCATGGCCAAAATCATTTCAACGGCCCCACGGGCATCTGGCTTCATTTGCACTGCTTCCTTGCTGCGGGCGTTGCCGTAACCTAAGCCACCTTGATGCTGGCCCCATGGTCGGCAAATCGAACGATATAATGAACTAACGACCGACATAGTGAACAGCACCTGCCGGACCGTCAACACCTTTAAGGATGATTTAAAGAACAAATGAATGACATAACGAACGAAATGCCCGGCAACCCGCTCAGCCGGATCGACCTGCTGGCCCTGGCAATCAAACGTGAACGACAGCTGGCCGGGCTCTCGGTCACCGAGCTGGCCAAGCGCGCTGGGGTTGCCAAGTCGACCTTGTCACAGCTCGAATCGGGTATCGGCAACCCCAGTATCGAAACCCTGTGGTCATTGGCCATGGCCATGGGCCTGCAGGTGACGCGGTTCTTCGAACAACCGCAGCAGCACCTGCGTGTCATCCGTGCCAACGAGGGCATGACCGCCTATGCCGAAGCCTCCAACTACGCCGCCACCCTGCTGGCCGACTGCCCTGCCGGCGTGCAGCGGGACATTTACCGGCTGAAGGTGCAGCCCGGGGAGGCGCGGTTGTCGCAACCCCACCTGCCAGGCACGGTCGAGCACGTGGTGCTGTGTACCGGCAGCGCCAACATCGGCCCGGCCAGCGACCCCGTGTTGCTGCACGCAGGCGACTACATCAGCTACTCGGCGCACCTGCCGCATGTGTTCGAAGCGTTCGAGGCGGATACTACCGCCGTGATGGTGATCGAGCACCCTTGAGTGCAGGGCCCGGCACGCGGTGCACATGCCTCGTCATCGGTTGATCGACCGGTGAGGAGGCGTAGCGCACGATCGCGGGCCAGGGCAAATGGCAAAGCACTGGTTTGCCGGTCGAACAATGGGTAATAATGCGATTCATTAGCATTCATGCATGGCAAGGGAAGCACGCATGCCCGCCAGACACCCCATCGAGCACCTCTACGTCGAACACCACAGCTGGCTGCAAGGCTGGCTGCGCCATCGGCTGAACAACGCGGCGGATGCAGCCGACCTGGCCCAGGACACCTTCGTACGCGTGCTGCAGCGGCGCCAAGCACAGGTGCCACAAACGCCACGCGCGTATCTGCGGACCATTGCCCGCGGCCTGGTGATCGACCTCTGGCGCCACCGCGACATCGAACGCGCCTGGCTTGACACCCTGGCGCAGTTGCCCGAGGCGCAAGCGCCTTCGCCGGAGGTCAGTGCCCTGGCCATCGAAGCCCTGGTGGCCATCGACCGCCTGCTCGACAGTTTGCCGGAGCGGGCGCGCACGGTCTTCCTGCTGGCACAACTGGACGGTTTGCCCTGCCCGCGCATCGCCGAGCAGCTGGGGGTGTCGCTGTCGACGGTGGAGCGTGACCTGGCCAAGGCCCTGCGCCATTGCTACCAACTGGTTTTCGAGGGCACGCCATGAAAGGCGCCGCGCTGCCTTCGCTGCCGAGCGATGCGGTCGACGAGGCCATCGAATGGTCAATCCGCCTGACCTACAACCAACCCGACCTCGCCACCCGCCAGGCCTTTGACGCCTGGCTGGCCAGTGACGACGTGCACCGCCAGGCCTGGGCGCGTATGCAGAGCCTGACCGGCCGGTTTGCCGGCATGCCGAGCGGGCTGGCCCGCCAGGCACTGGCCAAATTGCCCGAAGCACGCCTGCAACGGCGCCAGATGCTCAAGCTGCTGGCCCTGTTCGCCGCAGTCGGTAGCACCAGCTGGGGCCTGCGCGATGCCGCGCCCGTGCAGCGCTTGCTGGCCGACTACAGCACCGGCGTGGGCGAACACCGGCGCTGGACCCTCGCCGATGGCAGCCTGCTGGAGCTCAACACCGACAGCGCCGTGCGCCTGCACTTCGACGAGCGTGCCCGGCATATCGAATTGCTGCGCGGCGAGCTGAACCTCAACAGCGGCGCCGACAGCAGCAGCCCGCGCCCTCGCCCGCTGCGCGTGGACACGGCGTTGGGGCAGTTCGAAGCCCTGGGCACCTGCTTCAGCGTGCGCCTGGCCCCACAAGCCTGCCGCCTGGGCGTTACCGAAGGCGCGGTGCGCCTGCAGCCGCGCCACGGTGAAGCGGTCATCGCCCAGGCTGGCGAAACCTGGCAGATGACGGCGGACAATTGCCTGCGCTTACCCGGTAGCGCCCAGGACGCCGCAGCCTGGCGCGACGGTGTGCTGCCCGCACGCGACATGCCACTGGCCGAGCTGCTCGGCGAACTCGGCCGCTACCGCAGCGGCTACCTGGGTTGCGACCCGCAGGTCGGCCAACGCCTGATCAGCGGCAACTTCAACCTCACCGACACCGATGCCACCCTGGCCTTCATCGCCCAGGCCCACGGCCTGCGCCTGCACGCCTACACCCGATACTGGGTGCGCCTGAGCGCCTGATACCCACCTACGCAAAAAATGCTTCGCAGTGTGAAGGGGTTGTCGATCTCGCCCGGCATATACAGCAAAACACTCACACTGCCAACGAGACTCGACGTGACCCGACACCTTCCCTTGCGCATCGCCATCCGCCATGCCCTGTTCTGCGCCAGCCTGGGCCTGGCCAGTGTACCGCTGGCCCAGGCCGCACCCGCCGACAGCAGCGCCAGCCATGCACTGGCCATCCCCGCAGGTTCACTGGACGCCGCGTTGACCGCGCTAAGCCGCGCCACCGGCCTGAACATCGCCTTCGCTCCCGCCGACCTGGCCGGCAAATACAGCCCTGGGCTGCAAGGCAGTTTCAGCAGCGACCAGGCCCTGCAGCGCCTGCTGCAAGGCAGTGGCTTGCTGGCGGTGGCGCAAGACAGCGGCGGCTATCGCCTGATGCCCATCGGCACTGGCGCACAGCACGGCGCCGTGGCGCTCGACCCGACCAACGTGACCAGTACCGCCAACCTTGGCGAGCAGACCGAAAATACCGGCTCCTACACTACCGGTGCCATCGCAGCAGGCGGCAAGCGTGCCCGCAGCCTGCGTGAAACCCCGCAGTCGGTGTCGGTGATGAGCAGCCAGCGCATCGCGGACCAGCACCTCACCAGCCTCACCCAGGTGCTCGACCAGACCACGGGCATCACCGTGGTGGGTGGCAACGATTCGAAGAACGAGATCTACTCGCGCGGCTTCGTCATCCGCAGCATCCAGACCGACAGCGGCGCGCCGATGCTGCGCAACGAAACCTTCGACACCCTCCCCGACATGACCGCCTACGACCACGTCGAGGTGCTGCGCGGCTCGGACGGCCTGTTCGGCGGCACCGGCGACCCCGGTGGCAGCATCAACCTGGTGCGCAAGCGCGCCCTGCCCTACAACCAGCTGAAGATCAGCCAGTCGGCCGGCAGCTGGGACAACTACCGCAGCGAAGTCGACCTGACCGGGCCGCTCGGGTTCGACGGCGCCTTGCGCGGCCGGGTGGCGATGTCGTTCGAAGATAAACAATACTTCTACGACAACGCCGACAGTGAAAAACACGTGATCTTCGGCACCCTCGAAGCCGACCTCAGCCCCGCCACGCTGGTTACTGTCGGCGGCACCTACGAATGGCGCGACATGGACGGCTACTGGGACCGCGGCATGGTGCGCTACAAGGACGGCTCGCCCATCGGCAGCTCGCGCAGCCGCTCGCTGGCAGCCGACTGGTCGGCCAACAACTACAAACGCACCGAATACTTCGCCAAGGTCGACCACGCGCTGAACGACAACTGGACGCTCAAGGCCAGTTACACCAAGAGCAAATTCGATTCGACCCAGGACATCGGCGAGGTCAGCGACTCGGTCAACCCAGTCACCAACCTGACCACCTTCAAACGTTTCATCCGCGGCTACAGCAACGAGCAGGACCTGTTCGACACCAACCTGTCCGGCACCTTCGAAGCCTTCGGCCTGCAACACGAAGTGCTGGTGGGCGCCGACTATGAAGAGGTGATGCGCACCTATTCCGACCACAGCGACCTGTCGGCGAGCAGCGACATCAACGTGCCGTTCGACATCACCAGCGGCGACGCAGGGTCGATGCCCAAGCCACGCACGCCCGGCATCTATTACTACAACCCCGACTGGAACCAGCGCAAATCCGGCGCCTACGCCACGTTTAAAGCGCAACTGGCCGAACCGCTGCACCTGACCCTCGGCGCACGCTACTCCGACTACCGCGACAACGTGCGCACTGTGGTGCCCAACTTCAACATGGACACCCGGGTCAAGGAGAGCAACCGCGGCGAGATCACCCCCTTCGGCTCCGTGGTGCTGGACCTCAACGAGCAGTGGTCGCTGTACACCAGCTACGCCGAGATCTTCCAACCACAGACTGCCTACAAGTCGGCCAGCAGCCAGCCGCTGGACCCAATCGAGGGCGAAACCTATGAGTTCGGCACCAAGGGTGAATTGCTGGGCGGGCGCCTGAACCTGTCCAGTGCGCTGTATTACACCCAGCGCATGAATGAGGCAGTGAGCATCGGGCAAGGGTTCTACAGCGCTTCGGGCGAGGTGATCAGCAAGGGCATCGACAGCGAGATTTCCGGCGAGCTGGCACCGGGTTGGCAGGCGATGGTCGGCTACACCCTGAACATCAACAAACAGCGCACCGCCGGCAACCCGAGCAACGACGGCCAACCGATGAGCACGCAGACGCCCAAGCACTTGTTCAAGTTCTTCACCACCTATCAGCTGCCGGGTGAGTTCGAGCGCTGGAAGGTCGGCCTGGGCGCAACGATTCAAAGCGACAGCTACAAGCAAGGTTTCGTCCAGCATCGCATGCCCGACGGCTCGCTCAGCCAGCAAGACCCGTACGCGTTCCGCCAGGCGGGGTATGCGCTGTGGAACGGCTTGATCGAATACCGCATCGACGCGCACTGGACGGCCACGCTCAACGGCAACAACCTGTTCGACAAGACCTACTTCCAAACCGTGGATGCCAGCAACACCGGCAACTGGTATGGGGCACCGCGCAGCTACATGGTGACCTTGCGCGGCACGTTCTGAAGGCTCTCGGTCACTGTTTCGTAACGCAGGTAGCCATGGCAATCGGTGCCGGTGCAAGCGAAGCCTGCCTGTTCGTACATCAACCTGGCGGGGTTGTCTGCCCGGACACTCAGCACCAGGCGGGTACAGTTCGCTTGTGCGGCATCGGCGCCATAACGCTCCAGCAGCGCCCGGCCAATGCCACAGCGCCGATAAGCCGGGCTGACGTTGATCGTGCACAGCTCGGCCTGCCCCTCGGTGGGCGCCCACAACGAATAGCCGGCAAACTGCTCATCCAGCAACGCCACGGTGAGCCGCTCGAAGTGCTCGACCCAGCGTGTCAGGTGGCGGTGCAGGTCGTTCTGCCAGGCCAGTGCGTGAGCGGGCTCCCAGGTGCGGATGTAGTCCTGCTCGCCCAAATAGATCGAAGGGAGGTCGGTGACCCGTGCCTTGCGCAGCGTCACAGCCATGGGCGTCCCCTCATTGGCGCATGCCGGCCAGCAACATGGCCATGAACCTGCGCACCTCGGCGCGGTGCGTGGCCATGTCCAGCGCATCGCCATTGCACAGGCGCAGCAACTGCAGGTGCCCATAGTCGTTGATCAGAAACGCCGCATAGCCGACATCCAGGTCAGCCCGCAGCTTGCCGCTGTCGCATAGATCCTGCAGCAAGTGCTTCAACTCATCGACCAGTGCGTCGTTGACCCGTTTGTACGCCGCCGGCACGTCGTGCTGATCACCGCCCAGCAGGGGCAGCAAGGGCGGCAGTATCTCCCGCCACAGCGGCGCAGGCAGCACGGCGAAGGCGTAGTCGGTGAGGTGTTCCTCGTAGCAGCACAAGGCATCCAGCGCATCGTCGAATTCCGGCAGGCGGCGGCGCGCCTGGGTGACCGCGCGATGGTCGGCTTCGCGCAGTTTTTCCAGCAGGATCTCCTGCTTACTGCCGAAGTAGGCAAACACGGTGGGCACCGACACCGCCGCCAGGCGCGCGATCTGTTCCATGGTGGTGGTCTGGTAGCCCTGCGCCTCGAACAGGCCAAGCGCGGTACGGCTGATGGTTTCCCGGCGCATGGCCTTCTGCTGTTCGCGTAATCCGCTCACGTCACTACCTTTGTCGAACCCATCGGTGGGAATGGGCAGCATACAACATCGCTGAACTCGCAAAAATATTTTATTGACTAAAACTTTTTATCGACGCAAAACTAGCGCGGCATTTTGACCCAGGGAGCCGCCATGACCACCGCTGCAGACCTCATCATCCATAACGCCCGCCTCTACACCGTCGACCCGCACCGGCCCTGGGCCAACGCCGTGGCCGTGCAAGGGGAACGCATCGTCTGCGTGGGCGATAACGCCAGCGTCATGGCCCACGCCAGCCCGGCAACGCGGTTAGTGGATGCCGGCGGCAAGCTGGTGCTGCCCGGCTTCGTCGAGTCGCACTGGCACTTCTCCAGCACCGCTTTCGCCTTCCAGGCGCTGGTCAACCATGAAGACCCAGATGAAGTGCTGGCCCTGCTCAAACGCTACGTCGACGCCAACCCTACGGAAACGGCCATCACCGGCATGGGCTGGATCCAGCCGCTGATGCCACCGCACCTGCTGCGCCGCGAAGTGCTGGACGCGATCTGCCCGGACAAACCGGTGTGCCTGCTGTCCACCGATTACCACACCATGTGGGTCAACACGTTTGCGCTGAACGCTGCCGGCATCGACCGCGATACCCCGGCGGTGGAAGAAGGCGCCAGCTGGTTCGAAAAGGACCCGGTGACCGGCGAGCCGACGGGCATCATCATCGACTGCGCCGCCTACTCCTTGCTAATGCAACGCCTGAGCGAAGCAGGCTACCTGCCGACCGGCATCGACCTGTACCTGCGCTCCATCCCGTTTTGGCAGGAAAAACTGGTGGCTGCTGGTATCACCACGGTGTTCGACGCCGGCTTCCTCGACCCGGCCGGCGACCAGGCCCTGCTGTACGAAACCCTGCAGCAACTGGAGCGCGAAGCACGCCTGAAGGTGCGGGTGGTGGGCAGCTACATCAACACGGGCACCGAGGACGACCCGGTCGCCTGCCTGCAAGACCTGCGCGCGCGCTATGCCTCGCCATTGGTCAAGGCGCAAACCCTGAAGCTGATGCTCGACGGCACCGAACTGAACCACACCGCCTACCTGCTTGAACCTTACTGCGACAAGCCGCACAGCTGCGGCGCGACGACCATGCCGGAGGCCGTGTTCGAACAGCATGTGCGCAACGCCGATGCCAACGGCATCGATGTGATGGTGCATGCGGTGGGTGACGCGGCGGTGCGCATGGCCCTGGACGTGTTCGAGCGCACCTTCGCCAGCAACCCACCGCGCGAGCGCCGCCATGTCATCACCCACGCCTTCCTCACCCACCCTGACGACATCCCGCGTTTTCGCCGTATCGGCGTCATGGCCAATACCCAACTGCAGTGGGGCGTGGTCGATGCCTATGCCGAGGCAATCCAGCAGTCTTACGGTTTCAAGCGCTGGGCCTCGATGTACAAGTTCCGCAGCTTCATCGACCAGGGCGTGACCGTGTCCATCGGCATGGACGGGCTGGTGTGCCAGTGCCGCTGCCAGCACAAACCGGTCGAACACATCGAATCGGGCCACACCCGCCAGCTCAGCGGCGAGCCCGATGCACCGGTGATGCCCGATGCCGACGAACGCCTGAGCATTCCCCAACTGATTGCCGCCTACACCCTCAACGGCGCCTACCAGCTGGGCCTGGAGAAAGAGATCGGCTCGATCACTGAAGGCAAGCGGGCCGACATCATCATCCTTGAGCAAGACCTGTTCGAGCTCGACCGCTACCAGATCGGCAAGACCGAGGTGGCGCTGACCTTGATGAACGGCCGCATCACCCATGACGCAGGCACCCTCCCCCACGCCTGACCTGACTGCCGCGGCCTGCGGGCCGCGCGCCCTGCTGCACCCGGGAAACTCCAATGCACAACAATAAAAACACCCTGCTTCTGCGTGCCGCCCTGATCTACATCGCCGCCACGGCGCTGATCATCATTGGCGTGCAACCGATCTTCATCGGCCTGGTCAGTGAACGGCTGAACCTGGACCTGAGCCAGCAAGGCTGGATCCTGTCTGTGGAAATGGCCGGCACCTTGCTGGGCAGCCTGCTCCTGCCTGTTCTAGGGCGGTGCTTCGGTGGCCGGGGCCTATACGTGACGGCCGCGCTCGCGGCCGGCGCACTGAACCTGCTCAGTGGCGCGCTGGACGCACTGTCGGCGCTGATCGTCTGCCGCCTGGCCTGTGGCATGGCCGCCGGGCTGCTGTATGCGGGGGCGATCAGTGGGCTGGGGCGCATGCCTGGGCAGGACCGCTCGTATGGGCTGTCGCTGCTGATCCAGACCGCCGTCTTCGCCCTGTCTGCCACATGCATGCCGCAGTTGGCGGAGCTGATTGGCAACCGGGGGGCGATTGCATCCATGGGCTTCTGGTTCGTATTGATCGGCCTGGCAGCGCTGCTGGTCCCTACCCGAATGCACCGCGAGGCGCCGCAGCAGCCTGCGCAGCGCGGTGGCGGCTCGGCCATGCTCGGGCGCGCGGCGTTGCTGGGGATGCTGTGCCTGCAGCTGGCCATTTATTGCATCTGGGGGTTTGTCGACCACCTGGCGCGCGAGCGCGGGATCGGGCCGGTGGACGTGGGCTGGGCGTTCGGGCTGGGTATACTCGGCGGTTTGCCTGGCGGGGCGCTGCCGAGCGTGCTCGGCGCGCGGGTGAGCCGTGGGCCGATGATCGGCATGGGTTCACTGCTGGTGCTGCTGTCGATCGTGCTACTGGCGCGGCACTCCCATGATGCGCAGCAGTTGTGCGGGGCGTTGTTCCTGATGAATTTTGGCTGGGTGCTGGCGCTGACCTACTACATGGGGGCCATCGCCACCCATGACCCGAAGGGCACGCTGACGCCATGGGTGAGTATCCTACAAATGGGGGCAGCGGCCGTGGCGCCTGCGTTCGTGGCGGTGCAACAGCAGAGTGCGGGGCGCGAGACGATCTTTGTCAGTGCCGGGGTGGCGATCGTGCTGGGGTTTGCGCTCAAGTGTGCGGCGGGGATGGTGCATCGCAACCGCGTTCAAGTGGCTGATTGAATCGGTCTCAGCCTGCAAGGCCAGCACCTATCCTGTGGGAGCGGGCAAGCCCGCTCCCACAGGGCCCTTGCTGAATCAGCGAGATGGGTTGGCGTCCAGGACCAGCGCTTTGGTCCGCGTGCGCCAGGCCACCGTCAGCAGCAGCCCCAGCCCCGCCATCGCCGCGCCTGCCAGCGAAATCGCCGGGTAGCCCAGCCCTGCATTGATCACCGCACCACCCAGCGCAGCACCGATGGCATTACCCAAATTGAACGCGCCGATGTTCACCGCCGACGCCAAGTTAGGCGCCTGCTTGGCGGCCTCCATCACCCGCATCTGCAGCGGCGGCACCAGGGCAAAACTGGCGGCGCCCCAGACCAGCACGGCCAAGGCAGTCGGCAGCGGCCAGCCGAGCACCAGCGGGAACACCAACAACACCGCAATCAGCACCGCCAGCGAGACCATCAAGGTGCGGTCGACCGAACGGTCCGCCGCCTTGCCGCCCCACACGTTGCCCAAGGTCAGGCCGACACCGAACAGCACCAGCATGGCCGTGATGAACGGGGTGGAAGCCCCCGCCTCGCTGTGCAGGATGGGCGCGATGTAGGTGAACACGGTGAACATCGCACTGGAGCCGACCACCGTCAGCGCCAGCGCCGACAACACCGGCCCACGCCCCAGTACACGGATTTCGGCCATCACGCCATCACTGGCCGGCAACTTCAGGTCAGGCAAGGCAAACCACAGGGCTACCATCGTCACCAGCCCAAGGCCGGCAATGCCCCAGAACGCGGTACGCCACCCCATCAACTCACCGAACCAGGTGGCCATTGGCACACCGCCGATAGTGGCAAGCGTCAGCCCCATGAACATAGCGGCCACCGCCCCGGCACGTTTTTCCGGCGGCACCACGCTGGCCGCAACGATCGAACCGACGCCGAAGAACGCGCCATGGTTGAGCGAAGTGACCACGCGGGCGATGAGCAAGCTGTGGTAATCGGTCGCCAGCGCCGACATCAGGTTGCCCAGGGTGAAAATCGCCATCAGCCCGATCAGCAAGTAACGCCGTGGGATCTTGCCGGTGGTGAGCGTCATCAGCGGCGCGCCGATCAGCACGCCAAGGGCATAGGCGCTGACCAGCAGCCCGGCTGCAGGGATCGACACGCCGAGGTCGGCAGCAATACTGGGCAACATGCCCATGGGGGCGAACTCGGTGACGCCGATGCCAAAGGCGCCGACGGCGAGTGCGACAAGTGGGGGGTTGATACGCATGGCAAAGCTCCTAATCTGTGCCTGGAATGCTACGATTCGATTTTTCGAAGCACTAGACCGCTTTTCTGGCAACCACCTTTGCGTAAGAGGCACAAATGGATTACAACGGGCGCTCCGGCGAGATGGAGGTATTTGCCAAGGTGGTGGATGCAGGCAGCCTGTCCGCAGCGGCGCGGGCGCTGGGGCTGACACCCTCGGCGGTGAGCCGGATCATCGCCCGCACCGAACAGCGCCTGGGCACCCGCCTGTTGTTGCGCACCACCCGAGCAATCAACCTGACCGCCGAGGGCGATGCGTACTTGCGCGGCGCGCGGCGCATCCTGGCCGACCTGGTCGAAGTCGAAGAAGCCATCACCGACCAGGGTGTACCCAGGGGCCGGCTGAGGGTCAGCGCTGCGCTTGGCCACGGCCGGCAGACGGTGGTGCCGCTGGTGGCGGCGTTCAGCGCCCTGTATCCGCACGTGCTGGTCGACCTGACCCTGAGCGACGAAATCACCGACATCCTCGGTGGCCAGGCGGATGTCGCCTTGCGCTTCGGCCATCTGCCAGACAGCGCGTTGACGGCGCGCTTCGTCGGCGACACCGGCGAAGTCATCGTGGCCTCGCCCGAATACCTGGAGCGCTGTGGCACTCCCGAGCAACCCGAGGACCTGGCCCGGCACAACTGCCTGCGGTTCAACTTCCGCCGTGCAGTGTCCGAGTGGCCGTTCCGTCGCGAGGGGCAGACATTTTCGCTGAAGGTGACCGGCAACATCGAATGCAGCAGCGGCGAGGCCCTGGCGCAACTGGCCAAGGTGGGGGCCGGCATTGCACGTATCGGCACCTTCACCGTCGCCGATGAACTGCGAAACGGCGCACTGGTGCCGCTGCTGGAGGCTTACAACCCGGGCGACCGCGAGCCGATCCACGCGGTATTCGTCGGCGGCCCGGCGATGCCAGCGCGGGTGCGGGTGTTCGTGGATTTTCTGGTGCAGCACCACCAGGGCTGGCCGCTGGCGGTGGAATGAGGCGCGGTAAAACGGCATTATCGGTGGCCCGACACACAAGGAGTTGAACATGCCCGCGAACCCGCCCGACGGCCTCCCCCGCTACCGCCTGATCACCGGCAAGGACGATGCCGCATTCTGCCGCAGAATCTCGGAAATACTCGCGCAGGGTTATGAACTGCACGGCTCGCCAAGCCTCACCTACGACCCGCAGCAGCAGTGCGTGATCGCAGGCCAGGCGGTGCTGTGGCCGGTTCATCAGCCCCAGGCCCCCGTGAAGTGAAAGCACGACGATGATCCTGCACAGGGAACGTCTGCGCTGCTGCGCCCTCCCACAGTAATGCAGGGCGAACGGCGCGCTGCCCATTCACGCTTGGAGGACGGGTTCAGATGAAAAAGATCCTGATGGTGCTGACATCCCACGACCAATTGGGCGACACCGGCAAGAAAACCGGCTTCTGGCTGGAAGAATTTGCCGCGCCCTACTACGTGTTCATCGACGCCAACGCCGACGTCACCCTCGCTTCGCCCAAGGGCGGCCAGCCACCGCTGGACCCGAAGAGCGACGAAGACGATGCCCAGACCGACGCCACCCGGCGTTTTCGCAGTGACACCGAAGGGCAGATGACCTTGGCCGACACGGTACCGCTGAGCGAAATCGACCCTTACAACTTCGACGCCGTGTTCTACCCCGGTGGTCATGGGCCGCTGTGGGACCTGGCCGAGGACGAGGACTCGAAGACACTGCTTGAAGCCTTCTATGCCTCCAACAAGCCAATTGCCGCGGTCTGCCATGCACCGGGGGTGTTCAGGCACGTCACTGCGCCGGATGGCCATTCAATCGTCAAGGGCAAGAAAGTGACCGGTTTCGCCAATAGCGAAGAAGATGCGGTCGGGCTGACCCAGGTAGTGCCGTTCCTGGTCGAGGACATGCTCAAAAGCAACGGTGGCGAGTATTCCAAGGGAGCAGACTGGGCGAGCCATGTGGTCGAGGACGGCCACCTGATCACCGGCCAGAACCCGGCATCGTCCGAGGCAGCCGCCACGGCGCTGCTCGACCGGCTGGCGCGCGGATAGCGGCCCCCACGCCATGACGCAGAATGCGCTGATCTGCGGCGCCAGCCAAGGCATCGGCTTGGCGTTGTGCGAACAATTGCTGGCGCGTGCCGACGTCGCGCAGGTATGGGCCGTGTCGCGTCACGCCAGCACCGGTGAAGCGCTGGCGGCCCTTGCTTCAGCCCATGGCGAGCGGCTGATGTGTGTGGATTGCGACGCCCGCAGCGAACAATCTCTAGCCATGCTCGCCCACGAGGTCGGCCGCCATTGCACGCACCTTGATCTGGTCATCAGTACGCTGGGCATTCTGCAGCAGGATGGCGCCAAGGCGGAGAAGGCCCTGGCGCAACTGGACCTGGCGGGCCTGCAGGCCAGCTTCGCCACCAATGCCTTCGCGCCGGTCCTGTTGCTGAAACACCTGCTGCCTTATTTGCGCCAGCAGCCTTGCACCTTCGCCGCGCTGTCGGCCCGGGTAGGCTCGATCAGCGACAACCGCCTGGGCGGCTGGTACAGCTACCGCGCCAGTAAGGCAGCGCTGAACCAGTTACTGCATACGGCGAGCATCGAACTCAAACGCATCAACCCTTCGTCCACCGTGCTGGTGTTACACCCCGGCACTACCGATACCCGGCTTTCGCAGCCGTTTCAGGCTAACGTGCCCGCTGGGCGGCTGTTCGAGCCTGCCTTTGCCGCGCAGTGCATCCTTGAACAGATTGGCCGCCATGGGCCAGCGGACAGCGGCAGTTTCTGGGCCTGGGATGGCCAGCCGATCACCTGGTGACGACTGCATCACAGAACGGCTGCCGGGTAAGCCTCGCGCAGGTTGGTCCTCAGCCATTCAATAAACCACAGCGCATCCTCGCCCAACATCTGCGAGGGTGCGAGTACCTGGTAACTTTCCAGCGGCACGCCCTGCCCCACACACCGCACCAGGCTGCCCTCATGGAGCTCCCGGCTGACCAGCACCTCGGTGGCCAAGGCTATGCCCTGCCCGCTCTGCGCCAGGTTCAGCACGATGTCGTTGCTCAGGTGCGAAGCATCGGCCTTGGCCCTCACCCTGATGCCTTGGGCGGCAAACCAGCTGCTCCACCAGTTGCCATCAAACGCAAGCCGGGGGTGAAGCCTGGCGAAGTCTGGTCGTACAACACCGGCGGGGCCTGGCTGGTGGGCCGAGTGCTGGAGAACGCAACTGGCCAGACCATCGCCAAGTACCTGGAGAACAAGGTCTGGAGCCGTTACGGCATGCAGCAGGACGGGGTGTGGCACGCGCTGGTGCCCGGCAAGGTCGACATGGGCGGCCACGGCTTCAATGCCACCCTTCGCGATTGGGGCCGGTTCGGCCAGTTCGTGTTGAGCGGCGGGCAATTGCCGGGCGGTGAAAAGCTGCTGCCGGATGACTGGATCGCCCGCTCCACGCAATGGACCCAGGCCAAAGGCTCGGTGACCGCCGCTGCGCCGAATGGGCAGTATGGCTACCAGTGGTGGTACAACGCGCCGGCACCGGATGCCAAGGCCGCACCGAAGCAAACCGCGCACAGCGACCAGACCTTCTGGGCGTTGGGCATTTTCGGCCAGACCATTGCCATCAACCCGGCCGAACACCTGGTGGTGGTGCAGTGGTCGACCTGGAAAAATGCCGAGACGCCGAGTTCGCTGTATGACGAGCAGGCAGTGTTCGTGAATGCGGTAGCCGAGGCCCTGGAGCGCGGCCAGGCGCAGTAGCCAGGGTTGCCTGTGGCTGCAGGGTTGTGGGGGTTGGCTTGCCCCACAAAGGCTGCGGTCACTCGCCACTTTTCACAGGCTATACAGCGCACGCTCGATATCGACAGCACGCCAAGCGCGCAACTCGCCGTTGCGCTCCTGCCAGTAAGCGCTCTTGCCCAACTGGTTCTGCTTGTCTGCCTCGCTGCACAGTGCCTGGCAATAGGCTTGGTAGCGAGCAACGTTTTCCTTTACGTCGCTCACATACCCTGCGCGCAATTTGAACCCGTAGTGCGGATGTTTTTCTGCGATGACTGAATCAATCACCCCACAGGTCTCGGGGGCAAGGAAAGCGGCGACTTTCGAGGCAAACGCGAAGCCCAATTGTGGCAAGTCACACAGTAGCTTCACCCCTTCACCGTACTGACGTTCGTCGAGAAGGCGCTTGGCTTTCCTGATCAAGGCAACCGCCTTGCCACGACCAAAGTGATTGATGCCGGGCCTCTGACACGTTTTCCCATTGCGTTCAAAACTGGACCCGACCAGCGCCAGCTGTACCCGGGAGAGCGCACGATTGGCTGTCGTGCGCCCAGCAGCACCTGCGTAATGCCCCCAGAAAAGGGTGCTCAGATACCCGAGCAATACCTCGTCATCCTCCGCCGAGCACAGCAAACGGGCGTGATGCGCTTCGAGTTTCGAAGACGTATCGAACGCTACCTCATGATACGACGCTACCGTGCCAGAGAGGCCGACCATTGGATATGCATAGGCGTCCCGCTTCTGTTTGAAATTCACCGACCCGACCTTGATTCCAAAATGACACTATGCCACGAACGAATTGGAAATGATCAAGGCGGCTGGTTTTATTCCACAAGAATGCCAAACATGGCCCGCTGTTCAGCGGGGCCCTGTGGTGGCGGACCAGCCCGCCGCCACAGAGGTCCAGTCAAGCCCTAGCCTTCAAAGTTGATCACCATGCGGCCCTTGATCTTGCCTTCCAGCATCTCTTCGAAGATGTCGTTGATGTCTTCAATCGGCCGCAGCGTGACTTTCGGCACCACCTTGCCTTGCGCGGCGAAATTGAAGGCTTCAGCCAGGTCCTGGCGGGTACCGACCAGCGAACCGACCACCTCGATACCGTCGAGCACCAGGCGCGGAATGTCGAGGCTCATGGCTTCAGGCGGCAAGCCTACAGCCACCAGCCGCCCACCGGCACGCAGGGCATCCACTGCTGAGTTGAAGGCGCTTTTCGATACCGCCGTGACCACGGCCGCATGGGCGCCGCCAGTCTTGGCCTGGATGACTTTCGCCACGTCCTCGGTGCGGGCATTGACCACTAGGTCGGCGCCCACCTCACGGGCAAACGCCAGTTGCTCATCGTTGACATCAATCGCGATGACCTGCGCATTGAAGACATTCTTCGCGTACTGCAGCGCAAGGTTGCCCAGGCCGCCGAGGCCATAGATGGCGATCCACTGCCCTGGGCGGATATTGGATGACTTCACTGCCTTGTAGGTGGTGACACCGGCGCAGGTGATGCTGCTGGCGGCCGCGGAATCGAGCCCGTCCGGCACTTTTACCGCATAGTCCGCCACCACGATGCACGCCTCGGCCATGCCGCCGTCGACTGTATAGCCGGAGTTCTTCACTTCACGGCACAGCGTTTCGTTACCGCTGTTGCAGTACTCGCAGTGCCCACAGCCCTGGAAGAACCAGGCCACGCTGGCCCGGTCGCCGGGCTTGAGCGAGGTGACACCCGGCCCCACCTCCACCACCACGCCGATGCCCTCGTGGCCGAGAATCACGCCGGTCTTGTCACCGAAATCGCCATTCTTGACGTGCAGGTCGGTGTGGCACACGCCACAGCACTGCATCCTCAGCAACGCTTCACCGTGCGCCAGCGGGCGCAGGGTCTTTTCCACCACGTCCACACGACGCCCTTTGGCAACAACAGCAGCTTTCATGGGTGCCTCCTTGTTTACCTGAGTGAGCTTGAATCGAAGGGTTCAGCATAGTGGTGGTTTGGCAGGAGGGCTTGCTTCAGGTCAGGGTCTGTGACGGTGAGCAGCGGCGTTTGGTAGGATGCGGGCTGACGCGCAGGAGCCTGCCCGGTACAAGGAGAACCGATGAACAAGCTAACCAAAATGCTATTGCATCAGGAGCACTGAGCATGGATTGCCCTATTCGCCTTGCGCTAGCAGACGACGCCCCTCATATAAGCGCAGTCGTGATCGCCGCGTTACGCCAGTCCAATGCCCAGGACTACGATGCCCGCACGATTGCACGCATCGAGGCTTCATTCAACACGACGGCCGTCCTCGAAATGCTCACTCGGCGGGTGGTGTGGGTGGCGGTGATCGAGGGTGAGGTCATTGCTACCGCCAGCCTTGATCATGATGTGGTCCGCAGCGTATTTGTCGCCCCGGGTCACCAGCAGCATGGCATTGGCAGGCAGCTCATGCGGCACATCGAAATGCAGGCCATTGCCCATGGGGTGGAGGGCTTGAGAGTGCCCTCCTCCATTACCGCCGAGGGTTTTTATGCGACGCTGGGCTATCGCAAGGTCCGGGATGAGTATCACGGCGGTGAACGGACCATCGTGATGCACAAGCCGCTGCGCTGACCGCTGGCGTGGCGATTCGCGCACTGAGCTCAGCTCGGCGTGCTGTTCGCCTCAGGCACCAACGCCTGCAACAAGCTCACCTTGCGCTGCAGCTGATCCACATGCGCCTTCTCCGCGCGCAGGGCCGAGCGCAGCTCCCGGTTTTCCGACTCCTGGATGCGCGCCCAGCGCATCGAGGTCTTGCAGGTGACGATCGCCTCCCACACCTCCTGGGTCTTCAGGTACTGCACCAACAACAGCACGGCGATCACCACCATCATCAGAAGGGCCGCTGCCGAGATCATATCCGTCGTAGTCATGTTCAATCCTTTTGCGAGTCTGTGTGTTTCGAAGACAGGCCAAGGATATGTAGTGATTTTTTACACGTATAGATTGTAGACTTGTACAGGTAAACAAATCACGCACATGGAAGGCCCATGAAACGTACCCAGGAAATCAACCAGGTCCGCTGGGACCTGGCACTTCGCTACCGTTTGATCGAAACCGTCGCCTGGTGGGAAGGCCGGCTGACCACGGGCCATCTGATGCAGAGCTTCGGCATCAGCCGCCAGCAGGCGTCCAAGGACATCAACACCTACATCAGCGAGCATGCGCCTGAAAACCTTACATATGACAAGCAGCTGAAGGGCTATGTACCCGGCGCGCACTTCACCCCTCGGTTCATCGATGACAGTGCCAACGCCTATTTGCAGCTTCTGAACCAGACCCACTCGCGGGCGCCGCATGTGGAAGGGTTGGCACTGGCCTACGCGCACACCAAGGTGCTGGAAGTGCCAGACCGGACCATCCGCCCCGACGTACTGCGCCCCCTGCTCAAGGCCTGCCGCAACGGCGAGGTGATTTCCATCGAGTACGTGTCGCTGCCCAACCCCACGCCGGAAACGCGGCTCATCTCGCCGCACACCCTGATCTACACCGGCATGCGTTGGCATGTGCGGGCGTACTGCGAGAAAAACCGCACGTACCGGGACTTCGTGTTGAGCCGCTTCCGCGGTGCACCCGAGTTCGAACGCATGAGCGAGAACCTGATCGACGCGGACGATGACTGGAATACGCGGGTGGATGTAGTGATCGAGCCCGACTCCCGGCTCAAGACTGAGCAGAAGGCAATCATCGAGGTCGACTTCGGCATGCAGGGCGGGGAGTTGGTGATCCCGACGCGCTGTGCGCTGGTGGGCTATGTGCTGCAGCGGTATCAGATCGACCCGAAGAAGCTTGAGCCCAAGGCGTCGGCGCAGCAGATCGTGGTGAAGAACCTGGAGGCGTTGAAGCCTTGGCTCTATGAGTGATTACTCACTAAGGCCGGCTTCATGTTGCAACGCCGTGCACACCGTCACGTTCAGGGCCACGAACTCGTCCCAGCTGTAATGCTGGGCAAAACGCTGTGCGTACAGTCGATCCACCCGGCAGATGTCAGGGCGCTCCTGGTAAATGCTGCACCCCTTCAACACCGCGTCGTAATGCTTGCACGTGCCGTCGCCACGATCCAGGCCGCGGGTTTCGGCAGACTGGTCAACACGCTGGCAGCACAAGCCGCATTGGTTGCAGGGGAACGGTGAACGCGGGGAAACCATCGTGGGCATGCAGACCTTTCAGCGCCTTGAAGCGACCAAGTTGGTAATGAATGTGCCCACGCAAGGCGTGGGCACGGTGGCTTCAAGCGTGAATCAGCGCCTGAGCGCAATCAAGCGACAGGTGCATCCAGGCCGGCTTTCTTGCCGTTGGCGACCAGGGTGACGTCCTTGATGCGTTTTTCGGTGGCCAGCACCAGGTTGCCGTCGGTGTCCAGGATCGGGGTATCGATCATGGCCTTGAGCAGCTGGGCGAACTTGACCGAACCAAACACCACCTTCTTGCTCTGGTCGGAGTAGGCACGGTAGTCGACACCCTGCTGCTCGATGACGGTTTTCAGCTCGTTCACTGCGCGGCGCAGTTGCGAGCTGACGTTGGAGAAGGTGTTGTTGGCCAGCGTGGTGACCTGGGCGATGGCGCTCAGCTTGTCGGTCAGCAGCTTGGCTTCGTCACGGATGGTGCGCGCCTGCTCCATGTTGCTGCGCGCCTTGTTCAGCGCCTCTTCACCCTTGTTGCCCAGCACGTGGCCAAAGATGGCCAGCGCAGGGCCGGCAACGATGCCACCGAGCACCATCATGCCGCCTGCCATGCCGTAGCCGCCGGCAGCCAGCGAACCGCCGCCCAGCCAGGCCAGCGTGGCGTTGGTCGCGGCCACGCCACCCAGCGAGGAAATTGCCGTGCCGGTGCTGGCGGTGGCCAGCAGCATGGTGCCGTTATAGGCACCGAAGGCCAGCGCGGCGCCGCCGCTCAGGCCAGCGCCCAGGCCCAGGCCGGCGTCCTGCAGCGCCTTGTAGTCCTGGCGCAGGCCGGTCAGGGTCTTGCTGGTGAAGTCGCCCGCATTGAGCTTGTCCAGCTCAGGGCTTTGCGACAGCTCGACGTTCTTGATGCGCTCGAAGGTGGTGATGAAATCGGCGACCACACCGTTGAATGCGCGCAGCTTGCGCTGGCCGTAGTCTTCCAGGGTGCTGTTGGTGGTCTTGCGCTGCTCTTCGATTTGCTCGTTGGCCTTGTTGACCAGGGTGCGAGCGTCTTCGTTGAGGTCGCTGGCATTGCTGTGGTCGATGGCGCCGCTGACGCCTTTGACTGCACCGTAGATGCCGGCAATGGCGGCGGCACCGATAAGCAGGGGAAGTGGCATGATGGGGTCCTTACTCAAGCACGATGGAGATGGTTTTGTTGACTTCCTTGTTCAGCACTTCCGCGCGTTCCAGGAGGTCGTCGAAGATGAAGTCTTCAAGCTTGTGGTGTTGTTGAAACTCTTTGAGCAGCGCCCATTCGATGCTGGAAATATTGCCGTCGCGCAGGGCCACCAGCAGCAGTTCGAACAGCATCACTTTCGGCACGGAGGGTTGCTCGGCCTTCTTGTCCTTGAGCAACTCCTTGAGCACGGTCTTGGCCGCCTGAACACGGGATTCCGGGCGCTCCGCCTGGGTGATCGGGAAGGTCTTGGTCACCTCGACCAGGCGTGTGCCGATGTCACAGGTGGACAGGAACATGCGCAGGGCCGGCGATACCGACGATGAAATGCCGGCAGCCTGTTCCATGTCTGCGATCAGCTCGCGCTCGTGCTCGCCCTCCTCGATCGTCAGCTCTTTCAGGTCGGTGTCGGAGGTGAGCTCGGCAGAGGTCTTGCCATCCCACAGCAGGGGTTTGTCGGAAAGCGCCAGCAGCTTTGCCAGGTCGACCAGGTGTTTTTTGTCCGGTGTGGACAGGAGCTTGATCAGCATGAACGGGGTGTCCTTGTTCCTTGGGGGAATTCTTCAGGTAAGCAATCGGTTTACAGGACCAGCGGGCTGTCGCTGTCCATGAAGCTGTCGAACTCGTCCTGCGTCTGGAACTGCAGCTTCTTGCCCAGCAGCGTGGCATACGTGTTGATTGCTGCAGCCACGTCGTCAGCACTGACGCTGCCGGTGGCGTTGATCATGGCGAACAGCTGCTGGGTTTCCTTTTGCAGTTGTGGGATTTCGCGGCGGGTGAACTCATCCAAGGCCGCCTGCTCTGCGGCAATACGCTCCCTTGCAGCGCCCTGGATCGCACGGGTACGCTCCAGCTGGGCACGGGAAAGCTCCGCACCGCGGGCAGCGTCCAGGGCCGCCTGGTAGAACAGCGAAGACAAGGTGTAGCCGATCATGCCGCCCACGGCAGCGCCGACGAAGGGGATGGGAATGGCGACCTGGCCGACGGCCGCCATCATGCTGCTGGCGAGCATGCCCGAGCCTTTTTCGCCGACTTCGGCAAGCAATTGCGCTTCGCTGATTTCGCCGGTGACATAGCGTTTGATCGAGCTGCCCAGCGACAGGCAGACGTTCACCGCCATCGCCGGCGCATTGGTGTTGGCCAGGTTGCGCAGGGTCACGTTGCCCGACTGCTGCATGCCACCTTTGAGCGCCGCACCCACAAACGCCGTGCCGTAGCCGAGCGCGCCCGCCTTGGCGGTGTCGCAGGCCAATGCCAGCGCGGCATCGGCGACGTCCTGCTTGCCCTGGGCAACCGCGAATACATTCTGCAAGGCAGAAATACTGGCGCCGACCATCGCACCGTACTTGGCACCTTCCACGCCCGCCCGGTGGCTGGTGCGCGCAATGTCCAGGGCCGTGGCCAGCTCGGGGTGCTCACGGTAGAAAATCGCGTCTTCGGTGGTCAGCCCACTGTCCTTGACGTTGTCGGCCAACTGCTCGTAGTTATCGGCGTCACGGCGCAGCTTGGCCGCGACCTCGGGCTTGCCTGCCGCGTCGACCTTGGCGGCCTGCTCGCGCAGGGCCACTGCCTTTTCACGGCAATGGGCCTCTGCGCCTTCGAACTGCTCGGACGGCAGCTCCAGCTTGACCCCACGGTAGCGGGAGAACTTGCCGTTCTCGCTGGCGATGTCGTCGAGCAGCTGGTCACGGTTACCCACGAACTTCATCTGCGACTGCGTGCCTTCGATGATCTGCCCATCGAGGATCTGCACGCGGTCCACCACGTTGTGGTTCCTGCCGTACTGGGCCAGGTCATCACTGCGCGAGGTACGCACGTTCGAACCGCTGATGATGGCCTCGGCGTTGTCACGGCTGGTGGTGGCCACCTCCGCCGAATAACCCGCCTGCTGCTTGATGTTCTGCTTGGCGTACAACGGGTCGTCGTTGACCTTGTGCTTGGCGATGTCGGCCAGGCCCTTGGCGAAACGCTGGCCGGTTTCGTTATCGACGCCGGTGAAGCCTTTGATGTACTCGGCGTTGGCGCTGCCGAAACGGCTGACGGTTTCGCTGGTGGAAAGCGCCGTCACGCTCTGGATGATGTCGCGCTGGATTTCGTCAAGGTTGTTCGATTCAACAGCGCTGGACGGCGTGGACAAATCAGACTTCATCGTTGGGTTTCCTGGCAGCCGAGGGTGTGGTTGGCAATGGAAGAAGGTTCGGCCAACGGCTGCGCATACAACGCCTGCGCCTCCGCAAGCCGGGTTCGGATGGCGTGGGCCCAGCTGTGCGGCGCCTGCAGGCGAACGTTTTCGCCCAGGCCGAACAACCACCACAGCGTCTCCTGGTCGTCGTGCACAGTGGCGCGCACGCGCTGCCACTCGGTGCCCTGCAGCGGTTCCAGGCGCTGGTCTGGCGCCAGCGGCGTTTCGCTCAACAGCCAGGCAATTTGCGGGGAAACGTCGACGATCAATTCGACGCGCGCGACCGGCCCCGGGCTGTTGAACCCGCCACCCTGGAGGTAATCATCGATATCGAAGCCTTGTGCCGCTTGCGCCGCAGCCTCCAGGCAGGTGACTTGCTGGATACGATGCAGCGCGAACTGGCGGGCATCGCTGTAACCGTCGACCACCGCAATCAGGTAGCTGATGGAGTGACGCGCGACGATACCCACCGGGTGCAGGCGCAGCGTCTTGGGTTGGCCCTTGCTACGGCTGAGGTACTGCACCAGCAGCTGGCGCCTGTCGAGCAGCGCATCGGCGACCTGCGACCAGATGGCGGGGTCCACTTCGGCAGGCTGCAGGGCCTTGCCGTTGGGCACCGTACGCACGCAGTCGGTCCACTGCGCCAAGTGGTTATGCTGTAGCGCCTTGAGCTGGCGGTGCGCCAGATCGAAGTGCGGTATCAGCAGCTTCATTACACTGGGCGGCATCAGTTTGCCCAGGTGGCTCTGGGCTAGAACGAACGCCAGCGCAGTGGGCGTGTCCAGCGCCGGGTAGTCGAAATACGGGGTGTTGCTGGGGAAGCTCCAGCGGTAGGGCTTGCGGCTTTCATCGCAGAGCAATGGGAAGTCCAGCGCCAAACGCCCGGCCAGGTCGCGTTGCAGGGTGCGGGGGTCGAAGTCGAAACGTTCACGCTTGAGGCGCTCGAACAATTCGCTCGTGGTGATGCTTTTTGGCTCGCGGGGGATGAGCCGCAGCAGGGCCAGATGCCTAAACAGCCTGTCTTTGGGGTCTGACATGCAACCGTGCTCGATCAACCTTGATGAGGGTTCGCTGGCGTCATATACCCGGCGAACGGTCCGTTGATGGCTTTTTAGCACTATCCGGAATTTACCGCCAGTAGCAAAAAGCCATACATCCAAATGTGCGGCGCCGGGTTATGCAGTGTTGCGCCCACGCTCGCGTTCCAGCTCGCGCTTGAGGTCGTCGACTGTCTGGCTTTTTTTCATCAACAACACGCCAACGACCAGGCCGATGGCGAAGCAGGTCAGTTCCTTCATGGGTGGGTTCCTTGGAGCGGGATGGGACGAGGGCCATCCTGAATCAAGGCTGCGACATTCTGTGTCGCTGCGGGCGTGGATTTTGGCCCACGTAGCCACTTCAGCCTTGCTGGCTGGTGAGTAAAGTCATATTGACATCACTCTGGGGCCAGGCAGAATTGCTGAAATGGCAATCAAGCGAAGCTGCCCTGCGGCTGCTTCGTCAGGCCGAACAGGGAGAAAAAACCATGGATCTGGTGCAGGCCCGCACCTTGTTGAGCAAAGCTCGGCAACATCAACAACCGGTCTACGAACGGAGCATTTTCGCCCTCGGTGGCCGTGGCTATTACGAGAACCCCACGACGGATTTGCTGGCGTTTTTCCTGGACCCCGGGGAGATACATGGCTTCGGCGATTGTTTCCTGCGGGCCTTGCTTGGCTGTGTTTGCCCGCAACCGCTGCCTGAGCCCACGCTGGCAATGCCACCTCAACGCGAAGTCAGCACCCTGAACGGCAACCGGATCGATCTGCTACTGCAAGGTGACAACTGGTTCCTGATACTGGAAAACAAGATCCTGCATAGCCAGGTGAACCCCTTCACCGACTACGAACTCCACGCCGCAAACCTGAGCAACAACAACTCCCTACGCCCCTACTTTGCTGTGCTTTCGCCGTCAGGCAAAAGTGCGAGCGCCAAGTGGGTCGGGCTGAGCTATGCGACCTACATCACGGCCTTGCGTGAGGCGCTTGCCCCTCACATGGAACAGCAGGCTCTGAACAAATGGCAGGTATTGGCCGGGGAGTTCCTGCTGCATCTTGAAAACATCACCGTGGAGCGTTCAATGAGTGACGACAGCATCGATTTCGTCTTCGAAAACCTGCCGCAGATCAACGCCCTCGGCAAGCTGCGCGACCAAGCGTTCGAGGCGCTGAACAGCAAGATTCTTGCCCGCCTCGAAGCAGATATTCCCGGCTATGTGCCTTACACCCGGCGCCACACCTGGCGCGACGGGCCAACCCTTCGCTATGCCTGCAACGATTGGGAAGAGTATTCCGATGTGGTGGTGTTCTTCGATTGTGGCCAACCCTCGTTGCGGCCCACCGTGCGGGTGTACTTGTGCAATGCAGATGAGCGGCTCAAGGAACAAGGGCGGCAGCTGTTTACCGCGACCACTCAGCCACCGTGGAACGAAGGCAAGTGGGTGATCGGCTTCGAATGGGACCTGAAGACTTTCGATGAACACAGGCTGATCGATACCGTCGTTGAAAAGATGAAATTGCTCATGCATTTCGAGATGAATGTACGACCACGCTAAAGGCTGACAGTTCGTCGCATCATCCACACCGTGATGTGGTGATAGACCTGGCTCCGTTTCGCACCCTGCATGCTGATTACCGCACTGGAGTCCAGATGTGGAGCCACGGCTCTTGCTACCCACTACCTTGGTAAGACACCGCTAGGTAGTGGGCTGCCCCCTTGGCAGCGGCTAAAAACTTACAGCTTCGCTTTTGCCGTGCTGCTGTGTTTTGCTAGCCGCAACTCCGTCAGGGAAAGCCCGCCATGCCCTACCCCATCGAACAGAAACTCGTCGTCGGCGTTGCCTCCAGCGCCCTGTTCGACCTGACCGTCTCCGACGACATTTATCAAACCGACGGTGTGGAAGCCTACCGCCTGCATCAGGAAGCCAACCTCGACGTGCCCTTCCCCAAGGGCGTGGCCTTCCCCTTCATCCGCCGCTTCCTGAGCATCAACAAGGCCTTCCCTGAGCAACTGCCAGTGGAAGTGGTGCTGCTCTCGCGCAACTCACCCGAGACCGGGCTGCGGGTGTTTCGCTCGATCGATCACTATGGGCTCGACATCACTCGCGCAGCCTTCATGTCCGGCCGCTCCCCTTACGAGTACATTCCCGCTTTCAACGCCTCGCTGTTCCTCAGCGCCCACGAAGGCGATGTGCAGCGCGCCATCGACGCCGACTACCCCGCAGGCCTGGTGCTGCCGAGCAAAATCTACGATGACGAGATCGACACCGAGCTGCGGGTGGCCTTCGACTTCGACGGGGTGATTGCCGATGACGAGGCCGAAAGCGTATACAAGCAGCGCCAGGACCTGAATGAGTTCCAGGCCCACGAGCATGCGCACAAAGCCATCCCGCACCAGCCGGGGCCGTTGGCGGACCTGTATCGCAAGCTTTCGCTGATTCGCCAGCTTGAAGATCGCAAGCTGGCGCAAGACCCCGAGTACAAGCGCATTCTGCGCATTGCCATCGTCACGGCGCGCAATGCGCCCTCGCATGAACGGGTGGTGACGACGCTGAAGAACTGGGGGGTATCGCCGGATGAGTCGTTCTTTCTGGGCGGGATGGAGAAAGACCGGGTGCTGTCGATTCTCAAACCGCATATGTTCTTTGATGACCAGCGTACGCACCTGACTTCGGCGGCGGGGGATCTGCCGATGGTACATGTGCCGTTTGGGGTGGCGAACCGGCAAACGGCCTCGCGACACTCAACCGCCGAGCCGGTGGCCAGTGAACCTGCCAACATTATCCCTGTGGCTCCCAATCAGGATAAGTAACGATAATACCATTAGCCATCAAAGAAGCTGCCTGAATAGATACAAGACATAACACACTATCAACCTGAAACCGGGTAATACCAAGCATATATTCCGAAGGCCAAACCCACGATCCCAATTACAAAGCCGCCGACTGTATAGGCACGCTGCCTGCGGTTAATAGCATCATGGATCTGCAAAAGTTCTTTAAAGTGATTGGTCAAAGGATGCAGTACATCGGAATTACCTCCTAGCTCCCTGCGTAGCCGCTCAAGAGACAGCCGGGTATTGCCCGGGAGCCCTTCAAAGGGCTCCTCAGCGCGGTACTCAACCATGTACGCCTCAAGCAGACCCCGGTGGGGTTTTAACCTGTCTTTTCCTTCTCGACCAACAATCACATTTCGAAGAAGCTTTTTCACCTCCTGAAATGCGTCCTGCTTGGTAATATTGCACAGCTCTGCAATGTCGCAAACTTCGGCCCATACGGGTTGGCTTTCGTCAAGGGCACCCATCAAGTCAGTCCGAAACCTACGACGTCTACATAAGAACTCGAGCTCATCAATCAGACGACATACGCCCCATACAAAAACCATGGCAATAACAAAAACAAATCCACTTAAAATCTTATCCAAAACACTCAATTTAAATCCCTTTTATCTACCAATCCTTAGTTCACTCTTTTACTCTACCAATTCAACGACGTGCACCGCCTTCACGCCGCCTTGTCCAGCCCCGTCAGCGCCTGATCGATCTTCTCCCACAGCGCCCGCTGATCATCCACCCGGATCATCTGCCGCAACAACCGCTGCTCCTTGGCCAGTAGCGCGCCCAGGTTCACCCCAGGCTGAATGCTAAGCATGGCGCGATTGACCGTGTCACGGCTCTCCATGAGGATGCGGAATTCATCATCGGTGAAGTGCTCTTCGCTGTAGACGAAGTAGCTGACGGCGCGGAATTTCTCGAAATCGTTGTAGCGTTTCACCACCGCTTCCACCTGGGCGCGGGCCAGTGTGTGGTGCCGGCGCCAGTGGTTCTCGACCTGGTTGCGCACAACATCGGCGTACTGCTTGTCGATGCCCAGGTTCGCCTCGATGCGGTCTGAGCGCGTGGCGTTCTCCTCCATCTTGGTGAGCGCTTCACGAATATCGGTGATCAGCTTGGCTGCGGTGGCCTGGTAGACAGGGTCGGCGGCGTTGGCCTGCTGCTGCGCAGCCATCTTGTCGAAGAGTTTTTTACCCAACGCCTCGTCGCCGATGATGCTTTTGACCTTGCTCGGGTCCTTGGCGACCCGGGCCATGATTTTCACTTCCTCGTCGGTGAAGCGTTCCTCGGTGTAGAGCTTGACCAGGTTATTGCGCACGTCCGACAGCTGGAAATGCTCCGCTACCACCGCCTTGACCTTGTCGCGGGGGACGTTGGTGAAGCTGATGCCCGACTTAAGGCCCTGGGTCATCGTTTCGATGCTGCGCTCGCGGATGGTTTCAAAGGGGAACAGGCGGGCGATCTGGTCTTCGCGGCTTTCTTTGCAGCCGGCCAGGCCCGTGAGCAACACCAGCGAAAGGGCGAGTTTGTAGAACAATTGCATGGCAGGGGTTCGCTTACAGTCAGGCAGGAGGGACGGCCATTGCACATGGCCGTGAGCTGCAGCGGCGCAGCCGGGGCGGTTACTGGTTCCAGCCGTTGCCGATCTGGGCGTTGGCCTTTGGCTGAGCCTCGACGGTCAGCGGCTGCTGGCAGTGCTTGCACAGCACGGCGGCCTGCAGCACGGTTTCTGCACAGTAGGGGCAGGTTTTCATTGGCTGCGCGGCGTGCGCTTGGTGGGTGGCGTGGCTGGCGTCGCGGCTCATGACGGCGGCGCAGAGCACTGCGAGGGGGCCGAAGAGGCAGCCGAGGATGAACCAGCCGAAGCCGCTACGGTTTTTGCTGGCGGCGATCATTGCGCAGATGATGCCCATCAGCAGCCAGATAAACAGCACGAAACCCATCACTTCAATCCTTATACGGTGGAACGGTCCAGTGACGATCTGGCGTGGGTCGCAAGGCGGATCGATAGCGCCAGAAAGATGGCAGCATTGTGCCACCACTGGGCGGTTGGATCCAGTATCGAAGCGGGATTGGCGTTCTGACGCGGACTGTGCGGGTACGGGTTTACCGGGACGCCGGACCGCCGCGAACCAGGGCAAAGCCATGGTCATGCACCGCGGTGGTCTTTTCGCGAATGAACCCGTTCCCAAAGGGGCAGGCTATATTTCCAACCTGCCAGCGCAGGATGGAAGGCAGGAAATCAGCGTGGGCCGCCGCCGTGGCCGCCCATGCCGAAGCCGCCGTGACCGCCGCCATGACCACCACCGCCACCGCCGCCACCTGGGGGCATGAACATCCAGCAACCGGACAAAATGGATACCAAAGCCGCGACGAGGGCTGCGCGGGCTACATGCTTCAACTTCATCAAAACGCTCCAAAAGGCAAGATCTGCTGCCGGCCTGAGGCCAGGCCGGGCAGCGCGCGGATTCTAGATGCGCAGCCAGCTGGCCTGTGGGAGCTTTTCCAACTCTTTACAATCGAGGACCTCAGTCGAACGCTCCATTCACGACCTCGTAAATAATCCCGGTTGCCACGGCGACGAGGATCAGATCAACCCCGGCCTGCATCCACTCATAGCCGTCATAGTGAGGCAGCTGCCCTAGCAGGCGGCCATCGAGCTTCTTGGCGATACCCGGCGGTAGCGGCTTGCCCCGCGCCAGGTTTTTCTGAATGCCGGGTGGCAACGCCGGGCCGGGGCTCCAATAGCTGCGGTGGCCACCGAGGATGCCGAGCACATCCCCCCGGTCGATCGACGGCCCGCCATGCCAATCCGCACCGCCAGAACCAGGCTTCTTGCCGCCCGCGTTGCCTTGCCCGTGGCCGTGCTGGGCTTGCCCCTTGCCTTGCCCCTGCCCTTTGTCATTGCCTTTGCCGTTACCCGGGTCGGCGTAGGCAGTGCCAGACGCCGCTATCAAGGCAGCGGACGTTATTGCCGCAATCAACGCTTTGATCTTGGCCATTCGGGCATCCCTTGCGATTGAGGAGGTACGTTAAAATGTAGACGACTTGGACCCCATCGGGTGCGGTCTACAGCGTGGTCGGCCTGCCGTGCCGGTCCAGTTCGAACACCTTGGTGCGCCGCAAGCAGTCGCGCAACCATCGCGTCGCCGGGCCCAGCCCGCGCTGCTGGTGCCAGAGCAGGTCCACGCCCACCAGCCAATCGGTGTGCGGGTAAGCCTCCAGTTGCAGCTCGATCAGCTCGCCCGAGTCCAGCTCCCGCTGGATCAGCTGCCGCGGCAGCGTCGCCCAACCCAGGCCGCCGCGCACCATCTCCATCAAAGCCAGGTAACTCTCGGCCTGCCACACCTGCGCCGCGCGCAGGTATTCGCTGCTGGGCAGCTTTTGCGCGTGGCCGAAGAACGCCAGGCGGCGGTGGGCATGCAGGTCGGCGAAAGGGCAGGTTTGCAACTGCGCCAGCGGATGGGTGGCGTGGCACACGTGGGCCATGATCAGTTTGCCCAGTTGCTGGAAGGCCAATGTCGGCGGGTAACCCGGCTGGGAAAAGGCGATGCCCAGGTCGGCCTCACCTTTATCGACCATCTCGCTCACATCGCCATGCACGGGGTGGCGAATCAGCAGGTCAACAAAGGGAAACGCTTCGTCGAAGGCCTTGAGCGCCGGCACCAGCGAGCCGTACGGCACCTCGATGGCCAGCGTGAGCGCCGGCTCCGCCTGTTCTGCCAGGCTGTCGGCACTGCCCTCCAGGGCATAGCAGCGCTCAAGGATGCCCTCGGCCCGCAATAGCAGTTTATGGCCAGCAGCGGTCAATGCCGGGATGCGGCTGGTGCGGTCGAACAATTCCACGCCCAGGTCGGTTTCCAGGTTGCTGATCGCCGCGCTAACCGTCGACTGGGTGCGCCCTAGCCGCCTGGCCGCAGCCGAAAACGACCCCGCCTGTACCGCAGCGATGAACACCTGCAATTGCTCGAGCGAAAAGCGCATCAGCGACCCCTCATTGTGACGTGACCCATCGATGCTAACGATGGTTACTCATTTGTTCCATCGTTTGTTTCGCAGGACTATCAACCTCGACAACGCTGGCAGCTGCCCTTGCCTCCCTGCGCTGCGTGTCACTCCAGGCGCCGAAAACAACGAAAAGGGCCGCACCTACAGGAGATTCACGCCATGAGCCCACACAAGGTCCACGCGGTGGACGCAGTACTACCGCTACGGCAATTGTTCACCTTTGGCCTGCAGCACGTGCTGGTGATGTATGCCGGCGCCGTGGCGGTGCCGCTGATCCTCGGCAGCGCGCTAGGTTTGACCCCGGCGCAGGTCGTCACGCTGATCAATGCCAATCTGTTCACCTCCGGCATCGCCACGCTGATTCAGACCCTCGGCTTCTGGCGCTTCGGCGCGCGACTGCCGTTGATCCAGGGCTGCTCGTTCATCGCACTGGCGCCAATGATCATGATCGGCAAGCAGTTCGGCCTGCAGGAGGTGTTTGGCGCCGTGATCGCGGCCGGGGCCATCACCATTGCCATCGCGCCATTGTTCAGCCGCCTGCTGCGCTTCTTCCCGCCGGTGGTGATCGGCAGCCTGATCACCATCATCGGCATCTCGCTGATGCCGGCCGCGGCCATCTGGCTGGGCGGCGGCAACCCGGACGCGCCGGACTTCGGCAAGCCCGCCAACCTGCTGCTGGGCATGGCGACGGTAGCCATCACGCTAGTGGTGTACGCACGCTTTTCCGGCTTTATCGGCAACCTCAGCGTGCTGATCGGCCTGGTGTGCGGCAGCTTGCTGGCGGCGGCGTTTGGCATGACGCACTTCGGCAACGTCGCCCAGGCCGCGTGGTTTGAACTCAGCCCGCCGATGGCCTTCGGTGTGCCGCAGTTTTCCAGCGTGCCGATCCTGATCATGCTGCTGGCGATGCTGGTGATCATGGCCGAGACGACGGGCAACTGCCTGGCCATCGGCAAACTGGTCGGCAAGCCCACCGACCAGGCCACACTCGGTAACGCCTTCCGCGCGGACGGCTTTTCGACGATGCTCGGCGGGCTGTTCAACAGCTTCCCGTACAACGCCTTCACCCAGAACACAGGGCTGATAGCCCTTTCCAACGTCAAGAGCCGCTTCGTGGTGGCTGCCGCCGGCGCGATCATGGTGCTGATGGGCCTGTTCCCGAAACTGGGTGCACTGATTGCCGCGGTGCCCACCCCGGTGCTGGGCGGCTGCGCCATCGTCATGTTCGGCATGACCACCGTAGCGGGCATTCAGGAGCTGTCGCGCGTGCCCTTCGAAGGCACCCGCAACGGCATCATCGTCGCCGTGTCGGTCAGCATCGGCGTACTGCCCATGGCCTTCCCCGCCGTGTTCCATCAACTGAGCGGCCCACTCAGGCTGGTGCTGGAAAGCGGCATCTTCCTCGGTGCGATCGCCGCCATCACGCTCAACCTGCTGCTCAACAACGACAAGGCCACTGCCAACGCCGCCGCCGATGCCGGCGTGGCCAAGTGACCCGTTTTGCTGCGCGCCCAACGGCGCGCTTACAACCTGCCTGACCCAAGGAGCCATCATGACCACAGCCAACCCACCTGCCGCCAGCGGCGTAACCGCCCAGGATCTCGACCTGCTGCGCCAGTCGATTCGCCTGTCGGAGCAGGCCCGCGAGCGCGGGCGCCACCCCTTCGCCGCCATCGTCGCCGATGCCAGTGGCCGTGTGATCGCCAGCGCGGGCAACAACTCCATGCCGCCCGAAGGCGACCCCACTCAGCACGCCGAACTGGTCGCCGCCGCCTTGGCCGCCAAAGTGTTGCCGCCGCAAGCGCTGGCCGAATGCACCCTCTATACCAGCGCCGAACCGTGCTGCATGTGCGCCGGCGCCGTGTACTGGACCGGCATCGGCCGTGTGGTATACGCGCTGTCGGAGCACACGTTGCTGGGGTTGACCGGAGCGCACCCGGAGAACCCGACGTTTTCCCTGCCCTGCCGCGAGGTATTCGCCCGTGGTCAGCGGGATATACACGTGCACGGCCCGCTGTTGGAGGACGAGGCAGCCACGGCACATCGCGGGTTCTGGAAATGAAAGGCGGGGTATCGATCCACGTGGTCGATATCGCCAGTGGGCGTGTGGCGCAGGGGATGGCCGTGAGTATTGGTGCGGTTGGAGAAGCGCCTATCCTCGAAGGTTACGTGGATGAGCGCGGGCTGTTGCCGCTGCTGGATGGGCTCAGCGAACGGTTTGGCGTTGGCGTTTACGAAGTGCGGCTTCAAGTGGCGGCATTTTATCGGGCGCGCGGCAGTTCACTGCCCGACACACCCTTTCTGGACGAATTGATTTACCGCTTTGGCATAGGCGCTACCAGGGAGCACTATCATTTGCCATTCAAGGTCACGGCGTGGGGTGTGAGTTGCTTCCGTGGCGGGGCTTGATAAACGTCACCTAATGCTGGCAACTGCCGGAGCGCCCTTTCGCGACACGAAAGGGCGCTCCGGCAGTGGGTCTCATTGCCTACGAGGCTCCTGATATTCATAAGGCTGCTCCACGCTTTGCCTACCCTCGTCTGCTACATCGTCACCCTCTTTCCAATCCCCGCCCTCTTCCTCGTTCATGAGTGGGTCATCATCAGGATCAGGCACCGTGGGGCGGTCTGGGTTAACGGCCGGGTCAGGCGAAGCGGGCATGGCGCGGTTGCTTCCACCTTGTGCGCTTTGCTCGATGTTCATGGTTGCATCCCTCGAAAATAGCGTATTGCTCAGCGAGGTTTCGGATGTTCGCTGGAGACCGAGTTGTTGGCATCCACATCGCGCATCTCCTGATCTACCGGCGATTGGTCGTCGGCGGGCAGCGGCACTTCACCTTCTTGGCTCGAGCGCTGCTGCATTTTGTCTTCCTGCGTGAAAGCGGTGCCGTTATCCCGTTCGACCTGGGCATCCTGACCCGACCCGGGGTTGCCAGGTGGCGGGTTCCAGTCTTCGGGCCGATTTTCGGACCATTTCTCACCAGCGCCTTGCTTGGGTTCGGACTCGGCATGCTCAAGCCCCGAGCCGTGGGCTGCACCGGTATCGGGTGCGTTTTCGGCGGGGCCTGGGTAGGGCGCATCGGGGCCGTTGTGATCGATTGCCATGATCGTTCTCCAGTTACGCTTGGGGTTCAGGGGCTTCGGGCTTCACTCGGCGCCAGGCGGGATACCGTCCTTGTTCCTGTCCTTGAGCCTGGCCTTCTCCTCTTCCGTAGAATGCGCCGGTACCTGGCTTTGTTTGGGTTCGTCTTTTGGCTCAGTCATGGTGCTGCCCTCAGGGTGATGTTCGTTAGGCACACCTGCAGTTGGGCAGTTCAAGCGAGATTGCCCAGCGTGCCAACCTCATCCATGAAGTCTTCGAGATACGCCTGGAGCCTTGCATGACGTAGAGCCGCGAGCCGCGCTCCTTCGCCGGTCTGGAACCCTGACGCAAGCTTCAGCAGCTTGGTATGGAAGTGCTCAATCGCGAACCGTTTGTCCTGATACGCCCTGCCCTGCGCGTCGGGGTTGGTGAAATCGTACAGCGACGAGCCCATGCGCCCGGCCACGTAGAAGCACCGTGCGATCCCCACCGCCCCAATCGCGTCGAGGCGGTCGCTGTCTTGCAGAATCCTGGCCTCCAGCGTCAGGGGCTCGAATCCAGCCGAGTAGCTGTGGGTTTTGACTGCATGCGCGACCTGTTCGATGCGCGGCGTGGGCCAGCCCATGTTCGCCAAAATTGAAGCGGCCTTTTCTGCCGACAGCGTCGACGCCTGCCCACGCATCGGCGAGTTCTTTTCCACTGCAACGCAATCGTGCAGCACAGTGGCTGCGAGCAGCACTTCAAGGTCGCCGCCTTCTACCCGCTGGATTCGCTGCGCGTTGACCCACACGCGATGGATGTGCGACAGGTCGTGGGAGCCGTCCTTTTGCTCTGTGGGCAGGTGCTTCAGCAGGTCAGCGGCGAGGGGCTGGAGAGGGGCGAAGGCTTCTGTCTTCATCTGGAGGCATTCCATCAGAGGGACTTCATGGCCGCATCAAAGGCTCGATGCCGATCCACTTCTTCACGGGGTGGTAGCAGAGTTCGAGGGGTGGGATCGGCAGTTTCTGGCCTTGGACCTCCAGACTGCCCAGTTGAATGGTCCACTTGGAATCGGCAGCGAACTTGTCTGTCTGGAAAATAACGTAGGTGGAGCCGTAGCGTTTGTTGTTGGTGATACTGGGGATGTTGCGCTGCACTTCGTCGCTGTTGATGTCGTAGGGCGATGGGCGTGCGGAAGGCGCGTACATGACCGGAAAGTCGTAGGTTTCGTTGATGCCCAGGTAAAGCTCGGGCCGCGCGTTCAGGCGGGCGCCGTCTTCGAAGGTGATGTAGGCCTGGCGGCTGTCGTAGACGATCGGGATGGGTGGCTCGCCACGGCCGGACTTGGTTGAAGGGCGTTGGCGGTCTTTGTTGTAGGCGATGAGCTGGATGTAGAACTCCGCGCGTGGGTACTTTTCGCCGGGGTATGCGACGTACAGGGCTTGCTCGAAGGGCTTTTCGCCCCATTGAGCGGCGTGGTCGTAGAGGTACGTTTCCAGGTAGAGGGTGGTTTCCCCTTTTGGGCCGGGGACTTTGAACTGGAATTCGGATTGGCACAGGTCTGCGTATGCGGGGCGCTCGCGCTTCCAGGGGACGCAGGCGGCGAGCGTGGCGGCTACCAGTAACAGGGTGAGCGATTGGATGCATTTCAAGTGGGGCATGACCTTCCTTGTTCATTCAGAGCTTTTGACAGGTAGCAACGGAGCAGTTGCGGATTTCGTTTATTTGAATTATTTTATTTATATAAAACGAAATGGAGCCCTATGTGAAAGCACCCGTCCAGTTCATCCTTGACCAGCATGAGTCCCCGGTGTTCGCAGTGCTGCCGTATGCGGAGTATATGCGACTGATCGCCAACCAGAACGACGCACACGCGATGGCCCCTGCGCTTTCTTTGCTCAGTGAGGACGGCCGCCACATCCGGCTACCCCATGGTGGGCCTGACGCCCAGCTGGACATCGTCGAATTGCTGCTGGTGCTCAAAGCCAGAGGCATCACCGACCTTGCGATCAACCAGCGCGCCCAAACGCTGCAGAAGTTCCCTGACGACCAAGCCGACACCCTTGACCCCATCATCAGGCGTGAATTGCTCGGCCAGGACTCGCCCTACAAGAACACCATGCAAGCAGTGACCGAGGTGATTGATGCCTTGGTCGAGACGGGCATTTTCAGCCGGACGAAAAAGTCCTACCCCTGCTTCTACCGCCCTGTGAACGCCTTGGTGGTGGACCAGGAAAAAGCCTCCCGCTTCGTGCAGGCCCACACCTGAAGCCCGACCGCAAGGGCGTGCTGCATTTTCAAGCTGGTCAATCGCCGGAGGGGGCCTGAGGCCCTCCCGGTTTCGCGCTTGCGCGCTCATAAATCAAGGAGCTACCCCATGCAGCACATCACTCACGTCGACAACACGCTTTGGGCATTGATCAGCCGCTTGCACGGCCAGGAGCTGCAAACGCCCTTGAACAGCAGTAACACTCGCTTCCGGATCACCGGCGTTAGTAGCGACAGCGTTACCATCCAGACCGGCGTGCGAGACACCCAGCTTACCCTGACGCGAACGGCTTTCCAGCAAACCTTGGACTACCTTTCCGAGCATCGACACTTCGGCCAGGCGCACGCCGTGGAGATCCGCTCCAAGCAGCAGTCCGATGACGCAGGGCCGCTGTGCCAAGCGGCGCGCCGCAAGCCGGATGGCAAGCTGGGCACTGTGGTCATCACCTACATCCTGCCGATTCTGGAGCAATGCCATGCGGTCGGCATTCAGCGTGTCTCGACGCCGACCAGCACCTGGCTGTTGCCCTGAACCCACCCCGCTATCCAGGCACCGGGCAAAGCTGGCGGCGCCGATCAGCGCACTTCGATGTTTGCCAAGCCCAGCACCTGGGCTTGGGCCAGGATTTCTTCTGGGGTCGCATCGGCAGGCGGCATGACCAGGCTGTTCTCGCCATCGCCAAAGTGCAACACCATCAGGTGCAACGCGGCCTCGTGAAGGGCAAGCCTGGGCTGCTTGAGTTCGAACGTGTGGGTGGAGGACTTGCCATTGAGGTCATAACGTACGGTGTAGGGATGCATGAGCGACTCCTGAGCGTATAGGACCCATTACCTGACCCAGCGGACAGATAAAGATTCAAACCCGGTGCAGTTCCATAGCTTGCGAGACGAACGCCGAACCTGGCCACAACGACTCTGGCGCACCGACATGCTGGAAGCCACGCGATTGATAGAGACGCATGGCCGGGCTGTCTGCGAGGGTTACGCCCAAGCAGACACGCTGCGCGCCGCGGCTTACAGCCCAGGCGATGGCTTGGTCGAGCAGAGCGCTGCCGGCGCCTGTTCCGCGGGCCGCTCGGCCCCCCCCGAAGGGTCGCATCAGCTGCACAGCTGACTGTTATTGGTCGGCGCATTTGCAACCTTGGCAGCAATTAGCTCAAGATCTGCTGCTACTCGAATTGGAGAACCTCTCCAAGTACGCCGACCAGATACAGGCCGCACTGGGTCAGGTATAAGTTCGGGCGCCGCACTCTCCTGCGGCGCATCTACCCTTCCATGCAATCCTGGAGCACATCAATCAGCTGCTGCTCCGCCAGCCTGAAAGCGCTAGGGCTTGGATAGCTGCGTTATCATGCCGGCCCGCTACGCGCCTTTGCGCATGCGGATCGCCTATGAGCAGGCGCAAGCTCAAATCAACAAGGATGGCTTTCATGCTCAAAAAATTCATGTACGTCACTGTGATCGTTGCAACGACTAGCTCTCTATCGGCATGCGCTGACGACGTGAAAGAGCCAAAGTGCTCGGATCTTAAGCGCAACGACACTGAAATGCTTAAGAAGCAGGAGGCTAAGTATCCTGAGCTGATGCGTCAGCTACGGGATAAGTGCCCCAACCAAGGCACTGGGGGCTTCGTGCCCAGCACCGCAACGAAAGGACTCATCAGGTAACAGATCCATTCGGGCCTCATCAGCCTTGACAGCGCTTATGGGCCCTCATTCGCAGGCCATCCTGTGCGTCTCGGCATGTGCGTGCGCCTGCAGGATGGCAGCGAGCAGGCCCTGAGGGAGGCCCGCGCTCTTGGCCTCATCGATAGCCTTGGCCACTGCGACATCCAGCTCGTTGGTTTCAGCTACCACATCCCCCGGGAGCGGCAAGACGTGGCGAAGTCGGTCACGTTGCTCATACGGGCCTCGCTCAGGGCATAGCTATCAGGCGAATGGGTCCGCGGGCTTGGCGATCGAGCGCACAAACCACATGAAGCCCTGCTGCAGGTTGGTCTTGGCCAAGGCCAGGGTGCGCTGGTCAACGCCTGCGATGTGACCAATCTGCTTGAACAGTTCGCCGACGTCGGCCTCCAGAGCCTTGATCGAGTTCATACCATCGATTTCGCTCTGGGTGAGGTCGCGGTATCCGGTGATCTTCTTGTGCTGGTTGTCCATGGGTGATCCTCTGAGAGTCGCGCCACGGAGTGGCCTATTTGATTTTGTGGTGCGGAAACATATGCTGGTCCGCTCGATGCGGCTGCTTGGACGCAGCTACCGCTGAAATACAAGGAACGACATGACACGGCTCACCAAGCTTCGAATCCTGCTCACACTGGGCGCCATCATTGGAATCGCACCTCTAACCTGGTCCTTTCTCGGGGCTACTCTCTTTCTCGCGGTGGCGCTCCCTAAAGCCCCAGAGTTCGTAATACCTGTATTCCTGATCTCTGTTGTAGGACTGTGGGGATGCTGGAAGGCGTACGCCGCAGCCATGGCTAGGCATCCGGCTCCCAACGACAGACGAGTAGTCATTGCAGTTGTCATTGCGCTCGTCTGGGGGCTGATCTGGTTAAGCGTTTGGGCCTTCGCCACCGAATGGGAGTGGTATTCAAATTGGCTGTTGCTTTTCCCAATGCCTGGAGTGACAGCGCTAATCATGCTTTACGTCACGCACCGGAGGACCCTTGGTTTCAGCGTGCCCGTAAGTGCGATGCCCGATTAAGCGCACATCCACGTTGCGCCACGAAACGGGGCACCTCGATGTTGTGGCGCACCTATTTGCTCTTGCTGCGCTGGATCTGCGCATCGACCTGGTCAGCGCAGGTGTCGAGCAGGTTGATGGCCCGATCCTTCAGCGCCCAGAGGTCGCCATTGAGCCGCAGGTCTTCATCATCGTCCACCCGCTCGCAGGGGACCATCTCAGGGGGTTCTAGTCTTACCGCTGTTGTCTTTACCGTCACCGGCTGAGGCTTTGCCGCGCAGGCCGTCAGGAAGAGGCTGAGCAGCCCAGATGCCACATTCACCCCGACGGCGCTACCGGCCAAGTTTGGCGGCAGGCAAGAAAACTCTGAGGTCAAAAACCGGGTAGGCCAATGACTACTCCGGGGCATAGATAGGCCAGATGATAAATGCTGCAAACAAGGTGTCGAGCACTGACTCGCGCGGACCGGTGCTGACGATTTTGTAGAGGTGAATTGGATGAGGAAAAAGGCAAAGTCACTCGAAAATTCACTATGCCCGGAAACAACAAAGCCACCCGAAGGTGGCTAAGTCGTTGAAATATATGGTCGGGACGGAGTGATTCGAACACTCGACCCCTTGCACCCCATGCAAGTGCGCTACCGGGCTGCGCTACGCCCCGACTGGGCTTTGAAGCTTGTTCTCAATCTTGCCAAGAACGTTGAAGAATGTACCCTAACCTTTTGATAAATGAAAGCTTTTTTTCAAAAAATTCCACTCATCGAAAAGCCTTACTTCTTCAACACCACCAGCACATCCTCCAACTCGACAATCATCTGCCGAATCAACTGCTTGTACTGGCTTGACTCATCCTTCACCTCATCACTGGAGAGCCTTAACCGCGCCCCACCAATGGTGAACCCCTGATCATAAAGCAGCGCGCGAATCTGGCGGATCATCAGCACGTCTTGCCGCTGGTAATACCGCCGATTGCCCCGCCGCTTCACAGGGTTCAACTGCGGGAACTCCTGCTCCCAGTACCGCAGCACGTGTGGCTTTACGGCACACAGCTCGCTGACTTCACCGATGGTGAAGTAGCGCTTGCCCGGTATGGGGGGCAGTTCGTCGTTATGGCTTGGTTCCAGCATAGGCCTCAACCCGGGCCTTCAACTTCTGCCCTGGACGAAAGGTGACGACGCGGCGAGCGGTGATCGGGATCTCTTCCCCGGTTTTGGGGTTGCGGCCCGGCCGCTGGCGTTTGTCGCGAAGGTCGAAGTTGCCGAAACCGGACAACTTGACCTGCTCGTTCTCTTCAAGTGCGTGCCGAATTTCTTCAAAAAACAGCTCGACCAGCTCCTTGGCCTCACGCTTGTTAAGCCCCAGCTCCTCGTACAGCCTTTCGGCCATCTCAGCTTTCGTCAGAGCACCCATGCCGTTATTTCCTTAACGTGGTGTTCAACCTTTGTTCGAGCGAGGTGAGGATGTTTTGCAGGGTAGTGTTCACCTCATCGTCGTTAAGAGTGCGCGATGGATGCTGCCAGGTCAAGCCGACGGCCAGGCTTTTTCTATCAGGATCAATGCCTTTACCCTGGTAGACGTCAAACAGCCTGAGGTCTGTAAGCCATTCGCCTGCATTGTCACGAATTACTTCAAGCACCGCGTTAGAAGCCACATCACGGCCTGCGATCAACGCCAGGTCACGGCGGGTTTCCGGGAACTTGGAGAGTTCGCTGAATTTCGGCAGGCGGCCTTCGACCACATCACCGAGCACCAGCTCGAAGACGAACACCGGGCGGTCCAGGTCCAGGGCCTTCGCGACTTCTGGGTGGAGAGCGCCGAGATAGCCGACATCCTTGCCGTCGCGCTGGATGACAGCGGTCTGGCCTGGGTGCAGGGCCGGGTGTTTGCCGGCGGCGAAGGTGAAGTCGCTCAGGGCGCCGGAATAGCCCAGCAGGGCTTCCACGTCTGCTTTAACGTCGAAGAAGTCGATGCTGTCGCGACCGTTCGCCCAGCCTTCTGGCAGGCGGCTGCCAGTGACAACGCCGGCGATCATTGGCTGCTGCTGCAGGTCGCCGAGCTGGCCGACGAAGCGCAGGCCGCTTTCGAACAGGCGCACGCGGTCTTGCTGGCGGTTGAGGTTGTGCTGCAGGGCTTTGATCAGGCCCGGCCACAGCGAGGCGCGCATGGCGGCCATGTCGCTGGAGATCGGGTTGGCCAGCAGCAGCGGCTCTACCCCTGGGCTGAACAGTTCGAACAGTTTCGGGTCGATGAAGCTGTAGGTGATGGCTTCCTGGTAGCCGCGGGCGACCAGCAGGCGGCGCAGGTTGGGCAGCTCACCGCGGGTTTCTGGCTTGGCCGTTGGCGCAAGGCGGGCCTGCGGGTAGCGGACCGGCAGGCTGTTGTAGCCGTACAGGCGGGCCAGCTCTTCGATCAGGTCGACTTCCAGGCTGATGTCGAAGCGGTGGCTTGGGACGTTGACGGTCCACTGCCCTGCCCCATTGGCCGTGGTGGTCAGCTCCAGGGCGTTGAGCATTTGCTCGACCTGGGCGGCGTCCAGCTCCATGCCGAGCATCTGGGTGATGCGTTCGGCGCGCAGAGTCACCGGAGCGACGTGCGGCAGGTGCTGCTGGCTGACCGCTTCGATGACCGGGCCGGCTTCGCCGCCGACGATCTCCAGCAGCAGCGCGGTGGCGCGCTCCATGGCTTCGCGGGCCAGTTGCGAGTCGACGCCGCGCTCGTAGCGGTGCGAGGCATCGGTGTGCAGGCCGTAGGAACGGGCCTTGCCGGCGACGGCGATTGGTTCGAAGAAGGCGCTTTCGAGGAACAGGTCGCGGGTTTTTTCGGTGTTGACGCCGCTGTGCTCGCCACCCATCACGCCGGCAATGGCCAGGGCGCGGGTGTGGTCGGCAATGACCAGGGTGTCGACACGCAGGGCTACTTCCTGGCCGTCGAGCAGGACGAGTTTCTCGCCCTCTTCGGCCATGCGCACGCGGATGCCGCCGTTGATTTCGGCGAGGTCGAAGGCGTGCATCGGCTGGCCGAGCTCGAGCATCACGTAGTTGGTGATGTCGACGGCGGCGTCGATGCTGCGCACGTCGCTGCGGCGCAGGCGTTCTACCATCCACAGCGGGGTCGGCTTGCTGAGGTCGACGTTGCGGATGACGCGGCCCAGGTAACGCGGGCACACGGCCGGCGCAGAGACTTCGACCGGGCGCACTTCGTCGTGGGCAGCCGGCACGGCTGGGACCATCGGGCGGGTGACCGGGACGTTGTACAGGGCGCTGACATCACGGGCCAGGCCGGCCAGCGAAAGGCAGTCACCGCGGTTCGGGGTCAGGCCGATCTCGATGCTGGCGTCGTCCAGGCTCAGGTACTGGCGGATGTCTTCGCCCACCGGGGCGTCGGCGGCGAGTTCGAGCAGGCCGTCATTTTCTTCGCTGATCTGCAGTTCAGCCGCCGAACACAGCATGCCGAAAGACTCGACGCCGCGCAGTTTGGCCTTCTTGATCTTGAAGTCGCCCGGCAGTTCGGCACCGATCATGGCGAATGGGATCTTGATGCCCGGGCGCGCATTGGGGGCGCCGCACACGACCTGGAAGGTTTCCTGGCCGCTGCTGACCTGGCAGACGCGCAATTTGTCGGCGTCCGGGTGTTGTTCGGTGGCGAGGATTTCGCCCACGACGATGCCGCTGAACTGGCCGGCAGCGGGGGTTACGCTGTCGACTTCGAGGCCGGCCATGGACAGGCGGGCGACCAGTTCGTCACGGGAGACTTGCGGGTTTACCCAACCGCGCAGCCACTGTTCACTGAATTTCATGCTGTTCTCCTAGAAGTTGCGTCGATTGGGCCTAGCGGAATTGGGCTAAGAACCGCAGGTCGTTGTCGAAGAACAGACGCAAATCGTTGACGCCATAGCGCAGCATGGCCAGGCGCTCGGCGCCCATGCCGAAGGCGAAGCCCTGGAACTCTTCCGGGTCGATGCCAGACATGCGCAGCACGTCCGGGTGCACCATGCCGCAGCCCAGCACTTCCAGCCAGCCGGTCTGCTTGCACACGCGGCAGCCTTTGCCGGAACACATCACGCACTGGATATCGACTTCGGCGGACGGCTCGGTGAAGGGGAAGAACGACGGGCGGAAGCGCACGGCCAGTTCTTTTTCGAAGAACACGCGCAGGAATTCTTCGATGGTGCCCTTGAGGTCGGCAAAGTTGATATCGCGGTCGATCAGCAGGCCTTCGACCTGGTGGAACATCGGCGAGTGGGTGATATCCGAATCGCAGCGGTATACACGGCCTGGGCACACAATGCGGATGGGCGGCTGGGTGGACTCCATGGTCCGCACTTGCACCGGCGAGGTGTGGGTGCGCAGCAGCATGTTGGCATTGAAGTAGAAGGTGTCGTGCATCGCCCGGGCCGGGTGGTGGCCAGGGATGTTGAGCGCTTCGAAGTTGTGGTAGTCGTCTTCGACCTCTGGGCCTTCGGCGATGCCGTAGCCGATGTGGGTGAAGAACTGCTCGATGCGCTCGAGGGTACGGGTGATCGGGTGCAGGCCACCGGTGGTCTGGCCACGGCCTGGCAACGTCACATCAATGCATTCGGCGGCCAGGCGAGCGCTGAGCTCGGCTTCTTCGAAGGCTGCCTTGCGTGCGTTGAGCACTTCGGTGACGCGCTCTTTGGCGTCATTGATCAGCGCGCCGACTTTCGGCCGCTCTTCGGCTGGCAGGTTGCCCAGGGTCTTCATCACCTGGGTCAGTTCGCCTTTCTTGCCGAGATACTGAACCCGGATCTGTTCCAGGGCATTGATGTCTTCAGCGCGCTCCACTGCCTCAAGGGCTTGGGAGACCAGCGCGTCCAGGTTTTCCATGTACAGACTCCAGATACGAAAATAGGGGAAGAGCTTTGAAGGCTCTTCCCCTATCGATGACGTTTTACACCCGGCGCCGCAACACGCCGCCGGATGATTGTCGTGGGTACTTAAGCCAGAACGGCTTTAGCTTTCTCGACAATTGCAGCAAACGCCGCTTTTTCGTTCACTGCCAGGTCAGCCAGAACCTTACGGTCGATTTCGATCGACGCCTTTTTCAGGCCAGCAATCAGACGGCTGTAAGACAGACCGTTGGTGCGGGCACCGGCGTTGATACGAGCGATCCACAGAGCGCGGAACTGACGCTTCTTCTGGCGACGGTCGCGGTAGGCGTATTGGCCTGCCTTGATGACTGCCTGCTTGGCTACGCGGAATACGCGCGAGCGTGCACCGTAGTAACCTTTAGCCAGCTTCAGAATTTTTTTGTGACGCTTACGAGCGATAACGCCGCGCTTTACACGAGCCATGAGTAACTTCCTCTATCTTTGACCAGAATTAACGAACGCGCAGCATGCGCGCGACTTTTGCGACGTCGGACGGGTGCAGCAGGCTGCTACCACGCAGTTGACGCTTACGCTTGGTCGACATTTTGGTCAGGATGTGGCTCTTGAAAGCGTGCTTGTGCTTGAAGCCGGTTGCCGTTTTCAGGAAACGCTTCGCAGCACCGCTCTTGGTTTTCATTTTTGGCATGTTGGAACTCCGCATTCGATAAAATTACACATAATCATCAGGCCTGCCGTGCCCGGGAGATTACTTCTTTTTCTTGGGGGCGATGACCATCATAAGCTGGCGTCCTTCCATCTTAGGATGCTGCTCAACGGTGCCGTATTCGGCAAGGTCAGCTTCGACCCGCTTCAACAGCTCCATGCCCAGCTCCTGGTGGGCCATCTCACGGCCACGGAATCTCAGAGAGATCTTGGCCTTGTCCCCATCGGTAAGGAAACGTACCAGGTTGCGTAGTTTTACCTGGTAATCCCCATCCTCCGTCCCTGGACGAAACTTGATTTCTTTGATCTGGATCTGCTTCTGGTTTTTCTTGGCTTCGTTAGCCTGCTTCTTCTTTTCGAAGAGGTGCTTGCCGTAGTCCATGACCTTGCAGACCGGCGGTACCGCGTCTGCAGAGATTTCTACCAGATCCAGCTTCGCTTCATCAGCGATACGCAGCGCTTCATCAATCGAGACGATGCCAACCTGCTCGCCGTCTGCGCCAATTAACCGAACCTCGCGGGCCGAGATATTCTCGTTGATCGGGGCCTTCGGTGCAGCACGCTTATCGTTTCTCATTTCACGCTTAATAATTATTACTCCGATTCTTGGCGACCACGCCGGGAAACCGCTTGTGTCAGGAGCTCAGCGAATTGCGCGACGGGCATGGAGCCCAGGTCTGCGCCTTCGCGAGTACGCACAGCGACGGTTTGCGTTTCGACTTCGCGGTCCCCTATAACCAAAAGGTACGGGACCTTGAGCAAAGTATGCTCGCGGATTTTAAAGCCGATCTTCTCATTTCTCAAGTCCGACTTGGCACGGAAACCGCTACCGTTCAGAGATTTCTCAACCTCGAGGGCGAAATCGGCCTGTTTGTCGGTGATGTTCATGATCACCGCCTGGGTCGGTGCCAGCCACGCCGGGAACACGCCCGCGTAGTGCTCGATGAGCATCCCGATGAAGCGTTCGAACGAGCCGAGGATGGCGCGGTGCAGCATCACCGGGCGCTTGCGCGCGTTGTCTTCGGCGATGTAGCTGGCGTCCAGGCGCTCCGGCAGGTTCGGGTCGTACTGCAGGGTGCCGCACTGCCAGTTACGGCCGAGGCAGTCGCGCAGGGTGAACTCGATCTTCGGGCCGTAGAACGCGCCTTCGCCAGGTTGGTATTCCCACTCCAGGCCCGATTCGTTCAGGGCGTCGGCCAGTGCACCTTCGGCACGGTCCCACAGCTCTTCGGAGCCCACACGCTTGGCCGGGCGGGTCGACAGCTTCATGGCGACGTCGGTGAAACCGAAGTCGTTGTACACGTCCAGGGTGAGCTTGATGAAGTCGGCGGCTTCTTTCTTCACCTGATCTTCGGTGCAGAAGATGTGCGCATCGTCTTGCACGAAGCCACGCACACGCATGATGCCGTGCAGCGCGCCGGACGGTTCGTTACGGTGGCAGGCACCGAATTCGGCCAGGCGCAGCGGCAGGTCGCGGTACGACTTCAGGCCTTGGTTGAACACCTGCACGTGGCACGGGCAGTTCATCGGTTTTACCGCGAAGTCGCGGCTTTCCGACGACGTGGTGAACATGTTCTCGGCGTAGTTGGACCAGTGGCCGGAACGCTCCCAGAGGATACGGTCGACGACCTGCGGGGTCTTGATTTCCGAGTAGCCGTTTTCGCGCTGGATCTTGCGCATGTACTGCTCGAGTACCTGGTACACGGTCCAGCCGTTGGCGTGCCAGAACACCATGCCCGGCGCTTCTTCCTGCAGGTGGAACAGGTCAAGCTGCTTGCCGATCTTGCGGTGGTCGCGCTTTTCGGCTTCTTCGATGCGCTGGATATACGCAGCCAGCTGCTTCTTGTCAGCCCAGGCGGTGCCGTACACGCGCTGCAGCTGCTCGTTCTTGGCATCGCCACGCCAGTAGGCGCCGGACAGCTTGGTCAGCTTGAATGCCTTGAGGAAGCGAGTGTTCGGCACGTGCGGGCCGCGGCACATGTCGACGTATTCTTCGTGGTAGTACAGGCCCATGGCCTGCTCGTCGGGCATGTCCTCGACCAGGCGCAGCTTGTAGTCTTCGCCACGGGTCTTGAACACGTCGATGACTTCGGCGCGCGGGGTCATCTTCTTGACGACGTCGTAGTCCTTCTCGATCAGCTGCTGCATGCGCTTTTCGATGGCCGCCAGATCGTCAGGCGTGAAAGGACGCTCGTAGGCGATGTCGTAATAGAAACCTTCGTCGATCACCGGGCCGATCACCATACGGGCGGTCGGGTACAGCTGCTTCACCGCGTGGCCGATCAGGTGGGCGCACGAGTGACGGATGATCTCCAGTCCCTCTTCATCTTTAGGGGTGATGATCTGCAGGGTGGCGTCATGGGTGATCAGGTCGCAAGCGTCGACCAGCTTGCCATCGACCTTGCCGGCCAGGGTGGCTTTAGCCAGGCCTGCGCCGATCGAAGCGGCGACATCGGCTACGGAAACCGCGTGATCAAACGCGCGTTGACTGCCATCGGGAAGAGTAATAATGGGCATGGCGCCTCCTCTCCTAGTGGTGACCCCTACCAAAGGTCACGTGGGTTGGGATGAGCCAGTACAAGATCCGACCTGCCTTCTATAAAGAGAAGCCTGCCTCACAGTGGCAGAAGCCTTTCGGCTTGCCAGGGGGACCTGAGTGACTGGAAAGTAAAAGATAGCTGCACGCTGCAAGTGGGCAGGTGCAAGCCGGGCATGCTAGCACGCGGGTTGCGCGCCAGCGCAGAAATATTTGGAAATTGCGCGGCAGCGGTGAACTTACGCGGAAAATTTCCGATCAGACCTTGGGAAGCAACCTACTCTTGATGAGACCTTAACCCAAGGAGTAATCGGTTATGCGAGTTCAGTCTCTTCTGGCCCTGGCGGCCGCCGGCGCCCTGCTGCTGCCTCTGGGCGCCAGCGCAGGTGCCTTCCCTGCTGGGGCGAAAGCCAATTACATGAGCCAGTGCACGCAAGCAGCCACCGGCCAGGGCTTGGACGCCAAAACGGCAGACAAGCACTGCAAATGTGGGGCAGAAGCCATCGAAAAGAATTTTTCTGACGCCGAGATCGCTGACCTCGACAGCAAGGACGGCGTTGACGCCAAGCTGATGCAGAAGGCCCAAACCGTTGTGCGGCAGGCCTGCGCACCGAAGAGCTGAGGCCCTGAATCCGGGGCTTGTGAGCCTTTATTTGCGCTGGATCAACATCTATCGAATGTAAAAGGCGCTAGTTCCGCAGAATTAGACTATGATGTCACCAGTGCCAGGCAGCTCAGGCGTCTGTGGCACTTCGAAAAATATCAAGTTTCTGGAGATTCATCCCATGTCCAATCGCCAAACCGGCACCGTCAAATGGTTCAATGATGAGAAAGGCTTCGGCTTCATCACCCCACAAGGCGGCGGCGACGACCTGTTCGTACACTTCAAGGCCATCGAATCCGACGGCTTCAAGAGCCTGAAAGAAGGCCAGACTGTTTCCTTCGTCGCCGAGCGCGGCCAGAAGGGCATGCAGGCTGCACAGGTTCGTCCGGAGTAATTCGGATAGCTGTAAAAAAACCCGCCCTTGTGGCGGGTTTTTTTATGGGCGCTGGGTAGCGATCAACCGCAGTTGACGCGCGTTACCACACCACGCTCGTCCACATTGAGGTTCAAACGCTCGGAGCGGTATTCCAGGGTGACCACGTCGTGTGGTTTCAGGATGCGTGCCATCTGCGAACCACTGGCCTTGCGCGCCTGCTCGAGCAGGTCGGCACTGCCTTGCTTGCCAATGGCAAAATCGGCGCCACTGGCCTCGCAGCGGCCGTCGTTGCCAGCTGGCGTGGCCGAAGCGCTGCCACCCTCGGATTTGCCACCAGTGCTGCAACCAGCCAGCACAGCAGCAACCAGCAGGGTTGCCAGGGAAGCACGGGTACGGAACATGAATCCTCCTAAAATTGATCTGGGAACTGTCTGATCGGACACTTCCACCTTGAATTTGTTGCAAAACCGCCCAAGTCTGCCTGAACTCGCCGCCACAGGCGAAAGCCAATCGTGACCGGATTTTGCCAGGTAGGCACACACAGCTTGGTTAGCTTCAACCCCTTTTTTATGCTTAAGTCGCAGACCCATTGACGCAAAGTCATGATTTACTTTAAGAAGTGAAGGCATAATGCCTGCTTCGAACACCAGGGTCAGGTGTTCGCCCCTCCGCCCCGGGCCGCACACGAGAGCCTTTCATGAACCACCACATCGACGCCGATATCAAGGTCAAATGGGACGAGGGCCAGAGCGCCTACAGCCCCAGCACCCCGGAAGAGCTGCTATTGATCGCCCTGGACCTGCTGGTGCGCGACCGCGGCAGCGAGGCGGCGCGCAGTTTCATCGACCAGGTGTTCGAGCGCTACGCCCCGCACGCCGCTATTGCAATCGAGCCAGGCGGGCGCTGAGCAGGTCGAAAAAGCCCTGCGCATCACCCTCGCCTACCCAGGTGACATTGGCCGGCAGCTTGAGCACACCGTACCAATCGGCGACGGTCTGACCGAAAGTCGGGCCTTCGCGGGTGTCCACGCTCATGTGGATATGCCGGCCGGTAAATAGCTCGGGCTTGAGCAGATACGCGATGACACTGGCGTCGTGCACCGGGCCACCGGGCATGCCGTACAGGTCCATGTCGTGCTTGATGTAGGCATGCAGAATATCCACCACCCGCTTGCTGGCCGGGTTGTTCACGGCCGCCAGCTGTTTGAGGCGGGCGTCGCTGGTGAGCAGCTTGTGGGTGACGTCCAGCGGCAGGTAGGTCAGTGGCACGCCACTGGCCAGCACCACTTCAGCAGCGTGCGGGTCGGCATACAGGTTGAATTCCGCCGCGGGCGTGATGTTGCCGCCGTTGAAGTGGGCACCGCCCATTACCACCACTTCCTTGATGCCTTTGGCGATCTCTGGGCGCTGGACAAGCGCCAGCGCCAGGTTGGTCTGCGGGCCGAGCATGGCGATGGTGATGCTACCGGGCTTGGCGGCGCCAAGGGTATCGACCAGGTATTGCACGGCATTGCCGTCGGCCAGGGGCTTTTTCGGCTCATGCACCTGGACACCGGTCAGGCCCTCTTCGCCGTGAACGTCGGCTGCGTAGATGGGCGCGCGCACCAGTGGTCGCCCTGCCCCGGCGTACACCGGGATATCTTCGCGGTCCGCCCATTCTCGGGCCAGGCGGGCGTTGCGCGAGGTCTTGTCGAGGCGCACGTTGCCGGCGACGGTGGTGATGGCGCGGATGTTGAGCTCGTCGGGTGAGGCCATGGCCAGAAACAGCGCGACTACGTCGTCGGCACCGGGGTCGGTGTCGATGATCAGGTCACGCGGCGCGGCCTGGAGGGTGGCGGAGGCGGCTACGGCCATGAGGGTGAGTCCTTGTAGCAGGGGTTTTAGCATGGGGCACTCCTGTTGCCGTGATGTAAATACTGCTGAATCACCACACACCCTTCGGGAGCGGGCTTGCCCTGCGAACCAGGGCAGCGCCCTGGGCATACACCTGCGTCGGCTGGGCGGCCCCTTTAGCGGGACAAGCCCGCTCCCGCAGAGATTGTTGTAGCGCCAAATAACAACGGCTAGAAGGTAACGCCCGAGATCAAAGCGATGTTGCTGTAAGGCTGACACTCGCCGGTACGCACCACGGCCCGGGCACTGCGCGACAGCAGCTTGAATGCCTCGTGGCTCAGCCACTCACGCTTGCCTAGCTTGCCGCGCAGCCGCTCGATCTCGACCAGCCCGGGCGGCACCACCTTCTGCATCTCTTCGGCCAGCACATGCCGCTCCACCTGCATCTCGCTAAGTACCGCGCGCAGCACGCTGGCGAAGTCGGGAATGCCTTGCGTCAAGGCCAGGTCGATCAGCTCGACGCCCGGCGGCACTGGCAAGCCGGCATCGCCGATCACCAGGATGTCGCCGTGCCCCAGCCCGGCAATGGTGCGCGACAGGGCGATGTTCAGCAATGCGGTCTTTTTCATGGGGTCAGCTCCGCCAGGTTGGGGATCGATGGCTGGGCGCCGGCACGGGTGACCGACACCGCCGCGGCGCGCTGGCCGAACGTGATCGCCTCGCTCTCCTCCAGGCCCCGCACCAACGCTGCCGCGAAGCCGCCAACGAAGGTGTCGCCCGCCGCCGTGGCGTCCAGCGCCTTGACCTGCGGTGCGGGGAAATGCCGGCTGCCGTCACGGCTGACAAACAGCGCGCCTTGCGCGCCCAGGGTGACGATCACCTTGCCCGCGCCCAGTTGAAGCAGGCGCTCGCCAGCACGGCGGGCGCTGTCCAGGTCGTTGACCGGCTCACCGGTCAGCGCCTCGGCCTCGCTTTCGTTGGGGATGAGGTAATCGATATGGGCGAACCAGTCAGCGGGCAGCGGGCCGGTGGCCGGCGCCGGGTTGAGGATCACCGTCTTGCCCAGCTCGCGCCCCCGGGCAAGGGCCCAGGCCACGGTTTCTGCGGGCACCTCCAGCTGACAGATGATCAACTCTGCCGCCTGAAGCAGCGCGTCGAAACGCTGCACGGCGGCCGGCGTGAGCAGGCCGTTGCCGCCCGGAACGATGACGATGCAGTTTTGGCTGGCTGCATCCACGGTAATCAGCGCCACGCCACTGGAGACACCTGGGCACACGCTGACCGCCTGGCAATCGATGCCCTCGACTTCCAGCGCCTTGCGCAGCTGCTGGCCATAGGCGTCGTCACCGACATTACCCACCATGGCCACAGCCGCGCCCAAACGCGCCACGGCCACAGCCTGGTTGGCGCCCTTGCCGCCGGGCACGGTGAAAAAACGCTCGCCGGCCAGCGTTTCACCCGCGCGTGGCAGCCGTTCGGCGCGGGCCACCAGGTCCATGTTGAGGCTCCCGACCACCACTACCTTGGCACTCATGCGGACTCCTTAGCGGTAATCATTGAACAGGTCCGGGCGCGGCCCGGTGGATTCGCGCAGCACGATGCGCGGGGCGACAATGCGCTGCTCCGCGGCATCACGGCGCGGGGTGGTGATGCGCGACAGCAGCAGCGCCGCAGCGTTTTCGCCGAGTTCGCGGATCGACTGGCCGACCGTGGTCAGCGGCGGGTAGACGTAGCGGCTCAGCTCGATATCGTCGAAGCCGATCACCGACAGCTCGCCTGGCACGCTGATATTGCGCTCGGCCGCCGCACGCAGCACCCCGAAACCGATCATGTCGTTGCCGGCGAAGATCGCCGTGGGCCGCTTGCCATCGAGCAGCTGTGCGGCCGCCACATGGCCGCCCGGACTGGTGAAGTCGCAGTGCAGGACATGCTCGACCGCCACCGTGACCTGCGCCTCGGCCAGCGCGCGGTGGAAGCCGGCCAGGCGCAGTTGGCTGACACCCGTCTCGGCCGGGCCACCGATGTAGGCAATGTCACGATGGCCCAGCTGCAGCAGGTGCTGGGTGGCCAGGTAGGCCCCGTGTTCGTGGTCGATGCGCACCAGGTCGGCATCGACGCCCTCCAGCTCGCGGTCAACGATGACCATCGGCGTGCGCACGCAGGCCAGGCTTTGCAGCAGGTCGCTGTCCTCGCCCACCGAAGCGACCACCAGGCCGTCGATGCGTTTTTCCAGCAGCACACGCAGGTAGCTGCGCTGCTTTTTCGGGTTGTCGTCGGAGTTGCACAGGATCACGCAGTAGCCGTTACGCTCGCAGGCATCCTCGATGCCACGCGCCAGCTCGGCGAAGTACGGGTTGACGCTGTTGGGCACCAACAAACCGATGGTGGCGGTGCTGCGCGCTTTCAGCGAACGGGCCACGGCGCTGGGCACGTAGTCGAGCTCGACGATGGCCGCCTCGACCTTCAGCCGCACCTGTTCGCTGACGGGGCGGGTCTTGTTCAGTACATGGGACACCGTGGTGTAGGAAATACCCGCGAGTGCCGCGACGTCTTTGATGGTTGCCATTTTTTTTCAGTTCCGCCGGGATGCACGCCGGCTACGGTAGGTGTCGAGCACCACGGCGATGACGATGACCGCCCCGGTGATGATGCGTTTGGTCGGTTCCGAGGCGCCGATCTGCGCCAGGCCTGCGGCCAGCACCGAGATGATCAGCACGCCAAAGAAGGTGCTGATGACCGAGCCGCGCCCGCCCATCAGGCTGGTACCACCAATCACCACGGCGGCGATCACCTGCAATTCGAGGCCGGAGCCGGCATTCGGGTCGGCCGCTTCCAGGCGCGAAATCTGGAACAGTGCGGCCAGGCCCGCCAGCAGCCCCATCAAGGCGAACACCAGCACTTTGTAGGGCCGCGGGTCGATACCGGCCAAGCGCACGGCCTCTTCGTTGGTGCCGATGCCGATCAGGTAACGGCCGAACACGGTACGGGTCAGCACCAGCTGGGCGAGAATGATCACCAGCAAGGCGATGATGAAGGCCGGCGAGATGCCAAAGGCGACCGGGTTGGAGAACCAGGCGTAGGCATCGCCGATGTAGGCCGTGCGTGAGTCGGTGAACTGGTAGGCCAGGCCACGCGCCATCTCCAGCACGCCCAGCGAGACGATGAACGACGGGATGCGCCAGGCCACGGTGACGGCACCGGTAAGGCTGCCGGCCAGGGCGGCGATGGCCATGCCGAGCAAGGCGGCAGGCAGCACCCCCCAGCCCCAGCCGAGGATCGCCACGCTGACCGTGGAGGCTGCCAGCGCCAGCACCGAACCCACCGACAGGTCGATACCGCCGATGATCAGCACGAAGGTCATGCCCACGGCCAGCACCATCAGGTCGGGGATCTGGTTGGCGAGCGTGCTGAAGGTGGCGTACGACCAGAAGTGGCTGCTGAGCAGCGAGAACAGCACGATCATGGCCAGCAAGGCGCCCGCCAGGCCCAGGTAGGTGCCGATGCCGAAGTAAGTGCCGCTGCGGCGCGCGGTTGCGCCTGCCGGGGTGTCGAGGGGTGTGGTTTTCATGCATCCATCCTGGGGGCTGCGTCGTGCAGCAAGGCATCACGTTTCTGGTAGCCGGCGAAAGCGGCGGCGAGGAGCTGGTCCTGGCTCCAGTGGCCACGCTCGAAGGTGTCGATCAAGCGCCCGGCCGAGAGCACGGCGATGCGGTCGCAAATCAGCATCAGCTCGCGCAGGTCGCTGGACACCACCACCAGGGCCTTGCCTTGGCGCGCCAGTTCGGCCAGCAGGCCATAGATGTCGAACTTGGCGCCGACGTCGATGCCGCGGGTGGGCTCGTCGAACAGCAGCACCTGGCAGTCGCGTTCCAGCCAGCGGCCGATCACCACCTTCTGCTGGTTGCCGCCGGACAGCTCGCCGACGGCCTGCGCAGCATTGGCGCTGCGGATGCGCATGGCGTTGATCTGGCGCTCGGCCAAGGCCTGTTCAGCCTCGCCGTCGACCACCCCGGCGCGGGACAACGCCGCCAAGTTGCCCAACGCGATATTGGCGCTGATCGACTGTGACAGCAACAAGCCTTCGCCCTTGCGGTCCTCGGTGATCAAGGCAATACCGGCCTTGACCGCAGCCTTGGGCGAATCAATGGTCACCGGCTTGAGCGGCTGGCCGATTTCGAGAGTGCCGCTGTCGGCGCGGTCGGCGCCGAAGATCAACCGCAGCAGCTCGGTGCGGCCAGCGCCGATCAGCCCGGAGATACCGAAGATTTCCCCAGCCCTGACCTGCAGCGAGACGTCGCGCACCTTGTCGCCGCGGCACAACCGATCGACCTTGAGCAACGGCGCGCCGATCTGCCGGCGGCCCAGGTCGATGTGCTCGCCCAGCTCGCGGCCGACCATCAGGTTGACCAGCTCATTGCTGCTGTAGCGCTGGATCGGCTCGTCGCACACCAACTTGCCGTCACGCAGCACGACGATGCGCTGAGCCACGCGCTGCAATTCTTCGAGGCGATGGGAGATATAGACGATGGCCACGCCGCGCTGGCGCAGGCGTTCGATCTGGGTGAACAGCAGCTCGACCTCGCGGGCGGTGAGCATGGCCGTGGGTTCGTCGAAGATCAGCACATGGCAGTCGCCGATCAGGTTGCGGGCGATCTCGACCATCTGCTGATGGCCGATACCCAGCTCGCCGACCGGGGTGTCCGGGTCGATGGCATCGAGCCCGACCTGGGCCATGGCCGCAGTGGCCAGCTGACGCAGGCGCTTGTGGCTGATCCAGCCGAAACGGCTGGGCAGGTTGTCGAGGAACAGGTTCTCGGCCACGGTCAGGGTCGGCAGCAGGTTGAGCTCCTGCATGACCATGCGCACGCCGAGGCGCTCGGCCTCGCTGCGGCTGCCCGGCGCGTAGGCCTGGCCGCGAAAGCTCATGTGCCCGGTGGTGGGCGTTTCCAGGCCGCTGATGAGCTTGGACAGGGTGCTCTTGCCGGCACCGTTCTCACCCGTCAGGGCCAGCACTTCGCCGCCGCGCAGGGCCAGGCTGACATCGCCCAGCACCGGCTGCGCATAGCTTTTGCCCAGGCCGCTGGCGGCGAGCAGCACTTCATTGGCCGTTACAGGCATGGCCATTTCTCCTGGCCATCAAGGCTTGGTGATGAGTTCGACCGGGGTCTGGATCACGTTGTCGGCGTCTACGTCCGGCTTCTCGCCCTTGAGCATCTTCAGCGCCGCCTGGATGCCATATACCGCCTGCTGGCTAGCCGCCTGGTCGAGGGTGGCGAGCACGCGGCCATCCTTGAGCATCGGCTTGATGGCGTTGATGTTGTCGTAGCCCACCACTTGCACCTGGCCAGTCTTGCCCGCAGCGCGCACGGCCGACACAGCGCCGAGCGCCATGCTGTCGTTGCCGGCCAGCAGTGCCTTGAGGTCGGGGTATTCGTTGAGCATCGAGGCGGCGACAGCGTTGCCTTTGTCGATTTCCCAGTTGCCGGACTGCACCGAGACGATCTTCATCTGCGCCGCTTCCATGGCGTCCTTGAAGCCGGCGGTGCGCTGCTGGGCGTTGGTGGTGGTCGGCACGCCTTCGATGATGCCCACCTGGTCGCCGGCCTTGAGTTTCTGGCTGGCCAGGTAGTCACCGACCAGGCGCGCGCCCTTGCGGTTGTCGGGGCCTACGAAGGGCACGCTGAGGTTTTTGCTCTTGAGCACGCCGGGGTCGAGGCGGTTGTCGATGTTGACCACGGTGATGCCGGCGTCCATGGCCTTCTTGATCACCGGCACCAAGGCTTTGGAATCGGCCGGGGCGATGATCAGCGCCTTGGCACCGGTGGCGATCATCTGCTCGACGATCTTGATCTGGTTGCCCGTGTCGGTCTCGTCCTTGATGCCGTTGGCAACCAGGTCGAATTCGCTGGCGTGGTCCTTCTGGTAGGCCTTGGCACCGTCTTCCATGGTACGGAAGAATTCGTTGGCCAGCGATTTCATCACCAGGGCGACTTTGGGTTTGTCTTCGGCATGGGCACCGGACAGCGGCAGGGCGAGTGAAAACGAAGAAATGACGGCGAGCGCCAGCAGACGACCGGGGAACGGCAGCTTCATGGGAGATGACTCCGAATCTTGTGGTTTTTATCGGATCGCAAACGTTTGCGTTGGCTAACTATGGAAACAGGACGGGCTTTTGTCAAATCTGTTTCTCGATCGAGGTCGCCACACACCTGGCGCAGATTATCTGAGATTTATCCGAAAAACCGAACACCTTTTCCTATTCTTGTTCGGTGTTCCGAATGGACAAATTACAGGGAGACCCTTTCCGGCCCAGCCGACGCCTGTAATCCCACGCTGTTGTCGCACATGGTACGAAACCTGCGTTGCTCCCCGCGCGACACAGCAAAATTCTCACTAGGAAGAGAGCACAATAATTATGAATGCTGCACTGAAGACCTTCGCCCCCAGCGCCCTCGCGCTGCTGCTGATCCTGCCCGCCACCGCCTCGGCGAAAGAGGCCGAAACCCAACAGAAGCTGGCCAACGTAGTCATCCTCGCCACCGGCGGCACCATTGCCGGAGCCGGCGCCAGCGCTGCCAACAGCGCCACTTACCAGGCCGCCAAGCTCGGCGTCGACAAGCTGATCGCCGGTGTGCCGGAGCTGGCCGACATTGCCAATGTGCGCGGCGAGCAGGTGATGCAGATTGCCTCCGAAAGCATCAGCAACGACGACTTGCTCAAGCTGGGCAAGCGCGTCGCCGAACTGGCAGACAGCAACGACGTCGACGGTATCGTCATCACCCACGGTACTGACACCCTGGAAGAAACCGCCTTCTTCCTCAACTTGGTGGAGAAGACCGACAAGCCGATCGTGGTGGTCGGCTCGATGCGCCCGGGCACCGCCATGTCCGCCGACGGCATGCTCAACCTGTACAACGCCGTGGCCGTGGCCGGCGACAAGCAGTCCCGTGGCAAGGGCGTGCTGGTGACCATGAACGACGAGATCCAGTCCGGGCGTGACGTGAGCAAGTCGGTCAACATCAAGACCGAAGCCTTCAAGAGCGCCTGGGGCCCGATGGGGATGGTGGTGGAAGGCAAATCCTACTGGTTCCGCCTGCCGGCCAAGCGCCACACCACTAACTCGGAATTCGATATCAAGCAGATCAGCGCCCTGCCCCAGGTGGACATCGCCTATGGCTACGGCAACGTGACCGACACCGCCTACAAGGCCCTGGCGCAGAACGGCGCGAAAGCGCTGATCCATGCTGGTACGGGCAATGGCTCGGTGTCGTCGCGGGTGGTGCCGGCGCTGCAGGAACTGCGCAAGAACGGTGTGCAGATCATTCGCTCGTCGCACGTCAACCAGGGCGGTTTCGTGCTGCGCAACGCCGAGCAGCCTGACGACAAGAACGACTGGGTCGTGGCCCATGACCTGAACCCGCAGAAGGCGCGGATCCTGGCAATGGTAGCGATGACCAAGACCCAGGACAGCAAAGAGCTGCAACGGATTTTCTGGGAGTACTGATACACCGTAATGCGGGGCCGGCGCCCATGCCGTGCCGGCCCTTTACGGCAGCGCCAGCAGCAACCTGGAAAAGTCGCAGCACTGCCCTAGACCAGCCCGGTGCCTGAACTCGAGCCCTGGGTCATGACCGTGTAGTGCGCCAGCTCGCGCAACTGCACTTCACCGTCACCTTCCATCAGTTCCGGCGCGCACATCCAGGCGTTTTCCACGCTTTTCAGCGGCGTGCAGACAAACCGCGCATCCTCGAACACGTCCGGCACCACAATCACATCCAGCTCGTCGTACTCCAGCTTGCGGTGCAGCTCGCTGGACAACTCAACCGACGGTTCGATCTGCAACTGCGGGTAATCCCGACGAATCGCTTCGACGAACTGCGGCAGCCAGGTCAGTGCCGTCAGCTCTGTGACACCCAGGCGCAAGCGCCGTACCCGCACGTCACAGGCACCGATACGTTCCAGCAGCACATCACGGCGCGCCAGCAGCTCGCGCACATGTTCCAGTAGCTCCAGGCCTTTTTCGGTCAGCTGGGCCGTGCGACGACTGCGATCGAAGACCGCTGTCTCGAACGTATCCTCCAGCTCCTGGATGCGCTTGGAAATGGCTGACTGGGACATGTTCAGCCGTGACGCCGCCGCTTCGAAACTTCCGCACTCGACTGTATGCCTTGCAGCGCGGCTGCGCAGGGTTCGTGATCGATGGCGCCATCCGTGATGTCGCCGCCTTCGCCGACACACCCTGCTATGCCCGTGGCGTGGTGCACCCGCCAATGCCCTGGTCAGCCGTTTGCGAGCCGAGGGCCGGGATATCGTCAATTTCACCGTCGGCGAACCCGACCTGGATACCCCGCAACCGCAGGTGGAAATCACCGGCGCGCAAGCGGTGGCCTGAACGCCCGCCAACTGGCAAGAAGGCAGCCTATGAAGCCCTTCTTCACACAGGGCCAGCTTTTCACCTTACACGCAGTTGCGAAATACCTTACAGTCAAATACTGTATACGCATACAGCAAAACAAGGAAAAGCCCGTGGCCAGTACCGCCCCTGCAACGCCGAGCAGTTATGAACAACTGGGTGTGCGCATCCAGAAAGTCATCAACGGCCCTACCGCTCAACGTAGCCGCGCCGCCCTGATCTTCCGCCTGGAGCATGAGTCACCCGACGACTGGGAAACGTTGCTCGAGGAAATCGCCGAAAACGACAACGTCACGATCGCCCACCGCGACGATGGCGGCGTGCAGATTTTCTGGACGGTGCCGAAGGAAGACTGACCGCGCATGAGAGTTTCGCTTTTCGCCAGTGCCTGCCTGCTGCTGTTTACCCCCTTCGCCCACGCCGAGGCGCCGCGCACCTTTCAGGAGGCCAAGAAGGTCGCCTGGAAACTGTACGCGCCACAATCGACGGAGTTTTATTGCGGCTGCAAGTACAAGGGCAACAAGGTCGACCTGGCGTCCTGCGGCTACGCGCCGCGCAAAAATGCCCAGCGGGCTTCGCGCATCGAGTGGGAACACATCGTGCCGGCCTGGCAGATCGGCCATCAGCGCCAGTGCTGGCAGGCGGGTGGGCGCAAGCTGTGCTCGCGCCACGATGAGGTATACAAGCGCGCCGAGGCCGACCTGCACAACCTGGTACCGAGCATCGGCGAGGTCAATGGCGACCGCAGCAATTTCAGCTTCGGTTGGCTGCCCGTCCAGCATGGCCAGTATGGCAGCTGCCTGACCCAGGTGGACTTCAAGACCAAGAAGGTCATGCCGCGCCCGTCGATCCGCGGCATGATCGCGCGCACCTACTTCTATATGAGCAAGCAGTACAACCTGCGCCTGTCGAAGCAGGATCAGCAGCTGTTCCATGCCTGGAACAAGACCTACCCTGCGCAGGCCTGGGAGCGACAGCGCAACCAGCAGGTGGCGTGCGTGATGGGGCGCGGCAACGATTTTGTCGGGCCGGTCAACCTCAAAGCCTGCGGCTGAGCGCTAGGGTTTGTACGAAAATTCAAAGCCTAAGCCAGCGCTTGCAGGTAGGCGCTGGCTTGCCGGTAACGGGCCAGCCGCGCCAGGTCGGCGGGGCCGGGGCTGGCGATACGCGTCAGGTCGCTGTTGTCGGCCAGGTCGGCCATTTTCACGGTACGGGCCAGTGGGTCGCCCCCCAGGCGCACGACGAAATCCTGGTAACTTTCGCCTTCACGCCGGCTCAATGCCAGCAAGGCGGCGAGAATCTTCAGTGTGAAACCCTCGCGAGCGAGGTCGGAAAGTGTCAGCGGCGTGTCTTCGATCACGTCATGCAATACAGCGACGATGCGTTGCTCGGGCGTGGACACCCGCATCATCACCCGCAACGGGTGCAAGATGTACGCAGCGCCACCCTTGTCGTATTGCCCTTCATGTGCCCTGGCGGCCACTACGATGGCCCGTTCCAGTGTAGACATGAGGCCCTCCCCGTTCGGCCATCTCCCAGAGCAAGCATAGCCGGGTCAGCCTGCAGATGACAGGGCGTCTGAACCGGCCTTTTCGCTTATAGGAAGGGTAACGCCTGACTAGCGCTCCACACCGTGCTGAATGACCACCGAATCGGTCCCCAGCCTGGCCATGACGTCCGCCTTGCGTGCCTCGGCTTCTTCCTTGGTGGGGAACGGCCCCATCAGCACCACCGGCTTGCCGTTGCGGTATTCAACCGAGGACGGGATGCCCTTCTCGATCAACCGCGCGGTCATGTCGCTGAGTGCGCCCATGTTGGCGCCCTGGATCACTTCCACATCCCAGCCTTGCGGAGCCGGCTGATCGGCCAGGGCCTCGGCACGGCGTTGCAGCTCGGCGCCGCCACAGACTTCGCGGATGCGCAGGTTGTTGCCGTTTTCGTCGACGATGATGTCGTATTGGCCATCGTCACGCTTGACGGCCACGTAGCTGCGGTAGGCTTCGTACTGCCCGGCATCATCCTTGCCACGCACCTGGCCGCAGATGGTGCCCTGGGTATCGATCCGCACGTTGCCGAACTTGGCGGTCTTGGGGTTATGCAGGTGTTCGGCCACCTGTTTGTGCACGCCTTCGACCTCGTTCTCACAGCCCGCCAGGGCCAGCACTGCCATTACCACTGCCAGTTTGCGCACGCGTGTACCTCCAGTTTCGAAGCGGCGGATTCTAGCATGGCGACCCATGGCCCGAACCGCGACCATACGTTACACCTTGCTACACACAGCCGGGCTGACGAGCGCGCAAATGCAAAAAGGGCGATCCTTTCGGATCGCCCTTTCTGATG
>NZ_JBIUZK010000002.1:0-542177 GCF_044744955.1 Pseudomonas sp. NPDC087185 | reverse complement strand
GTTTGGTAGGCACAATTGGACTCGAACCAACGACCCCCACCATGTCAAGGTGGTGCTCTAACCAACTGAGCTATGTGCCTGTCGTGTGGTGCGCATATTAGTCATCAAATGCACACCTGTAAAGCGTTTTTTTAAAAAAATCAAAAACTTTCAGAGACTTGCCGCACCTGCAGCACACCGCATTTCGCGAGGCGCAGAATGCAAAAAGGGCGACCCTTTAGGATCGCCCTTTCTGATGTTTGGTAGGCACAATTGGACTCGAACCAACGACCCCCACCATGTCAAGGTGGTGCTCTAACCAACTGAGCTATGTGCCTGTCGTGTGGTGCGCATTCTACGGATTTCAAACCCCCTGTCAACACTTTTTTTCGTGCTAACTCACTGAATCTTAAACCCTTTATAGAGAAGGGCCGACCGGGGCGGAGTAAAGGATTTTCAACGGACGACTAGCGGGTGTTTATTATTATTGATAGCATCGGTACATTCGTTAAAAATATAAAACACGAGGTTTCTCGAGCATGGCCAATACCCCCTACCCCCAGTCCTACTACGCCGCCTCGGCTAACCCGGTGCCGCCGCGTCCGGCGCTGCAGGGTGAGGTGGAAACCGATGTGTGCATCATCGGCGCCGGCTACACCGGCCTGTCCAGCGCACTGTTCCTGCTGGAAAATGGCTTCAAGGTGAGCATCGTCGAAGCGGCCAAGGTCGGCTTTGGCGCATCGGGTCGCAACGGCGGCCAGATCGTCAACAGCTACAGCCGCGACATCGACGTCATCGAACGCACTGTCGGCCCCAAAGAGGCACAATTGCTGGGCCACATGGCCTTCGAAGGCGGGCGCATCATCCGTGAGCGCGTGGCCAAGTACAACATCCAGTGCGACCTGAAGGATGGCGGCGTGTTCGCCGCACTGACGTCCAAGCAGATGGGCCACCTGGAATCGCAAAAGCGCCTGTGGGAACGTTTCGGCCACAACCAGCTGGAACTGATGGACCAGAAGCGCATCCGTGAAGTGGTCGCCTGCGACAGCTACATCGGCGGCATGCTGGACATGAGCGGCGGCCACATCCACCCGCTCAACCTGGCCCTGGGCGAGGCGGCCGCGGTCGAATCGCTGGGCGGCATCATCTATGAGCAAACCCCGGCCATCCGCATCGAACGTGGTGCCAACCCGGTCGTGCACACCCCGCAGGGTAAAGTACGCGCCAAGTTCATCATCGTTGCCGGTAACGCCTATCTGGGCAACCTGGTGCCAGAGCTGGCCTCCAAGTCGATGCCATGCGGCACTCAGGTGATCACCACCGAGCCGCTGGGTGAAGAGCTGGCCCGTACCCTGCTGCCGCAGGACTACTGCGTCGAGGACTGCAACTACCTGCTCGATTACTACCGCCTGACCAGCGACAAGCGCCTGATCTTCGGCGGTGGCGTGGTTTACGGTGCGCGTGACCCGGCCAACATCGAAGCGATCATCCGCCCGAAAATGCTCAAGGCCTTCCCGCAACTGAAGGACGTGAAGATCGACTACGCCTGGACCGGCAACTTCCTGCTGACACTGTCGCGCCTGCCACAGGTAGGCCGTATCGGCGACAACATCTATTACTCGCAGGGTTGCTCGGGCCACGGCGTGACCTACACCCACCTGGCGGGCAAGGTGCTGGCCGAGGCGTTGCGTGGCCAGGCCGAGCGTTTCGACGCATTCGCCGGGCTGCCGCACTACCCGTTCCCGGGTGGGCAGATGCTGCGCGTGCCGTTCAGCGCCCTGGGTGCCTGGTACTACAGCCTGCGCGATCGTCTGGGCTTCTGATGCAGAAGGTGCCGGCCCACATGGGCCGGCACCGGCAAACTACCTTCCCAGGCTATTCACGGCCTGCTTCGCCGCCATTTCCTGGCCCGCCCGGGCCAGTTCGTCGGCGGCCTGCAGCCAGCGCTGCCGGTCCACCTGGGCCGGCAGTTGCCTTGGCGGCTGCACCAGCACTGCCCAACTGCCCTCCTGCGCCCACGCCGCCTGGAAATCATCAAACGCCATCATCTGCCGTCGGTGCATGCCGGCACGCAGCAGCACGCGCTGCTTGTAGCGGTCATAGCCGATCAGCAAGGCATAGCGCGGCTCGCTCCACCATGCCGACCCTTCCTGATAGCGCAGTAAAACCGGGTTACCGGCTGCCACCTGGGCCAGCAAGGCATCCAGCTGTTTGTCCAGCGGGTACACGACCATGCCGTAATCGCGTGCCACACGAGGAATGCTGGTGCCCAGCGAGTCGGCGCCCTGCGGCAGGTTCAACGGCTTGTCCAGCAGCCCTGGGGTGATCGGCGCGCCCTGCTGCGAGAGCAGTGCCGCCAGGGCCATGGCTGCGCTGTGGTTGGCATTGCCCCGGTAGAACGGCACGCTGCTGATCTCGACCCGCTGCGGCAGGCCTTTGAGCGAGGCCGGTGGCGCGCTCGCACAACCGGCTGCACTGGCAGCGATCAGGCACGCCAGCAACAGGCGGCGCGGGCCGGCGCCCCACGATTTAAAAGTAAGAAGTTGCATGGACACTCGCTTGTTCTGACACCAGGTCAATGATCATAGGGCCCAGCGCCACGCGGGTATAGCCCGGCGCAGGCTTGGAACCAAATGAACCAAGCAATAGACCATCGATCAATGGAACGTCACACACGCGGGGCTAGACTAAGGAAGTGTCTGGAGGGCGAGCCGTGGGCTGGCCCGAGAGAAGGAGGCACACATGAGCCTGACAATGGCAATTCTCATGCTGGTGGGTATGTGGCTTAGCGTCGCTGCCGCCATGTTGTGGGGTGTTCTACGTATCGTGCGGCGCCATTCACACCATCACCCCCTGCCACCACAGGCCGCCGCCAAACCCAGGCCTGTCAGCCGCGAGCGGCAGCATGCCGGGGTGCATTGATTCACAGAGTTATTGAACCCATTCGCCGGCAAGCCGGCTCCCACAAGGTACCGCACTGTTCCTGAAACCGGTGCAGTACTTGTGGGAGCCGGCTTGCCGACGAATGGGGGCGCAATGCGCCCCCGAACTATCAGCCTTCGGCGGCTTCACGCTTGAGCCGTGCGCGACGGGCGAAGATGTTGAGCATCTCGATCACCGTCGAGAAGGCCATCGCCGCATACACGTAACCTTTCGGCACATGGGCACCGAAACCTTCGGCGATCAGGGTCATGCCGATCATGATCAGGAAGCCCAGGGCCAACATCACCACGGTCGGGTTGTCGTTGATGAAGTTGGCCAGCGGGTCGGCGGCCACCATCATCACGATCACGGCAGCGATCACGGCGATGATCATGATCGGCAGGTGCTCGGTCATGCCAACGGCGGTGATGATGCTGTCGACCGAAAACACGATGTCCAGCAGCAGGATCTGGAAGATCGCGGCAGCAAAGCCCAGGGTAACGGTGGACGACACCTTGGCTTCTTCCTTGGCACCGTGCGGGTCGACGCTTTCGTGGATTTCCTTGGTCGCCTTCCACAGCAAGAACAGGCCACCGGCAATCAGGATCACGTCCTTCCAGGAGAAGGCGTTGCCGAACACCTCGAACACAGGGTCAGTCAACTGGACGATCCAGGCCACCGTGCTGAGCAGCCCCAGGCGCATGATCAAGGCCATGCTGATACCAATACGTCGGGCCTTGGACCGGTATTCGACCGGCAACTTGTTGGTCAGGATCGAGATGAAGATCAGGTTATCGATACCCAGTACGACTTCCATGGCCACCAACGTGGCGAGGGCTACCCAGGCGGTGGGGCTTGCGGCGAGTTCCAGCAAATATTCCATTTTTCAGTCCTGCAACGGTTCTGGGTCAGATGTCCTGTGTCTTGCCTTGCGGTTCGGCATCCTTGGGCTTCTGCCCTTCAGTGCCGATGGCGTCGCTAAGTGCCTCTTGGGCCGCCTTGTTGGTGTCGTCGATGGCCTGCTTGGCCGACTTGGCGGCCTGGTCGAGCATCTGCTGGGCGGATTTCTCGGCCTGGTCGCAGCCGGCCAGGCTCAGCAGAGCCAAGGCTAGCACCAGTGGCGTACCGATGGATTTGAGTTGCAACATGGGGTCCTCGCTTGTCGATATACCGGCGGCGCGCAATGCGCCTGATGGAGCGGGATTCTAAAGAGAGCGATACATCAGGAAAATTCGTATTTTCAGCGGTTATACTTCGGTTTTTACGAAGCGAGAATGCGTCGATGCTCAACTACCGCCAGTTGCACTACTTCTGGGTCGTGGCCAAAACCGGCAGCATTGTGCGTGCCAGTGAGCAACTGAACCTGACGCCACAAACCATCAGTGGGCAGATCAGCCTGTTTGAGCAGACCTACGGCCTGGAACTGTTCCAGCGGGTCGGCCGGCAGCTGGAGCTGACCGAAACCGGGCGCCAGGCCCTGGCTCATGCCGAACAGATGTTCCAGATCGGCGGTGAACTGGAAGCCATGCTGCGCGCCGGCCCACAGGAGCAGATCCTGTTTCGCGTAGGGGTGGCCGACGTGGTACCCAAGTCGATCGTCTATCGCCTGCTCGCCCCCACCATGGAACTGGACGAGGTACTGCGCATCAACTGCCGTGAAGACAAGCTGGAGCGTTTGCTGGCTGACCTTGCGATCCAGCGCCTGGACCTGGTGATTTCCGACAGCCCCATGCCCAACCACCTGGATATCAAGGGCTACAGCCAGAAGCTCGGCGAATGCGGCCTGAGCTTTTTTGCTACCAAGGCCCTGGCCAAACGCCATGCCGGAGCCTTTCCCGCCTGCCTGCACGACGCGCCCATGCTGATCCCCGGCCAGGAAACCGTGGTGCGCAGCCGGCTGTTGCGCTGGCTGGAAGAGCAGCAGGTACAGCCGCGGATCGTTGGCGAGTTCGACGACAGTGCCTTGATGCAGGCGTTCGGGCAGTCAGGCAGCGGCATTTTTGTCGCCCCGAGCGTGATTGCCGAGGAGGTGTGCCGCCAATACGGGGTGGAGCTGATCGGGCAGACCGACGCGGTGCTTGAATCGTTTTACGCCATCTCGGTGGAGCGCAAGGTCAAGCACCCAGGGATCGTGGCGATCACCGAGGGTGCGAGAAGGGAGTTGTTTCACTGGTGACATGGTAAAGTCGCGCGCTTTGAAGTTACCGAGATACCGCTGCACATGTCCCCCGTCCTCCGTCTCCTCAACCGCACCAGCCTGGTGACCCAGATCGTCATCGGCCTGGCCGCCGGCATCGCCCTGGCCCTATTGGCGCCGGCCATCGCCCGCGACCTGGCGTTCCTCGGCAAGGTGTTCGTCAGCGCCCTCAAGGCGGTGGCACCGGTGCTGGTGTTCGTCCTGGTCATGGCCTCGATCGCCAACCATCGCCACGGCCAGCAAACCCACATCCGGCCCATCCTGTTTCTGTACCTGCTCAGCACCTTTGCGGCCGCAGTGGTGGCCGTGGGCGCCAGCATGCTGTTCCCCTCGCACCTGGCCCTGAGCACCGGCCAAGCCTCGCTGAGCGCGCCAGGCGGCATCGTCGAGGTGATGCAGAACCTGCTGCTGAGCGCGGTTGACAACCCGGTCAGCGCACTGGTCAACGCCAACTTCATTGGTGTGCTGACCTGGGCCATCGGCCTGGGCGTAGCGCTGCGCCACGCCAGCGAAAGCACGCGCACCGTGGTCGACGATTTGTCCAACGGCGTAACCCTGATCGTGCGCGTGGTGATCCGCTTCGCCCCGCTGGGCATCTTCGGCCTGGTCAGCTCCACCCTCGCCCATTCGGGCCTGGACGCCCTGCTCGGCTATCTGCACCTGCTGGGGGTGCTGATCGGCTGCATGCTATTCGTGGCGCTGGTGATGAACCCGCTGATCGTGTTCTGGAAGATCCGCCGCAACCCTTACCCGCTGACCTTGCTGTGCCTGCGCGAGAGCGGCATCACCGCCTTCTTCACGCGCAGTTCGGCCGCCAACATTCCGGTCAACCTGGCGTTGTCGGAGCGCCTGGGGCTGCACGAAGATACCTACTCGGTATCGATCCCCCTGGGGGCGACGATCAACATGGCCGGCGCGGCCATTACCATTACCGTGCTGACCCTGGCCGCAGTGCACACGCTGGGTATACCAGTCGACCTGCCGACTGCCGTGCTGCTGAGCGTGGTGGCGGCGATCTGTGCCTGCGGTGCGTCGGGCGTGGCCGGCGGCTCGCTGCTGTTGATTCCGCTGGCGTGCAGCCTGTTCGGCATTCCCAGCGAAATCGCCATGCAAGTGGTAGCGGTAGGCTTCATCATCGGGGTGCTGCAGGATTCGGCAGAGACTGCACTGAATTCGTCGACCGATGTGCTATTTACGGCCGCGGCGTGCGAAGCCGAAGAGCGGCGCAGCGTGTAAAACAGCCGGGGCCGCTACGCGGCCCCACTCCCGCAAGTGTGGCGCTGAACTTGAGCGCGGCAGGGTACTTGTGGGAGCGGGCTTGCCCCGCGAAGAGGCCAGTGATTGCTTAAGCCAAGCGCTTTACCTACGCTAGTGGCCTTTTCCTCGCAATGAGACAGGGCCATGTCAGACCACGAAACCGCAGACGAAGGCCGCTTCACCCCTATCGAGATTCGCATTCTCGGCTCGCTGATCGAAAAGCAGGCCACCAGCCCGGAAAGCTACCCGCTGACGCTTAATGCCCTGCTCCTGGCTTGCAACCAGAAAACCAGCCGCGAGCCCGTCATGAACTTGACCCAAGGCCAGGTAGGCCAGGCCCTGCGTGCCCTTGAAGGGCAGGACATGACCCGCCTGCAGATGGGCAGCCGCGCCGACCGTTGGGAACAGCGCGTGGACAAGGCGCTGGAGCTCGTACCGGCGCAGCTGATACTGATGGGCCTGATGTTCCTGCGTGGGCCGCAAACCCTCAACGAGTTGCTGACCCGCAGCAACCGCCTGCACGCATTCGACGACACCGAACAGATCCAGCACCAGCTCGAGCGCCTGATCGCGCGCGGCCTGGCCCTGCACCTGCCACGCCAGGCCGGCCAGCGCGAAGACCGTTACACCCACGCGCTCGGCGACCCTGCAGAAATCGAGACGATTCTTGCCGCTCGACAACAGGAAGGTGGCGCTCGCAGCAGTGCTGGGAGTGTTTCGGAAGAACGGATCGAAGCCCTGGAAGCACGGATTGCTGCGCTGGAAGCGCGCCTGGCCGAGCTCGAAGGCTAGGCCAGTCAGTGTTCAGGTTCGGGGAAATTACGGCAGCTTTTACGGTCTGCCAGTTCCTGGTCACTGGGACGCTGGTCGACGAACACGGTGCGGCCGTCGGCGTAGATTTCCAGGTAGCCCCAGTGCAGGTCCTGCTCCTGCTGCCCGGGCTGGGGTGGCACTAACCACCAGGGTTCGCGGCTGATCAGGGTCATGGGAGAGATTCCTGAGGGTGTCCGGGGTAATGATAGACACCCTCAGGCCAGCGACGGGTCTACGCCGGTGCCGAAGTGCGGATCAGGTGATCGAAAGCCGCCAACGATGCCTTGGCGCCCTCACCCACCGCGATGACGATCTGCTTGTACGGCACCGTGGTCACATCACCCGCGGCGAACACGCCAGGAATGTTGGTCGCACCCTTGGCGTCGACGATGATCTCACCACGCGGCGACAGCTCGACCGAGCCCTTCAGCCAGTCGGTGTTCGGCAACAGGCCGATTTGTACGAAGATGCCCTCCAACGCCAGGTCATGCAGCTCATCACTGCTGCGATCCTTGTAGCGCAGGCCGTTGACCTTCTCGCCGTTACCCAGCACTTCAGTGGTCAGCGCACTGGTGATCACCTTGACGTTCGGCAGGCTGTGCAGCTTGCGCTGCAACACGGCGTCGGCACGCAGCTGGCTGTCGAATTCGATCAGCGTCACCTGGGCGACGATACCGGCCAGGTCGATGGCCGCTTCCACACCGGAGTTACCGCCGCCGATCACCGCCACACGCTTGCCCTTGAACAACGGGCCGTCGCAGTGCGGGCAGTAGGCCACGCCACGACCGCGGTATTCTTGCTCACCGGGCACGTTCATTTCGCGCCAGCGGGCACCGGTGGCGAGGATCACGGTCTTGGCCTTGAGCGAGGCGCCGCCAGCCAGCCGTACTTCGTGCAGGCCGCCATCGGTAGCCGGGATCAGCGCTTCGCCACGCTGCAGGTTCATGATGTCCACGTCGTACTGCTTGACGTGCTCCTCAAGCGCCGTGGCCAACTTCGGCCCTTCGGTTTCCTGCACCGAGATGAAGTTCTCGATGGCCAGGGTGTCGAGCACCTGGCCGCCAAAACGCTCGGCAGCAACACCGGTACGGATACCTTTACGCGCGGCGTAGATGGCAGCCGAAGCGCCCGCTGGGCCACCGCCGACCACCAGCACGTCGAACGCGTCCTTGGCGTTGATCTTCTCCGCCTGGCGGCTGCCCGCGTTGGTGTCGAGCTTACCGAGAATCTCTTCCAGGCCCATGCGGCCCTGGCCGAACACTTCGCCGTTCAGGTAGATGCTCGGCACCGCCATGACCTTGCGCGACTCGACTTCATCCTGGAACAGCGCACCATCGATGGCCACGTGGCGCACCTTGGGGTTGAGCACGGCCATCAGGTTCAGCGCCTGGACCACGTCCGGGCAGTTCTGGCACGACAGCGAGAAGTAGGTTTCGAAGGTGAACTCGCCGTCCAGCGCCTGAATTTGTTCAATCACCTCGCTACTGGCCTTGGACGGGTGGCCACCGACTTGCAGCAGCGCCAGCACCAGGGAGGTGAATTCATGGCCCAGGGGGATGCCGGCAAAACGCAGGCTGATATCAGCCCCCGGGCGATTGAGCGAGAACGAAGGACGACGGGCGTCGCTGCCGTCCGCGCTCAAGGTAATGAGGTTCGACAGGCCGGCGATTTCCACCAGCAGGTCGTGCAATTCGCGTGACTTCGCGCCGTCGTCGAGGGAAGCTACGATCTCGATCGGCTGGGTGACCCGCTCCAGGTAGGTTTTCAGTTGCGATTTAAGCGTGGCGTCCAACATACGGGCGATTCCTTTTTCAAAACTCGGATACAAAAACGCCCAGGCGAGGTCGCCCGGGCGTTTTACGGGGCGGTGACTACTTCAGCTTTGGCGGCTGGCTACCGCCCACGACGTGCGCATTGACTTAAATCTTGCCAACCAGGTCCAACGACGGCGCCAGCGTGGCTTCGCCTTCTTTCCACTTGGCCGGGCAGACTTCGCCTGGGTGAGCGGCGACGTACTGGGCAGCCTTCACTTTGCGCAGCAGTTCGGCAGCATCGCGGCCCACACCACCGTCGTTCAGTTCGACGATCTTGATCTGGCCTTGCGGGTTGATCACGAAGGTACCGCGATCGGCCAGGCCGGCTTCTTCGATCAGCACGTCGAAGTTGCGCGAAATGAGGTGGGTCGGGTCACCGATCAGCGGGTACTGGATCTTGCCGATGGTTTCCGAGGTGTCGTGCCAGGCTTTATGGGTGAAGTGGGTGTCGGTGGACACGCCGTAGATTTCCACGCCCAGCTTCTGGAACTCGGCGTAGTTGTCAGCCAGGTCGCCCAGTTCGGTCGGGCAGACGAAGGTGAAGTCGGCTGGGTAGAAGAACACGACAGACCACTTGCCTTTCAGGTCGGCTTCGCTGACCTGGACGAACTCGCCTTTGTGGTAGGCGGTGGCGTTGAAAGGTTTGACCTGGCTGTTGATGATTGGCATGAGAGACGCTCCTTCATGGGGTTGGAATCAGTTGATGGAGAGAATCCTAACCGCTGGTCGCCAGGAAGGCTCATTGGCAAACCTCATGCTGGTGATTGGTTTTGGCTATAAAGGCGCGTAAAAGGTAGATCTTTTGATTCCTAAGGCAGAAGCACCTCTGCGGTCTACCTAACTGGTCTGCTTGCAGGTGGCCACTGACGGGCAGGGTTCAGGCTCAAGCCAGCACTGTTCATCTTCGGCATCGCCCCACACCACTCGCCACTTTTCCTGGTCGCCCGTGCTGCGTACATACAGTTGGCTACCCTGCCCAACCAGTCCGAGTTCGCTGCCTTGCTCATCAAGGATTTGCGCCCCAAACGGCAGCGCCGTGCCATCACTCAACCACGCCGTGATCACCTGCAAGCCCCCAGTACGCGTCGGATAGAGCAGCAGCGTCGCCGCCCCGGCACGCGGGACCACAGCCTGGCCGGTGAGTTTCAGCTCGACATCGCGAGAGGTACCCTTGGGGTCGAGGTCCACGTGATTGACTTCATACGGTACGAGCGATGGCACCACTGCGTACCCGCGCCGATCGAGGCGTAGCCGTGGATGTTGCCGGATACCCGTCCCAACGGCACCTGGGGCCTGCACGATGGCAAAACTATCGCCCAACGGCGGTGCAGCGATCACTCCACCAGCATGGGCGACCAATGCCCCCCGCGCCCCCACGGACACCTGCCGATGCCCGCTACGCGTTGCCAGCGTGCCGCTGATTTCACCACCAGCGCCATTGTGACGCACATTCGCATCCAAGCCTGCCTCGTTACGCGCACCCTGCTGGCGAACCGCCGCCAAGCCATAACCCCATTGCCCCTGCTCGCCACCGGCAGCGCTCCAACGCAGGTTGGACTGACTTTGCCCCAGGGAATCAACATTGATACCACTGCTCACGGTCGCGCGCCGATGTTCGCCAAAGGGCATGCTGACATTGAAGGCATAGGTCGTGAGTGTTTGCCCCAGGGCGCCCTGTTCACGGTTGATGTTCAGCCCGTAGGTCAAAGCGCCGAAGTGGTTGCTGTAGCCCAAGCTGTAACCTGCTCTGCGCGCCCCCCCCTGCCAATTTCGGCGGTCGCTGGCGGTGAAACTCAGCCGCCCGAGCGGGTCAACCAGATGCTGATGCACGCTCAACTGCAGTTGTTTTCGCAGCCGAATGGCCCGTGCACTGCGCGTCGCGTTGACGAAATCATCAAAAGCGTAATAGTCGGGGCTGTCGCTTTGGGTCAGCGTTGCACCCAGATCTGTCCCCAGGGCTGCGAGTCGATGTCGCCAGCTCCAACGTAACGCATTGCCACCCGTAGCCTGCCCCGAGGATAACGTGGCGCGGCTGCCGTAAAGGGTCAGGCCGATAGCACCGATGCCACTATTGATTGCAGCGCCCATGGCACTGGCTAGGTAATCCTCCGCGAGCCAAGTGCCCCCATGCAGACTAAAGAGATTGTCGAGCCCCTGCTGCCAACTGCCCTGAATGAAGCCAGGGCCGGTACGGCCGGACTCATTGCGCCATACCCCACTGCTGAACTCGAACCGACTGGCGCCGGGGCGCAGGGCCAAGGGCGCTGCCTGACTCGGCAGAAAGAAGGTGCGCACGCTGCCATCGGCTTCGCGCAGGCTTACCTCGAGCTCTTCGCCAATACCATTGCCAGGCAGGTCATCAATCTCGAAGGGGCCTGGCGCGACCGTGGACTCATGCAGCAATAGGCCCCGCTGACGAATACTCAATAGAGCGTTGCTGTTGGCCACGCCCCGAACCGTCGGCGCAAAACCGCGGAGCGCTTGCGCGATCATGCGCTCATCGGTGCCCAGCAGTACGCCACGAAATGCACTGCCTGGAAACACACCGGCTCTGCTATGGCCATCACCGAGCGTGATCTGGGCCGACCAGTTGGGCAGGTCTGTTCTGACGGAAGTGGCACCCGCTTGATAGCGAGTGGCAGAATCACCTGAAGCCTGCCAGTTGCCTTCGTGACGCCAGTACCAATTCCCCGTATTGAGCCCGCCGCGCAACCCCAGAAACGCCTGCTGCGAGTTGCTGCGCTGTTGCAAGTCCTGGCGTTGGAAGTGGTTAAAACTGTAATCGATGAAACCAGCGGTAATCCCGCTGTCCCACTGGTCGACGGCCAGATGATCGCTTGCCTGTCGGCTCAGGGCCTCCTGCGCGACCTGCAGATCCAGACGAAAATTACTGAAATCGAGGGTTTCATCGGCAACTATGCCGAGCCTGTCGAGGGCAATGCACGCACCTTCGTCTGTCAGGACCTCGCGGATATTGCTATCAAATTTCTTCACATCCAGGCCGAGGCTGTGCAACAGCACTTCACTGTAACAAGCCGTACTTTGTGCAGCCCCTGGTTGAACCCGCAGTATTACATCGTGGCGACCCTTCCACTGCTGGTTAAGTGTGATATCGAAGCTGTAGCTGCCTTCCTGCAGGGCCGCACTGAGCTCAAAGCGACGGAGATCAGCCGAAGTGCCCTGACGTAGCAGTTGGGCATCGAACTCGACGCCTGCAGCTTCAGCTGCACACAGCACGCTGAACAATCCAGCGGGCAGTGGGCCACAGGAACGAAGGAGACGGCACCAACCACGTCGCAAATGGGCCATCTCACTCCCCCCACGGCACCTTGGAAGCCGCAGGCACTTCCCGAACCGCGCCGTAGTCATCGATGATCGAATAGCGCAGCTCCAGGGTGGCGTCCCCCAGATCACGCTCAAGTGCAAAGCGAGTGCTCGAGAAAGGCGGGACGTGAGCAGGCGTCAGACTGACCACCTGTTCACCCAGGTGGATGTTCAATTTCGCCAGGTTGACGAAATATGGCCCGGCGTTATCTGCCTGCACCGCCCAGGCTTTACCTGCACGCGTTGCTCGCCAGGTGAGTGCCTGATGCGCATCGACGGCCTTGCCCGGCAAGCCTGATGGGCGATACAGCAGCTTGATGCGGGAACGCAGCGAGAACTGCAAAAAATTACCCGCCCCCTTAGGCGGTACTTCCAGGACGTTGAGCCAAAACAGGCTCTCACGATCTTCTGGCATGGCTTCGCCGGTATGGAACACCCTAAGGCTTTGCGCCTTGCCAGGGTCCAAACGAAACAGCGGTGGTGTGAGGCTGAACGGTACGCGCAGTTGATCCAGCGGTACCTGGGGATCACCCTCATCGATCCAGGCTTGAACCAGCGACGGATGGTTGCCGACGTTGCTCAGTTTGACGGTCACTTCAGGCTGCTCGGCGGGAAAGATAACGCGTGTGGCGGCGATGACCACGCTGGCATTGGCCTGGGCCGATAACAGGCACGCAGCCAACAGCGCTCCACGCGCTAGGACGTTGAGGCAAACATTCATGACATGGGCTCGGTACGTGTGGAGAAATGCAGCCCCGCCGGGGCTGCACTGCTCACTCAGAGGTAGATCAGGGAATACTGGACGCTAGAGGTCACCGGCCCCGGGGTGGCCGCGCCGGTTGCGAAGTACTGCACGAAGAAGACCAATTCGGCCGCGCCGTTGAACACCGTCCGCTGAGGAGCACCTTGCGATCCACTTGCAGCCGCAAGGTTCATCACCTGCTGGGCATTGTTGAGCACCTGCAACTGAACGTTGCCTGCACCACCCGGCGTCAAGTCAAGACGACCTTCCGAGTTGATGTTCGGCCCTTCCAGATACGACGAGACCTCAGTAACCGACGGCGGACAATTGTCTACTTCAAGAACAAACCGCGTTAGACCGGTAACGCTTCCCGCGCGGTTCAAGCTGACAGCATCCGCCACGGGCAACCCGACAATAGGGTTACCGCCATCGTTTCTGACCTCGCAGGTCGACGCCTGAACTTCACCCTGAAAGCTTATCTGACCTCGTTCAGCTTGCGCCGCTCCCGTCCAGACCAGCAGATAGCTCCCGCCCAAGAACAGGACCTTCGATAACATATTCATGCCGCCCCTCCCACTCATCACGTGAAGACGGCCAGCGCATTGCCGGCCGACGCCGATTGTCCGGCGCCGGCCCAGTATCAGTGGGATACGCTTCGCATAACGTCAGGTGAGTAATCTACAAAGACAAGAAAACTCAACCCTGAGAGTAGGAAGATTGCACAGATGAACGTAAGGCCCGCTTCGCTCAACGAGTCGCCGTTCGCATGGTCACGAACTCTTCGGCCGCCGTCGGGTGCACACCGATGGTCTCGTCGAACTGCTGCTTGGTAGCACCCGCCTTCAGCGCGACACCCAGGCCCTGGATGATCTCGCCCGCGTCGGGGCCGACCATGTGGCAGCCCAAGACCTTGTCGGTCTCGGCATCCACCACCAGCTTCATCAGGGTTTTTTCCTGGATGTCGGTGAGCGTCAGCTTCATGGCACGGAAGCGGCTTTCGAAGACCTGAACCTTGTGCCCGGCCTCCAGCGCCTGCTCTTCGGTCAAGCCCACGGTGCCGATTGGCGGCTGGCTGAACACGGCGGTGGGGATGTTCTGGTAATCCACCGGGCGATACTGTTCCGGCTTGAACAAACGTCGCGCAACTGCCATGCCTTCGGCCAGGGCGACCGGGGTCAGTTGTACCCGGCCTATCACGTCGCCGATGGCCAGGATCGATGGCGCGGTGGTCTGGTACTGCTCATCTACACGGATGAAACCGCGTGCGTCCAGTTCCACACCTGTGTTTTCCAGGCCCAGGTTATCGAGCATCGGGCGCCGGCCGGTAGCGTAGAACACGCAGTCGGTGACCAGCTCGCGGCCATCCTTGAGGGTGGCCTTGAGGCTGCCGTCTTCCTGCGGGTCAATGCGCTGGATGTCGGCATTGAACTGCAGGTCCATCCCGCGTTTTTCCAGCTCTTCCTTCAGGTGAGTACGTACCGAACCGTCGAACCCGCGCAGGAACAGGTCGCCGCGATAAAGCAGCGTGGTGTCGGCGCCCAGCCCCTGGAAGATGCCGGCGAACTCCACTGCGATGTAACCGCCGCCCACTACCAGTACGCGGCGTGGCAGCTGCTTGAGGTAGAACGCCTCGTTGGAGGTGATGGCCAGTTCCTTGCCCGGAATATCCGGCACCTGGGGCCAGCCACCGGTGGCGATGAGGATGTGCGCGGCGCTGTAGCGCACGCCTTGCACTTCCACTTCGTTGGCACCGGTAATGCGCGCATGGCCGTCCAGCAGGGTCACACCGCTGTTCACCAGCAGGTTGCGATAGATGCCGTTCAGGCGCTCGATTTCGCGGTTCTTGTTGGCAATCAGGGTGCCCCAGTCGAAATGCCCTTCTTCGAGGGTCCAGCCGAAGCCTGCGGCCTGCTCCAGTTCATCGGCGACATGAGCGCCGTACACCAGCAGCTTCTTGGGCACGCAACCGACGTTGACGCAGGTGCCCCCCAGGTAGCGGCTCTCGGCCACTGCCACCTTTGCCCCAAAGCCCGCGGCAAAACGCGCCGCACGCACACCGCCGGAACCGGCACCAATCACGAACAGATCAAAATCGTAGGCCATGTATTCAGTCTCCTTGGCTGGCGCCCAGCATAACGCCGTTGGCCGCCACAAACAAAAAAGCCACCCCGAAGGGTGGCTCCTCAGAACGGCAGTGGCGAATCAGTAGGCCTTGCCGGTCTTGTAGTAGTTCTCGAAGCAGAAGTTGGTCGCGTCGATGTAGCCTTCGGCGCCGCCGCAGTCGAAACGCTGGCCCTTGAACTTGTAAGCAATCACGCAGCCGTTCTGCGCCTGCTGCATCAGGGCGTCGGTGATCTGGATCTCGCCGCCTTTGCCCGGCGGGGTGTTCCTGATGATGTCGAAGATATCCGGGGTGAGGATGTAACGGCCAATGATCGCCAGGTTCGACGGGGCGTCTTCCGGGGCCGGTTTCTCGACCATGTTGGTCACACGGAAGATGTCGTCGCGGATCATGTCGCCGGCGATGACGCCGTACTTGTTGGTTTCCTGCGGATCGACTTCCTGGATGGCGATGATCGAGCAGCGGAACTGGTTGTACAGCTTGACCATCTGGGTCAGCACGCCGTCACCTTCCGGGTTGACGCACAGGTCGTCCGCCAGCACGACGGCGAACGGCTCGTCGCCGATCAGCGGCTGGCCAGTCAGGATCGCATGGCCCAGACCTTTCATTTCGGTCTGGCGGGTGTAGGAGAACGAGCACTCGTTGAGCAGACGGCGGATGCCGACCAGGTATTTTTCCTTGTCGGTGCCTTTGATCTGGTTTTCCAGCTCGTAGCTGATGTCGAAGTGGTCTTCCAGGGCACGCTTGCCACGGCCAGTGACGATGGAGATCTCGTTCAGGCCGGCATCCAGTGCTTCTTCAACGCCATACTGGATCAGTGGCTTGTTGACCACCGGCAGCATTTCCTTGGGCATGGCTTTGGTAGCAGGCAGGAAGCGGGTGCCGTAACCGGCTGCCGGGAACAAGCATTTCTTGATCATAAACGTCCTTAAACAAAGGCTGGGCGTGTGGAGTTCGGCGCAGTCTAATCAGGCGGCGGTCACCTTACAATGCCCCGCCTGGGGCCGACCGATGCCATGATAGAGATAACCCAGTGTAGTTAGTTCCGAAGGATCGTAAATATTGCGCCCATCAAAGACCACCGGCATGCGCATCAGCCCGCATACACGGTGGAAATCCGGCTGGCGAAACTGCTTCCATTCGGTGACCAGCACCAGGGCATCCGCACCTTCGACACAGGCGTAGGGGTCATCGCCCAGCTTCAGTTGGCCGCTGGCCACAGCCTGCGGATAACGCTCGGCAACCCCGCCCAACGCCACCGGGTCGCAAGCCTGGACGCGCACCCCTGCGGCCAGTAGAGCATCCAGCAGCACCAGGCTCGGCGCCTCGCGCAGGTCATCGGTACCCGGCTTGAACGCCAGCCCCCACAGGGCCACGCTTCGCCCACGCATGAATCCGCCGAAATGCTGCTGCAGGGCCTTGAACAGTAGCGTCTTCTGTTCGTCGTTGCGCGCTTGCACCGCCTGCAGGATGGCCGGCTCGTAGCCCTGTTGCCGTGCCGTGCGGATCAGCGCGCGGATGTCCTTGGGAAAGCACGAACCGCCATAGCCACAGCCCGCGTAGATGAAGTGGCTGCCGATGCGCCGATCGCTGCCGATGGCGTGGCGCACCTGTTCGATGTCGACGTCGAGCTGTGCGCAGAGGCCGGCCAGTTCATTGATGAACGAGATCTTGGTGGCCAGGAAGGCATTGGCCGCGTACTTGCTGAACTCGGCGGCACGCGGGGACATCAGCAGAATCCGTTCGCGGTTGCGCACGAACGGCGCATAGAGGCGTTGCAGACACTGCCCTGCAGCTTCGCTGTGGGTGCCGATGATGATGCGGTCGGGGCGCATGAAGTCGTCGATCGCGCTGCCCTCCTTGAGAAACTCCGGGTTGCTCGCCACCTCGATGGCAAACGCCGCACCGCGTTCGCGCAGGCCCTGCGTCACCTGCCTGGCCACCCGCTCGGCGGTGCCGACCGGCACGGTGGACTTGTTCACCACCAGGCAACTGCGTGGCAGGTGGCGGCCAAGGCTGTCGGCCACGGCCAGCACATGCTGCAAATCGGCCGAACCGTCTTCCTGGCTTGGCGTGCCGACCGCGATGAACACCACCTGCGCCCTGGCCAACGACGGCTGCCACTGGTCGCTGAAGCTCAGCAAGCCCTGCTGGATACCGGTTTGCAGCAGTGCCTGCAGCCCCGGCTCATGGATCGGACACTGGCCCTGACGCAGTTGTGCCAGGCGCTGCGGGTCGCGCTCCAGGCACACCACCCGGTTGCCCATTTCGGCGAAACAGGCTGCCGTCACCAACCCTACATACCCCGCCCCGATCACACAGAGTTCCATGGCCGCGCTCCTTGAGGTAGACAGCGGACATTGCTACGCGGCAGTGATTGCAGGGAGGTGACATGTGGATGACAGAAGCATGAGATCAGCTAATGGGTGGCGCTTCAGCCACCGGTCCCCTGCCCGATCAGGACCCCGTCGACCTTTTGCCCGTATAGGTTCACCCCATCATTGGCATGGAACTTCAGCCGTGTTTTCTCGACAGAACGCTCTACCAGCCGAGGATCCTGCGGGCGCTCATGGCGATTGACCCAGGCCGCCACATCCCAGGCCTGCTGATCGCTCAAACTGCCGGGTTTACCCAGCGGCATGTTGTATTTGATGAAGGATGCCGCCGTGTTGATTCGGTGCATACCTGCTCCCCAGTTGTAGGAATCCTTGCCCCACAAAGGCGGCATCACATACTCACCGGCCACTTTCTGCCCTTCGCCATTGTCACCATGGCAAATGGCGCATTGATCGCGGTAGACCTGCTGGCCGCGCTTGAAGTCATAACCGCCCTGCGGCGCAGGCACATCGGGATAACCCCGACCGGCGATTTCCACACCCGTGGGCGCCTTGGTCGACAGCCAGTAGGCATACGCTGACAGGGCGGTCATCTGCGGGCTATCGGCTGCAGGCGGCTTGCCGTTCATGCTGAACTGGAAGCAGCCCTGGATGCGCTCGGCATAGGTGTTGACCTTGTCATTCTTCTTGCGATAGGCGGGGTACATCGGGTACGCGCCCCACATTGGCGCGGAATGGGCCAGGCGTCCTTGGTCGAGGTGGCAGTTGCTGCAGTTCATGCCGTTACCCACGGCCTCCGGCATCAGCCTACGGGTATCGACGAACAACGCATGGCCTTCGCGGACCATCTTGCCAAAGGCGTTGTCCGGCAGTTCGCTTTCGGCCGGTGGCACGAACAGCGCTGCGGCCTGGGCAGGCGGCACTTTGAGCTGCGACTGGTCTTCCATGGCGATGGGCGTAGCGCAGGCATTCCCGATGGCCAAGAGCAGCAGTGTTGGCATCAATGCTTTCATGGCTTGGCCTCCGGGCTGGCGGGGTTGGCGAAGAACGCGGCGATTGCCTTGACCTCGTCGTCGGTCATGGCCTTGGCCACGCCGACCATCAGCTGGTTGGGGTCATTGCTGCGGGTGCCGTCGCGCCAACCGTTGAGTTGGGCCACCAGGTAACTGGCAGGCTGCCCCGCCAAAGGGGGAAAGTGCTCACCGACACCACTGCCTCCCGGGCCATGGCATTGCACACAACCGGGAAGCTGCCGGTTCCAGTCGCCGTAGAGGGCCAGGCGCGTGGTGGGGTCGTCGGCGATCTGCTGGCGACGCAGGCCTGGCGCCGGCTCGCCCGGTAGGCCAGCCAGGTAGCTGCTGACCGCCTTGATTTCATCTTCGCTCAAGGCATTGGCCAGCGGCGCCATCACCGCCTGCTGGCGGCTGCCGTTGCGCCAGTCATGCAGTTGCTTGCTTAAGTACGTGGCGGGCAGGCCAGCCAGGCGCGGGAACCCTGCGGCGGCGATACCTTTGCCGTCCGCGCCATGGCAACCCAAGCAGGCCATGGCGGCGGGGTTGGCCCCGCCCAGGGTGAAGATCTTCTGGCCATCGGCGGCATGCGCCTGCGGCCAGGCCAGGATCAGCAGGCTGCCGATCACGACTCGACTCAACGGGGTCATCACGAATCTCCATTTCTTTTGTTATAAGCTTAGGCTTAAAAAACATAAGCAAATGGATACTAGCCCCGTAACGGAATGGGCAACAACGCCAACTTCTACCCAGGGATGGCAAATTGCCTTTTAACCGCGCATTACTTGCGCCAGGTCAATGGCCGGAGATGCACTTGGTCGCCGCCGTGCGCACATCGCCCAGGCGCAGCGGGAAGTTGTTCAAGCGCTCGTGCAGCTTGATGCTGCTGCCGCTGCCACGCTTGTCGATGTTGACCAGCGCCGCCGGCCCCGCACCGGAGGTCAACTTTTGCGGCACGATCAGCCGCAGGCCATCGCCACGCTGTTCTTCCACCAGGGGGTCACGGGTACTTGCCAACTCCTGCTTGATGCAATCGGCATACTCACGCGGCGATTTGCCAGAGATCACATCCAGGGTCTCATGCGACTGCTCCAGCTCGGAAACGCTGACACACCCCCCCAGCGTCAGGGTTAACGCCGCCACCATCCACTTCATTTGCCGCACCTCAACTATCAGGAATGCGTTCGACCACGGCCGGGCATTTTTGCTCCGTGCTTTGGCAGATTTATCTAACCCCATGCCATCAGGCCCGGCAGCCCATCCATACATCGTGGTATTGTTCACGTTTGCAGAACCAGACCTTGCGGAGCACCCCATGAAATTCGTACACCAGCGCGAGCACCTCAACGAAGACGACATCGTCGTCATCGAGTGTTCTCAGCGCTGTAACATCCGCCTGATGAACGACGCCAACTTCCGCAGCTTCAAAAATGGCGGTCGACACACTTACCACGGCGGCCAATTCGTTGACTTCCCGGCCAAGATCACGGTCCCCAGCACCGGTTTCTGGAACATCACCATCGACACCGTGACCACCCGCCCGATCTCGGTAACGCGCAAACCAACCTTGAGCCACAAGATCAAGATCATCCGTCGCTCGTCGTCGAAACTCAGATAAGACCGCCATGACCCAGAACATCAAGTACGTCATCAAATACAAGCTCGACGGCGAGCGCCGCTGGGATTTCGCCGTGATGCCCGACGCCTCGCACGCGCAGGCGCTCGATGCCCTGCGCAAGATCCACGGCGATGACGCCGACAAGGTCAGCGACATCCAGGTGAGCAAGGCCCTGTAACGCCGCGCCAAGGAGAACTGCATGAGCCACTGGCCCGACCGTCGTATCCTCGATCTGCTGGGCATCGCGTTGCCCATCCTCCAGGCGCCGATGGCCGGTGCCAGCGGTTCGGCCCTGGCCATCGCCGTGGCCCATGCCGGCGGCCTGGGCGCCCTGCCCTGCGCCATGCTCACGGGTGAGCAGTTGCGCGGCGAAATCGCTGCTTTTCGCAGCGCTTGCCCGGGCCAGCCGCTGAACCTGAATTTCTTCTGCCACCAACCACCCGCTCCCGACAGCGAGCGCGACGCGCGCTGGAAGCAGGCACTCAAGCCTTATTACGAAGAAGTGGGTGCCGACTTCGAGGCACCCAGCCCGGTCTCCAACCGCGCCCCGTTCGATGAACAAAGCTGCCAGCTGGTCGAACAATTGCGCCCAGAGGTGGTGAGCTTTCACTTCGGCCTGCCCGAAGCGGCACTGCTGGAACGGGTCAAAGCCACCGGGGCCAAGGTACTGTCCAGCGCCACCACGGTCGAAGAAGCGCTGTGGCTCGACGCCCATGGCTGCGACGCGATCATTGCCATGGGCTATGAAGCCGGCGGCCATCGCGGCATGTTCCTCAGTGACGACATCACCAGCCAGATCGGCACGTTTGCCCTGGTGCCACAGATAGCCGACGCGGTGAGCGTGCCGGTGATCGCCGCGGGCGGCATCGCTGACCACCGTGGCTTGGTCGCGGCTTTGGCCCTGGGCGCCAGTGCCGTACAGATCGGCACCGCATACCTGTTCTGCCCCGAGGCCAAGGTCTCGCCGGCCCACCGCCGCGCGCTGGACAGCGCATCGGCCAGCGAAACGGCCCTGACCAATTTGTTCACCGGTCGCCCGGCACGCGGCATCAACAACCGCATCATGCGCGAGCTGGGGCCGATGAGCGAACTGGCGCCGCGCTTCCCGCTGGCAGGCGGTGCGCTGATGCCGTTGCGGGCAATCACTGATCCGCTGGGCAACAGCGACTTCAGCAATTTGTGGTCGGGCCAGGCGTTGCGCCTGGGCAAGCCCATGCCTGCCGAGCAGTTGACGCAGGCGATTGCGGGTAAAGCTTCGACGCTGGTTAACCGCTGAAATGATCCAGCCTGAGCAGCCCCTTCCCGGCCAAAGGCCTATCGCTATATAGTTACCGATATAACGATAACCCCAAGGAGCTGACTTCATGCGTATCCGCCTGCCCCACCTGGCCGCCACTGCCCTCGCAAGCCTGATTTCCCTCAACAGCGCCTGGGCCGACGAGGTGCAGGTTGCGGTCGCTGCCAACTTCACCGCGCCGATCCAGGCCATCGCCAAGGATTTCGAGAAAGACACCGGCCACAAGCTGGTCGCCGCCTATGGCGCCACCGGGCAGTTCTACGCACAGATCAAGAACGGCGCACCGTTCGAGGTGTTCCTGGCAGCCGATGACAGCACCCCGGCCAAGCTTGAACAGGAAAAGGAAATCGTCCCCGGCTCGCGCTTCACCTACGCCATCGGCACCTTGGCCCTGTGGTCGGCCAAGGAAGGCTATGTGGATGGCAAAGGTGATGTGCTGAAGAAGAACGAATACCAGCACTTGTCGATCGCCAACCCGAAAACCGCTCCTTATGGCCTGGCTGCAACCCAGGTGCTGGGCAAGCTGAACCTGACCGAAGCGACCCAGGGCAAGATCGTCGAAGGCCAGAACATCACCCAGGCCTTCCAGTTCGTTTCCACCGGCAACGCTGAGCTTGGCTTCGTCGCACTGTCGCAGGTCTACAAGGACGGCAAAGTGACCAATGGCTCGGCCTGGATCGTGCCGTCCAGCCTGCACGAGCCGATCCGCCAGGACGCTGTGATCCTCAACAAAGGCAAGGACAACGCTGCCGCCAAGGCGCTGGTCGAATACCTGAAAGGTCCAAAAGCCGCTGCGGTGATCAAATCCTACGGTTATGAAATCTGATGCCACTGGATGCCAGTGACCTGGGTGCAATCTGGCTGACCGTCAAACTGGCCAGCCTGACCACCCTGATCCTGCTGGTCATCGGGACCCCCATCGCTTGGTGGCTGGCGCGTACACGCTCGTGGCTGCGCGGGCCGGTGGGCGCGTTGGTGGCGCTACCGCTGGTGCTGCCGCCGACAGTGATCGGCTTTTACCTGCTAATCGCCCTGGGCCCGCACGGCTGGATCGGCCAGGCCACCCAGGCATTGGGGCTGGGTAGCGTGGTGTTCAGCTTTACTGGGCTGGTGATCGGCTCGACGGTGTATTCCATGCCGTTCGTGGTGCAACCGCTACAGAACGCTTTTACCGCCATCGGCCAGCGCCCCCTGGAGGTCGCCGCGACCTTGCGGGCCAGCCCGTGGGATACCTTCGTCCACGTGGTACTGCCGTTGGCGCGCCCAGGCTTCATCACCGCCAGCATCCTTGGCTTCGCCCATACCGTTGGCGAGTTCGGCGTGGTGCTGATGATCGGTGGCAACATCCCCGACAAGACTCGCGTGGTCTCCGTGCAGATATTCGATCACGTCGAGGCCATGGAGTATTCGCAAGCCCACTGGCTGGCCGGTGCCATGCTGGTGTTCTCGTTCCTGGTGCTGCTCTTGCTGTACGCTGGGCGCCGCGGCAAGGCTGGCTGGAGCTGAAATGACTGGATCGATTGTGGCGCGCCTGAAGCTGGCGCGCGACGACTTTACCCTGGATGTCGACCTGCAGCTGCCGGGGCGCGGCATCAGCGCACTGTTCGGCCATTCAGGCTCCGGCAAGACCTCGTGCCTGCGCTGCCTTGCCGGCCTGGAGCGGGCTGCCAGCGCTTACATCGAAGTGAACGGTGAGGTCTGGGAAGACAGCGCGCGTGGCTACTTCCAGGCGCCTCACTTACGCCCGGTGGGCTACGTGTTTCAGGAGGCCAGCCTGTTCCCGCATTTATCGGTGCGTGGCAACCTTGAGTTCGGCTGGCGGCGGATTACGCCGTGCGAGCGCAAGGTCGGCCTCGACCAGGCCTGCCAACTCCTGGGGATTGGTCACCTGCTCGAACGCAGGCCGGCCACCTTGTCCGGCGGCGAAGCGCAACGCGTCGGCATCGCCCGCGCGTTGCTCAGCAGCCCGCGCCTGCTCCTGATGGACGAGCCCTTGGCCGCGCTGGACGGGCCGCGCAAGCGCGAAATCCTGCCCTACCTCGAGCGCCTGCACGACGAACTGGACATCCCGCTGGTGTATGTCAGCCATGCCCAGGACGAAGTGGCACGGCTTGCCGACCACCTGGTGCTGCTGGAGCAAGGCAAGGCCATGGCCAGCGGCCCCATCAGCGAGACGCTTGCCCGTCTCGACCTGTCGCTGGCACAGGGCGAAGATGCCGGCGTAGTGTTTGAAGGCCTGGTGGTCGGCCACGACCCGCATTACGACCTGCTCGATTTGCGCCTGCCCGGCGGCGACGCCCCTGTGTTGCGCATCGCCCATCCGGCCCACAGCATGGGCAGCACTTTGCGCGTGAAGGTGCAGGCGCGCGACGTGAGCCTGGCGCTTGCGGCCGACAGTGCCTCCAGCATTCTCAACCGGCTGGCAGTGCGGGTGCGTGAAGTACGCCCCGCAGACAACCCGGCGCATGTGCTGGTCAGCCTGGATACCGGTGGCAGCACCTTGCTGGCGCGCATCACGCGCTTCTCGGCAGACCAGCTCGGCCTGCACCCAGGCCAGGCCTTGTACGCGCAAATAAAGTCGGTAGCGCTATTGGGCTGAGCATCCACCAGCGGGCCGTTGTCCATTGCTCAGAGACCTGATCGAGGCCTGCCGCAATGCTCGACTGCACCTTGCCCCCCAGCCTGCACTACGTTGACGACAGCCAGCCGGGCCTAAGCCGGCGCCGCTGGCGCGACCGCTTCATCTACCTCGATGCGCAAGGCCAGCGCATACAGGACAGCGCCACCCTGGCGCGCATCGCCGCGCTGGTGATCCCGCCGGCCTACACCGAGGTGTGGATCTGCGCCGACCCACAAGGCCACCTGCAAGCCACAGGGCTGGACGCGCGCGGCCGCAAGCAGTACCGCTACCACACCCAGTGGCGCGAACTGCGCGACCAACACAAGTACGGGCGGATGCTGGCCTTCGCCCAGGCCTTGCCCAAGCTTCGCACGCAGTTAGAAGGCCATCTCGCTCGCCCAGGGTTGGACCGGGAAAAGGTCATGGCGCTAGTGGTCAGCCTGCTCGACCACACGCTGATCCGTATCGGCAACCAACGCTACCTGCGCGACAACAAGTCCTACGGACTGACCACCCTGCGCAACCGCCACGTCAAGGTCGAAGGCAGCACCATCCGCTTCCAGTTCCGCGGCAAGCGCGGCGTGGAGCACAACGTCACTTTGCGCGACCGGCGCCTGGCTAACCTGCTCAAGCGTTGCATGGAACTGCCGGGGCAAGCGCTGTTTCAGTATCTGGACGAAGACGGCCAGCGGCACAGCATCGGCTCCAGCGAGGTGAACCAGTTCCTGCAGCAACTGACCGGTGCCGACTTCACCGCCAAGGATTACCGCACCTGGGCGGGCAGCAGCCTGGCACTGAGCCTGCTCAGGCCCCTGGCCTGGGAGCCGGAAAGCGAGGCCAAGCGCCAAGTGGCGACCATCGTCAAACAGGTTGCCGCGCGCCTGGGTAATACACCGGCAGTGTGCCGGCGCTGTTATATCCATCCTGCGGTGTTGGAGCACTACGCGCTCGGGCGCCTGACCGACCTGCCACAGCGCCGCGTGCGCAAAGGCCTGGATGCGGAAGAAGTTGCCTTGTTGCTTTTTCTACAGGCGCTGAAAGAACCAGAGGATGATTGACCCCGGCTATTTTCATCATTACGCAGAGAAATTTCCCATACGCACCGAAGCCCCCTATCCTTGCCAGCGAGCACCTTCGCCGACACGCTGATTAGGTTCAACTGCGGCACCTGCAACTAAAGACACCAACAGAATTTGCCTTGAGGGGAATTAATATCCGCCGAAAGCGTCTTTAATGAGAAGGAAGAGGGACAGGCTCCCACCGCTGCGGCACTTGGCCAGGCGGATTTCTACATCACCAAGGAGAACTACATGCTGATACTCACCCGTAAGGTTGGCGAAAGCATCGTCATCAATGATGACATCAAAGTCACCATTCTGGGCGTCAAAGGGATGCAGGTGAGGATTGGCATCGATGCACCTAAAGATGTTCAGGTGCACCGTGAAGAAATCTTCAAGCGTATCCAGGCCGGCAGCCCTGCCCCTGAGAAACACGACGACCAACACTGATTAACTCGCTTCAAGCCGCACGGACGCGCTTGATCGAATGGCGGCACTTGCCGCAGCTCCAGCCTCAGGTGCCCAGCAGTTGGTTCACCTTGGCGATCAAACTGTCCACGTCGAACGGCTTGTCGAATACCGCGGCGAACAGCTCCGGGCGTCCTTGGCTGGCCTGCGCGCCGCTCATGAGGATCACTGGCAAGTCGGGCAATTGCAGTTCCTCACGAATCGCCAGCACCAGCTCATCACCTTTGAGCACTGGCATCATGTAGTCGGTGATCACCAGATCCACGCGTTTTTCCTTCAGCGCTTCCAGGGCCTTGCGCCCATTGCTCGCCTTTTCCACCAGAAAGCCTTCGTCCTCCAGTGCAAAGCCGAGGATATCGGCAATCAGGTATTCGTCATCGACGATCAGGATGGTGTTCATCGGTTGGCCGCTCATCCGCTGCCTTGCGGCACCGGGGTGCCCGAGAGAACGCCACAGGCCCCCTCGAAAGCCTTGCGCAGGCTGATTCCTTGCGGCCCAATCAGCAGTTCGTGCAACGCCGGGTCATGCTGGCTGTCACGCACCTTCAGGATCGACAGCATGCGCCGCAGCTGCGAGTCGAGCTCGACGAAGCGCATCAGCATGAGGTTGTCGACAATGCTCGACAGGTCGGGCGCCGGGGCGGTGATTTCCGAGCCGAACAGGTCGCGCATTTCCCAGGTGAGCATGACGCTGACATCCCGCGCCCGCAGCTCGCCGGTGAGCGCCCGGAAGAACGCATTGAGCCGCACAGGGTCCACCGCCAGCCGGCTGAAGGCGCCCAGGCTGTCGATCAGCACGCGCTTGCAGCCCTGCTGCTCGACACGCGCTAGCAGGCGCGCGCCCACTTGGTCCAGCAAGCCCTCGGTGGTCGGCTGCCAGCACAGCCGCAAGCTGCCTTGGCGCTCCAGCGCGGCAAAGTCGTAGCCCAGCGACGCGGCCTTCAAGCGTAGCCGCTCGGGTGTTTCATAAAACCCGAAGTGCAGCGCGGGGGCATCAGGGGTGGCGGCGCCCAGAAAGGCCAGGCCCAGGGAGGTCTTGCCGACCCCTGATGGCCCCATCAGCAGGCTGACCGATCCCGTGGCCAATCCTCCGCCAAGCATTTCATCCAGTGCTGGCACGCCCGTGACAACCCGGCTCAACGTGGCCGAACCGAGCTGGCTGGGGTGGCTGTAAAGCGACTCCAGGCGCGGATAAACATGCATGCCGGCCTCGTCGATCAGGCATTCGTGGCGACCCGACAGCGAACCGCTGCCCCGCGTCTTGCGCAGCTGCACATGACGCACGGCACGGCTGCTCAGCAGTTGCTCACCCAGTTCGATCACGCCGTCGACCATGGTGTGCTCCGGGCTGCCCTCATCCAGCCGCGCACTGGTCAGCAGCAGCACGGTACAACCGGCAAAGGCAGCATGGCCCTGCAGCTCCGAGACGAACTTTTTGGTATCCAACGTGGTTTCCGCGCGCACCCGGGCGTTGAGCACGCCGTCAACGATCAGCAGGCTGGCCTGCTGGCGACCGATTTCCTGGCGCAGCAGTTTGACCACCGCGTCGAGCCCTTCCTGTTCGAGGGTATCGAAGGCGCTGACAAACTGGATCTGGTCGCCGACCAGGGCCGGGTCGAAGAATTCCAGCGTCGCCAGGTACTGGAACAGCCGCTCATGGGATTCGCTGAGCAGGGTTGCCACCAGCACCCGACCACCCTCCCGCACATGGCCGCAGGCCAACTGGTTGGCGAGAATCGTCTTGCCCGCCCCCGGCGGCCCTTGAATAATGTACGACGCGCCCGCGACCAAGCCGCCCTTCAGCAGCGCGTCGAGCCCTTCGATCCCCGTCAACAGCCGCTTGAGTGCCTGAACCATGAGGGTTACCTGTGGAGTTGAGCAGCCGAACCCTGCTGCGATGCCGGCAGGTAGAGGCGCATGCAGGTGCCCTTGCCGACCGTGCTGTCCACGGTGATTGCACCATTGCTTTGCTTGGCGAAGCCGTAGGCCTGGCTTAGCCCAAGGCCGGTACCTTTACCGAAAGGCTTGGTGGTGAAGAACGGCTCGAAGATCCGCAGCAGCACCTGCGGGTCGATGCCCGCCCCGCTGTCGCTTACCTCAAAGCACACGAACGAGCCTTGCAGCCCCTCGACTTCACCTTCGAGCGCGACAGCATCCACCGCAATACAAATGGTGCCACGTTCGCCGATTGCATCACGTGCATTAAACAACAGGTTGAGTAACACCATCTGCAACTGGCCGGCATCCACCTCGATCAACGGCAAGTCGGGTTGCAGGCGCTCCTGCAGCACAATGTCACTCGGCAAGGCGTGCTCTAGCAGGCTACGCGTCGAGGCCAGCAACGTAGAAGGGGCGATAAGGCTGACATCCAGTTGCCGATGCCGGGCGAACGTCAGCAACTGCTGAGTCAGCTCGGTACCGCGCTGGCCGGCATCGAGGATGTGTTCGAGCATGCGCTGCACACGCGCAGGGTCCTGGCTGCCCAGTGCCAGTTTGGCCGAGGTAATGATGATGGTCAGCAAGTTATTGAAATCATGCGCCAGCCCACCGGTCAGTTGGCCCAGCGCTTCGAGCTTCTGCGCCTGGAACAACTGGGCCCGCACCGCATCCAGCTGCAGTGCCGTTTCGCGCCGGTCGGTGATGTCGCGGGTGACCTTGGCCAGACCGATGATCTGCCCCTGGTCATCGCGGATCACATCCAGGGCGGCCAGCGCCCAGAACTGCGTACCGTCCTTGCGTACCCGCCAGCCCTCATCTTGGGCAACCCCCTGTTCCAGGGCCTGTTGGAGGAGAAATTCGGGGCGCCCTTCAGCGCAATCCTGGGGGGTGAAGAACAGCGAAAAATGCCGGCCGATCACTTCATCGGCGCGGTAACCTTTGATCCGCTCGGCACCGGCGTTCCAGGACACCACCCGGCCAAAGGGGTCGATCATGTAAATGGCGTAGTCCACCACTGACTGCACCAACTGCTCATAGCGGTTGGCGGTCATGGCAGGTTGGTCGATGCAGTCGGCTGAAACCATGCAAACTCCACAGGCACAGCGGGAGGGACGTGTTGAGCTTAGCCAATAGTACGCGCTTAACTCAGCGTGTGCGGCAACAGATGTCAGCGCTCACGCTCGATGAGTACCGGGCTGATGCGCCGAGGCATGGCCACCTTCAACAGCCACAGGCCCACCAGCAGAATCACGCCACCACCTCCCAGGGCCAGCAACCGCTGTTGCAGAGGGTGATCCGCGTCCAAACCGAGCATCAGCAGATAGCCGCCGAGGCAGATCAGGCTGAGGTAAAGGAAACCTCCCAACAGCATCACCTGCAGGAATACCAGACGCCAGAACAGCCGTGGGCGGACAACACGCCCGTTAGCGTTAGAAGGACTGCCCCGCGACATGGCTCTGCACTCATTGGATCCAACCAAGTGGGCCACAGTGGCCTAATGACAGCAAGGTGTCAATGACCCAATCAATCTCCTCCTCGTTCCATTGATCATAGGTGCTGTTGTTGACTCAACTATAACAATGGGTTATAAAGCGCCCTTGATTGCCAGGCCCTTCTGCCTAGAAGCGCGCCGGTCTACGCGACCCTTTCAAGCGTGCGAGTGTGGTGGAATTGGTATACACAGCAGACTTAAAATCTGTCGGCGTGAGCCTTGCGGGTTCGAGTCCCGCCACTCGCACCATTTTCCTGTGAAAAGGCGCCTTGATGGCGCCTTTTTGCTGCACGGCACAAATCCGCGTAACTGCTAGAGTGGAGCTTGTCACTGTCCACTGGAATACCGCCATGCGCTACTCCCTGTTCGCCGGTCAACGCGACGTGATCATCCTGATCGCCCGCGTGCTGCTGATGATCCTTTTCGTGATTTCCGGCTGGGCAAAGCTAACCGGCTTTGAAGGCACCGTCGGCTACATGACGTCCCTGGGCGCCCCCGCCCCCATGCTGGCCGCAGCGGTAGCGGTGATCATGGAGTTCTTCGTGGCCATCATCCTGATCCTGGGCTTCTATACCCGCCCGCTGGCGTTTCTGTTCGCCCTGTTCGTGCTGGGCACAGCGCTTCTAGGCCATCCGTTCTGGAACATGGTCGACCCTCAGCGCGCGGCCAACATGACCCAATTCCTGAAGAACCTGAGCATTGTCGGCGGCATGTTGTTGCTGGCAGTGAGCGGGCCGGGGCGCTTCTCGCTCGACGGGCGCTGAGTCAGTCGTCCAGGTCGTCGTGCCAGGCTGGATGATCGCGCTCGTCATCATCGAGGTCATCCAGCAGATCCTGGTCTTCCTCGACCTCGTCCTCGGCACCTTGGGCATCCGCTTCAGGCTCGAAGTCATCATGGAGAAACTCGTGATCGAGCAGGTGATCGTGCTCGGGCTCGTGCAGGTCGTCTTCGTCGCGCATGGTCGCTCCAGGGAATAAGGCACGCCTGTATAAGCGCAACGCCCGATGCGGTCAATGGATAGCGGTTAATGTTGACTTAACCGGTGTACATGATCCTACAGCCTCTCCCTTCAAACGCTCCTTGCCCGCCTTCATGGCGGGCTTTTTTGTACTTCGCCACTTGCCTGGTAGCCGCCTTCACTCCCGAGCCATGCTTGAATACAGGCTACCGACATGCTCTTCACGATTTTATGACAAGTGCATGGGCACACTGGCATTGCTTCGTACGTTCTTTAGGCCCGCCACTTGTTGGCGGGTTTTTCTTTTGTGGCAAGATCGACCACAGGTGCCTACCGCTACTGCAATGCTGCGCGCCAGCTTAGGTATTGGCAGAGCGCCCAGTTTTTTCGGCGCGCAAAGAAAAACCCCGCAGACGTTAATCTGCGGGGCTTTCGAATGTGGAGGCCGAGGTCGGAATCGAACCGGCGTAGACGGATTTGCAATCCGAGCTGCATTTGCTTCTATTTCAATAGCTTACGAGAATATCTATTCCGCATAGGCGCTATTTTAGCGAGGCTGCAGCCCTTTAAAATCAAGGGGGCTGAGGGCAGTTGCGGAATTGATTTTGAGGCGTTTTCGGTACACCCCTGTAATGCAGCAGTAGCGTAAGAATCACATCTCAGGCCGCGCCGTTAGCGGCCTATGCATCGCAGCTGTCTAATATGCATTGGCGAGTTTGGGCGACTTTCGCTCAGCAAAACCGAGAAACATCAGCGCGGTTTTAGACAGCCAAAGCACCCTCCTCCGGCGTTCTGCCGACCCCTCCTCCCTTACTTTTTGGCCGGCCGCAGTATCTCGTGCACGTAGTAGTTCGGCTCTGGCTCGGTGTACTTGAACAGTCCGCACGCGTACCACTCCTCGTGTTCGGCCAAGCCGTACAGCCGCGCCGACTCGACAAACTCGAGCATCTCGCACAACTGATCAGCATCCACCTCTCGGCGCCGGTGCGCCGCCTTTGCCATCTCGCTCAGGACCGCCGCCCGGCCATCTGGGTCGGTGGCCAATTCGCACTGGTCGTTGAGCTCATCCAGCCAGGCTCTCGGCAATGTGCTCATCATTCTGCCCGGCACCACCACGACTGCGCGTACAGCACACCGTCGATATCCTCGATGCCGTTGATGTTCATCCCGAGCTGGGCCATGCCGTTGACCTTGGCGTCGTGCAGTCGCGGGATGATGTCGCCGCTGGGCGTCGGGTTGAACACCCAGGCCTGGGTGGCCACCCGGCCAAGCGGCTCACTGTGGTGGTCGCCGATGTGGATGTCGGCCCGCAGGGGCTTGATCTTCCTGAGCTGATCGGAGGGGATGGCCACGCCATTCACGCGGCGGCGCACGAGGAGGAAGTACATGGGGCACCGATACTGTATAAAAACACAGTATCGTATAGACGAGCCCCGCCGTGGGCAATTGCCGATCAGCGGATCTAGTGCAATGGAGGAAGATCTTTGCCGCGGGCCTGGGCCACGACTCGTAACTGGTAGTCGGAGACAGCCTGGAACAGCGACTCGGCCAACAGGTGCAGTCGCTCCACCTCTTCAGCTGGCAGCCCGGCGGCTTCTGCTTCGTGGTACTGACGCATGGCCTCGATCGCTTGCTTGATGAGCGGCTCGCCCGCCTCCACCAGTCCAATGAACGTCCGCTTCTCCACCACCGTGCTCCGATTAGTTGATCAGCGCATTATAGGACGCCTCACAGGCAAGCCCGGCTATTCTGGCTCGGTCAAGCGACGTCGCCAGCTCTCGATTCGTTCCGACAGACCGGTCGAGCAGGTCGGAGAGCACCATGGCGGCGCGGGTGGCTGCCTGGCCTCGGGCGACAGCGGCGGTATCCGTGCCGGGGCAACTGATGGTGGCGGCGAGCTTTCCTGCTTCGTCGCGCAACCGCTGGCCAGCAGCATCGGCGCCAGCAGCGCCAGCATCAGCAATCGTCCTTTCTTCTTGGGCATGAGCTCTCGCCTCCTCCTGCGCCGCAGCGCGTCGTTGTTCTTCCTGCCGGGCGCCGCGCTCGCCGATCACCTCGGCCAGGCGGTCTCCGCTGTCTCGTTGTGCTGATGCGACGGCGGCCTCGGCACGCTCGACCGAGCGGCCGTGCTGGTACGTCAGCCAGTAGGTACCCAGGAGGGCAAGCAGCAGCGCGCACCTGATGACCCAGGACTTCATGCCAGCACCCGCAGCGCCAGGTCGTACAGCGCCTTTCGCTCGGCGTCACCATGCGGAACACGGCCAGGCTGGCCAGTGTTGATGACGCTGCCGATGTCCTGGATGCGGCCGGCGTCGGCCATTTCGTTCAGTCCGTGCTTCGCCCACCACCATGCAGCAGACTGGGCGGCGTGCTCGGCCTGCTCGAGCAACCCAGGGTCGTCTTCCAGCGGCAGGCCAAGGCCGGCGCCAGCGGCGCGGTAGTTGGAGCGGCCGGTGACCTGCAGCAGGCCACGTCCGCGGTACTGCCAGCCATCACCGGATGACTCGGGGCCATTGCCGATCCGGCCGCCGTAGACCTTGTTGGCGATCTTCTCAGGCTGGCGGGCGTAGCCGGGCGCGGTCTGGCTGGTGAACCTGGTGGGCCAGATCTTCACCAGCGCCTCGCCGCTGTAGTTCAGGTTTTCGACCAGGTTGCGCAGCTGGCCGGACTCGTGGCCGACCTGAGCCAAGAAAGCCGCCTGACGGACACGGCTATCGATCTTCCAGCGCACCATCGCCCGGTTCAGCGCGGGCAAAAAAATGCCCGCTACTGGGCGGGCTTTGGGCAGGATCTGCAGCAACTGCTGCTCGGTGATGGGCATCAGGCGTCCTCCTCTGCCGCCGCCTCGGGCGCGATGTCTGCCACCTCCTGAGCGGTAACGTCGACCGTCGCGGAGTAGCGCTTGATCAGTTGCGCGGTCAGCACCTCGGCGCCGGGCTGGCTCTTCAGCAGCTCCCGGGCGGCGGTATCCGCTTCGGCCTCGGTGGCGTACTCCACGGCGCGGATCGGGTCCAGGGCGTTGGTGCGGTTGATGACGATGAAAGGCATGGGCTTTTCTCCAGGCAAAAAAATACCGCCAGCGGGCGGTCGGTGGTTTCGGTGTGATCAGGCCGGCGGCGCGGGCCAGTCGATATCGGTGGGGTAGCCTGCCTGCTCGGGGATCTCAAACAGATCCAGGCGGTAGTTCTGCCAAGCGGTCAGCAGGTCCCGCTTGGCTTGGTCGGCACGCCCGAGCTCTACGGCATCCCGCAAAGGTTCGATGGCCTGGTCAGCCACCGCCCGGCGCTGGGCAATATCGGCGGTGACGCTGGCCACCATCTGCTCTTGCTGGGCTTGAGCCTTGGCCTCGGCAGTGATGACCTGTGACCAGTCGATCACGCCGGGGATAGCCGGGCCCTCAGACCCCTGCTCGACACCAGGCAGAGGCACCGGGCCAGCCGGCGGGTCAACGATGTCCGCCGGGAAACGCGCCTCTTCCGGTGCATCGGCGCCGTGCGCGAAGCGCAGGGTCAGCACCACCTTGCCGTCGATGCGCTCAACGGGGCCGACCACATCGCTACTGCTGATGGCCTGGGCCGGCAGCGTACCGCCTTCGGGCAGATTGGCGAAGTCCAGCGCCAGCCCGTTGATGGTCAACATATCGCCCAGCCGCGAAAGTGTCATGCGCCCGGCTGAGCGCACCGGAGAAAGTTTGATAATCATCAGTACCACCGCCCTATCGCGATCCACGAGTACGAGTATGTTTGAACATAATTCCAGTATTGAATTATCTGAAACGTTGTTGCGCTTGCCATAATTGCCCTGGAATACCCAGAAAACACATTGGTCACGTTAACCGAAACTATGTTGGGCACCACTTTGAAGTTGCCCGCAAACGCCGCTGGCAGTGAGATAGTCGCTGCATACGCCTGAGACGTAGTGCTTTGATCAATACCACCAATGGTTTCACCCCAGCACAGCATCGTGCCGTCAGCATACTTTGTGTATCTACCATTTGCATTGCTGCTGCTTTCGATGATTTTTGGCGCGGGCAATGTGTTACCGCCGAGAAAGGCATACAGTTCATCGAAGTTCGCATTGGCCTTCGTGAACGCCGAGCGCGGGGTATCGCCGCCAACGCCACTGGGCGCCGTGCCCAGGCCGATTACTTGCTTTGCCATGTTGGCATCCTTAAAGAGGTTTCATCGGGCGGGAGGCGAACAACGTCCGGCCATTCACGCTGAGCGGGTTAATGCCATCGAAGTTTTCGCAGTACATCTGCAGCACATCGCGCCTACCTGGTAAGAATCCGCCAAAATTCGCGCGTATGGGCTGCGTGGTCTGGGTGACGTTGGCTGCTGAAAATAGGGCATTGGCCAAGACGTAATCGGCGTAGTTGCCCGTCCAGGCCATTTGCGCAGGAGAGGCGTAGTAGCCTGCTCCGGTGATAGGCGTGCCCGCTGTGGCAAATGCATTGTTAACGGGCTGGCTGTTCAGCAGAGCGAGATTTGCCGACGTCAAAAATGTGCGGTTCCCCGCGGCGTCCCGAACCGAAACTCCGTATGTATCGGGCGGAGTGTTCGGCACCATGTAACTTGCACAAAACCAGTTAATCATCATCGGGTTTAGCGCAACGCTTCCATGTGCGACCTGGCTGTTGTAGGCCTTGATACGAAACCCGGTCCAGTTCCCAGGAGATCCTGTAACAAAGAAGCTCCCAACCATCATGTAGTTGTCGGCATTCAGGAAAATCATAGGACGTTCGTAGGTCGTTACCGGCTGCGGGAACGTCACATTTCCATATTGAATCTGGTTCCCGCTACCTGCACCCTGGAAGCCAATATTAAGCCGCCCGTTGTATCTAACGCTGAGCACTCGGTTTATTGCATCAATCTGGGTGCGAACATTGTTGTTTGCAGCACGTATGCCGTAACTGCCGGCGGCAGAGAACGGCTCGCCACCCTGCGATAAAATCATGACCTGCCAAGTCCTAGTTCCAGGCTGACGAAGTTGAAGCTGCCCAGGCGTTGCCCAAGCAGCCGGACTCCACGTGCTGTCTGCCGCCTCAAACAGAGCGTCGACGACAACAAAGGACTGCGCCTGTATTTCCGGAATAGCGAAATACTGGTCGAAGGCGTTGTTGCCAACCACCTGCATCATCTTCAGTGAACGGATCGGGGTTACCGTTGTGTCCAGGGTAATGGCGCCGGACGCATCACGCGTCCGAATGCCATACAGGTCCGTCATTGCGTCATCCTCCCCACCGCGGTCCGCTCGATGCCGTTGGTGTCGTAGACGTACACGCCGCCGTTGTTGATCAGCGTCGAGCCGTTGGCATCCTGCCCCCGGATGGTTACTGCGCCAGTGACAAAGTTCAGTTCCAGCAGCGGCCGACCTTGAGCATCGAGAGCCTGCGACTTTAAGGTCATGCCCACGATCAAGTTCTGAATGAACGCCGAGTTGATGAACGCCTGATTGAGGTAGAGCTGCCCGTTCTGGAACACGAACAGATTCGCCTCCGGGCCGTTGATCCCGTTGATGATCGCCACGCGATCGGCGGAAAGCAGGATCTCCCCCACTGATCCGTCGCTACCCTGAATGATGCCGGTGGCGACTTTCTTGCCGGCGTTGTTCGTTTCGGTCTTCCACGAAGAGATCGCCGATACCCTGCCATCAACACCCGCAACCGTCTGGCTGACCATCTGCACGGACGAACTGACATCGCCAACCTGCGATTGCACGGTATCGATCCGCTTGCCGGTGGCGATGCCGTCCTCGATCCGGGCAGACTGCTCGGACCAGACGCCAACGAGCGACTGCTCCGACCCGGCAAAGCCTTCCTCTGCACCGGCAAGCGCCGTATTGACCTGGACATACAGCCCATCCAGGCGGGTCGCTTGGGCCGAGAGCTGCTCACCCTGCTGCGTAACGGAGGACGTGACCTGCTGCAGCGCCGCCGCCGAGGCGCCTGGCCCCTGCCGGCCTACCGCAATCCAGTCAACCTCAAAGGATCCGCCCGACAGCGCGCCGAGATCGATCCGCAGCCGCGTGATGGTGCTCGTGACCCAGTCATTCCCGCCCGCATACAGGCTGGCCATGTCCCACTCGACCACCGCGCTTTCGCCCACCGCAATATTGGGATTGGCCGCGCGAGCGGTGTAGCTCCCCGAGAACCCGTGCCCTACGGTCTGGTAGTACAGCGAGCTGTCCCAGTCTGCAGCGGTGCCTGCCCGGCGCGTGATCTTCACCTTGATTCGGCTGTAGAGCGCGCCGTTGATGCTTATCACTGGGCTGATCAGGTTCGGATCGTTGGCAGTGGCCGTGATGGTCACGTTGCCGGTACCGGCGGTGAGCGTGGCGTTCGTCGCTGTCCATCCCTCCACGCTGCTATCGAACTGCCAGGTTCCGCCCGGCGCCGTGTCGAGGCCAGCGGCGCCCATGCTGCCGACCGTATTGCGCAGGTCGGTGATGGACTGGCTTTGGCTGGTCAACGCCGTGCCATGCTGGGAGACAGTAGACTCCAGCGCCTGCACTGCCGAAGCGTCCGCCTTCCCTGCAACCGTGTTGCTCAGGTTGGTGATCGCCGTTCCCTGGGTGCTCAGGCCCGATTCGGTCTGCTCAACTCGAGTGGTGATCGCCTGGGTGGCCGCCGCCTGCGCCGCTGCCGTCTGCTCGAGCGACGGCCCGTAAGCCGTGGCTACCGCACCCTCCTGGAACTTAACGTTGTCCAGCTCAACCCAGATGGCTGTGGTGGTGGTGCCGCTGTTCATCATGCGTGCCGCGAGCACGGTCACGGACACCGCATCTGCCGGCGCGGTAGCCAGTAAGGTGTAGCGCGCCATCGTTCCAGTGAGGGTGTGACTGACCACCGGCGAGGCCAGTACCGCGCCCGCCGCGTTACGGAACTGCAGGTACTGCCGAAGCTGCATCCCCGCAGTACCGCGCGCCCAGGCGCTCAGCGCGTAAGGGCTGCCGGCTCGCACCTTGGGCCTGGCCACATTGTCGGCACCGTAGGTGATGTCGATGTAGCCAGCAGCCGGCAAGGCGGCGTGGTCAGCACGCTGGGCCTTGGTGCTCTGCGGTAACGGTGAGTCCACGAGGGAGGATGTTACCCCGGCAGCAGTTGCACCAATGCTCCAGTACTTCGCCCGGGTCGTGGTAGCCAGCTCCTCAAACGACGAGTTGGCCAGCAGGTTGTCGCCGCCGATGTTGCTGATCTGGTTGTTCAGCCCCGTGATCGCAGAGCCTTGCGTCGACAGCCCTTGCTCGGTCTGCGTCACACGGTTCGCGATCGAGTCGACGGTAGAGGCGTTCGCCTTGCCGGCGAGGCTGGTCTGAACGCCGTCGATTCGCTCGGATTGCGCAATCAGCTTGCCGTCTTGCTCGGTGACCTTCGTCTCCACCGTCGTCACGCGGGAAGCCAGGGCGCCAGCTGCGCGCACGGCCTGGCCTACGTCGGTCCAGTAAGCAGCATTCGGCGGGGGCGTGTTGATCGGCACCGCCTGGCTGGCCTGGTAGATCTTCCCGTCGGGCCCGAGCACACCCTGGTCGACCGAATAGGTCTTCTCCGGGTCGTACGGCATCGAGTCGGCCAGGTCTGCGATGGCGTCGATCTGCTCCTGAAGCTCTGTGCTGATTTCCTGCAGCCGCGAGTTTACCGAGCCAGGCAAGCCTGGCGGGCCAGAGATCAGGGCGATCTCTTCTCGCAGCTCGGGCGCCAGCAGGCCGTTGTCGATCTTGTCCTTCAGCGCCGCGAGCACGGCCGTCACGTCGTTCGACGTGGAAGCCACCACCTTCAGGAAGGCGCTGACCCCATAGGCGTTCTTCGAGCGCACGAAGTAGGCGTAGTTGGTGGCGAATGCCAGCCCGGTATGCGTCAGGCTCAGGCCCTGGCCCAGGTAATCACCCTGAGTCGCCTGCGGGTTGGTCGAGAAGAAGTACTCGTATGTTCCCCCATTCAGCCCATGCAGCGTGTTGCCCGGGATCAGCGTGATGGTGTCGATGGTGGCCTGCACCACACACGACTCGGGGATCGGCGGGCCGTCGATGCTGACCGTGATGCTCGCCTCGCCGGAGCGAGTCAGCGGGCCAAGGGCGGCAACGCTCATGGTGTAGTTGCCGGACGGCAGCCCGGACAGCCGTAGCTGAACGGCAGTAGCCGGCACCTGCTGAGCCTGCACGGCGGTAGTGCCTTGGCGTACGGTTACCGCGTATCCGGTTACAGTACCCGCCGGCGGCGTCCACGAGAGCACGCCCTGCACAACCTCTGCTGTTTCGCTGGTAGACCAGGCCAGATCGGTCGGGCTGCCCAGACCACCGGAGGGCAGACTGATAAAGCCGATCGGGTTGTACGGCTGGCCTACCGCATCATCGAAGATCGCAGGCTCATTCTGGGACACTGACACACTGCAGCCAGTATCGGCCGCCATCGACCAGTCGGTGACGATGAACTCACCCACGATGTTCAGCGAAGGCAGGTTGACCTTCACCGACCGGCCAGGCCGGCAGTTGTAACCCACGAAGTTCATCGGGATGCTGAGGGTTCCGCCAGCGCGCCGGCGGCGAAGCTCGATGTTCGCCAGGCGCTGAGCCTGGTACGGATCGCTCACGTACGAAAACGCCAGGGTCTCGGCCGCCTCGCCGCCATCGGCTACGACCCACTCGGCCACGGAGACCTCCGGATAATCGGTCTCGGCCCATGCCTGGGACGGATCGATGAAGGTGCCGCGCACGGTGTTGAGGGCCGAATCGTTGGAAGGCTCGGTGCTGCCGGTGACGGTACCGGTGACCATGTCCTCGGTAATCTCGAAGTCATACGGCCCGTAGTAGGCGCCCACCTGCAGCATCCAGCGGCCGCCTACACGGATCAGCTTGCCACCGCAGGCGGCTTCCAGCTTCTGCATGACCTGGGTGCGCGACTCGTCGGCGCCGATCACGCAGCCCGAGTGATAGCGCGGTGACGTGGAGCCGTCCGGGTTGGCAACCGATTCGTCGCATACGCTGGCACTGTTGGCGAAGCTGGCAAATACAATCTCATCATCTGGCACGCCGCAGCGATTGCGCAGGAACCAGAGAATGTGCAGTGCGGTGTTCGCGCTGTAGCCCGTCATCCCGGTGCGTGGATCGTAGATGTCCCGGCATCCACGGATCACGAAGCGGACGTCAGGGATTCCCGAGGGGTACTTTTCGGCGCTGTACTTGAATGACAGGCGAACGTAGGACAGGCCTCGCCCGATCTGGGTGTCACGCCAATCCGGGCAGTTGGTCTTCAGGAAAGCGTTCACCTGGGCGGGGTCGACGACAAGCTCATACGAGGCGTGCTCGCCATAGGCCTGGACAACCTCTTCACCGAGATAGATGTCCTCCAGGCCATCAATCGCCCCCTCAGAGAGCACGTAGACCATGTGCAGCCATTCACCATCGGTCTGGTCACCGGCTTGCTCCTGCCCCCAGGCCAGCACGCCGCCCGTGCTCACCCGGCCCAGCACGTACCTGGCGGCAGCCTTGGACGAGCGCAGGGTCTGGCTGGACGGCTCACTGGCCCGCAGCGAACCGGTATCGAGTTTGTCCTGCTGCGACGAGACGTAGAATGCCAGCGCAGCACCTGCCAGGGCACCCCATGGGCCGCCTTGGGCGAAGCCGACCACGGCGCCGATGGCAATCTGGGCGACTTTGCTGACTGCTGAACTCATTCAATCCTCCAAACCATCAACGGCTCACACTCGATGCGGCATACCCCATCGGGGGAAACCGACCAGAACTCATCCGCCCAGAACACCGCCACGCCCCGTCCATTCGGGCCGTCATACAGGGCGATATCCCCGCGCTGCAGCAGGCCGGGCTGAACCCGGGCAAAGCAGGCATCCCAGGCGCCCTCCAGTGAGCCGTGCAGCTTCTTCAGCAGGCGCTTGGCGCCAGCCTCCGAGGAATACTTGCCCCGGTATGCTTCGGCAGGATCAACCCCGCACACCGCCACGGCGCAGTCAGCGGCAAACAGGCAGCAGTCAAATTCACCCCATGAAAAAGGCCGCTCTATGGCGGCCTTGATGGTGTGGGCAAGCTGCGTCGTCCAATCGCGCTTTCGCATGGTCACTTCTCGTAGGTGAACTTCGGAGCGTCCTTGGAGGCGCCCCAGTAGATGGGCCAGTCGGCAATTTGTGCTATCGCGAAGAAGAAGCGGTCATCCTGCCGGCGCGCGCGGTGGTTCTCGTCCGTCCACCGCTCGGTACCGGTTCGGTTCCACTCGGCCATGCGATCAATGAGCGGGACCGTGATGCTATTGCCCTCCTCACCATTGCCGGCGTAGGAGAACTTGGCGGCGTCCATCCGTCCGCTGAACAGGATGTCGGCGGCGTAGGTGCCGTCCTCGGCGAACACCACGAACATGAGTTTGCCGGCCCGACCTCGACAGCCCTTCAGTGAGGTTTCGGTGATGATCTGGGTATCCAGCCCGTTCAACGTCAGGTCAATCGACATCGGCGAGCCTGAGTTACTGCTCTCCTGCGACTGGCCCACAGCGCCGAAACTGCCGACGCCCTGGTAGGTGATGCCGTCGATGACCAGGTCGCCGGTACCGGTGTGCGCGAAGACCATGCCATCAGGGAAATCGAGCTGGCAGGCATACACCGCCATGAAGTTACCCCTAGCAATGATGTCGACCACCGTTTGGCTGAATGGGAAAACGCCTGTGGCCATCAGAAGGCCTCCCGAAACTGGAAGCTACCGTTTGACACCACCGGCTGGATGCTCCATTGATTGGTGTCATCCATGCGCCGCATCTCACAGTAGGGGTTCTTGTACTCGACCGGTGTGCCGGCGGGGATGGCCTTTCGAACGCGCTTGTTCACGTAGACCAGGGCCTTGCCGGCGGCGTCGGTGGCGGCATGCTCAACCACCTCGAACATTTCACCGCTGATGGTGATGTGGTCGCCGCGGCTGAATACCTGCCGGCTCGCGGTCATGCCCTGCAGCTGCAGAAATGTCGACTGGGCATTGGCCGAGGCCACGGTCGGGGCGCCAATGTTATCGGTCCGAGTCCGGGTGATTGATGGCACCTTCACCGTACCGAACATGCCGTGCAGGCGACCCAGCAGCGATGTCAGCTCACGCTCATCCTCTTCATAGAGCACGCCGAAGCTCAGCGTGCACATCCAGTACGAGCCTGGCTGCGCCACGATCTGCTGGGAATTCGACAGCGACGAGGTAAACGCCCGGTTGTTGTAGACGATTCCCCAGGTCACCTCAGTGGGCTCCAGGGATTCCGGCCATTCCTCCGCCATTGGGTCACTCCAAAAAGAAAACCCGCCGAAGCGGGTCTTGGTGAATCACCGTTGCGGGTGATGCTTTATGTGCGAGGTTTGGTCTAAAGCGCGTCATTCTCGGCGCGCCTGCGAGCAAGATCATCGGCCACCAGGCTCGCGCTGATCGCACCGCCTGGACCAACACCGGCTCTGATCTCCTTGATGATCTGATCCTGCATGTAGCCGACGCACCTCTCAACATCTTGGGCAATCGATTCTGCGCATATCTGCTCGTTCATTAGCACAACCATGATCCTACCCATCACTTCACCCTGCAGGGCGGCGCGATCGATATAGGTCTTAGCCGGCGCTCCTGGCTCAATGTCTTTGAAAACAAATGACGACACCGTGCCAGATATCTCGCCGATCATTTCTTTCAAATCAAGATCGGTAATTTTCATAGCCTTCTCTATTTTTTGGACAGCAACTGACGGCCTGGGCCATTGGTTTTGAAATCGCGAAGCATAGTTTGGTATGCCCCCTCAATCCCTTTACGCGTAGACCTCTCCAGGTCTTCCTTCGTTACACCGTCAGTACCGCCACTGAAGTGGAAGTGCTGGGTGACACCCCCGAAGCTTACCGAAGATTCTCCCCCACCGCCGCCATCACCCGCGCCGGCGGCCATGACACCGAGCGAACCGTCCGGCCCGCGATGCAGCGGCAGGATTGCCTCTGGCCCAGCCTCAGCAAAGATGCCAGCACCCTTGGCAAACGCGAACATTTGCGGGCTGTCGTACACCTGGCCCGAGTAGGCCGACAGGCTTGGCGAGTCGTAAACGCCGCCCTTCGCGTTGGCCACGAATGAGCCTTCGCTGAATCCCGTCATGGTGCCCTGCCCGAGGGCCGAACTGCCGCCGCTCAAGAAGCCAAAAGCAGAACTGAGGAACCCGGCGGCGGACTGGCGCACCTGGATGCGAATCAGGTCCTCGATGATCGAGTCAGCGAAATCCTTGAACTCGAATTTCCCAGTCTTCACGAACTGGGTGACGCCATCTTCCAGGTTACTGAAGGCGTTTCCGAACAGCTCCTGGGTCTGGCCCGCTATGTCTGCAGCGCTGTCTAGGTAGTTCTGCAGAGCTGCCGAAGCACCATTGCTCCAATCCGACTGCGCCGCGTCGATCTTTGCGAAGCTGTCTTCCTGCACCTGGACAAGCTTGGCGCCGTACTCCTGCCGCAGCGCGATCTGTTGCTCCAGCTCCTGCCGCTGCTTCGCGGTCGAAGCGGTGGCCAGTTCCTCACGCAGGGCCAGGATCTTGCTGTTGTTGTCCTGCTCCAGAGCAAGCCTGGCCTGAGCACGGCTGGCGGCTTTGTCACCCATCCCGACCGAGGCGGCTGCCGCATCACCTTGCTGCTGAGCGATCGCCAACTGCCGCTCAAGGTCGGCTTGGTACTTCATCGCCCGCGACAGGCCTGTCGAAGCTTGCACTGCGGTATTGAACTGCTCGGCGAGAGCGCCGACTGCCTTGCCGTATTCTTCGGTGGTGATCTTCTTCTGCGCGAGCAGTAGATCAAGGATCTTGGTCTGCTTTTGGAACTCATCGGACGCAGCGCCCACCGGATCAAACACCTTCTTCAGCTGCTGGTAAGCGGTTTCCGCCTCCTTCAACTGCTGGTTCAGCTTGGTCTGGGCCGACGTGGCGTCTTTTGTTTCCTGCTTTACGCCCTGGTTGGCTTTCTTCTGCGCCTCGATCGCGCTCGCTGCCGACAAGATCGCCTGGCGATCGGTTTCGGTGAGGTCGGCGTGCTCCGCAAGGTAGCGATTCGCAATCTTGTTGGCATCGCCATTGTCTTGCAGTCCGGCCAGTTGCTTCTGCAACGTGTCGAGATAGGTCTGACCCGCTGTACTCATGCCGGTCTTCGCGGCATTGTTGGCCGTCGTTGCAGCCGTGTTGCGGTCCGTCTCACCCGTCAGCTCAGCGAGCTTGGTCTTCAGGTTCTGCAGCTCGCCACTTAGGTCCGAGGCTTTGATCTGCCCGGTTTCGATAGCCTGGGCCATCGCTTCGGTAACGCCAGGGATACCGCGAACCTGGTCGGCGACTGCCTTCCAGTCCACAACCGCGCCATTGGCAAAATCTTTCGCGGCAGACCGTACCAGGTCGAGCGCTTTTTGAGCCTCCCCAGGCATGGGCGCCAGGCCAATCATCAGGCCGTCGACACCAGCAGCTCCAACACCACGAAGGTCATTTTCGAAGCGATCAGCAATCGAGCCCGACACTTGAGAAAGTTGGCTCTGCGTGTCTTCGATCTTGCCCTGAAGTTCGCGCAGCGCTACGGCCTGGGTCGCACTGTTCAGCTTGTTGAAGCGCTCGACCAGCTTGTCGAGAGGATCGCTCAGGTCGCCGAGCTTCTTTTCGAGCGAATCCGAGTTGTCTCGCAGCAGCAGGAAACTCGCGGCGGCAGTACCGGCCAGTACGGCAAGACCCGCTGGACCACCCAGCGCAGCGAGAAGGCCGCCTCGGACGGTCGCTTGGGCCAAGTTAGCTTGAGCAATTGCCAGCGCCTCTGTTGAGGCAATGAGCGCGGCCTGTTTTGGGATTAACTGTGTCTGGACTAGAGTCAAACGCTGCAGGCCAGTAGCGGCGGCCACAGAAGCCTGAGCTTGCTGAAGTTGCGCTTGAGCGAAAAGCCTTTGAGCATCAGCGGCAATTACAGCAGCCTCTGCACTTCTAACCGCAGCAGCACGCTGAGCCAACAGCGCTTTCACAGCGACGTAGGCTTTTGCCGCATAAGTGGTGAGAGCTGCGGCGCCTGCACCTCCCATTGCTACCGCTACCAGGTCAACGTTATCCGCCAGCAACACCAAAAACTTAGACAACCCTGCGACGGCACCGGTTTGCTCCTCAAGCTTGCCCAGGAAGGTGCCAGTGGCGTTGCTGATGTTGTTCAAGGCATCTTGAACACTAGTTGACATATCTGCTGCCGCTTTGCGGTTGACCTCAACGTTTTTCAGCAGGCCGATGTTGATGTCATCAAGAGCGAGCTTGCCCTCGCTGCCCAGCTTGCGCACCTCGTCGGTGCTCTTACCGGTCGCTTTAGCAATTGCCTCCACCACTGTCGGCATCGCCGTTTGGATAGAAATCCAGCCGTCCGCATCCACTTTCCCAGTTGCCAGCGCTTTGGAGTAAGCATCCAGCGCCGAGCTAGCTTTATCAGCGGAAGCGGCGTTGGTGACCAGAAGGAAGCTGAAACTATCTGTGATGTCGAGCGTTTGCTGAGTGTTGAATCCGAGGGTTCGCATCACATCGGCAGTGCGGATGTAGAGTTCCTGGGCCTCCGCAAGTGGCCGGTATGTCTCTTGAGCGGTCTGCATCAGGTGCTCTTGCACCATCTGGTACTCGCCGGCACTGCCGGCTGCAGCTCTCATTCGATCAGACATCTGGCCGTATGCATCAACCTGCTTGATGATGCCGCCAATAAGACCTGCGCCCGCAACTGCTGCAAATGCCCCTCGCATAAGGGTCCCTGCACTCTGGGCAGCGGCCCCTGCACGATCAAACGCTGAGTCGACCGTTGCGAGATTCCGGTCTATCGATTGACTGGTCTTAGACACTAATTGGTCAGCGTTTGCCAGCTCTCGCCTCAACTGGGCAGTCGTTGCTTCAATTTGAACCAGCATACCCTGTACTTGTTGATCGGCCATGGTCGCTCCACCCAAAAAAAAGCCCGGCTCTCAGCCGGGCTTAAATGTCAAAAATTTATCAGATAGGATTGATGGTCAGATCACTTTTCCAGTCTGGGTCAAAAGTGCAGGCCGCTCGCCAATTTCTTTTAGCTCCGGAGTGGCTCGTTTCTTCAAACCCAAGAACCAGCCTCACGTTACCGTTCTGGGCTTTGTGATAACTAGAGTCAGACAGTTCATGGAAATTCAAAGAGCCGCCAGATTGATTCTGAGCATTGACTAAATCCTTGCATTTTTGGATTGCATCAGCTCTACCTATCGATTTGTCGGAATTCGAACGAACCGAACCGTTCTTGGCCAAGTCGGAGCTTGTCACTTCGTAACGTTCGCGATTCTCGCAATCCACCATGAATTTCAAGTTATCAGCCGAGCTTTCTCGCCGAATAAAAAGAACACTAACAACATGCTTGCATTTTTTTGCCACCAACACAGCAGCTTCATTTTTCTCCCTGTTAACACGAGAAATATCATCCTTGAACTTATTGTATGTCGGATCAGTCTTGTCGCTTCCGATTATTAAAGAATTGTCTTTGTAATCCTCAAGAATCCATTCATCAATAACTCCTGAGGAACCTGAAGCAGTTTTCGGTTCCGAATCGCCCGCCCCGCAGCCCGCCAGGATCAGTAAGGCCCCAGCACAAATCCATTCACGCATGACAGTCTCCCTTTCAAAACGCGAAGGGTATCAAAGTCAGCCAACTGATCACTTCGCTTTTCTCCCTGTCAACGCCATCCTCAGCTTGTCGGCCACATTCGAAGCGCTTGGCTTCTCCTTCACCCCCTGCTTCTTCCCGCTGCCGAACGGGCTGGTCATCTGCGCCCACTCAATCCTGGCATCCATGGCCATGAACATTTCCGGGAGCGGCGTAGACCAAGCCACATCAGGCGCCCAGCCCAGCCAGCCGGTAGCGATCCCGTACAGCCGGTCGACGTAGCTGCCGTCCTCGACAGCGCTTACGCCGTCCCGGCTTGGTCGTTTCCCGGGTCAGAACCTCGCGGATTGTAGAGAGCGCCCAGGTACTTGGTGACTAACGGTGTCAGCCCGGCCACTCCCTCCTGCCAGACCTTTTCAGGCAGCGCTTCGGCAGCCCTCCCTTCCAGGCCAGCGCCGGCGGCAATGATGAAAGCCACCGCGTCTACGCCGACTGCGTGCAGGGCTCCTGATGCGCCTCGCAGACCGCCGAAACGGCTCTCGATCGCCCTCACCGCCCTGAGGGTGGGGCGGAGGGTGAACTCTTCATCGCCCAATTGCACTGTCACGGTACCGTGCAGAGTGTTGTTCATTGTTCAATCCTGTGTGTGCGGGGCCGGAGCCCCGGCGCTGTTATGGGGTGACCGGTGCCGGCAGCAGCTCGAGGATGTCCGAGTTGATGCCGATGGTGACGTTGCGGCGCACGACGTTGTCAGCAGCACCAGGTGCGACGGTGTTGTTCATCACCTTGCCACGCATGTAGAACGTGGTCGGATTGATCACCGGCGAAGCATCTGGATCACCATCGTTGAGGGTGATCTTGATGTTGTAGTCGCCCTTGCTGCGGTCCTTGTGAGCGGTCTTTACGGCGTTCTGGCCTGCGTCACCGTTGTCGAGGCCTACCGTTAGCGTCAGGTCGCCGGCATCGGCGGTGCCCTTGTACTTGCGCACCCGGCCATCCTTCAGCGAGGTGAAGGTCACGCTGCTGAAGGTATCGCCGAACTCACCCAGATCTTCGATTTCACCGACTTCCACGTAGGTGTCGGCCTCGTACTCGGTCTTGGTGTCGGCACCGGTCTTGCCGCCAATGGAGAAGCGGCAGCCGGCGGCTGTATTGAGGTTGTCGTCGGCCATGGGGGTTCCTCCAAAGGCACATTGGATAAAAGCCGCTGCGCGGCCCGTGGGTGGTTCAGTGGGTGGTGATCACGCGGAAAGTGATCGATCCCTGGTAAGTGATGCCGTCAGCATCGCGCTGGGCGTCCGCCTGCTCGAGACGAATAGAGACGGCGCGACCTACTTCAAGCGGCAGTCTGCGCTCGTCCAGTGCGGCGATAACCTCGCCATTGATGCGCTTGACCTCGGCCTGGCCCACTGCATCGGACCAGACCGACAGGTACAGCAGGCGGGTTTCGCGCTTGCGACCCGAGATGGGGCTGCTGTTGACCGAGACCTCCCGATCGATGGAGACGTACGGCATCTCCGCATTCAGCGGCGCACCGTCGTAGATCGGACAGCTGACCTCGGCCTGAAGCCTTGCGAAGATGGCCTCCTGCAGGGCCAGCGATGGATCAGCCATTGCCTACCCCCTGGCTTGCCTTGCGTAGCGTGCGGCGCACAGCGATCTCGATGTCTGCCATGACGTACTCCCGATTGACCTGCATCGAAGGACGCAACCACGGGTGCGCCGGCCTGGCCGGAATGTCCGGGTACTTGCCGAAGAAGTGGGTGCCATCGCTCTTGTTGCTGACTCGCCGGTTGCGGCCGCCAGCACGCTTGCCACCCATGTAGCCCTTGGTCCCATACTCGATGAAGCGCAAGTAGAAGAACTTACGGTTGTCGCGCTTGCCACGAATACCGATCTGAGCGTCTAGCCCGCTCGGCGAGACGTACACCCTCAACGCGGCGGCAGCGGCGCCGGTGTCCTTTGGCATCAGCTGCCGTTGCGTCTCAAGGATGCGGTTAGCAGCCTTTTCCATTTCCGGCCGGAGCTCGTTATCCATCGTTCGATGGATGTTGCGCAGCGTCCGGCGTAGTCGGATATCACCGCGAATGCTGGACCGGCGGCCCATGGTTCACTCCTTGGCCTGGTCGGCCTTCGCTGGCTTGGCGGCTTTCTCCTGCACTGCCTCGGCATAGCCGCGGGCAATCAGCCCCTCGCCGTATTCCTTGGCGACTTCGAACTCTTCGCCCTTCTCGCGCTCGCCAGAGGCTCCCGTCAGCGGGCCCAATGCTCGAATTTTCATGGTTCACCTCATGGATTGGGGACGCTGGAGCACAGTAGCCTCAGCATGTCCCGTTCGTTACTGGGTAATGGGGCCTCGACCTTGTAGGTCATGCCCGTGCGTTTCTCGATCAGCCTCCACCCGGCCAGGATGTCCGACCGGGGCCGGATGCGGATCTCGGCGCTGATCACCGCCTGCAGCTGTTCGGCGACCGGAGAAACCCTGCCGGTAGGAGTCGTGACCTCCGCCCAGATCTCACCAACCTCAACCCATGTCTCAGCGGCTCCGCCGGATCGGTTCTGCTCCCTGTGGGGCTTAAGCACGCGGCAACGGTGCCTCATGGGGCCGGCTCTCATCAGAATCGCTTCCTGTACCAGAGCAGCCTTTCGACCGCGAGCGGCATGACGGTGGCAATGGTGCCTACCGCCACAGCCTCTCGGTTGGCGTACCAGTGCCCTACCATCAGCAGAATGGCCTGCTCGACATCACGAGTCAGGCCCATCTCTTCGGGCTCTACCGGATCAGCATCGACCAGCTTTCGGTCGCAGTGCTGCTCGACGTGGGCCTTGGCCGCTTCGACGTAGCCGCCGATCAGGGCGTCTTCTTCATCGCCGTCGACCCGGAGGTGCATCTTCACGTTGGCCAGGTCGAGCATTTACTTGGCCTCGGCCGCGGCTTTCTCTGCGGCAGCCTTTTCAGCAGCCGCTTTCTCGGCCGCTTCCTTCTCGGCGGCTTCCTTTTCAGCTGCCGCTTTTTCTGCTGCAGCCTTATCAGCGGCGGCTTTCTCGGCAGCAGCCTTGTCTTCCTTGGGTGCCGCAGGCTTGGTTTCCTTCGGCTTCGTCACCCGCGGCTTGCCATTCGCGTCAACCTCGACGGCCAGGCCTTTGCCAATCAGGGTGTGGGCGTACTCGTCATCCGCGTCATCGAAAGTTGCGCCAGCCTTGACCTTGTTCGAGTCGGCGCCGAGCAGCGCACCGTTGCCGACAAAGCCCCACAGAATCTTGATTTTCATGTTGCCTCCAGAATCGACAGAGCCAGCGCTGAGCCGGCCCTTGGTCGGGGGTGGTGGATTAGGCAGCGGTCGGGAACCGGCCCTTGACCAGCGCCTCGCGGCGGCGAACACCGAGGCCCAGGCGCTCTTCAACCAGCAGCGCGCGCTCGTTCTTGATGAACTGGTCGTTGATCAGGCCCATCTTGAACAGGAACGACATGCGATCGAACAGCGTGGTAGAACGCGCAAAGTTGGCGGTTAGGAATTCGCCGCCGGTGTCTCCGTCGCCCTCGTCCATGCTGTCGGAGGTGATCACCGGGCGCCCCCACAGGATTGGAGTGACCAGGCCCTGCAGGTTGGCGAACAGATAGCGGTTCTCGCCATCCTTTTGCAGCTCGATGTTCATCCAGTCCAGTTCGGTCATGACCACACCATCGGCGGACATTTGCGACTGCTTGCGCACCTGGTAGATGGATCGACGGACCAAGTCGATGGCAGTATCGCCAGCTTTGCTCAGCGCGGTGTTGTAGTTGGTTGCCTGGGTCATCAGGCCGTTCAGGTTTTCGCCTGTACCGTCGCCTTTGAGGATCTGCGCCTCTTCCTCCAGCTTCAGGTCGTAACGCAGCAGCTGCTGTAGGTAGGCGAACAGCTGCGGGACGTCGTCCAACGCCTCGTCGGTCACCGGCATCCAGACCGCGATCTTCTTTACGCGGTCGGTTTCGGTGGTGAAGGTGACGTTGCTGGTCGGCTTCAGACCGCCCTCGGCCACCGGAGCCGCACCGCGGGTGTGCAGGTTCTCGCGGAAGTAGGTGTAGTTCTGGCCCGACACCGGCACAGCAGTCAGCAGATCACGAATGCGCAGCTCCTGGCGAATACCCGGCTGGATCACTGGATCGTATTGCGGGGCAACGATGCCAGCGCTGGTGACCTTCATTTCCTTCATGCTGGCCATGTCGGACTTGGTCACATCGAGTTCGGCCAGGCCACCGCCGCGTTTCAGGGATTTGTAGCTCTCGTCGCCCTTGATCAGGTCGATGAAGCTTTTGCCCTCGCTTGGTTGGCCGCGCAGCTTGACGCCTTTTTGCTCCAGGTCCACGACTTGGTCGATGACCTTTTGCAGCTCGCCCTTCTGGTCTTCGATCTGCTTTTTCAGGTCGCCAGCCACCTGGTTGCCCTTCTGGACCTCGTCCATGGCAGCATCGTACTTCTTCTGCAGCCCCTCGAAGCCGCTCTTCAGTTGCAGCTCCAGGGAGTCCTTCAATTCTTTTACTTCGCTCATCGTGCTACTCCGAAATGGTGGGTGAACAGGTTGGAAATGTCTTTCAGCTCATCCACGATCGCCGTGGCCTCGCTCCCGCCGTCACGGCGTAGCGCGGTGTAGCCGAGCGAAGCGACTGCCGCCGCTTCCTTCTGCGAGAGGCCCATGCGTTCGCGCAGGGCCTTCTCGAAAAGCCTGATATCCGACTTGACGCTGAGGACTTGTGCCTCGGGATTCATGCCGAACGGGACAAAGGAGGCTTCCCACAGTTCGGCCTCCTTGATGACGCGAACACGCCGGCCAGCGCGCTCCTCGAAATCAGCCTTAAGGGTGTTGAAGCCAATCGACATGCTGTCGAGGACTTCGTCTTTCATCAGCTCGTATGCATCGCGCGCGTAGCTGACCTTGAGATTGACCTGCCCTTTCAGGAGCAGGCCATGATCGTCCGAGGTGAAGTCGGCGGCACCGACCAGGCGGGTCAGGTCGTGATACAGGGCAAGCTTGAGCTTGCCGCCTCGGGTTGCCTTCACCCGAGTGAAGGCCCCGGGCACGATCACATCGTCACCAAGGTCCACGTTGTTGAATACCGCCGCGTAGCCCTCGAAGTTGCCGGCCTCGTCAACGGCCTTGAGCTCAAACGGACATTCAAGGTTCGCCATTCTTCTCCATCTCCCACCGGGTGACCCGGTTGTATTCGTCGCCTTCCAGGGGAGGCAGGTTTTCCTTCACGCGGACTTCGTTGATGGTCATCCAGCCGGAGCCGCCCGAACCGCCCAGTGCACTTCCGTAGTAGGTGGCACGGCCGGCGCTATCCGCACGCAGCAGGCCCTCGACGGCGAATTCGCAGAAGCGCGTCGCCGTTCGATAGAGCTTGTCGTTGAACTCGTCCTCTACTGCATCGATGAAGGGCTTGAGGCCGAAGGTGATGTAGCCGGTGAGCTGCTGCTCAAGGTTGGAGCCCATGATTGAGGTCTTGCCGGCGCGGTTGGCCAGCCAGAGCGGCACGCCGTAGATGCCCGCCAGGGCTTCTTCCTGGAACTGCTGCGACTCGATGAATTGCGCATCCCTCTGGCTGATGCCAGCCGGGACGATCTTTGGGTTGCCCTGGAGAATCGCCATCTTGCCGATGTCGTCGGCGTCGGCCTTTCGCACATCGGGAAACTTCTCCATGACCTGAGCCTGTTGGGCCTTGGTCAGGAACTGCTCGTAGATGACGTAGCCGCCGGTAAAGCCGCCCTTGCGCATGAAGCGCGCCGACCACTGCTGGCCGGCCTTCGCCAGCCCCATGGTCTCGGCCTGGTGCTCGATCGGCGAGAGGCCAACGATGCCATCCAGGCTGAACAGCTTGAAATGCAGCATGTTCTCGGGCGACACCGGGTAGGGGGCGCCCTCACTTGGCTCGACCACATAAAGAAGGTCGTCTTCGGTGTCGATCTTGACCGTCCGCCAATCCAGCGGTACCAGACCGATCGGGTCACCATTCCTGTTCCGCTCGATCAGGGCGAAGGCGTTGCCTCGCAGTGCCATGTTCACGACCACGAACTTGAGGAAGTTCAGCATGGTCATGTAGGGGTTCGGCTTGCGCAGCAGCTTGAGCATTCGGTCGTTACCGGTCACCAACGCCCGGCCGCCGTCCTTGTCCTCGTAAAGTTTGAGCGGGAGACCGCTCAACGACTCGGAAAGGATCTTGACGCAGGACCAGACCATGCTGATCGATAATGCTGTCTTTGCGCTGACTCTTACCCCCGCCTTGGTGCGTTTGCCTCCGACCTCCAGGTCCACATCAACGCTGTTGCCCGTGACCGGGTCCGTATAGCTGAAGAAGTCCCAAGTCGCGGGGTTGTACCATTTGAATGCCATGGTCAGCCTATGAGTTCAAAGAATCCGTTTTCGAGGTAGTCAGCCATCCCGCCCTGCGCCTCTGGGTTCAGAGCGATGAGCGTCACGGCATTGAACAGAGCCATTAGGGGGTCGATCTTTGCCGATCCGCTGGCCTGCTTTGTGATGAGGATTGCGTTGCCTCTGGGCTCGACGCGGGCGTTCCCGCAGCACCAGGCCATCAGCGGTTGACCGCCATGCCACATACCGCCTTCTGCCAGCTTGCGCTCAGCGGTCTTGATTGCTCCGCCGAGCGTGTAACCCTGTTTCACTCCACCGATCTTCTCGCGAGGGATGCCCCGAGCCTCCAGGGCATCGAGGATCGCGCCAATTCCCACCGGGTCGAGCCCTACCTGATCAAGTAGGCCGGCCTCCTCCACCTGGGCGACAAGCTCGGCGATTTGGTCCACGTCGTCGCCGATGCGCTCAACCAGCGTCAGGTGCCCATCGTTGGCGAAGTCACGGATGCGGGGCGCCTCGGCCTTGCGCCTCTCCAGCACCGAGGGGTGAGCCCAGGCATGCGTCCAGGTAAGCCACCGGCGGCTATCGCGCTCCCGCCCCACTGCGGCAAAGCCCAGCAAATCATCAAGGCCACCCCCGTCTATGCCGATGTCGATCACCTCGCACCGCTCGATCAGGTCCTCCAGCGTCCGGCAGTCATCCGACGCCTGCCGCTCCCAGTAGTCGGCGCCGGCCCAACGATCCGAGAGCAGCGCCAAGCCGATCTCGACGTTGAGGTGTTTGGCTAGGAAGCCGCGGAACGACTCTTCGCCATCCATCTGCGCCTGGGCATAGCCACGCTCAATGAATGGCTCATCAACCGACAGGCCCAGATTGGGGTTGGTGATGTAAGCGTTGGAAAAGTCTCGATGCGCTCCAGCGTCGAGCATCGCTTTCGGAAACTCGTACAGCACCGGCAAGAACGACTTGTCGACGATCTCGCCGTCGCGCACCTTTCGGGCGTACATGAGTTTCTGCCGGAACACGCCGGCCGGCGGCGCATCGGATTGGGTGGTTGCCCAGATGATGAAGCCCTCGGGGCGTGACGCCAGGCCGCCAGTTGCTTCGCGAAGCATGGCCTCAGCATTGTTCCGCTTGCCGAACACCCAGAGTTCGTCGATGAACACACCGATTGCCTTTTTGCCAGACACGGTCTCGCTGTCGGCTGCCACCACCTTCAAGGTCGCATTGGTCTGGTGATGGGTCACCGTCCGAATGTGGTCTTGAACTTTGAGCAGCGCCGATAATTCCTCATCGGCCCGCACCATGTCGCGGATCGGGATGTAGGAGTTGTCGGCAATCTCCTTGGTGGGAGCCAGGATGATGAACTCGCCCGATGGTCGCCAGTTGAGGATCAGAGCCGTCAGCATGATGCCGGCAGCGATCGTCGATTTGCCGTTCTTCTTGCTGATCAGCAGCATGAACTCGCTGACTAGGCGCCGGCCCTCGTCCGGGTCGTATGCGCCGAAGATTGCGGCCACGAATTGATTCACCCAGTCGCGAACGGTCTCGCACATCAGCGGGCTGCCGGTGGCATCGACCATTCGCAGGGCGCCGAACACCTCCAGAGCTTCCTCAGCCTCGCTCGGGAACAGCGGGTCGAACGGGATCAGGCTCTGGCGCGCAACGATGCGCTTTTCCCAGTCAGGGCATGCAGTAGTCCAGTCCATCACTTCACCGATCGCAGCGGGCCGCGACGGGCGCCGAATTTACCAGCAGCTGCCTCGGCAGCTTTGTCTTTTGCTTGCTCCTTCTTGCCGCTCTCCCCTCTACGGGCATGCACGAAGGGCATCAGGGCCTTGGCTGCATCAACGCGCAGCTTGGCCTCGGTGCCCAGGTCATTCATGACCGCGAGCAGGAAGTCTTTGGGATCTTTGTGGGACAGCGCCTGGGAGAGGTCGAAACCGGCCGGCTCCCACTCACCTTCAAGGCTGTGGGCAGCTGCTGCGGGCTCAGTCGGCGATGTGCTCGCGGGCTGCTCGCAAGCGCCGCCTTTAACATCGTCTTTAACATCAGCTTTAACATCACCAGGCATCAGGCCGAGCGCTCGAAGCTTCTTCAGCTCGGCGGCAACATCGGGATCCTTGGCCAGCCGTGATCCGGCTGCAGATGCTGATTTTGCTGGGCATCCCGCCGCAATGGCTGCGTCTCGATTGGACGCACCTCCCCTCAGCGCAGCGATAAATGCGCGCTTCTTGGGTGTTAAAGCCATTTAACAAAAATCCTGTGGGGGAAAAAATCTGTGCGTGGGGTCGGAGGCGGTCTAGCTACGTGAGAATCGCCATATTTTACCCTCCCCCCACCTAGCGGCACGTCACTGGCATGCCTCGAAGCCATCCGCCGCCGATCTACGGCGTCAGCCAGCCAGGCCAGCAGCCTCCTCGGCCTGTTTGACCGAGTCGTGGCAAGGCTTGCAGAGCGGCTGCCAGTTGGACTGATCCCAGAAGAGATCCTTGTCGCCTCGATGCGCGACGATGTGGTCGACGACACTGGCTGCTGCGGTTCTACCTACCCTGGCGCAGTACGCGCAGAGCGGGTTGTCCCGCAGGTACTGCTCGCGAGCCTTCTGCCACTTGTAGTCGTAGCCTCGCTGGGAGCTGGTCATTCCGCTCCGCCAGCTGCCCGGCGTGACCGTCTTGACCCGTGAACCTGCACTTTCCTTGATGCGTGAGCCCAGCGTCTTGAGCCTAGCCATCACTGCGTTACCCGGTTGAGCGCTTCGTCGGCCTTGTCGGCCGCTTGGGTAGCGGTGGTTGCTGCCTTCGACGCCTTGGCAGCAGCGCTGTCAGTGCGGCGTGTAAGTTCATCGAGGCGCTGGTCTCGCTCGGCCATCGCCGCGTCATACGCCTTGCGTATCTCTGCTACCTGGCCTGCCTGGGTGCTGGCCATCGACCAGTAAGCCGATTGCCAACCCAGGACTGCACCACCTGCTATCAGCAGCACAGCAATCACCCAGACCTCAGCCCGTCGCCACCAACGTCGGGCTATGAATTCCAAAGCGCATTTGTCCATCACTTGGCACCTCCAAGCTGCGCGCGGAGACGGGAAATCTCCTCACTCTGCGTGGTGACCTTGTCGGTCAGCTGCTCGACCTGTCGAGTCAGCGCGAGGATGTTGCCTTCAAGCCGGCCGACCGAGATCGCCAGATCGTTTCGCTCCTTGGCGAATTGATCAGCGCGAGCTTCTGCCAGCTTGCGGGCTTCACGCTCGGAGTCGAGCAATTCGTTCAAGCGCCGGACCGTGCCGATATCGGCGTTGTCCATGGCTCGGTCGGTGGCATCCTTCGAGAGGAACTTCCTCAACCACAAGAAACCGCCCAGCAATACTGTGCCCGTGCCGCCCAGCCAGGTGGCTGTGCCTGGGCCGAGGTCGGTCGGATCCATCCATAATCTCCAAAAATGAAAAAGCCCAGCTGTTTGGCTGGGCTCATGGGTTAGGGGTCAATCAGTTTTTTATTAGGATGTCCGAATCGTCCAACCGGGAAATCAGTATCTGCACAAGCTGGTTGTACACTGGTTCGAAACTACCTGCTTTTACATCTTCGACGCTGAGCACAACGCTTTGACCATTAATCTCAAACAGGTATCCGGCATCGCAGAACCGGACACTCATATCGAAGACGTAGCACGCGCGGCTCTCCCTGTCCTCAGAGACCAGTGTGAGAGCGATCGAGAAGTCTACTTTACCGTTGAGGCTACTCAGCTCTATCCAACGCTTTTCTTGGAAAGCAGAGGCCGAACCCTGACCGAGCCGAACGTAACGCTCACCGGCTTTGCCGTCCAGGTGATGCCACCGATCGCCGGGAAGCCCGAGATATTTCCCGAAGCCGGAAGCTATATCCCCGGCAGATTTAGAAAGAAGATGAAGCTGAGCCTGAATTGCAGTCTCCCGGCTAACGTATCGCCTCTGGAGGTCTGAATAAATGGACATAACCAACTCCTTATTAACGAGCTGGCAACATGACATAAATGCTGGCTTAGGGCCACAAAAAAGCCCGACACTACGGCCGGGCTTTCGGGGGTCAGTCCTCAACGTGCGCAGGAATGACAGGATGGCGTTAATTTCTCTCACTCTATCACTGATGTCAAGAGGCAATTAGGCAGCGTCTTTGATCAGCAGCCCTTCAGCCTCAAGAATCGCCCGGACCTCTCTCAAGGAGTCGTTGATCATGCCGTCCAGCTTCTCCTTGATCCCGGAACGCCAGCGGTAGCGCGTCGGCTCCGATGTAGCGTCCAGATCCCAGGTGTTCATGTCGTAGAAGCTGTCCGGAAGAATGATCAGATCTTCTGCCAGAGCCTCTGCCTTTTTGCGCTCAGCCTGGCCAGCGGCCAAGGCAGCGTTGACCAGGTTCTCGCGGCGCCATTCAGGAGCATCAAGCGGGATATCAACCGCAACTGAGCGAGGCCCTCTCCGCCGCGCCCCTTTGAGCTTCGGGATGGCCCAGGTGGTAACGGCCTTGTAGATGAACAGCTGAGGCGCCGGACTGGCAATCAGCGGCGCGATGGCCGTGATCCCCTGCAGCCGCTTTGCCTTGTTGGTGGCGTACTTCGCATTAAGTGCGTTCCAGTGGCGCGGAATGAGCAGGTGGTGGAGGCGCGCAGCCAGCCAATAATCAACCTGAGCCCGATCAAAGCCGCCTGAATGGCCTCCCAGCGAAGCCAGGCAGCCGCCTTCCTCTTCCGCCGACTTGTAGAGCTTCTGCCATGCCTGGCCTTTCGCAGCGCCTTTCTCTCCTGCCGCCAGAGCGGCAACTACTGCACCCGATACGCTGTTGTAGATCATGTCCTTCCCCCTCAATCACCGGTGTAGTTGGTGCCGCCGGCGCCGCGCCGGTTGCTTCCCTGATATGTCGCCTCAGGCCCGGATGCCTGAGGGTTCTTCAACTGCTCGATCTGCCAGAGCGCTGCCCGTAGCCTCATGCTGAGCTGGGTCACCAGTTCATCCAGGGCCAGGGCCTCGCCAGTTGCAGCCGCTACCCAGCCCGAGGCGTTGCAGTGGTCGCATGGCAGTTCGTGAAACACGCCCTGAGTGACCGCTCTCCCACGGCACAAAGGGCATTGAGCCAGCTCGATCACAGCCTTCTTGAAGGCCGGGCCGTGGCTCTTTCTCATCCTCGGTAACCCGTCTTGCGCAGTGCCAGAACAGCGCCCTCCAGTGCCCCTCCAGCGGCCACGATCAAGATGAACACCAGCGGGCTCCAGCCTGTGAACCCCATGAGCCAGGCAACGAACAACGCTAGGATGATGGTGGCGTGCTGGCAGAAGCTGATACTCGGAGCGAATAGGTCTGTGGTCATTTCGAATCCTCGCTAATTACAAATGCGGTAAGGTCGCTCGGCGCCACGGCTGCTGTGGCCTCTGGCGAGTTCTGCGAAATTTCGGATAAGGCGTTGGTAAGGCGGTGGATGGCTGCGAAGCCAACCTGATCAAGCCAGGCGTGCCACTTCTCCAGTGCTGCGCGACGCTGCTGCATGGCCTGGGTGTGGATGTAAGTGCTGGCGATCTTGCCCAGCGTGTGGTTCAGGAGCATCTCGCCGATGTGGCCGTCGATGCCAAGGTCGGTCCAGGTGCTGCGGGACACCTTGCGCAGGTCGTGGCTGGTCCATTCGCCCTGCCCCAGGCGGGTGAACACGGCGCTGGCCTGGGTCTCGCTCAACGACAGGCCGCGACGGTTCGGGAACAGGTACACGCCCTCGTAGCCTCCGGCCTGCTGGATGGCCCGGTACCGGATCAGCAGCGCCTTGATCTGGGCGGTCAGTGGCAGACGGTGCTCGGTGCGGGTCTTGGTGTTCGCCGCGGGAATGAACCACTCGGCCGCCGCCAGGGAGATCTCGCTCCAGCGCGCCATGCGGGTCTCGCCGATACGGGTGCCGTGGGCCAGCATCATCAGGGCCAACATGGCATCACCCGGTGCCGCTTCGAAGGCCTGGGCCAGCTGCTGCATCAGCTCCGGCAGCTGCACGTCACGCAGGCGGGCCGCCTTGGGCAGTATCTTGGCCTTGGTGAAGTCGTTGAAGCGCATCCCGGCCATCGGGTTGCGGTCGATCAGGCCAAGCTGCAGAGCCTGGCGGAAAGCGGTCAGCAGCAGCGCGAACATCTGCCGCAGGTAGGACAGCGACACCTCAGCCTGGCACGGCCACATCAGCTGCTTGTCCAGGGCATCAGCATTCACGTCAGCCACGGCCAGGTCATCCAGGCGCGGCTTCAGGTGCTGGGCAATGGCAGAACGGGCGCCGGCCTTGCGTTTCGCCGACAGCGAGCGGTCACGGGCCATGCGGTCGCCGTACCAGTCGAGCAGTTGCCCCACGGTGACCATGCCCGAGACCACCGGCGCCGTGGCCGGGGAGCGCAGCAGGCGTTGACGCAGCGCGGGCAGCTCGGCCAGTACCGCCGATACGCTCAGGTCGGGCCAGCGGGCAACCGGTACCCACTTCTTGCCGCGCACCAGATGCCAGCTGCCACGCTCGCGGTTACTCCAGAAGCGCAGGTAGAGGCCTGGGTGGCGTGGGTCGCGCAGGTCGCGCACCGACTTGTCGGCGGCCTGCCGGCGCACTTCGGCCTCGCTCAGCTTCACCTCACGGGTCGCGCTCATGCGGCCACCGTCGCAGGCAGCAGCAGGTAGGCGCGGATGGCTTCAACGGCGTCGATGTTGCCCCGGCACACGATCGCCAGATAGCCCTGATCGCCGAGCGCCTGCAGGTAAGCATCCTGACTGGGAGACACCGGCGCATCGAACGGTGGCATGGCCTTGAACTCGATATACAGGCCGAAGTAGCCGCCGCGCGCCATCGGCAGCACCAGGTCGGGCACACCGGCCTTCACGCCCTGCCCCTTCAGCTTGGCGGCCACAGCCTTGACCCGGTGCCCGCCGTTCGGGACGTGGTAGATCAGTTTGTAGGCTTGCGGGTAGCGGAGCTGCAGCTCCTGCATCAGCGCGGCCTGCTCCTGCCCTTCCCGATCGATGGGCTTGGCGCGGGCCGGCTTGGCCTTGAACGGGCGAAGGGCGAGACCACTCATGCGACCAGCACCCCCTCGTTGATCAGCTGCGCCTGGGTGCGCACTACGCCTTCAAGGTGCATGAACCGCAGCTCGTCGTAACTGAACGCTGTTCTGCTGCGCGAATCGACAGCGTCATGGCATGCACTGCAGGCCCAGGCGCCCTGCAGGTCGTTTGGCTTGATGCCAACGCCGCAAGTGCCTGCCATGCGGTAGTGCGCCAGAACGGTGGTTTCCGGGTTGCCGTTGCAGACGCCCGGGATGCGCACCTGGCACTCTCGGCCGCGCGCGGCCTTGGTCAGTTTGCTCTGGCGCATCAGCTACCCTCCCGGCCACGGTGCGAGGACCAATCGAACGGCAGGACGATGCCCCCACCCTCCCGCAAGCGGTCCGCCGAACGCTCGCCCATAGCCGCTGGCAACTCCTTCGCGCCAAGGTTGGAAATCACGATGGTCGGCAGCATCCGCTCGTAACGGCCGTTGATGATTGAGAACAGGCGGCTCAGCTCAAAATCGCTCGGCGCCTCCTTGCTCGCGCCGACCTCATCCAGTACCAACAGCGACGGCCGAATCAACGCGTCGAGGATGCTTCCCTCGGTCTGGCCGGAACTGCCATCGAATGTGGCGCGGATGGCCTGCAGGATTCCACCGAGGGTCCGATAGGCTGCCGTATGCGTGGTGCTGGCCATGACGGCCTGGGCGATCGACACCCCCAGGTGGGTTTTTCCGGTGCCGGGGTTTCCTACCAGGATCAGGCAGCGCCCGGCGGCCAGATTGGCATCGAACTCGGCGGCGTAACGCTCGCAGCGCGCCTTGGCCTTGTGCTGGCCTTCGCAGGTCGCCGCATAGCTGTCGAACGTCTTGTCCTTGAACCGCTTTGGGATCAGCGAGTCTCCGAGCTTGTACGCCAGATCTACGCGCTGACGCTTGGTGTCTTCGGCCTGGGTTTTGGCGACCTGCGCCGCCTTGCAGCCCGGGCAAGGCGAGCGGAAGGTGTGGCTGAGCACCTGGTGGGTGGTCGCCTCATACGGGCCATGCTCTTCGCATATCGCCATGGAGGTCACCTGCGGACCGGCAATGCTGGACAGGTGGACCACTTTTTCAGAACGCATAGGAGCCATCCTCCCGTGGAATGAGGCCATCGTGGTAGTCGCGGTCGTTGAAGCCGTGATGACGGCTGTTTGGCTTGCCCTGGGCGGGCGATTTGGCGAGGAATCGCTTGGTGATCCACTCAACTTCGAAGCTTCGCCACCCGCTGTCGATTACGATTTCCATCACCTGGGCTGGCTGAATACCCAAAGCCAGACACTGGCGGAGCTTCTCGTTCAGACGGGCCCAGACCCGTTCGCTCATCTGGGCGCCCTTCGACTTCCGAACCGCCAGGTAATCAGCGATCAGGGATTCATCGAGGCCGTGCGGGTTGTCCGCCAGCATGGCGACCTTCCCGAATGGCGCCTTGCGATCTTCCTTCGCCCGAATCGGCTCCGGCTCACTGGGGGGGCATGTAACATCTTCCGAAGGAAGATTTACATAGGGGGTTTCTTTCTTAGAATAAAGAAGGGAGTCGGCGGTTTTGGTCTGTTTCGACTCTGAGCCGATTCGGACCACTTCAGCCGAGTCGGCTGTTTTGGTCTGTTTCGGATCAGTGACATAGACCCAGTCTTTAGGGTCGTTCACGCCGATGTCACCGCGAGCACCACCCTCACGGAACAACACGCGGCGGCGCAGCAGGCTGGAGACGGCCTTCGAGACGGAATCGGGGTGAGCGTTGATGGCCTTTGCGATGTCGGTAGCCGGGATGCGCTGGGCGCCCGCACCGAAGTTGATGGTGACCTTGGCCACGTACAGCACAATCTTCATCTCCCGGGCCGGGAGATCGATAGCCAGCAGGCCATCCATGAGCTGGTTGTCCATCCGGGTGAACCCCCTGGACTTGTCAAGTGGGACGATGTTTGTCATGCTTAAACCCGTTCTAATGCTGTAGAGAAAGCCGCCCTGCCAGGCGGTTTTTTTTCGACTGCGATTCCGGTACTGGATGGATTCGCAGGTGTTTTGCCCATCTAGTGGCGCAAAGCCACAAGTCGGAAAATGGATCCCGGGAGCTATGAGGCGAGCTGATGCTCGACCTCTCCACTAATCTCCCGGTGAAGAGCCTCGATTGCCTTCCCAACCTCGTAGCGAGGGTCGGATCCCTTGGTTGCTCGGAAGATCGTTGTCTGGGTCGTCCCGCAACGCTCGGCGATCTTTGCTTGGCTCCATCCCTTGCTCGTCAGGTCGGAAAGCATTTGCGCGATAGTCATCTCATCTACCAATGCGGTTTGTAATTAGCCATGAGAATACGCTACCGAATTAGCACAGGCAATACACTTCGCCCTCCTCTAATACGCCGGGTCGAAGCTATGACGATTGCGCTGCGCCTGCGCACCAAAATGAACGAGAAGGATCTCTCCGAGAATGAGCTCGGGCGGCGAGCGGGCGTCCCTCAGCCGACAATCCATAGAATCCTCCACGGAGACAGCAAGACTCCGAGGAAGCCGACCATCGAAAAGCTGGCCAGGGCGTTGTCGGTTACGCCGGAATGGCTGCTTTTTGGCTCCAGTCATGGCAACGTAGCAGCAGTAAGTTCGCCTACCAGGGAAGCGAAGGAGTACCCGTTGATCTCTTGGATTGCTGCTGGATCGTGGGCCGAGTCGTGCGACTCGTCTCACTTCAACTCCTCCGCTGAAATGATCGCGTCAGACGTTCACGCTGGAGAACATGGGTATTGGCTCGAGGTTCAAGGCGACTCAATGACGCCGGACCGAGGAAATGGATTCACGCCGGGAATGCGAGTGCTTGTGCAGCCTGAAGGGTTCGACCTGGTGAATGGAAAATTCTATATCGCCCTACTGGGCACCACAGGCGAGACAACTCTCAAGCAGTATGTGCGAGACTCTGGGATCTCTTATCTCAAGCCACTCAACTCGGATTACAAAATGATTGTCATTGACGATGACGTTCAGATCATTGGTCGCGTGGTGGACGTGAAGTACCCGGCGTCTTTCCTTTAGACGACCCAGCCAGCCTCCGTCGACGAGGGCGATCCTGCCAGAAGACCTGCAAATGCAGGTCTTTTTTTTGCCTTTCGAAAAATTTATGCGCTTTCGCATTAAAAAACATTGCCAATCTTAATTCGCTATCGTATTTTTTGTTCACCCAAAGCGAATTGGGTGGCAGCCAAGGGCAGCCTCGCTCTTTACACAACCAGACGTGACCACCTCGACGCACCCAGGCCATCACCTGGGTCGGGACAAGCTAAGTCGTCGACCATGCAGCCTCTGGATAGCTGCCGGACCTCAGGCATTGAGGGACGCCAAACCATGCAAGCCAGCCGGGAAGAACACCGAACACGAAATGTGTGACCCGGCCAGGTGGGAATAGCCGCGGCGATGCGCATGGTGCGGACAACAGATTTCACTGGCTGGCCTTGGCGACAGGGCCAGACGGGAAATCAACCGCCCGGGAGGGCAAGACGATGGACCCAGTCAAGCTCAAGTTTCAGCGCCGCATGATCAACGCAATCGAGCGCGGCGACATGTACTCCCTGGAAAATTGGACCACCTTCGAACTCCATGACTTGGAGTTCGCCGCTGAGCTTTGGAACGCTCCCACCGCGCAGGCCGCGATCTTGGCCGAGCTCAGCACTCGCGAGTAACAACCAGCGCCACGTCAGCCTGACGTTAACTGCCCGATCTACCTGGTTCCCCATCACCAGGCTGCATCGGTGTGTGATCTGGAAGCGCAGGCATGAGCACATCTGGAAGTGGTCAGCCCGTCTGGCGTAGGCCGGGGTAGCACCAGCGGCGGCCAGGTAACGCTGAGTCGAAAGAATGACCACCGGCGCCGAGCCGGACAGATCACACACCAATGCAGCCCACCGAGGACACTTCATGGAAACGATCACTTGCGGCTCATGGATTGGCCAGCTCGGCAAGGCGCTGGCTCCCCGTGAGCTCGAAGCACTGCTGTGGGTGGCCCAGGGCCTCACCACAAAAGAAATAGCCCGCGAGATGGCGGTAAGCCCGGGCACCGTGGCCAACCGCATCGAAGCCGCGCTCTTCAAGCTGGAGGCCGGCCGCCGCATCGAGGCGGTCACCAAGGCCATGCGCCAACAAATCATCAGCCCGCTCTGCATCGCCCTCGCCGCCCTGATCGCATCGCATGCGTTGATCAACGACAGCGACCCAATGCGCCGAGATCGCCGGGCGCCCGAGCGGCGCACCGCACAAGTTCGAATCGTTCGCCGGGCCGAGGCCCTGGAACTTCACGCCTGACCAATCCGAGGATTCACCATGCACACAGCAATGCACCCTGCTTTCGAGCAGAAGCTTGCCGTGCTCGCGGCCTTGCTCGAGCGCAGTAAGTCAGTGAGGGCCGAGGCCCACGCCAGGGTCGGGCAACCCGCCCCGCGCTTCCAGGCGTCCAACAAGGGCGGCACCTGGAATGTGGTGGAGATCGCCACCGGCGCTGTTCAGGGCTTTGCATTCACCTACCAGGCAGCCATGCGGTTTGTGGATGCGATGGAGGCAGGCGCAGCGACAAAGCGGGGAGGCCTGCAATGATCGGCGCGCCAATTCCCGACCAGCGCGCAGCAGTGCTGGCCCAGCTCAATGCGAGTATCGACGCCTTCTTCCTTGAGGGCGGCACGGTGCACGCCCTACCCGGGTTCGAGTACGTGCCTCACCGGCCGCATCGAGACATTGAAGTGATCCGCGCGTCTTCCGCGCCACCGGCCGACAACAAGGTGCTGAAGCGGCAGCAGCAGCTGGCCGAGATCCGGAAGATCGCCAAGACCATGACGTATGCCGAGGCGATGGCGCACACGGGCCTGGCCCAGACCACGCTCTACCGGGCGGCCGTTGAAGGCTGCTTCTGCTTCCGGCCCGACCCGAACCGGGGTAGAGGCAACAAGGGCAGGAAGTTCAGCGATGCGACGAAGGACAAGGCGCTGGCAGAACGGATCATCGCCTTCCGTGACCTCGGACTCAGCATGAACCAGGCCCGGCGCCACATGGGCATCTCCGACTCGCAGTTCTCCCGCATCACTCGTGACTTCGGCATTCACTACCCGACCGCTGCAGAGATGCGGGTCAAGGAGAAGGCATGAGCAAGCGCAAGCCTCACAACATGCGGGCGCGCATCGAGCGCTCATGCCGAGCCCTGCTCGCCACGAATCACGTTGCCGTGGTCAACATCGACCCCAGCGGCCGGCAAGGTCTGATCAGCTGGAAGAGTTGCAAGAACATCTGCAGCCGTCAGGTGGTCGACGCCGTATGCGACATCCCGCACCGCTGGACCATCTACCTCAGTGTGATGTGCCAGAAGCCGAACGGCGAGCAGTACTGCAAATCCGTCGAAGTGGCTCCGCAGGGCAACTACCTGGCATCACACCTCACCGACGTGATCGAGTCCACCTACAGCGACCTTCGAGCCCAGGCCAACAAGAATCACCTGGTGGCATCAGGTTGGATCGCCATCCCCGCCGACACCACGCTGGACGAAGCGCAGGCCGCCAAGGTCTTCGCAGCTGTTGGCGTCTGGAACCAACAGAAAGCAGCATGAAGCGAGTTATGAACCGCGTCCGGCACGGCCGGCGCCAGCAGCACATCACCTTACCACCAAGCGGGATAACAGAAGATCGAGGAGCCGCGCCGCATGAGAATCGACCTTCCAGGCCAGTTCGACCTGCCGATTCAGGTCGCCCACCAATCCCCGTCAGCACCTGCAGGTAGCAAGGAGGAGCTGGCCGTCCGCATCGCCAAAGCCCTGGTCAAATACGAAGCACGGCCTTCCTCGGCGCTCTGGATCGAAATCCAGGCCTGCGCCCGCGCAATCCTCAAGTAACCACCATGCCGCATCCGGCCACGGAGGGCGGCGCATGCATGGAGAAAGCCATGACCCAGTTCTACCTACAGGACAGCCGCAGCAATACCGGTGACGGTCTCATGTTCTGGGCCTTGGGCGGCGGCTACACCACCAACCTCGACAAGGCCGAACTGTTCACCCAAGAGCAGGCCTGTGGCCACCGGGAAACAGACATTCCCTGGCCAAAAGATTACGTCGATGCCCGCGCACATCTCGGCGTCGACCACCAATACATCAGCCTGGGCGAAGCCCGCGACCAGCTGAACCCTGGATGCACCGTTGTTCTGCAGATCCCGGGGCGCTGGAACGGTAACGACATTGCCCTGGCCAGATGGCCAATAGGCCACACCTTCCGATTCGACAAAGCACACCACCTCACGCTTGAGGATGCCGAGGCGATCGGCAACACCCCAGACGAGGCAGTGATCTGGCCAGTGGCTTACCTCGAAGCCAAGGCCCGGCGCCTGGTGCACAAGCGGGACGTTGATATCAAAGAGGCCCTGACGGGCACCGGCATTGTGCTGGCTAAGGCAAAGCGGCGGGCGCCGGCAAGCACCCAGAACTGTGGAGACTGCGGTCGATTTGTGCCTTCGCCATCCTATGAAGACTGCCGACACTGCGATCACGACAACCGCCCGTAACGCCAGCGCCTTCCCCTATTCAACGATAACGCCTCCCCGGCGAGGATCACCGATGCCCATCACCTACGGAAGCGTCTGCAGCGGCATTGAAGCTGCGACCGTAGCCTGGCACCCGCTGGGCTGGCGTGCCGCCTGGTACGCCGAGATCGAACCATTCCCCAGCGCGGTGCTGGCCCACCATTACCCGGACACGCCGAACCACGGCGACATGACCCGCCTGGCTGCCATGGTGCTGTCCGGCAAGATCCCGGCGCCCGAAGTGCTGGTCGGAGGCACACCCTGTCAGGCATTCAGCGTGGCCGGCATGCGCGAAGGCCTGAATGACCCCCGCGGCGCCCTCACCATCAAATACGTGGAGCTGCTCGATGCAATTGACCATGTTCGAACAAAGCGTGGCGAGCCCGAGGCTACCTGTCTCTGGGAAAACGTCCCAGGCGTCCTCTCCGACAAAGGCAACGCGTTTGGCTGCTTCCTCGGCGCCCTGGTGGGCGAATCCGAAGAACTCCAACCGCCAGGGGGCAAATGGAAGGACGCTGGTTGTGTGTATGGACCCACGCGAACAGTCGCATGGCGGGTTCTGGATGCCCAATATTTCGGCCTGGCCCAACGACGCCGCCGTGTGTTCGTTGTCGCAAGTGCTCGAGCAGGCTTCGATCCCCTCGAAGTACTTTTTGAGCGCGAAGGCGTGCGCCGGGATACTCCGCCGCGCCGAGGCGAGGGGCAAGACCTTGCCGGACGAGCTCCATTCGGCCCTGCGCTGCAGTGCGGATGCGGATACATCTTCGGCTTAGACCTGGGCCATTACGGCTGCCCGAACTGCGAGGGTGACGAAGGGCCAGCTGTCGATGTGCTGGCAGGCGTGCCCGCTTACGGCGGCCATAGCCTTCAGGGGGATGTAAGCCAGGCCGCCACCCTTACTGCCAAGGACACGCGACTGGACATCGAGAGCGAGACGTACTGCGTAGCTCCATCGCTCCGTGCGCAGCCCAACGCCATTCACCGGCTCGACTCCGACGTCTATGTGACCGGCACTTTGAGCTCTAGAGCCAGCGCTGGCGGCGGGCTCGGCACCGACTTCGACCTTGATGGCGGCTTGCAAATCGCCAGCGCCCTCACTGCGAACTACGCGAAGAACGGCGGCATACCGGCTGGCAATGACTGCATGCCGACCAATCTGGTAACCGGAACCCTCCAGGCAAACGGGAAGGCGGCCGGCAGCGCCACTCAGCAGGACGCCGAGAGCGGAATGCTCGTGGTGCACGGCACGCAAGACCCATGCGTCCTTGATGACCAGGCCTTTACCCTGGGCCGGAATAGTGGCCAGGAAAACGCCGTCCTGGCCTTTGCCGAGAACAGCAGGGCCGAGTTGAGGCTTGAGGGAGGCGACGGGCAAGTGGTTGGCACTCTCTCCGCCGGCGGCGGTAAGCCTGGGCAAGGCCAGCCTTGCATCGCCTTCAGCTGCAAGGATCACGGCGCCGACGTCGGCGAGCTGGCTCCAACCCTCCGAGCCATGAACCACAGCGCCAGCCATCCCAACGCCGGTGGCCAGGTCGCGGTGTGTATCACTGGCGAGATTACCCACACGCTGAAGGCCGAGGGCTTCGACGCCAGCGAAGACGGCACCGGCCGAGGCCAGCCAATCGTGGCTCACGCGATTCAGGCAGGTGCACTACGGCAGAACCCTGCCTGCGGGCCAGATGGCGTGGGCGTTCAAGCCGACCACGCTTACACCCTGGAGGCTCGGGCTGAAGTCCAGGCTGTGCAGGCCAACTCTCAGGTACGGCGCCTCACCCCCCGCGAGTGCGAATGGCTCCAGGGCTTTCCCGGCGACCACACCCGCATCCCCTATCGCGGCAAGCCCGCCGCCGAATGCCCAGACGGCCCGCGCTACAAGGCTATCGGCAACAGCAAGGCCGTGTTCGTCGTCCGCTGGATCGGCCAGCGAATCCAACAACAACTTGAACGTCTCGCTTGAGGTATCCCCATGCCCACAGAAAACCGATCCAGCAACACAGAGATGGTCAGCGTGCCGCGCGTGCTGACGCGTGAAATGCTCAATGGCGTGTGTATGCACCCGGACCTTGCAAGGTCACTCTGGAGTGCACTGCTGAAGAATGCGCCTCAGCCAGCCCCGCAGCCCAACCCCGAGCCGATAGCGTGGATGGTTGGTACTGCCATCTGGTGGACCAAAGAAGAGGCGGAGCGTGATGCGGCGGCGACCGGACTGCACACCATTGCTGTCGGCCCGATCACCAACATCAAGGCATCCGAGCAGCACCAGGGCGAGCCGGTGGCCCCGGCGTTCGTGATGCCGTCGAGCGAAAACAGCTATGGCTTCGGCTATGTCGATGGCACCTGCATTCAGAGTTTGCGCGGCTACCGGGATCATCTGGAAGATATCGTCGACGCCATCCCCGAGGGCCCGCTCTACACCCACGCCGATCCTGGCGAGGTTGAGCGGCTGCGCGCCGTCATAGAGCAGCAGAGGAGCTTGATCGCATCGCTGCGCGAAGAACTGGTCGAATCGCGCAGTATCGACGCCCGCGCAGAGCCGGGCCCGACGATCTGGGACTGTCGACCTTGCCAGCTGGAACAGCCAACGGACCGCCCGTGCGATGTCTGCGGCGGCAAGACCGAGCTGGCCGGCGCCAAATCCTGACCGGAGCACATTTGTACTCCTGACCCTGTAACCCCTCTCCCCTCTATTCACTGCCGCGATATGGCGGCCAAGGAGCACCCGTGCGCCTGAAGAAAGCTGAGCGCGAGCAGGTCCGCCTGAAGTATGGCGGCCGTTGCGCTTACTGCGGCAATGACCTGGGCGAGCGCTGGCACGCCGACCACTTCGAGCCTGTCGTCCGCAACTGGGGCGAAGCAGCGAAGACAGTCCCAGCCCTGCGGCCAGGCAATCACAACCTGGCCAACATGATGCCGGCCTGCATCCCGTGCAACCTGAGCAAGCACCGCATGCAGCTAGAGGACTGGCGGCGCTGGCTGGCCGGGCACGTCAACAGCCTCAACCAGTACCACCCAATCTACCGCCTGGCCAAGGCCTACGGCTTGATCGCCGAGACCGGCGCCGAGGTCGTCTTCCACTTCGAAAAGGTGCAGAGCGATGCCATCCAAAACCTATCCGCTTGATGTGCGTAGCGTTGGCGAAGACACCTATATCTGCATGAGCAAGGGTCACCACAACCTGGAAGAGTTCATGAAGGCCGCTGTTGCGGATCACCCCAGCTGGTGCTTGGGTGGCCCTGAGCATGTCTGGATCAAGACCACCCCGGGTCACGGCACCTACGACTGCATGTACAACATCGTCCCGCAGGGTACCCGTGGTGCATGGCCGGCCACCTACTGCTGGGAGTTCGGCGAGGACTACAAACGCTACAACGCCGAGGTGCAGCCATGACCCGCCTCGCCCTCTGCCTCCTGCTGCTGGCCACCGGCGCCAGCGCAACCGAGAACGTCATCGACGTGCAGCACGACAGCCAGCGCGGCGTCACCTGCTACCTGCTCAACGAGGTCGGCATCAGCTGCATCCCCGACAGCCAGTTGCAGGCCGGCAACCAGCGCCAGCTCTCCCCGCACGAAACACAACCCGAACCTACACCCGCACTGGCGCCTAGGCGCTGGATTGATGAGAGGTATCAGCTGTGAGCAAGCCAGCCCGCAAAGACATTCTTGACGAAATGACCAAGGAAGACCTGGTGGAATGGATCAGGTCACATCATTTCTTCATGAAGCCCAAAAAGAGCGACGTGCTGTACCTGCGCTGGAATCGGCAATCGGCGGAAGTCATTGCTGACATGGAAAAGGAGAACCGTGCCCTCGACCACTTGGACTTCGGCGAGCGCGATCGGCTGGCCAAGCAGTTCAATGCGTCGAAAGATCCAAATGAGCGCCTTCGACTGATCGAGAAAATCGAGCCGTATGACAAGGCCATGAGAGATCACCTGAGCCGCTCTGAAGCGATCAACCGAAAGCAGAAGAGAGTGGACGCTCTCTACGCGCAGATCGACGTGGAGCGGCAGAAGGAGCTCTGCGCATGACCGACCTGATCGAAGTGAGGGCAGCCAACCTGATCGGCGCGCCGCTGGACTGGGCGGTGGCCATGGCCGAAGGCTACAAGCGTGACCCCGAGCAGCTGACGGGCGAAGGCGTAACTGTGATCAGCCCCAAGGGGACATTCACCAGCGTCAGCATTCACGGGGCAGCCAACGGCTTCGGGTTCCGCCCATCCACCAACTGGGACCAGGGCGGCCCGCTGATCGACAAACATCACGGCAGCGTCCAGCACAACCAGTCGTTCATCACCTCCGCCTGCTACAGCGGGGGCCCCGCCGGCGCCGGCGTCTGGTGCTACGGCCCCACCGCTCTTGTTGCGTTCTGCCGTGGCTTCGTTCACTACAAGCTCGGCAATACCGTCCAGGTGCCGAAGGAGCTGATGCCATGTTCTTGATCCCTATCTCAGCACCACTGCTCATGGCCTACCTGATCTACAGGGGGCCGCGATGAGCGCTCACCAGGCCACAATCAGCCAGGAGGCCCTATGGGCTATATCAACCCGCTGCTGAAGCTGCCAGCAGGCCGAGCCCTGCTGGACCTTCCCGCGCAAGATCGTGCGCGGATAGAAGCAGTGCTCCGCGAACTGCGCGCCCAGGCCGACGCCGAGGCTGAGAATTCCTGGCTGCGCCGCAAGGGTCCGATGGCCGCCTACTGGCGCGCCGTTTCCACGTATGCCCGTCACCTGGCGCACGCGCTTTCACGAAACGCCCAGCCCTAACCCCTCCCCCTACAACTCAAGCCCGCCGACATGCGCGGGCATGGAGAGCTATTGCCATGACGAAAGAAGAATTGGCCGCCCAGTTGAACGGGCTCGAATACCCGACCCGAATCCCTGGCGCACTCATCGCCGCTGCGCAAAGTGCCGGCCTGGTCATCCTCTGCGGCGCAAGCGACGACCTGATGGAATTCTACGGCGCCCGTCGCGAGGAGATCGGCTGCTACGACGGCGGAACTGCCTTCGTCGACTCAGACGGCGTGCTGCCCGACCGCGACTGCCTGGATGGTGACGAAGAAATCGCCGAGTACGTGCAGCGCCAGAAGTCGGCCAAACCGATTGAGGCGCTGTGGGGCAAGGAGGACGGCTACAGCTGGACCTACAAGACTGCAATCCCGCACGCAACCTTCGAGGTTGTAGAAGACGAAGAGCCCTACTGCCGCGGGATCGTGTTCGCGCTGGCGGACCTGGCCTGACCACCAACCTGCCGCCACCGGCGGCGTGGAGACCATCCCATGGAACATGCAAGCGAGTTTCTCGACGAGGAAGAGGTGGTTCGGGTCACCGGCTACCAGCTCCCGAGCAAGCAGATCGCGTGGCTGGCAAACAACGGCTGGCAGTACACGCTCACCCGGGCCAGGCGGCCGATCGTTGGAAGGGTCTACGCCCGCCTCAAGATGGCCGGCGTCAAGCCAACTGCAACGAATGCAACAACTGAAACTTGGACATTGGACTTATCGCGCGTGGGGTAATAGATGCGCACCAGGAAGGCATCGAACAAGGACCTGCCGCCGCGGATGCTGCGGCGGGTCCGCAAGCTGAAAAGCGGCAAACTGTGGGTTGGGTACTACTACGACGGGAGGGATGCGGACGGGAAGCGGCAGGAGGTACCGCTGGGGACTGACCTCGCGGAGGCCAAGTTGGAATGGGCGCGCCTGGAACACAAGGCGAAACCGAAAGTGATGGCTACCATGGGCGAACTGTTCGACCGGTACGAGCGGGACATCATCCCGGCCAAGTCGCCACGCACGCAAAAGGACAACAAGTACGAGCTGGAGCGCTTGCGCAAGGCCTTCGCTGATGCGCCGATCGAGGCCATCAGCCCGCCGGTCATTGCCCAGTACCGGGACGCCCGCACCGCCAAGACCCGGGCAAATCGTGAGATCGCGCTGCTCTCGCACGTATTCACCATGGCCATGGAGTGGGGCTTTGCGGAGCGCAATCCCTGCCTGGCAGTGCGCCGAAACAAGGAGAAGGTGCGCGATTTCTACGCGGCCGACGAAATCTGGGATGCGGTTTATGCCGAGGGCGATCAGGGCCTCAAGGATGCCATGGACCTGGCCTACCTGGCCGGCCAGCGTCCTGCCGACACACTCAAGTTCAGCACCGTCGACCTAGACGAGGACTATCTCTGGGTTGACCAAAACAAGACGGACAAGAAGCTTCGCATCCGCCGTCACATCAATGGCGAGCTGACCGGCCTTGGCCTATTCATTGAGGCATTACTTGAGCGGCGCAAGCTGCAGGGCGTGCGCAACTCGCGCCTCATCACCAACGACTCTGGTCTGCGCATGAGCTGGGAAATGCTGAGGAACCGCTTCAGCGAAGCGCGAGACAAGGCCGCTCGGAAGCTGAGCGCCGATGGCAACACTGACCTGGCGACCAAGGTTCGGCAGTTTCAGTTTCGCGATATCCGACCGAAGGCTGCTTCCGAAATCGAGGACATCAGCCATGCGAGCAGGCTGCTTGGCCACTCGAAGGAGGAGATCACGAAGCGGGTTTATCGCCGCGTCGGCGAGGTGGTCAGCCCGACCAAGTAAAGGCCGGATGCGGAAACGATACCCAATGATGCGGAAACGATAGGGTTTTCTATCGACCAAAGAAAAACCCCGCAGACGTTAATCTGCGGGGCTTTCGAATGTGGAGGCCGAGGTCGGAATCGAACCGGCGTAGACGGATTTGCAATCCGGAGCATAACCACTTTGCTACTCGGCCTCAAAGTTCGGATCTAGTCGCTTGCGCTTCTATCTCCTTGAAACGCTGAACCTTTTTCAAAGTTTCCTGCGTTTCGATGGGCGCCATTATGTCTGCATTCATCCAACCTTGCAACCCCCTGAACACAAAAAATATTCAAGGGGTTCAAGGTGTTAGCGCAAGCGGCCGAGTTTGCTCCACAAACCCACCACGGTGTTCTCCACCGTGCCGCTGGCCGCCATGCCGATGCGCTCCTGCAGGCTCTTGCGTTCGGCGTAATGCAGGTGGAACAGGTTGGCGTGGCGGGCGCGGTCGCTGAGGTATTCGTCGCTGGTCTGCAATTGGTCCACCAACTGACGATTCAGCGCGGCAACGCCCAGCCAGACTTCGCCGGTAGCCACTTCGTCGATGTGAAGCTGCGGGCGGTAGCGCGAAACGAAGTCCTTGAACAGCTGGTGGGTGATGTCCAGGTCCTCCTGGAACTTTTCCCGGCCCTTCTCGGTGTTCTCGCCGAACACGGTCAAGGTGCGCTTGTACTCGCCGGCAGTCAGCACCTCGAAGTCGATGTCGTGCTTCTTAAGCAGCCGGTTGACGTTTGGCAGCTGGGCTACCACGCCAATCGAACCCAGCACCGCAAACGGCGCACTGACGATTTTTTCTCCGATGCAGGCCATCATGTAGCCGCCGCTGGCGGCCACCTTGTCGATGCACACGGTCAGCGGGATGCCCGCCTGGCGGATACGTGCCAGCTGCGACGCGGCCAAGCCGTAGCTGTGTACCAAGCCACCACCGCTTTCGAGGCGCAGCACCACTTCGTCACGCGGGGTGGCGAGGGTCAGCAGTGCGGTGATCTCGTTGCGCAGGCCCTCGGTGGCTGAGGCCTTGATGTCGCCATCGAAGTCGAGCACGAAGACCCGGCTCTTCTCCTCGGCCTTGGCTTTCTTCTGCTGTTTTTCCGCCTTGGCCTGCTGCTTGCGCAGCGCCTTGAGCTGAGCCTTGTCGAGCAGGCCCGACTCCAGGCGCTCGCGCAGCTCTTTATAGAACTCGTTGAGGCGGGTGACCTGCAACTGCCCGCCCGCCTTGCGCCGCCCCTTGCCGCGCAAGCCGGCGATGGCGGACAGCACCACCAGGATAGCGATTACCAGGGTGGCGGTTTTAGCCAGAAAGCTTGCGTATTCGGCAAGAAACTCCACGTTGACTCCTTTATGAACCTGCGCCAGCAAGGCGCAAAACTGTAGCAAGCATACCGGTGCACCGGTGGCGCTGCCAGAGGCGGTAAACGCTGGCAACACAGTTCAAACGACCTTTTCAAACGCTTGTATGTTTTTTCGTTGACAGCCCGAGTGGCGCATCCTAACCTCGCAGCAACCTTCAAGCGGCTGGACACTTTTGTGGGCAACCTCTACCTGATCCGACATGGCCAAGCCTCCTTTGGTGCCGATGACTATGACGTCCTGTCGGAGGTTGGGGTGCGGCAAAGCCAAGCGTTAGGCGAGCACTTCGCCCAGCTGGGCTTGAAGCTGGACCGTTGCGTAGCGGGTAACCTGCGCCGCCAGCAAGACACCGCACGGCTGGCGCTCACGGCCGTGCAGGAACATGGCCCGTCAATGCCGGCCATTGAGACCGATCCGGCGTTCAATGAGTTCGATGCCGACGGAGTGATCCGCGCTTTACTACCTGGGCTGCTGGCCGATGAGCCAAACGCGCGGCACATCCTGCGCAACGGCGCGCACAACCGCAGCGAGTTCCAGCGCCTGTTCGCCCTGATGGTGCAGCGCTGGCACGCTGGCGAACATGCCGACGACGGGCTGGAGACCTGGCAGGCCTTCACCGCCAGGGTCGAAGCCGGCCTGCAGCGCCTGCTGGACACCGCAGGCAGTGGCGACAACATCGCCGTGTTCACCTCTGGCGGCACCATTGCCGCCCTGCTCCACCTGGTTACCGGTATTACCCCCAGCCAGGCCTTTGCGCTGAACTGGCAGATCATCAACACGTCGCTCACCCAGCTGAAGTTTCGCGGCCGCGACGTGGCACTGGCTTCCTTCAACAGCCAAGCCCATGTGCAACTGTTGAAGTTGCCGGAGCTCATCACCTATCGATGAGCCCGGCCTGTTGTGTCCCTGCGGGGACGTGTAAATCACTCTATAAGGAATATGCCATGACCTCCGTAGCTGATGCCGTGAAAAAGATGCAAGAGAAGTTCAACCCAGCCGCTGCCGCCGGCCTGGACCTGGTGTTCGGCTTCGACATCACCGACGAAGGCAAGAAGTACGCCCTGATCGTCAAGGACGGTACCTGCGACCTGCAGGAAGGCGAGAACCCGGATGCCAACTGCACCCTGGTCATGGACAGCGAAACCCTCAAGGGCATCGTCAGCGGTGAAACCGACGGCATGCAGGCCTTCATGGGCGGCAAGCTGCGCGTCGAAGGCGACATGATGCTGTCGATGAAGCTGAGCGAGCTGTTCCCTTCCTGAGTGACGGGTATCCCAAGCAATGCGAAAACCGAAGCCTGACCGGCTTCGGTTTTTTTTTGCCCGCTGCCGGCATTCGGGGCAGTGATCGGCCGGCAACACCCGCACCTATATGGCGCCTGGCACGCTTGTTCCAAGACAGCAAGCCAATTAGATTAGCCAATAATCCTTGCGATCGATAATAAGGTAAACGCATGACGCTCACCGACCAGTCCACCCAGGTACGCCCCGGCGAAGAACTCGACGCGGCCGTCATCGACCCTTACCTCAAGGCCAATATCGCAGGCCTTGCAGGCACACCACGGATCAGCCAGTTTCCCGGCGGTGCGTCCAACCTGACTTACCTGGTTGCCTACCCTGACCGCGAGTTCGTGCTGCGGCGCCCGCCCTTTGGCCAGAAAGCCAAGTCCGCCCACGACATGGGCCGAGAATTTCGCATCCTCAACCAGCTCAACAGCGGCTTCCCTTACTGCCCCAAGGCCTACGCTCATTGCACCGATGAAACGCTGATCGGCGGCGAGTTCTACGTGATGCAGCGGGTCGAGGGCATCATCCTGCGCTCGGACATCCCCAGTGAACTGAACCTGGATGCCGCGCGCACCGAAGCCTTGTGCAAAAGCTTCATCGATCGCCTGGTTGAGCTGCACCAGGTCGATTATGAGGCCTGCGGCCTGGCGGACCTGGGCAAGCCGGAAGGCTATGTGCAGCGCCAGATCGAAGGCTGGACCAGCCGCTACGAAAAAGCCCTGACACCTGACGCACCGCGTTGGGAGCAGGTCATCGCCTGGTTGCGCGAAAAAATGCCCGCCGACCATCCGCGCCCTGGCATCGTGCACAACGACTACCGCTTCGACAACGTCATCCTCGACGCCGACAACCCGATGCGCATCATCGGCGTGCTCGACTGGGAAATGACCACGCTCGGTGACCCACTGATGGACCTGGGCAACAGCCTGGCCTACTGGATCGAGGCAAGCGACCCGGCGCCGGTGCAACTGATGCGCCGCCAACCGAGCAACGCTCCCGGCATGTTGACCCGCCGCCAGTTCGTCGACTACTACGCCGAGCGTGCAGGTATCAGCCTGGACAACTTCGATTACTACTATTGCTATGGCCTGTTCCGCCTGGCCGGGATCGTCCAGCAGATCTACTACCGCTACTACCACGGCCAGACCCAGGACAAGCGCTTCGCCCAGTTCATCCACATGAACCGGTTGCTGGAGCAGATGAGCTTGCAGGTTATCGCCAAGTCCACGCTCTGACGACAGACAACAAGGAAAACAGCATGTCCAAGACCCAACTGTTCGACCTGGATGGCAAGATCGCTTTCGTTTCCGGCGCCAGCCGTGGCATCGGCGAGGCCATTGCCCACCTACTGGCACAGCAAGGTGCCCATGTGATCGTCTCCAGTCGCAAGCTCGATGGCTGCCAGCAGGTGGCCGACGCAATCATCGCAGCAGGCGGCAAGGCCACTGCCGTCGCCTGCCACATCGGTGAACTGGAACAGATCCAGCAGGTGTTCGCCGGCATCCGCGAACAGTTCGGGCGCCTGGACGTACTGGTCAACAACGCCGCTACCAACCCGCAGTTCTGCAACGTGCTGGACACCGACGTGAGCGCCTTTCAAAAAACAGTCGACGTGAACATCCGTGGCTACTTCTTCATGTCGGTGGAAGCCGGCAAGCTGATGCGCGAAAACGGCGGCGGCAGCATCATCAACGTGGCCTCCATCAACGGCGTGTCGCCTGGCCACTTCCAGGGCATCTATTCGGTGACCAAGGCCGCAGTGATCAACATGACCAAGGTGTTCGCCAAGGAGTGCGCGCAGTTCGGCATCCGTTGCAACGCCCTGCTGCCCGGCCTGACCGACACCAAGTTCGCTTCGGCGCTGGTGAAGAACGACGCCATCCTCCACGCCGCGCTGCAGCAGATCCCACTCAAGCGCGTGGCCGACCCGAAGGAAATGGCCGGCGCGGTGCTTTACCTGGCCAGCGAGGCCTCCAGCTACACCACCGGCACTGCGCTCAATGTGGACGGTGGCTACCTGTCCTGATCAGGCCTTGATCGCCTGCAGCGTGTAGCTCAGCGGCAGGCGTTCGGGGTGTTCGCGCAGGCGCCACTCGCCGTCGCCCCCCTTTTCCATCTGCCCTGGTAGCGCCTCCCAGGGGATACTCGGGTGCTCCACCAGTGCAGTCAATTGCAGGCCGTGCGCCAGCAAGGCGCTGATGACTTCGCCCAAGCCGTGGTTCCATTCGTGGGTTTCGGTCTGGGTGAGGCGCTGGTCGCTGTCGACGTAAGTCTGGTCGTTGTGCCATACGGTGGGCGCCTCATGCTCGAAGTAGGGATACTCCAGTTGCAGCCGGTCCGGGTGGTCTTCGTTGACCGCCATCAGCATCGGGTGGCCATCGCGCAGGAACAGGCGCCCACCTGGCTTGAGCAAAGCCGCCACGGCGCGCGCCCATGGCTCGATGCGGGGTAGCCAGCAGAGTGCACCGATACCGGTGTAGACCAAGTCGAAGGTGCCTGGCTGCAGCACCTGGTGAGCCTGATAGACATCAGCCTCGACGTAGGCGATATGCGTATTGCAACGCTTGGCCAGCTGACGCGCCTCGGCCAGCGAAGCAACGGAGTAATCCAGGCCGCAGACCTGGGCGCCCAGACGGGCGAGCGACAACGTGTCGGTACCGATATGGCACTGCAGGTGGACGGTTCGCAGACCGTCAATGTCGCCAAGGCGTGGCAGGTCAAAGCGGACAGTTTCGGACAGATGATCCGGCTGCTGAACCAGCCGCTCCACCTCGTAGTCGTTCGAGGCGGCATGCAGAGGCGCGCGTTCGTCCCAGCTGGCACGGTTGAGTTGGTGCGATCGGCCCATGGTCAACATCCCTGTCGTAACCGGGTGGTTATCGGCCGCTACAGGCAGGTAGCCGCCGCAGCGCGGCGCTGCAGCGCTACGCCATCATTCTTCTGCGCATAGTAGTCCACCCGCGTACCGCTGCCCTGCGGATACACATCCACGAACGATTCCGCCTCACGGGTATACACCGTCAGCCCGCCTTGCTTGCGCGGCTCCAGGTAACCACTGGCGTCATCCCCGAACACGTCCTCTTTTTGCCAGCTGAACTGAATGCACTGGGCCACCAGTTCCGGCGCCTTGCGCGAATCGAGCTGCGCCGTCGGTTTGCCGTCGCGCGCCGTATCCATGGTCGCAGAAGCGCAACCGACCAACACCAGCGCTGCAGCCATCGGCAGAATTGCTCGCATGTTCCATCCTCGGGGCAAAAAAGAAAGCGACTCTAGCACTGCCAAGCATTGAGAGTGAATTGTCCGGCAATGGCTGCTGTCCCAGATAACGCAAGCCACTATTCAGGAAATCGTCATGAAAGCACCCCGTCTACTGCCTGCCCTGCTCCTTGCCGCCCTTCCCTGCGCACCCATGGTTGCCTCCGCGGCGTCTTCAGCCGAAGAAAGCATCACCGCCCCAGAGACGCACAACCGTGAACTCAAGGTCGGCGACAAGGCCCCGGACCAGTACAAACGCGACGATCAGACGGTGACGGATTGGAAAGCCAAAGGCCTGCCAGCACCCGAGAAGGAAAGCCACTGGGTGCGCATGGGTGAACACTATGTACTGGTGCAGATCACCAATGGCGTCGTCCTCGCCATCCATCCGGCCTCCTGACTCAACCGCCGACCAGCGCCGCCATGTGCACCGTGTTACGCCCGGCCGCCTTGGCCTGATACAACGCCGCATCTGCCTGGGCGAGCAGGCTCGCGGTGCTGTCATGGGGGTGAGGCACGCCGCACCACAGCCCGACGCTGAAGCGCAGGGTTATCTGGTCACCGGCAAACTGCGCCGGGCTGCAGGCAATGGCCTCGCGCAGGCCTTGCAAGGCTGCCATGGCACCGTCGCGGTCGGCATGCGGCAACAGCAGCAGGAATTCTTCACCGCCATAGCGGCCCAGGCTGTCGCCTTGGCGCAGGCGCTGCTGCAACTGGCGTACGCAATGGCACAACACCTCATCACCGGCCAGGTGGCCGTACAGGTCGTTGATGCGTTTGAAATGGTCGATGTCGATCATCGCCACCCCCAGACTGCTTTGCTCGCCACGCGCGCGGCCTAGTTCCACGGCAAAGCGCTCGAGTATCGCCCGGCGGTTGTAGGTGCCGGTCAGCACGTCGCGCAGGGCCAGATGCTCCAGGCGTGACTCGCTGCGTTCCTTGGCCATCAGCACCAAGCCGATGGAATACATCATCACCGTGACCGTGCCGATGGCCACCGAAATGCTCTGTTTGAGGTTACTGGTGTCATAGCGCATTTCCACCGCCGTGCCGTTGATCACCGCCAGCGCACGCATGCCCAGGCCGACCAGACTGATCAGCGCGCCGATTTCCAGCAGCAGGTGCGCCCTGCCCGGCCGCTCGACGTGACGCCGCACCCAGTACAGGATCATCGCGCATTGCAGCATCAGCACCAGGGTGGCTAGCAGCATGCGTGGCTCCAGGGTGTCGAGCAGCAGCATCAGGCCCACCAGCATGAATGCCGGGATGATGAACACCAGGCGCCAAGGCACGGCCTGCTCCCGCACGCGGAACAAGCTCGCCGAATAGAACGCCAAGGCCAGCGACAACAGGCTGTTGCCCACGCCATAGCTGAGCCACAGCGGCGCATGCCCATAGACGGTGTAACAGACGTAAGCCAGGGCATGGGCCAGCAAGCCGCAGCCGGTGAGCAACAAGTTGTCGCGGCGATTGAACTGGCCGACCAGCAGCAGGCAAAAGGCCAGAATGGTCGCGACCAGAGCAACGGCGGCGAACAGCGTGGGGGTGTGGGCGATCATCATGATTCACCGTGTGGCAGTTGGCCGTCTTCATTGCGGCCTGTGTTGAAGTCTAAGTGCCGCACCCGATACAGGCCATGACCGAGCGGGACAGAACAGCAGCCGCCAAGCACGCCGCTCATCGCCAGTGCGGCGTAATTTTGCCCTCTCAGGAAACCAATTGGATCGTTCACAGTCTCAGCAAGTGCCCCGTAAACCTATGCGGATCAAGGACCTATATCGTGATCACCCGCCTTGCAAGCTTCTCGCTGATCGCCGCCTTACTGCTCGTTGCCGGCTGCCACCACCATCATTACCGCGATGACGATGGTGGCTGGCGCGATGGCGATCGCGGCCACCGTCACCACCAGCGGCATGATCGCGACGATGATGATCGTCGCTACCGTGACCGCGATTACCGTTGATACGTCTTTTCTCTCCACACATAACCTGATGATTCTTCCGAGGCTCCTATCATGCGTCTGACTTTGCCTTCCCTTGCCCTTGGCCTGCTGCTGTGCCAAGGCGCTTTCGCCGGTGACGGTACTGCCGCCATTGGCGGTGGCCTGGGTGGCGCCCTGGGTAACATTGTCGGCAAACAGATGGGCGGCAGCACCGGTGCGGCCATCGGTGCCGGCCTGGGCGGGGCGGCCGGCAGCGCCGTGGGTGCACGCAAGGGCAACCGTACCGAAGCCGCCATCGGCGGTGGCTTGGGCTCGGCCGGTGGCTCGCTGCTGGGCGGCAAGGTTGGCGGCTCGTCCGGCTCGACCATCGGTGCCGGCCTGGGTGGCGCGGCCGGTGGTGCCATCGGCAACCACCTGGGTGACAACAACGGCAAGAAGCACCGCCGTCACCGTCACTGAGTCATGCAGCACCAGGGCCGCCTTCGCGGCCCTTTTTGTTTCACCACCCGCGCAAAACCTGCAGCACATCAACACCGCCTTCAGCACAAGCTGCCACACTGACTGCTACTGTCTTTCGTGCCCCTTGAGTGAAGGAACACCCCCGCCCATGAACCAGGAACTGCTCTGGGTCCTCGGCCTGCTGGCTGTCGTCGTCGTCCTCTTCGTCATCAACCGCCCGCGCATGGACGTGGTCGCCCTGCTGGTGATCCTCGCCCTGCCACTGTCGGGCATCCTTACCGTGGAGCAGGCGCTGGCCGGCTTCAGCGACCCCAACGTGGTACTGATCGCCGCCTTGTTCGTCATCGGCGAAGGTCTGGTGCGCACGGGCATCGCCTACCGCATCGGTGAATGGATGAGCGAACGGGCGGGCAATAGTGAGGCGCGCCTGCTGGTGTTGCTGATGGTGTCGGTGGCTGGGCTGGGTTCGGTGATGAGCTCAACAGGGGTAGTCGCAATCTTCATCCCGGTGGTGCTGAGCATTGCCGCACGCCTGCAGATTTCGCCCAGCCGCCTGATGATGCCATTGAGCTTCGCTGGCCTGATCAGCGGCATGCTCAGCCTGGTGGCCACGCCGCCCAACGTGGTGGTGCACAGCGAACTGGTACGCCATGGCGAGCAAGGTTTCAGCTTTTTCAGCTTTACCCCGTTCGGCCTGGTGGTGCTGGTGTTGGGTGTCGGCTACATGCTGCTGACGCGCATGTGGCTAAATGGCGAAGTGCGCAAGGACGGCCGCGTGGAAAGCCGCCGCACCCTGCTCGACCTGGTGCTCGACTACAAGCTCAACGGTCGCGAGCGGCGCCTGCGCATCCGCCCGCATTCCCCGCTGATCGGCCACACCCTGGGGGAATTGGAGTTGCGAACCCGCCACGGTGCCAACGTGATCGGCATCGAGCGCCAGCACAAGTTCACCACGCGGGTGATCACCGCCGACTCCAGCACCGTGCTGCACCAAGGTGATGTGCTGCTGCTCGACCTGTTCGCCAACCGTGATGACCTGCGCACCCTGTGCCAGACGATGCAGCTGGAACCCCTGCACTTCAAGGCCGCCTACTTCATCGACCAATCCCAGGAGCTGGGCATGGCCGAAGTGTCGCTGCCACCCGGATCGCAACTGATTGGCAAAAGTATCCTGGACCTGGCCTTTCGCACCCGCTATGACCTCAACGTGGTCGGCCTGCGCCGCGAGCAGGTGGCAATCGACGAACACCTGGTGGAAGAACCGCTGCGCTTGGGTGACACCTTGCTGGTGGTCGGCCCGTGGAAGGCGGTGCGCCAGCTGCAAAGCCAACCCAAGGATTTCCTGGTGCTGAGCCTGCCCGCCGAGATCGACCAGGTGGCACCAGCCCGTACCCGTGCACCGTATGCGTTGATCAGCCTGACAGTGATGGTCGGACTGATGGTCAGCGGCGCGGTACCCAATGTGATCGCCGCGCTGATCGGTTGCCTGCTGATGGGCGCCGGGCGCTGCATCGACATGAACAGCGCCTACCGAGCCATCCACTGGCAGAGCCTGGTGTTGATCGTCGGCATGCTGCCATTCGCCCAGGCCCTGCAAAAAACCGGCGGGATCGACCTGGCGGTGGGTGGGCTGGTCAGCTTGCTGGGCGGCGCCGGGCCGCTCGCCATGCTCGCCTGCCTGTTCATGGTGACGGCGGTGATCGGCCTGTTCATTTCCAATACCGCCACCGCCGTACTGATGGCGCCCGTGGCCATCAGCACGGCGTCACAGCTGGGCCTGTCGCCCTACCCGTTCGCCATGACCGTGGCCCTGGCCGCCTCGGCGGCGTTCATGACGCCGGTGTCCTCGCCGGTCAACACCCTGGTGCTCGGCCCTGGCCAGTACCGCTTCGCCGACTTCGTCAAGGTGGGCGTGCCCTTCACCGTGCTGGTGATGCTGGTGGCGGTGCTGATGGTGCCATGGTTCTATGGATTATGAGGGTTGCTGCAGGAAGTAGAGGCTATTTGACATCATCTTGCGCGATCGCGGCAGATTGACATCAAGTGGCCTGTGGAAACACACTGACACGTTATTGCCCCAGGTGCCTAACGCCGTTGTCCTGGATTTCGTCTCCGCTTGTCGGTCGAGCCTATGGTTTTTCCAGCCCAATCGCGCTTGTTGCCCTATGCCGTACTGTTCGGCCTGACCTTTGCCCTGACCCTGGGCGGTATCCTGGCACGGCCTATCGAATCCTTGTCGCTGTTCTGGCCAGTCAATGCGGTGCTGGCCGGCGTGCTGCTGCGTTACCCGCGCCAGGCCGGCCCAGTCGGCTTCACGTTGGTGTGGTTGGCCATGGTTGCTGCCGACCTGGCCTGCGGCAGCGCCTGGGCCCCGGCGCTGTGGTTCAACCTGTGCAACCTCGGCGTGGTGGTGACCGTGTGGCTGCTGCTGTCCCGCTTGCCACGCGTGCACCGGCGTATGCGCAGCCCGCATGGCGTGCTCAGCGTGTTCGGTGCCAGCGCGGCGGGCGCCACGGTGGCGGCCAGCCTGGCCTGCGTGATGGCTGCACCGTGGTTCGAGCAATCATTGCGCTCGACCTGGTTGGCCTGGTTCAGCGAGCAGTTCTCGACCAGCGTGCTGGTGCTGCCGGTAATGCTCACGGCGCCGTCGGCCCGCGCGCTGGTGCGCAGCGGCGCCCAGGCGATCCGCCTGGCACCCTTGCTGGTACTGTTGGCCTCCCTGGCCTTCAGCATACTCTTCGGCGGGCCGGGGGCCATTGCCTTCCCGATCGCGGCGCTGCTGTGGTGTGCCTGGACCTACTCACCGTTCCTGGTTTCCCTGCTGACGCTCACTGCCGGCAGTACGCTGATCGTCGCGGTGGCGCAGAACCTGATGCATTTCAGCGTGCCGCAAAGCGAACCTGGGGTCACTACCCTGATGTCCGCCCGCCTGGGTATCGCCATGCTGGTGCTCGGCCCGCTGGTGGTCGCTTGCGTCAGCCAGGCCAACCGCAGCCTGCTGGCGCGCCTGGCGCACCAAGCCACCATCGATCATCTGACCGGCGTGTTGACCCGCAGTGCTTTCACTCGCCGCGCCGGTGCCCTGCTCGATAGCCGCCAGCAGCATGCCCAGGCGTTACCGCTGACCTTGATGATGCTCGACATCGACCATTTCAAGTCGATCAACGACCGCCATGGCCACGGCGTTGGCGACCAGGTGCTGCGCCAGTTCGCCCGCACCCTGCAAGACCAGTTGCACGAGGGTGAGTTGCTGGCACGCATGGGCGGTGAAGAATTCGTGGTGATGCTCCCGGGGCTGGCGCCGGAGCGCGCCAAGTTCACCGCCGAACGCCTGCGCCGCGCCGTGCAGGACCTGCACGTGGCGCAGGGCGATGCACGCCTGCAGATAACCGTCAGCATCGGCCTCGACGGCTGCGCCGCAGACGTTGCGGCGCCAAGCCTGGACGAGTTGCTGGCCCGCGCAGATCAGGCGCTGTACCGCGCCAAGGCCCACGGTCGCAATCGCGTCGAACTGGCCGCGGCGCAGCGCGAAGTGGTCTGACTCAACCGTTCAGCAAGTCCCAGGACAGCTTGGCGATCAACACGCACAGCAGAATCAGGAACAGCCCACGGACAAACCCTGCGCCCTTGCGTACGGCCAGCCAGGTGCCGGTCAACGCCCCCAGAATGTTGCACGCCGCCATGGGCAGGGCAATGGCGTACAGCACATTGCCAGTGGGCACGAAAAACACCAGCGCCGCCAGGTTGGTGGCGATGTTCACCACCTTGGCCGAGGCCGAGGCATGCAGGAAGTCCAGGGCGAAGAAGCGAATGAACAGGAAGATCAGGAAACTGCCGGTGCCCGGCCCGAACAGGCCATCATAGAACCCGATGGCTCCGCCGATCAGCACCGCCAGGCACTGTTCCTTGCGGCCAATCTTCGCGGGTTTGTGCAGGGTGCCGAAGTCCTTCTTGCAGAAGGTGTAGATCGCCATCAGCACGATCAGCACCAGCACCGCCGGGCGCATCACGCTAGGCGGCACCAGCGACACCGTGGCGGCGCCGGCAAAGGACATGACGAACGCGCTCAGCGCCGCCGGCACGATCAGTCCCCAGTCCAACGTCACCTTGCGTATGAACGAGCGCGCCGCAAAAGCAGTGCCGCACACCGAGGCCAGCTTGTTGCTACCCAGCAGGGCCGCCGGCTGCGCCGTGGGCAGTACGTTGAACAGCGCCGGGATCTGGATGAGCCCGCCGCCGCCAACGGCAGCGTCGATCAGGCCAGCAGCGAAGGCGAACAGGGAAAGGACAGCGATATCCATCATGAAGCGGTTCCAGGCAGTGATTGCAGACTGCAAGGCTAATCAAAGCGCCGCGTTTGTGTTGAAATGCCATATTGCAAAAACTGCAACAAGGAGACGTTCATGGCATTGGACATGCTGCGCGAAATCCAGGCCTTCGTCAGCGTCGCGCACAAGCGCAGCTTCGTCGCCGCCGCGCGTGCCCTGGGCCGCTCACCCAGCGCGGTAACCCGCGCGGTGCAGGCCCTGGAGGACAATACGGGTTGCAAGTTGCTCAACCGAAACGCCAACGCCGTCACCCTCACCGATGCCGGTGAGCGCTTGTTGCCGCATGCCGAACGCTTGCTGGATGTGCAACGCGATGCGGCGGACGAGCTGGCGGCACTCAGCGGTAGCGCGCAAGGGTGGATCCGCTTCGGTGTGCCGCTACTGCTCGGCGAGCATGTGCTGCCCGGGGTACTGGCCGCGTTTTCCCAGCGTCACCCACAGGTGACCCTGGATGTGCACTACGGCGATGCAACCCTCGACCCCTTGCTGGGCAAGCTCGATTTCGTGGTGCGCGGGGCGTTCCCGCAATCGAGTGAGCTGATTGGCTACCCACTGTGGCGCTACCAGCGCCACGTGTATGCCAGCCCTGACTACCTGGAGCGTAACGGTACGCCCCAACGGCCGGAAGAACTGGCCAATCATGCGCTGATCCTGCACACCGCCCCGCGCATCCTCAAGGCCTGGCACTTCTACCGCGAGGGTCGCATCACCAGCCTGCGCCCGCAGCCACGGTTGCGCCTGAACTCCGGCGACGCGGTGTACCACAGCACCCTGGCTGGCGCCGGCATTGCCCGCCTGGCCGATTGGGTGGGCGAGGCGCAAGTGCGGGCTGGGCGGCTGGTGCGTGTATGCCCGCAATACCGGCTGACCTCGAGCACCGGCCAAGACCCGGAAATGCACGCGGTATACCCCGCCGGCGAGCTGCCAGCGCGGGTCCGTGAGCTACTGCAGGCGATACGCCTGGCGGGTGCAGCGGGCACTCAACGGCCCGACTGAGGGCTGTTCAAAATATGCTCAATTTAACAGAAGCCGCCAACGGCTTGGCTTACAGCATTTTATCCACAGACCTACCCACGTTTTTTGTGGACAGATTTCCCCTTGCAAAGAAAGACTTATCGCACGCGCAGCAGCGCCATGTTGGCCGCCTTGACCAGCTCGATCCACTCCACCGCAGTGATCACACCCGACTGCTCCAAGGCTTCGGCACTGCGCAATGCCTGATCATATTCATCCTCTTCGAGGGTACCTGCGGTGAGAAAACGGCTACGCCACTCCAGCATGGCTGAAGTGCCCTTCTTGCATTCCATCTATGTATTGACTCCAAGGCAAAAGACCGGCCCGCGATGCGACCCATTATGACGCGAGCGGGAGAGTACACGAGCGTTTTGCACTTGAGAACGACTTGCAGCTACCGCTAGTCCAGCGGTATACCAAGACGCGCTGCCGTAAATGGGCAGGGAGTGGGCCCGTCAGGCGAATGAGACGGGCCGGAGGGTCGGCAGACGTCAGCTTGGCGGAATGGTGCCCAGCAGGCCTATCAGAATGGTCAGCAGCAGAAAGCCACCCAGAAACAGCGCAAGCTTGCCCATTGGAACCTCTTCATGTGGAGTGGGGATGTAGAGCATTGTCGGTTCTGCGCTGATACGGTTACAGATTCAGGTTGGTGGAAAAAAAGCGTATCAGATAGCCCGTTCACACCATTGGCTGGAGCTTTTTCAAGGGCAACCAACCCAGTTCGCCATTGCGCTGTCGCCGGCACCAGGCCCAGCCGTTGAGCAGGCGCAGCGTGTGTACCAACTGGCCGGGGTCGGCATCGAGTTCGTGCGCCGAGTAGTGTTCCAGCGCCCTGCCCTGGCCGACGCCGAGCCGCTCGATCAGTTGCGCCGGCACCCAACCCGGCACCTGCCCGTCACAGCGGCACAGGTACCAGTCCTGCCAACCGGGCTCCCCCTCGTAGCGTTGGCCCACCTCCAGCAAGGTGCCTTTGGCGAAGCGCAGCGGCGTGGGGTATTCACTGCGATGGGTTTCGACGACAACGTATTTCATGAGCCGGTCCCTGGCTGAAAAACCGTGAATCGTAGCAGAGCCGCCGGGCCAGGCCTGCGCAGTGGATTTGTATCTTTGTGTGTAAAAACTGCGACCTGACACACAAGAAAGCGCGCGGCACGCGCTGCGGACACATCGTCGATACAGCGACCTTCTTTACTGGCGTGCATCCAACAGCACCCACGGCCAAGCCAAGGAACGCCCCATGCACGCTCGCCCTACCTGCGCAGTACGCCGCTTCAAACACGCCACGCTGTTTGCCTGTGCCTTACTGCCGCTTGCGCTCATGAGCGCGGGCTCATCCTCTGCCGCCACCGCGCAGCCACAGACAGCAGTGGTTGCGGCGGATGACTTCGGCCCCCTCAAGCACATCAAGGCTGGTGTGCTCGACGTCGCCTATGTCGAACAAGGCCCGGCTGACGGCCCGGTGGTCATCCTGCTGCACGGCTGGCCCTACGACATTCACAGCTTCCAGGAGGTTGCCCCGACCCTGGCCGCGCAAGGCTACCGGGTGCTGGTGCCCTACGTGCGCGGCTATGGCGCAACCCGCTTCCTGTCTGCGCAGACGCCCCGCAACGCCCAACCTTCGGCGCTGGCCAGCGACGTGATCGCCTTCATGGATGCGCTGCACGTTCAACGCGCCGTGCTGGCCGGCTTCGACTGGGGGGCTCGCACCGCCGATATCGTTTCGGCGCTGTGGCCCGAACGGGTAAAGGCACTGGTATCGGTCAGTGGCTATCTGATCAGCAGCCAGGAGGCGGCCAAGGCCCCATTGCCGCCGAGTGCCGAGTTGCAGTGGTGGTACCAGTATTATTTCGCCACCGAGCGTGGCAAGGCTGGCTATGAGAGGAATCGACACGCCTTCGCCAAACTGATCTGGCAGACCGCGTCGCCGCAATGGGCGTTCGACGACGTCACGTTCGAACGCAGTGCCAAGGCCCTGGACAACCCCGACCAGGTGGCCATCACGGTGCACAACTATCGCTGGCGCCTGGGCCTGGCGCAGGGCGAAGACCGCTACGCCCCACTGGAAGCGAAACTGGCCACGTTCCCCAGCATCAGCGTACCGACCATCACCCTTGAAGGGGACGCCAATGGCGCGCCTCATCCACCTGCCGAAGCCTATGCACAGCGCTTTACCGGTAAGTACGAGTACCGCTTGGTCAGTGGCGGTGTGGGGCATAACTTGCCGCAGGAGGCACCGCAGGCGTTCGCCAAGGCCGTGGTGGATGCGGATCATCTGTAGGCCTTGAGGGTTAATTGCTACACGAGGTTTCAGCCCCACCGGCACCGGCCCGCCAGCAGCCGCCAAAACACTGCCACAGGGTGACTGCCGAGAAGTGCAGCAAATACAGGGCTCGGCTGCGGGCCTGAACTACACGAACAGATACAGGTGCAGTTCAAGCTTGTAGGATGTTTTTCCATCTATCGTAGGGAATATCTTCGTCACCCCCATTTGCTGTATGAAACCTCAGTATCCGCACGCATGTTGAACTGCTACGGTCCATTTTTCCTACACCGGCACGGATGCCTTCAGCGTAAGAGTTCTATGGACCCATTCAATACATCCGGCCTGGCACTGCACAAAAACCTGCTCGCATTGCGCAAAGAGCGAGATCACCTGAAAACCCAGGGCAAGGAGGAGGAAGCACAACGGCTTACGCAGACAATTGCAGGGATAGAAGCGACAGTGGCAGGGCTTCCCAAGGGGATAAAACCGCCGACGTTGCAATAGCGGCAATACCCCTGCCCTCTGCGTTTTTTCAACAAGCCGCCCTGCTGCGTACACGCTTGGGCATCCCCCCTATGCAGGTAACGGCAAAGGCAATCACCAACGCCCCGGTGCCCAGCAGGAAGATCAGTTGCTGGTTGGAGCCCTCCACCAGCATGGCGATCAGTGCCGGCGTCACCGCTGCGGCCCCCATCAAGGTAATGCTGACCAGAGGCGTGAGCTTGCCGGTCGGGTCGTTGGTGGTGATCAGTGCCATGTAGTACGACAGCGACAACACCCACCCGAAGTTGAGCAGCAGCAACGCGACGCACAGCTGCATCGGTGTACGGGTATGGCCCGTAAGCATGGCAATGGAGATGAACACCGCCACCAGCCCCACGGTGATCATCAGTTGGCGGTTGACCCGCGCGCCTAGCAGGCTGGGCAGTGCAGCGCCCGGCAGGCCGCCGATGGCCGACAGGCCGAACGCCCAGCCGATATCGACGCCGCCAATGCCCTGATCACGCGCCAACTGATCGATAAAGCCCCAGACACAGTAGATGCCGATCTGCATGAATAGCATGCCCAGCAGCGCACTGCGCCCCGTACGTGCCAAACCACCCTGGGCAGGGGTGCCCTCGCCGCTTGCCAGCACGGTCGCCGGGCGACGCGGCAGCACCAGGCTGGCGCCGCAGATCAGCAGGTACCAAAGGCCGAACGAACACAAGGCCGTCACGGCCCCGCTCTGGGCGGCAAGCAATGGCAGTGCTGCGGAAAACAACGAATACTCCGGCGTCTGCAACAACAGCATCAGCCCGAACGAACGGTCCTGGTTGGGCAACCGGCCCAACGTGGTCACCGCGTAGGCATAGACCAACCCCGCGCAGGTACCGGCTGCCAGGCGCACAGTCAGCAGCATCAGGTGGGTGGTGGCGAAGGCGGTAGCAACGCTCAAGGCCACGCACAGCAGGCCGACGGACAGGCACAGGCTGCGCCCTCCATGGCGTTTCATCAGCGGTGGGCACAGCAAGGTGCCCAGGGTCATGCCGATCATCTCGACCGACACCACCCAGCCCTGCAGGTCGAGTGGCAGGCTCAGCCGCTCCGTGATCAACCCCATGAAGATGGGCTGCACCCCACAAACGATGAACGACGTACAGGCAATGAAAATGAGTGCGGCACGCAGCAGATTGGAATCATTGATCATGAAAGGCCCCCGACACGGTATTTGTTTTTATTGTGGGTGATGCCCGCCCCGCAAACGCCGTAGCAGGCGGCTGGGCGGGTCACGTGCTCAATGCTGGGCCGAGCGCCATGGCTTTGAAAGTTAATTATCGGAATCGACTGCAGTGGGCTTTTTAATGCACGCCCGCATCCATAAATGCACTGCTGTCGATCCTGATAATTAATTTGAGCCGTGCCCGCTTCCTCCCTACCGTGTGACGTCATCCAAGCCTCGGAAAAAGGCCCGACCATGAACGACCGTGAGTTCATCAATGCCATCGACCAGAATGGCCTGCCCCTGCACATCGCTGTGAAAAACGGGCGCATCACCCACATCGGCCCGCAACGCGCCGCGCAAGCGGCCCGCGAAACCATTGACCTGGAAGGCCTGCTGGCTTTGCCGGGCTTTGTCGACGGCCACATCCACCTGGACAAGAGCTTCGTCGGCGACCGTTGGCGTCCGCACCAGCCGGTAGCTTCCTTGCGTGAGCGCCTGGCCGTGGAAAAACGCGAACTCGCCAGCGCCCCACCCATCGTCGAGCGCGCCAACGCCCTGATCCGCCAGGCTGCCTCGTTCGGCACAATGGCCATGCGCTGCCATGTGGACGTGGACGCCACCACGGGCCTCACCCACCTGCGCGCCATCCTCGAAGCCCGCGAACAGTGGAAAGACCTGCTCGACATCGAGCTGGTGGCCTTCCCCCAGGCCGGCGTGGTGACCTGCCCCGGCACCGCCGAAGTGCTGGAGGCGGCCGTGCGCGAAGGCGTGCAGGTGGTCGGCGGGATCGACCCAACCACCCTGGACGGCGACGCCGAAGCCCAGCTGGATATCGTCTTCGGCATCGCCGAGCGGCATGGCGTGAAGGTCGATATCCACCTGCACGAGCCAGGCGACATCTGCATCGCCCAGCTCGAACGTATCGCTGCGCGCACCCAGGCACTGGGTATGCAGGGGCTGGTGGCGGTCAGCCATGCGTATGGGTTGGGCGATGTAACCGACAGCGTGGTCGACCGAACGGCCGCGGTGCTGGCCCGCGCCGGTATTTCAATCATGACCAACGCCCCCGGCGAGCACGCCTTCCCACCGGTGCTGCGCCTGCGTGCCGGCGGCGTGCGGGTGTTCACCGGCAACGACAACATCCAGGACGCCTGGTGGCCCTACGGCAACGGCGACATGCTGCAACGGGCCATGTTGGTGAGCTACCGCTCGGGCTTCAACACTGACGAAGAGCTGCGGGTAGCGCTGGAAATGGCGACCGAAGCCGGTGCCGGGGTGATGGGCAAACAGGACTATGGGTTGAAGGTCGGCAACGAGGCCAGTTTTGTGCTGTTCAAGGCGCCCAATGCTGCCGCCGCAGTGGCCGCGGCCCTCCATGAACGCGTGATCGTGCGCCGTGGCGCGTTCTGGGGCGGGCCTGCGCAGCTGCAGCTGAAGGCCGCGCAGTTCGCGCACGCACTGCGCCGCTGAGGTATCGCTGGGGGCTTGCAGCCCCCGGTTTACTCGGTCTCTGACCTGAGGATATCGGTCAACACCTCAGCCAGCGCCTTGACCATCGGATCGGCCGTCGGCCGATGAAAGATCGCCGCCTCGAACACCTTGATCGGCTTGAACCCCTCCTCCACCCCCAGTATCCGATGCGCGGGGGTCACCACCCGGTGCGGCAGCAGGCTGACGCCCAAGCCTTGGGCCACCGCCTCCTGAATACCCGCCAGGCTCGAACTGGTGAAACCGATGCGCCAGTTGCGGCCCATGGCCTCGATGGCGTTGATCATGTCGTCACGGTACAGGCCGCGCGGCGGAAAGGTCACCAGCGGGATCGGGTCCTGGGCAAAGCATGGATACTGCGCGCTGTCGAACCAATCGATACGCTCCGGCTTGCAGGCTACGGCTTCACGGCTGTGACGGCGTTGCTTGACCAGCACCAGGTCCAACTCGCCACGGTCGTAGGTGCTCATCAGGTCACGGCTGAGCCCGCCGGTGATCTCCAGCTTGACCTTGGGGTTCTTGCGGTTGAACGCCGCCAGCGCCTGCATCGTCTTGCCCGCGACGAAGTCGTCCGGCAGGCCGATGCGCGCGGTCACCGTGACACCGCCCGACATCGCTTCGGTCAGCTGATTGCTCACCGCGAGCAGGTGCCGTGCGAAGCCCAGCAAGGTTTCACCGGCGTCGGTCGGGTGCACCTCCCGGTTGCTGCGGTCGAGCAGTTGCTGGCCGACCAGTTCTTCCAGGCGGCGGACCTTTTGGCTGACCGTCGACTGGGTGGAATGCAGGCGAGCAGCGGCGGTGGTGAAACTGCCGCAATCGGCGACCATCACCAGGGTACGCAGCATGTCCAGGTCGTAAATGGCGCGGTTGGGTTTGGTGGTGTCTGACATTTGGCGGGTTCAGCTTTGGGAGGAATGCTTGAAGCATGATGCCTGAAGCGGGAGGACATAGGGCTTTGCCTGTGTGCCAGAGGCGCTTGTATGGATGCACGCGAGCTGACTGGGGATGGAGAGACTGTTCTTAGGACTTGCCAGACGGCGCGAAGATGCGCACACCGGCATCCAGAAACACAAAAGCCCCGAATAATCGGGGCTTTTGTTGAAAAATATGGCGGAAGCGTAGAGATTCGAACTCTAGGATAGTTGCCCATCGACGGTTTTCAAGACCGTTGCCTTAAACCACTCGGCCACGCTTCCAGCTCGTTTTGCGGCCGCCATAATACCGTAATGAAACAAGCTGTCAAACTCTCTATGTCACCGGTTGCAAGAGCTCTGATAGACTCCTTTCCATCTGAACGTTTCAAAACCACAGGTTCATCAAGGAGTGTCGCCATGCGCGAACAGGATTATGCCGTACACAACGGCCAGCAGGTCGAGCAGCGCGAGGTCAGCAAGGTCCTGCGCAACACCTACAGCCTGCTGGCACTCACCCTCGCCTTCAGTGGTGTCATGGCTTTCGTTGCCCAGCAGATGCGCGTCGGTTACCCGAACGTATTCGTCGTGCTGATCGGCTTCTACGGCCTGTTCTTCCTCACCGCCAAGCTGCGTGATTCGGTCTGGGGCCTGGTTTCCACCTTCGCCCTCACCGGCTTCATGGGCTTCATCCTCGGCCCGATCCTCAACCGTTATCTGGGCATGAGCGGCGGCGCCGAAGTGGTCAGCTCGGCCTTTGCCATGACCGCCCTGGTATTCGGCGGCCTGTCGGCTTACGTGCTGATCTCCCGTAAGGACATGAGCTTCCTCAGCGGCTTCATCACCGCGGGCTTCTTCGTCCTGCTGGGCGCCGTTGTTGCCAGCTTCTTCTTCCAGATCAGCGGCCTGCAACTGGCGATCAGCGCTGGCTTCGTGCTGTTCTCGTCGGTCTGCATCCTGTTCCAGACCAGCGCGATCATCCATGGTGGCGAGCGCAACTACATCATGGCGACCATCAGTCTGTATGTATCGATCTACAACCTGTTCGTCAGCCTGCTGCAGCTGTTCGGCATCATGGGCCGCGACGACTGATACGGATCGGTTCACGTGCCACGACAAAGCCCGCTTCGGCGGGCTTTTTTGCACCCGCAAACTGACTTAAAAGTCAGCTTATGCAGCGATAAACCCGTGATCTTGTTGTGATCATGCTCCCCCCTACCGTAATCCCCCTTCACCCCGTAGAATGCGCTCCTTTTTTCTTCCGGGGCAGCTTCACCGATGAGCTCACACGAACACAGCCCAGGCGCGGATGCGCCTGTCAATGAACTGGTGCTTGGCCTCGAAGACAAGCCACGGCTGCTGATCGGCTTGCTGGCAGCGCTGCAGCACCTGCTGGCGATCATCGTGCCGATTGTTACCCCCGGCTTGCTGATCTGCCAGGCGCTGGGCGTTTCGGCGCGCGACACCAACCTGATCGTGTCGATGTCGCTGGTCATCTCCGGTATCGCCACCTTCGTGCAGTGCAAGCGCTTCGGGCCATTCGGTGCCGGGCTGCTGATCGTGCAAGGCACCAGCTTCAACTTCGTCGGGCCGCTGATTGCCGGTGGCGCACTGATGGTCAAGCAGGGCACGCCGGTGGAAAGCGTGATGGCAGCGATCTTCGGTGTGGTGATCGCCGGTTCGTTCGTCGAGATGGGCGTGTCGCGCATCCTGCCGTTCGTCAAACGCCTGATTACCCCCTTGGTGACTGGCATCGTCGTGCTGATGATCGGCCTGACCCTGATCAAGGTCGGCCTCATCAGCATGGGCGGCGGCTTCGGTGCCATGGCCAATGGCACCTTCGCCAATGGAGAAAACCTGCTGCTGTCGGGCGTGGTCCTGGCAATCATCGTGATCCTCAACCGTATCCCGGTGGTGTGGATGCGCAGTTGCGCCATCGTCATCGCCCTGGCTGTCGGCTACGCACTCGCCGGCTACCTGGGCCGCCTGGACTTCACCGGCATGCATGAAGCCGCGCTGTTCCAGGTACCGACGCCGCTGCACTTCGGCCTGGGCTTCTCCTGGGCGCTGTTCATCCCGATGCTGGTGATCTACCTGGTCACCTCGCTGGAAGCTATCGGTGACGTCACTGCGACCAGCAAGGTCTCGCGCCAACCGGTCGAAGGCCCGGTGTGGATGCAGCGGATCAAGGGCGGCGTACTGGTCAACGGGGCCAACTCGCTGCTGGCCGGCTTGTTCAATACCTTCCCGAGCTCGATCTTCGCCCAGAACAATGGCGTGATTCAGCTGACGGGCATCGCTAGCCGTCACATCGGCATCTGGATTGCCGTGATGCTGGTGGTGCTGGGCCTGTTCCCAAGCGTTGCCGGTGTGATTCAGGCAGTGCCTGAGCCGGTGCTGGGTGGCGCGGCCATGGTCATGTTTGGTGCGGTCGCGGCCTCGGGCATCAACATCCTGGCCAGCACCCGCCTGGACCGCCGTGCGCTGCTGATCATCGCTGTGTCGCTGGCACTCGGCCTGGGCGTGGCCCAGGTGCCGGAGTTCCTGGCGCACATGCCGGCGGCCATTCGCAACGTGCTGGAGTCCGGCGTTGCCACCGGCGGCATCTGCGCGCTGGTGCTGAACTGGTTCCTGCCAGAGAGCAAGGAACACGCCTGATCAGCCCGCCCCGGCCAACAAGCCCGCGCCCACTTGCGCGGGCTTTTTTGCTTTATCATGGCGGCATTCCTTTGCACGAGTTATCCATGAAATTCGCTATCGCGGTTTTTTCCCCGGCGCATGCGCCCTCCTCGCGGCGCGCCCTGCGCTTCGCCGAGGCGGCGCTGGCCGGCGGGCATGAGATTGCCCGGCTGTTCTTCTATCAGGATGGCGTGCACAGCGCCTCGGCCAATGTCGTCGCGCCCCAGGACGAAGCGGACATCGCCGCCCAGTGGCGCACCTTTATCACGACCCATCAGCTCGATGCCGTGGTCTGTATCGCCGCAGCCCTGCGCCGTGGCGTGCTCGACGAAACAGAAGCCAGCCGCTACCAGCGCCCGGCGGTCAACCTGCGCAAGCCGTGGGTGCTGTCCGGGCTGGGTCAGTTGCATGAAGCCGCACAACACGCCGACCGCCTGATCTGCTTTGGAGGCGACTGAAATGGCCAAATCCATGTTGATCATCAGCCGCCAGGCGCCCTGGAACGGCCCATCCGCCCGCGAGGCGCTGGACATCGCCCTGGCGGGCGGCGCCTTCGACTTGCCGCTGTGCATGCTGTTTCTCGATGACGGGGTTTTCCAGCTCGCGCCGGGCCAGCAACCCGCCGCCGTGCAACAAAAAAACCTCGCCGCCAACCTGCAGGCCTTGCCGATGTTCGGCGTCGAGGAACTGTTCGCCTGCCAGCACAGCCTGGCCATTCGCGGGCTGGTTGCCGATACCCTGGAGCTGCCGGTAAAGGTGCTGGACGACGCAGCACTGCAGGCACTGATTGCCCGTTTCGACCAAATGGTGACGCTCTGATGCCGACGTTGCACGTGATATCCCACTCGCCCTTCGGCGACGACCGCCTGGGCAGCTGCCTGCGCCTGCTCGGCAGCGAAGATGCCTTGCTGCTGTGCGGCGATGCGGTCTACGCCCTGCGCGACGGCAGCGAAACGCAGCGTTTGCTGCAAACAGCCGGCCTGGACCAACGCCTGTTCGCGCTCGACGAAGACCTGCAAGCCCGCGCCATCATCAGCACGCAGGCCAAGGCCGTGGACTACCAGGCGTTCGTCGCATTGTCGCTGGATTACGACAAGGTCAACAGCTGGCTATGAACACCCTGACGGTACACAACCAGGCAATCGCCCTGGACAAAGACGGTTTTCTGGTCGACCTGCAAGACTGGTCCCGCGACGTCGCCGAGGCGCTGGCCAAGCGCGAAAGCATTCCCCTGACCGCCGATCATTGGGAAATTCTCGAACTGCTGCGCCAGTTCTACGAGGAGTACCAGCTGTCACCGGCCACTCGACCGCTGATCAAGTACACCGCGCTCAAACTGGGCGTGGAAAAGGGCAACAGCCCGCACCTCAACCGCCTGTTCAACGGCACCCCCGCCAAACTTGCCGCCAAGCTGGCGGGCCTGCCCAAGCCGACCAACTGCATATGACCGACGCCCGCCCGCTTACCCTGGAAACCCCGGCCGAACACCCGTTCGCCGAATTCGTACGCATCCTTGGCAAAGGCAAGCGCGGTGCCCGCGGCCTGACCCGCGAAGAAGCCCGCGCGGCCATGACCCTGCTGCTGGAAGGCAAGGTCGAAGACACCCAGCTGGGCGCGTTTCTGATGCTGCTTAGGCACAAGGAAGAAAGCGCCGAGGAGCTGGCCGGTTTTACCGAAGCCCTGCGCGCTCATCTTCAGGCCCCGCGTATCGCCGTCGACCTGGATTGGCCAAGTTATGCCGGCAAGAAGCGCCACCTGCCCTGGTACCTGCTGGCCGCCAAATGCCTGGCCAGCAACGGCGTGCGCATCCTGTTGCACGGTGGCGGCGCGCACACCGCCGGGCGTATGTACACCGAGCAGCTGCTGGCGCTGCTGGAGATTCCGCTGTGCCGCGACTGGGCCGCCGTCGAGCAGGCACTGGACCAGCAGCACCTGGCGTTCTTCCCGTTGCAGGACTGGGCCCCGCAGCTGCAGCGGATGATCGACCTGCGCAACACCCTCGGCCTGCGTTCACCGATCCACTCGCTGGCGCGGGTGCTCAACCCGCTGAGCGCACGTTGCGGCCTGCAGAGTATCTTTCACCCCGGCTACCAGGCCGTGCACCGCGAAGCCAGCCGCCTGCTCGGCGACCATGCCGTGGTGATCAAGGGTGATGGTGGCGAGATCGAAGTCAACCCAGACGTCATCAGCCACCTGTACGGCACCCGCGCTGGCGAAGCGTGGGACGAGGAATGGCCGGCACTCAGTGAGCGCCGCCATGTGAAACCCGCCACGCTGCAGCCCGAACAATTGCTCGCCGTATGGCGCGGCGAGGCTGAAGACAGCTACGGTGAAATGGCGGTCGTTGCAACCATGGCCTTGGCACTGCGCGGCCTGGGACAGGACCGCGACCCGGCATTTGCGGCTGCACGTGCTTACTGGGACGCTCGAAACCAATCGAATAAGTAGATTATTACCCCGCAGTCTTTGCGCTATTTATTCGAACGTTTTCGCCTAGACTGGGCTCCAACGACCAACAACTTTGTTCCGAGGAGCTCACCATGGGCCTTTTGATCGACGGCCGCTGGCATGACCAATGGTACGAAAACGGCAAGGACGGCACGTTCAAGCGCGAGAATGCTCAACGCCGCAATCAGCTGCCCGCCCCCGAAGCCGGTCGCTATCACCTGTATGTCTCGCTGGCCTGCCCATGGGCGCACCGCACCCTGATCGTCCGCGCCCTCAAAGGGCTGGAGCCGTTGATCGACGTGTCGGTGGTCAGCTGGCTGATGCAGGAAAACGGCTGGACCTTCGACCAGCAGCATGGCTCTACCGGCGATCACCTCGACGCCCTGCAATTCATGCACCAGCGTTACACCCAGGATGACCCGCACTACACAGGCCGTGTGACCGTGCCCGTGCTGTGGGACAAGCAAGAGACGCGCATCGTCAACAACGAATCGTCAGAGATCATCCGCATCTTCAACAGCGCGTTCAACGAGCTGACCGGCAACCACCTGGACCTGTATCCGGAGCCGCTGCGCCCGACCATCGATGCGCTCAACGCACGCATCTACCCGGCCGTGAACAACGGTGTCTACCGTGCAGGCTTTGCCACCACGCAAGACGCCTACGAGGCTGCGTTCGACGACGTGTTCAACGCGCTGGATTACCTGGAAGACGTGCTGAGCCGCAACCGCTACCTGTCGGGGGAATACCTCACCGAGGCCGACGTGCGCCTGTTCACCACGCTGGTGCGCTTCGATGCCGTGTATCACGGCCACTTCAAGTGCAACCTGCGCCGGCTGAGCGATTACCCGAACCTGTCCAACTGGCTGCGCGAGCTGTACCAGTGGCCGGGCGTGGCACAGACTGTGAACATGGAGCATATCCAGAAGCACTACTACATGAGCCACAAGACCATCAACCCGACCGGGATCGTGCCGAAGGGGCCGCTGCAGGATTTCAACCTACCGCATGATCGGGAGCGGTTGGCGGGCAAAGGGATCTGGAGCTGAAAATGAAAAGGGCCGCTTAGCGGCCCTTTTCATTCAGTCTTGCTGTGACCCTTCGAACCAGGCCAGCTTCTCACGCAATTGCACCACTTCCCCGACAATCACCAGGGTCGGCGCATGCACTTCATGCTGAGCCACCAGCGCCGGCAAGTCTGCCAAGGTACCGGTGAACACCCGCTGATTCCGCGTGGTCCCCTGCTGCACCAGTGCCGCCGGAGTAGTCGCTGCACGCCCATGGCGAATCAGCTCGGCACAGATGGTCGGCAAGCCCACCAGCCCCATGTAGAACACCAGGGTCTGGGCCGGCGCCACCAGGTCATCCCACGGCAGGTTGCTGGTGCCGTCCTTGAGGTGCCCGGTGACAAAGCGCACCGACTGGGCATAGTCGCGATGGGTCAGCGGTATGCCGCCATAGGCGGAGCAACCACTGGCTGCGGTAATGCCCGGCACCACCTGGAATGGGATGCCCTGCTCGGCCAGCTCTTCGATCTCTTCGCCACCCCGGCCGAAGATGAACGGGTCGCCGCCTTTCAAGCGCAGCACACGCTTGCCCTGCTTGGCCAGGTCGACCAACAGGCGGTTGATCTGGTCCTGTGGTACGGCATGGTCGGCGCGGCGCTTGCCAACGTAGATGCGCTCGGCATCACGCCGGCACATCTCGATGATGGCCGGGGCTACCAGGCGGTCATACAGCACCACATCAGCCTGCTGCATCAGGCGCAAGGCACGGAAGGTCAGCAAGTCCGGATCACCCGGCCCCGCCCCCACCAGGTACACCTCGCCACCTTGCTGCACCGGCGCCCCGTCGACCATGGCCTGCAGCAGCCGCTCGGCCTCGGCGCCCTGCCCGGCCAATTGGCGCTCGGCAATCGGGCCCTGGAACACGTTTTCCCAGAAGCCACGACGCTGATTGACGTCCGGGTACAACGCCTTGACCGTGTGCCGGAACCGCGCGGCCAACCCGGCCAGCTCGCCATAGGCCGACGGAATCCAGGCCTCCAGCTTGGCGCGGATCAAGCGCGCCAGCACGGGGGCGTCACCGCCACTGGAGACCGCCACCACCAACGGTGAACGGTCGACAATCGCCGGGAAGATCACCGTGCACAGGGCCGGCGCATCCACAACGTTGACCGGCAGGCTGCGCGCCTGCGCATCGGTCGACACCTGGGCATTGAGCTCAGGGTCGTCGGTTGCCGCAATCACCAGGCGGCAACCGACCAGGTCGGCTGCCTGATAGCCCCGCACCAGGACCTCACCGCCAGCTTCACGGGCCAGCGCGGCCAATTGGCCGTCGACCTCGGGCGCCACCACCCGCAACGCGGCGCCAGCATCAGCCAACAGGCGCGCCTTGCGCAAGGCGATCTCGCCACCGCCGACGACCAGTACACGGCCGCCCTGCAGCTTGTGGAACAGCGGCAGGTAATCCATTTAGCGGATGACCTCGACACCGCCCATGTAGGGCTTGAGCACTTCCGGCACGACAATCGAGCCATCGGCCTGCTGGTAGTTTTCCAGCACGGCCACCAGAGTACGGCCTACTGCCAGACCGGAGCCATTGAGGGTGTGCACCAGCTCAGGCTTGCCGGTTTCCGGGTTACGCCAGCGGGCCTGCATGCGGCGGGCCTGGAAGTCGCCGCAGTTGGAGCAGGAGCTGATCTCGCGGTACTTGTCCTGGCTCGGCACCCACACTTCCAAGTCGTAGGTCTTCACGGCGCCGAAGCCCATGTCGCCGGTGCACAGCGCCAGTACGCGGTATGGCAGTTCCAGCAACTGCAGCACGCGCTCGGCGTTGGCAGTCAGGCCTTCCAGGGCTTCCATGGACTTGGACGGCTCGACCACCTGGACCATCTCGACCTTGTCGAACTGGTGCTGGCGGATCATGCCGCGAGTATCACGGCCCGAAGCACCAGCTTCACTGCGGAAGCACGGGGTGTGGGCAACCAGCTTGAGCGGCAGTTGCTTGGCGTCGATGATCTCGCCGGCCACCAGGTTGGTCAGCGACACTTCGGCAGTCGGGATCAGGTAGAAGTCGGCTTCGCCTTCGCGGGTGATCTTGAACAGGTCTTCCTCGAACTTCGGCAACTGGCCGGTACCCTGCAGGGCCGGGGCCTGGACCAGGTACGGGGTGTAGTGCTCTTCGTAACCGTGTTCACCGGTGTGCAGGTTGATCATGAACTGCGCCAGGGCGCGGTGCAGGCGGGCGATCGGGCCACGTAGCACAGCAAAGCGGGCGCCGGACAGCTTGGCCGCTGCCTCGAAGTCCAGGCCACCGCTGATCTCGCCCAGGGCGACGTGGTCCTTGATGTCGAAATCGAACGCCTTTGGCGTACCCCAACGGCGCACTTCGACGTTGTCGTCTTCGCTGGCGCCGACCGGCACGCTGGCGTCCGGCAGGTTGGGGATGGTCAGGACGATACCGTCCAGTTCGGCCTGGATCTCGTCCAACTCGACCTTGCCGGCAGCCAGCTCACCGGCCATGCGCTCGACGTCGGCCATCAGCGGCGCGATGTCCTCACCCTTGGCCTTGGCCTGGCCGATCGACTTGGAGCGGGCGTTACGTTCGGCCTGCAGTTGCTCGGTGCGGGTCTGCACCGCCTTGCGGCGCTCTTCCAGCGATTCGATGCGCGCGACATCCAGGCTGAAGCCACGGGAGGCGAGGCGGTCAGCCACTTCCTGAAGTTGGCCGCGTAACAGTTTGGAATCGAGCATGTCGTTCTCTCGTTATGTGTGTAGGTTGGTTCAGAGTCGGGTCAGGGACAGGCCGGCCCAGGTGGCCAGTAGCCCACCCATCACGCTAATACCGGTATAGCCCACGGCCAGGGGCACTTGCCCACTTTCCATCAGGCGCACGGTATCGAGCGAAAAGGAGGAAAACGTCGTCAGCCCGCCAAGGAAGCCGACGATCAGCCCGGCGCGCAGCTCCACCGGAGCCAGTGGCTTGTGCAAGAACAGACCGTAGAGCAGGCCGATCAGCAGGCAGCCGACCAGGTTGACCGCCAGCGTACCGAGATAGAAGTGCCGAGGCCAGTGGGCCGACACCCAGTTCGAGGCGGCGAAGCGCAGCAAGGTACCGGCGATACCGCCCGCGCTCACGGCGGCGATGAGTGCGATCACGGCTTTCTCCGCTGGCGGGGGCTGTTGCGGTCAAGGTCGGCCAGGTGCCGCAGTTTTTCGCCGATTTTCAGCTCCAGGCCCCGGGGCACGGGCTGGTAGTACTGGCGCGGCTCGAGTTGCTCGGGGAAGTAGTCTTCGCCTGCGGCGTAGGCATCGGGCTCGTCATGGGCGTAGCGGTATTCCTCGCCATAGCCAAGTTGCTTCATCAGCTTGGTCGGGGCGTTGCGCAAGTGCAGCGGCACCTCCAGCGAGCCATGTTCGGCGGCCTCGCGCAGGGCTGTCTTGAAGCCCACGTACACCGCATTGCTCTTGGGTGCGCAGGCGATATAGGTGATGGCCTGGGCCACTGCCAGTTCGCCTTCGGGGCTGCCCAGGCGCTCCTGCACGTCCCAGGCAGCCAGGCACAGGCTGAGCGCACGCGGGTCGGCGTTGCCGATGTCTTCACTGGCCATGCGTACCACGCGCCGGGCGATGTACAGTGGGTCGCAGCCGCCATCGAGCATGCGTGCGAACCAGTACAGCGCGCCGTCCGGGTTGGAACCGCGCACCGATTTGTGCAGGGCGGAAATCTGGTCGTAGAAGGCCTCGCCGCCCTTGTCGAAGCGCCGGCGGCTGTCGCCGAGCAGGCTCTGCAACAGGTCGACGCCGATTTCCCCGCCATCCTCGGCCAGGTCAGAGGCGTTCTCGAGAAAGTTGAGCATGCGCCGGCCATCGCCGTCGGCGGCGGCCATGAGCATCTTGAACGCGTCGTCGCCAACACTCAAATCACGCTTGCCCAGGCCGCGCTCTTCGCTCAGTGCCCGGTCTACGAGCTTGCGCAGTGCCGGTTCATCCAGGCTCTTGAGCACGTACACCCGTGCCCGCGAGAGCAAGGCATTGTTCAGTTCGAACGACGGGTTTTCCGTAGTGGCGCCGATGAAGATCAGCGTGCCGTCTTCGACAAAGGGCAGAAAGGCGTCCTGCTGGGACTTGTTGAAGCGATGCACCTCGTCGACGAACAGGATGGTGCGGCGGCCATACTGGCCGGCCTGCTGCTTGGCCACCTCGACGGCCTGGCGGATCTCCTTGACCCCGGCCAGCACTGCCGACACCGTTTCGAAGTGGGCATCGCAGAACTGCGCCAGCAGCCGCGCCAGCGTGGTCTTGCCCACGCCTGGCGGCCCCCAGAAGATCATCGAGTGCAGCGCACCCTGCTCCAGTGCCTCACGCAGCGGTTTGCCGCGCGCCAGCAGGTGCTCCTGGCCGACATACTCGTCCAGGTTGGACGGGCGCAGGCGGGCAGCCAGTGGCTGGGCAACGGGTTCGCTTCGAAACAGGTCCATGGTGCGCTCTGCTTACTCCTTGATGACGTCCGCGCCTTTGGGGATGTCGAACTTGAACTTGCTGTCCGGCACCGCCTGGTTGGCCTTCACGCCGTTGAACAGGATGTTGGTGCGCTGGCCGACGCTGTCGATCAGCTGCATGTCATTGATCAGGCCCTTGCGGAACGACACGCGCAGCGAGTCGAACAGGGTGTCCTTGGTTTTCGGCTTGAGGGTGAAGTCCATCACCTCCCCTTGCTCCTTGGAGGTGATGTCGAAGCTTTGGCTGATTTTCGACACGTCACCGGACAGCAGCAGCGCCGGGGTCTGGTTCAGGCGCACATCGAGCTTCTTGATGGTGGCTTGCTCCAGGTCCGGGTCCCACAGGGTGACGTTCTTGCCGTCGGACACCACTACCTGCTCCTGCGGTGCATCGGTGTGCCAGTAGAACAGGCCCGGACGTTTGACGGTCATCTTGCCGGTCGTCTCCTGCAGGCTGGTGCCCCCGGCATCCAGGGTCAGCTGGGAGAAATTGGCATCGATGGTCTGCGACTTTTCCAGCAACTGGGTCAGGCGTTGCACGTCCTGCTCGCCAGCGTAAGCCGACACGGAACCCAGAGTCAGGGCAGAAACCAACAGCATGCGAATCGCGCGCATGTTAATCCTCATTGAGCATTGAAGAAGCCGGGCGCCACCGTTGGCGCCCGGCAAGGTGTTCATCAGTCGCGCGGGCCGCCTGGGGCAATCACTTCCCGCGAGCCGTTGCTGTTCATCGGGGTAACCACGCCGGCCATTTCCATGGCTTCGATCATGCGCGCGGCGCGGTTGTAGCCGATCTTCAGCTTGCGCTGAACGGCCGAGATCGACGCCCGACGGCTTTCGAGGACGAACTGCACCGCCTCATCATACAGGGCGTCGCTCTCCGAATCCTCGTCGCCACCCCCGCCGCCACCGCCTTCGAAGCCGCTGCCGGCCTCTTCGACGCCGTTGAGGATATCGTCGTTGTAGTCCGGCGCACCACGCAGCTTCCAGGCTTCGACCACACGGTGCACTTCATCGTCGGAGACGAATGCGCCGTGCACACGGATCGGCAGGCTGGTACCCGGCGGCATGTACAGCATGTCACCGTGGCCCAACAGCTGCTCGGCGCCACCCTGGTCAATGATGGTCCGCGAGTCGATCTTGCTCGACACCTGGAACGCCATCCGGGTCGGGATGTTGGCCTTGATCAGGCCGGTGATCACATCCACCGACGGGCGCTGGGTGGCGAGGATCAGGTGGATGCCCGCGGCCCGCGCCTTCTGGGCAATACGGGCGATCAGCTCTTCGACCTTCTTGCCGACGATCATCATCATGTCGGCAAATTCGTCGACAACCACCACGATGGTCGGCAAGGTCTTCAGTGCTGGCGGCTCGTCGTCCATGCTCTCGCGGCGGTACAGCGGATCGTGGACGATCTCGCCGGCCTCCTGGGCGTCCTTGATCTTGCGGTTGAAGCCGGCCAGGTTACGTACGCCCATGGCCGCCATCAGCTTGTAGCGCCGCTCCATCTCGGCCACGCTCCAGCGCAAGGCGTTGGCGGCGTCCTTCATGTCGGTGACCACCGGGCACAGCAGGTGCGGAATGCCTTCGTAGATCGACAGTTCGAGCATCTTCGGGTCGATCATGATCAACCGCGCGTCTTCCGGGCCGGACTTGAACAGGATCGACAGGATCATCGCGTTCACCCCCACCGACTTACCGGAACCGGTGGTACCAGCCACCAGTAGGTGCGGCATCTTGGCCAGGTCGGTGATCACCGGCTTGCCACCGATGTCGTGCCCCAGGGCCAGGGCAACCGGGGATTTGGACTCGTCGAACAGCGGCGACGACAGCACTTCGGAGAAGCGCACCATCTGCCGGTTTTCGTTGGGGATCTCGATACCCACGGTGGTCTTGCCAGGGATGACCTCGACCACCCGCACGCTGGTAACCGCCAAGGACCGCGCAAGGTCCTTGGCCAGGTTGGCGATGCGGCTGACCTTGACCCCAGCCGCCGGCTGGATCTCGTAACGGGTGATGACCGGGCCCGGGTGGATGGAATCCACCGAGACTTCCACGCCGAATTCCTTGAGCTTGATCTCCAGCAACTGGCCGACACCGGCCAGGGATTCCGGCGAGTACTCGATCTTCTTCTGCTCGGCCGGGTCGAGGATGGAAATCGACGGCAAGGTGCCTTCCACGGCGCTGTCGACGAACAACGGCGCCTGCTTTTCCTTCATCACCCGCTTGCTCGGCTCCGGCGCCTTGGCCGGGGCGGGCGGGATGATCACCGGTGCCGTAGCTTGCTCGCGGGGCACCACCGCCTCGCGCGTCACAGTGGTTTCGCGCGGCATGACCGGGCGGGCGGGCGGCTCGTTACGCTCCACCACAGGCTCTGCGCGCTCGCGCAGCGGTGGCTTGGCGGGTTCACGCTTGTCGGGTTTTCCGCCCAGGTCGAAGCGCGGCTCGTCAACTTCGCGCAGTTGTGCCTCCAGGCGTTTGCGCTCGTTGCGCGCCTCCCACCAGCGGTTGGCCGCACCCTGCACCAGTTCGAACAGGTCGAGGGTGATCTTGCCGGTCATGTCCATCACCTTGAACCACGACAGGTCGGTGAACACGGTCAGGCCGAACAGGAACAGGGCGATGAACATCAGCGTGCTGCCCTGCACGTTCAACAGGTTGCGCGCCAGGTCCCCGAGGCTTTCACCCAACGCGCCGCCTGCGGAGAACGGCAGGCCCGCCGACGGATGGAAGTGAATGTGCGCCAGCGCCGCACCGGACAGCACCAGGAACACCAGGCCGATCAGGCGCCAGGAGAACAGCCAGCCACTCCACTGCCACGGCTGGTGGCGCTCGCGGAAGATCTGCCAGGTCTTGATCGCCAGCAGCAGCGGGAAAATGTAGGCGAAGTAACCGAGCACCATGAACAGGATGTCGGAGAAATAGGCACCGGCACGCCCGGCAGCGTTCTGCACCTGCTCGACGTTGCTGGTGTGACTGAAGCCAGGGTCGGAGGTGTCGTAGGTCAGCAGCGCCATCCACAAGTACAGGCACAGGGCGCCGACAGCGATCAACGCACCTTCCTTGAGGCGGTAATGCAGCTGCTGCCGCCACAAGGGCACAGGCAAAGGAGCTGGAGTTGCGGTGGATTTCTTCAAAACGCGTCTATTCCTGCGCGTGCTGCGCGTCCAGTAGTGATCGGCCGGCGCCCGGCCAATGAACCACTACTTTTAACATTACTGCCCGCCGGCCGCCATGACGGCACGCCGTATGGAGCTTGGCTGGGGGCGACTTTCGTATAGCTGCAATTTGAGCATGCATTTTCTTTTGTGACAAAGGCTTATGCTGTGTTTTTGCACAGGTGTGACAGCAAATGTGCCAGATGGTGCCTGTGGCCCCGTGAAAGCGTAGGAAAATGCCTATTGTTTCATCTGAACACACGCATTGCGCAGTAAACCCGCGCTCAGCATTGACCCCGCAACCCCGCCTTGCGATGCTGCCCTCTCCCCTCCCCTACCGCACGATAGACCATGCTCACCTGGCTGACCCGCGACTCGCTGACCTTCCCGCCCCTGGAAAAGGCCCTGCACGACCCCAACGGCCTGCTCGCCGCCGGCGGCGACCTGAGCCCCGAGCGCCTGGTGCAGGCCTATCGTCACGGCTGCTTCCCCTGGTACCAGGATGGCCAGCCGATTCTCTGGTGGTCACCCGACCCGCGCACGGTGCTGCTCCCGGACCAGCTGCATGTGTCGCGCTCACTGGCCAAGCTGATGCGCCAGGGCCGCTACCAGGTCAGCTTCGACAGTGACTTTCGCGCCGTGATCGATGCCTGCGCAGCCCCACGCGACTACGCCGACGGCACCTGGATTACCGACACCATGCGCAACGCCTACTGCGAGCTGCACAAGCGCGGTATCGCCCACTCGGTGGAAGTGCGCCAGGATGGCGAGCTGGTGGGCGGCCTGTACGGCCTGGCCATGGGCCAGCTGTTCTTCGGCGAATCGATGTTCAGCCGCGCCGACAATGCCTCCAAGGTCGGCTTCGTGACGCTGGTCAACCACTTGCGCGAGGCCGGCTTCGTGCTGATCGACTGCCAGATGCCGACCAATCACCTGCACAGCTTGGGCGCCCACGCCATCAGCCGCGCAAGCTTTGCCGAGTACCTGGCCCGTCACCTCGACCAGCCCAACACTGCTACCTGGGTCAGCTAGGCGAGTTCCAAGAGCTGGCTTACACTTAAAACACAGTCTCACCGAAGGGGTCGATCATGACAGAGTTGGCGCGGTTGAAGTTCTATGCCACTCAGCCCCACTCCTGCAGCTACCTGCCGGACGAGCAGGCGACCACGCTGTTCCTCGACCCCAGCCAGCCGATGGACGTGAACGTGTACGCCGACCTGTCGGAAATGGGCTTTCGGCGCAGTGGCGACCACCTGTATCGCCCGCATTGCCAGAATTGCAATGCCTGCGTGCCGGCGCGCATCCCGGCCGCGCGCTTCATCCCCAACCGCCAGCAGCGGCGCATTCTCAAGCGCAACACCGACCTCACCGTGACCGCCGCGCGGCCAGCCTTCAAGGAAGAGTATTTCGACCTGTACCGGCGCTACATCGAGACCCGCCACGCCGATGGCGACATGTACCCGCCCAGCCGCGACCAGTTCTCCACCTTCCTGGTGCGCGACCTGCCGTTCTGTTGGTTCTACGAATTCCGACTGGCAGGCCGCCTGCTGGCGGTGGCAGTCTGCGACCTGCTGCCCAATGGCCTGTCCGCGGTGTACACCTTCTACGAGCCTGACGAGGAACGGCGAAGCCTTGGGCGTTTTGCCATCCTCTGGCAGATCACCGAAGCCGTGCGCCAGGACCTGGAGGCGGTGTACCTCGGCTACTGGATCAAGAACTGCAAGAAGATGAACTACAAGACCCAGTACCGCCCCATCGAACTGCTCATCAACCAGCGCTGGGTCACCCTCAACTGAAAGCATTGGCTTGACACACTATTTTCCGGCATAATCCACGCCACTTTTTTGCCCGGTGCGGTTATGCGTCGGGCCTACACTGGATACCGAGGGCTCAACTGCATGTCGAAAGAAGACAGCTTCGAAATGGAAGGTACTGTCGTCGACACCCTGCCCAACACCATGTTCCGCGTGGAGTTGGAAAACGGGCACGTCGTAACCGCGCACATCTCCGGAAAGATGCGCAAGAACTACATCCGTATTCTCACTGGCGACAAGGTCCGCGTCGAGCTGACGCCGTACGACCTGAGCAAGGGCCGCATCACTTACCGTGCGCGCTAAGCTCCAGCCATGAAAAAGCCCGGCCATGTGCCGGGCTTTTTTGTGCCTGCAGAATTGCGGTACTGCATCACCCTTGTGGGAGCGGGCTTGCCCGTTCCCACAAGAGCCCCGCTTGTCAGGCCACCTCAGCCGTGGTCTCGAAGTCGAACACCAGCTCGCCATCGCGCAGGTCAATGTGTACCACACCGCCATGCTCGGCCAGCTCGCCAAACAGGATCTCTTCGGCCAACGGCCGCTTGATCTTGTCTTGGATAAGCCGTGCCATCGGCCGCGCCCCCATCTGCACATCGTAGCCAGAGGCCGCCAGCCAGCCGCGGGCGGCATCGCTGACTTCCAGCAGCACACGCTTGTCTTCCAGCTGCGCCTGCAGTTCGATGAGGAACTTGTCGACGATGCTCTTGATCGTCTCGTGGCTCAGGCGGCCAAACTGGATGATGGTGTCCAGACGGTTGCGGAACTCCGGCGTGAAGCTCTTACGAATGACCTCCATGGCATCGGACGCATGGTCCTGATGGGTGAAGCCGATCGAAGCACGCGCCGCGGTTTCCGCACCGGCGTTGGTGGTCATGATCACGATCACGTTGCGGAAGTCCGCTTTGCGCCCGTTGTTGTCGGTCAGGGTGCCGTGGTCCATCACCTGCAACAGCAGGTTGAAGACTTCCGGGTGAGCCTTCTCGATTTCATCGAGCAGCAACACGCAATGCGGCTGCTTGGTGATGGCCTCGGTCAGCAAGCCACCCTGGTCGAACCCGACATAGCCTGGCGGCGCACCGATCAGGCGCGACACGGTGTGCCGCTCCATGTACTCGGACATGTCGAAACGCACCAACTCGACGCCCAACGCCTTGGCCAACTGCCGCGCCGCTTCGGTCTTGCCCACACCGGTAGGGCCGGCGAACAGGAACGAACCGACCGGTTTGTCCGGCGCCTTGAGGCCGGCACGGGACAGCTTGATGGCCGTGGCCAGCGAGTCGATGGCGGCATCCTGGCCAAACACGGTCAATTTCAGGTCACGTTCGAGGTTACGCAGCAGCTCTTTGTCGGAGCTGGTAACGTGCTTCGGCGGAATCCGCGCGATCTTGGCGACGATGTCCTCGACCTGCGGCACGTCGATGCGCTTGACCCGGTTTGCCTCAGGCTGCAGGCGCTGGTAAGCACCCGCCTCGTCGATCACGTCGATGGCCTTGTCCGGCATGTGCCGGTCGTTGATATAACGCGAAGCCAGTTCGGCGGCGGCACGCAGAGCCTCGTCGCTATACTCGATGTTGTGGTGGCTTTCGAAGCGCCCCTTCAGGCCGCGCAGGATGCCAACAGTGTCTTCAACCGAAGGTTCGCTGACATCGACCTTCTGGAAACGCCGCGCCAGGGCACGGTCCTTCTCGAAGATCCCACGGAACTCCTGGAAGGTCGTCGAGCCAATGCAGCGGATCTCGCCGGACGACAGCAACGGCTTGAGCAGGTTGGACGCATCCATCACCCCGCCCGACGCCGCGCCGGCACCGATGATGGTGTGGATCTCGTCGATGAACAGGATGGCCTGCGGGCGTTTACGCAGCTCGCCGAGCAACGCCTTGAAGCGTTTCTCGAAGTCGCCGCGGTACTTGGTCCCGGCCAGCAGTGCGCCAAGGTCGAGGGAGTACACCACGCTTTGTGACAGCAAGTCGGGCACCTGGCCGTCGACGATGCGCTTGGCCAGGCCTTCGGCAATGGCGGTCTTGCCAACGCCGGCCTCACCGACCAGCAGCGGGTTGTTCTTGCGCCGGCGAGCAAGAATCTGCGCCACGCGCTCGACTTCCTGCTCACGCCCCACCAACGGGTCGATGCGCCCGGCACGGGCCAGTTCGTTCAGATTGCTGGCATAGGCATCCAGCGGGTTGCTCGAAGAAGAGGTTTCGCCACCCTCCTCGTCCTGCATTTCCTGGTCGCTTTCGGCGTGCGAACCATGGCCCGGCACCTTGGAAATACCGTGGGCAATGTAGTTGACCACGTCGATACGGGCCACGCTCTGCTGCTTGAGCAGAAACACGGCCTGGCTTTCCTGTTCGCTGAAGATCGCCACCAATACGTTGGCGCCAGTCACTTCGCGTTTGCCGGAGCTTTGCACGTGGAACACAGCACGCTGCAGCACACGCTGGAAGCCCAGCGTCGGCTGGGTTTCACGGTCCTCATCATTGACCGGAATCAAGGGCGTGGTGGAATCGATGAACTCTTGCAGGTCGTGCTTGAGTTTGTCGAGATTGGCGCCACAGGCGCGCAGAACGGTCGCAGCAGCCTCATTGTCAAGGAGTGCCAGCAGCAGATGTTCGACGGTCATGAACTCATGACGTTTCGAACGGGCCTCCTTGAAGGCAAGATTGAGGGTGACTTCGAGCTCGCGGTTTAACATAGCTTCACCTCATACCCAAGTGGTCGGCGATTAACCGTCCTTCTCGATTTCACAGAGTAGCGGATGCTGGCTTTCCCTGGCGTATTGGTTGACCTGCATGGCCTTTGTTTCGGCGATGTCACGGGTAAACAATCCGCACACTGCCCGCCCTTCGGTATGGACGGTCAGCATGATCTTGGTCGCCAGCTCGCGGTTCAAACTAAAGAACGTTTCGAGCACTTCGACGACGAAATCCATCGGCGTGTAGTCATCGTTGAACAAAACCACCTTGTACATCGGTGGCGCCTGCAGGATCGGTTTGGCTTCCTGAACAGCAAGACCTGAGCCGTCGTCCTCATTCGATTGCGGGCGATCCTGATTGAATGTTAGTCGAATCTCGCTACGTGCATGCATGGAAAGAATTTCATCATGATCGTCAGGTTAAGGTTGTGGGTTGACCGCACAGGCCACTCCCAGCGCGCGCGCCGGGTGACCTTGACTATCGGCAAAACGGTGTTACAACCAATAAGAACCCACCGTGGTCGATAAAGATCCGCGCAGTCAACCAGATTTTTCGCAAGGTTCGTATGCGGATGAAGTGGATGATACTCCAGTGATGGAGTCCTTTGCAGAGGGACATAGGGATGGCAAGCGGTAAAGTCAAGTGGTTCAACAATGCCAAGGGCTACGGATTCATCAATGAAGACGGGAAAACCGACGATCTGTTCGCCCATTACTCGGCGATCAAGATGGACGGTTACAAGACGCTCAAGGCCGGACAAGCCGTGACATTCGACATCGTGCAAGGCCCCAAGGGCCTGCATGCGGTCGAGATCGCCAACGCTGCCGCCAGCGCCTCAACAGGAGCACCGCACTCAAGCACCGCTGAAGCCTGATCCCTGCTTTCTGCCGGTATACGAAAAAACCGGCCGCCTCTTCAAGAGAGACGGCCGGTTTTATATTGCCTTACATATGCTTGATCATCTCGTCGCCAAACCCTGAACTGCCCACCAGCTTCGCGCCTTCCATCAGCCGCTCGAAGTCATAGGTCACGGTCTTGGCCGCAATCGCGCCATTGGTGCCCTTGATGATCAGGTCGGCCGCTTCGGTCCAGCCCATGTGGCGCAGCATCATTTCTGCCGAGAGAATCACCGAACCCGGGTTGACCTTGTCCTGGCCCGCGTACTTGGGCGCGGTGCCGTGGGTGGCCTCGAACATGGCCACGGTGTCCGATAGGTTGGCGCCGGGCGCAATGCCGATACCACCCACTTCCGCCGCCAGGGCGTCGGACAGGTAGTCACCATTGAGGTTGAGGGTGGCGATCACGTCATACTCGGCCGGGCGCAGCAGGATCTGCTGGAGCATGGCGTCGGCGATGGCGTCCTTGACCACTACCTCGCGGCCGGTCTTGGGGTTCTTGAACTTCATCCAGGGGCCGCCGTCGAGCAGCTCGGCGCCGAACTCGTCCTTGGCCACCTCGTAGCCCCAGTCCTTGAAGGCCCCTTCGGTGAACTTCATGATGTTGCCCTTGTGCACCAGGGTCAGCGACTCACGGTCGTTGTCCACCACATACTGCAGGGCCTTGCGCACCAGGCGCTTGGTGCCCTCGCGGGAGACCGGCTTGACGCCGATGCCACAGTCCTGGTCGAAGCGGATCTTGGTAACGCCCATTTCCTCCTTGAGGAATTTGATCACCTTGTTCGCCTCGGGCGAGCCGGCTTTCCATTCGATGCCGGCGTAGATGTCCTCGGAGTTCTCGCGGAAGATCACCATGTCGACATCGCCAGGCTTTTTCACCGGGCTCGGTACGCCCTGGAACCACACCACAGGGCGCAAGCACACATACAGGTCGAGCTGCTGGCGCAAGGCCACGTTGAGCGAACGGATGCCGCCACCGACCGGAGTGGTCAGCGGGCCCTTGATCGACACCACGTATTCGCGAACCGCGTCGAGGGTCTCCTGCGGCAGCCAGGTGTCCTGGTCATAGACCTGGGTGGCTTTCTCGCCGGCGTACACCTCCATCCAGGCAATCTTGCGCTTGCCACCGTAGGCCTTTTGCACGGCAGCATCCACGACTTTGATCATGACAGGCGAAACGTCGACACCAATCCCGTCGCCCTCGATATAAGGAATGATGGGGTGGTCGGGCACATTGAGCGAATGGTCTGCATTGACGGTGATCTTGCTGCCGTCGGTCGGAACCTTGATTTTCTGGTATCCCATGCTTGCACTACTCCGCTTTCGGGTGTGATTGGACATCATGCGATCCCACTGAGCCTAAACCACATCCGCCGACCTGCAAGCACTGCGACAACACACCACATTGCCCCTACGTCTTTGGTCTTATAAATGGCGCCGATGTCACATCGCCTTGCTGAATAGCCCGATTGGTTTGATATACTGCGCCGCGACCGAAGGGTCACCGGGGCGAACCCTAGGAAAATGCGGCTCGCCCTCGGCCAGCGATGGCCACGAAGCCTGGGCTGTTACCGCAGCTCAGCACTTGACGCTCGACTGATGCATCCACCATCACCGCTCGCAGCCTCTCGACTTTCCGCTCATGGCGTCGCCAGGGCGAAGCGCCTACCCTGCGCACCTCGAGACTCGAGTACGCTCAGCACATAGAGAGTTAACCCGCATGCCCACCCGTTCCAAGATCATCTATACCTTCACCGACGAAGCCCCTGCCCTCGCCACCTACTCGCTGCTGCCGATCGTCGAAGCTTTCACAGCTTGCGCTGACATCGCCGTCGAAACGCGCGATATCTCCCTGGCAGGCCGTATCCTCTCGGCATTTCCGGAGCAACTCGGCGCCGACAAGCAGGTAGCCGATCATCTGGCGGAACTGGGCCAGCTGGCCACCACCCCTGAAGCCAACATCATCAAGCTGCCGAACATCTCGGCCTCGGTCCCGCAATTGAAAGCGGCGATCAAAGAGCTGCAGGGCAAGGGCTACAACATCCCGGACTACGCCGACGAGCCGGCGACCGCCGAAGAAAAAGAATCCCGCGCGCGCTACGACCGCATCAAGGGCAGCGCCGTGAACCCGGTACTGCGCGAAGGCAACTCCGACCGCCGCGCACCGCTGTCGGTCAAGAACTACGCACGCAAGCACCCGCACAAGATGGGCGCCTGGGCCGCCGACTCCAAGTCGCACGTTGCCCACATGACCCAAGGCGACTTCTACGGCAGCGAAAAAGCCGCCCTGATCGAGGCTGACGACAGCCTGCGCATCGAGCTGGTCGGCAAAGACGGCAGCACCACCGTGCTGAAAGAAAAGACCACCGTCAAAGCCGCTGAAATCATCGACTGCGCCACCATGAGCCGCAAAGCCCTGAAAGCCTTCATCGCCGAGCAGATCGCCGATGCCAAGGCCTCCGGCGTGCTGCTGTCGGTGCACCTGAAAGCCACCATGATGAAGGTCTCCGACCCGATCATGTTCGGCGTCATCGTCGAAGCCTTCTATGGCGAAGTCCTGGCCAAGCACGCTGCCGCCCTGACCGAAGTCGGCTTCAACGCCAACAACGGCATCGGCGACCTGTACGCCCGCATCAAGGACCTGCCAGCTGACAAGCAGGCCGAGATCGAAGCCGACATCCAGGCCCTGTATGCCGAGCGTCCAGCCCTGGCCATGGTCAACTCCGACAAAGGCATCACCAACCTGCACGTGCCGAGCGACGTCATCGTCGACGCCTCGATGCCGGCCATGATCCGTGACTCGGGCAAGATGTGGAACACCGCCGGTGAACTGCAAGATGCCAAGGCGATCATCCCTGACCGCTGCTACGCCGGTATCTACCAGGCCACCATCGAAGACTGCAAGGTCAACGGTGCCTTCGACCCGACCACCATGGGCAGCGTACCGAACGTTGGCCTGATGGCGCAGAAGGCCGAAGAGTACGGTTCGCACGACAAGACCTTCCAGATCAAGGCCGACGGCGTGGTACGCGTGGTCGATGGCAAGGGCAAGGTCGTTCTGGAACAGAACGTCGAAGCCGGTGACATCTTCCGCATGTGCCAGACCAAAGACGCGCCGATCCAGGACTGGGTCAAGCTGGCCGTCAACCGCGCCCGCCTGAGCAACACCCCTGCGGTGTTCTGGCTGGACCCGGCCCGCGCCCACGACGGCGTGATGATCGAGAAGGTGCAGGCGTACCTGAAGGATCACGACACCGCTGGCCTGGACATCCGTGTCCTGGCGCCGGTCGATGCCATCAAGTTCTCCCTGGCCCGCATCCGCGAAGGCAAGGACACCATCTCGGTGACCGGCAACGTGCTGCGCGACTACCTGACCGACCTGTTCCCGATCATGGAGCTGGGCACCAGCGCCAAGATGCTGTCGATCGTGCCGCTGATGAACGGCGGTGGCCTGTTCGAAACCGGCGCCGGCGGTTCGGCACCGAAGCACGTGCAGCAGCTGGTCGAAGAGAACTTCCTGCGCTGGGACTCGCTGGGTGAATTCCTGGCCCTGGCCGCTTCCCTGGAGCACCTGGGCAACACCTACGAGAACCCGCGCGCCAAGGTCCTGGCCAACACCCTGGACCAGGCTACCGGCAAGTTCCTCGACACCAACAAGTCGCCTTCGCGCAAAGTCGGTGGTATCGACAACCGCGGCAGCCACTTCTACCTGACCCTGTACTGGGCTGAAGCCCTGGCCGCTCAGGCTGACGACGCCGCCCTGCAGGCGCGCTTCGCACCGCTGGCAAAAACCCTGGCCGAGAACGAAGCGACCATCGTCGCCGAGCTCAACGCCGTGCAGGGCAAGCCAGTCGACATCGGCGGCTACTACGCCCCGAATGCCGAGCTGACCGCCAAGGTGATGCGCCCAAGCCAGACCCTGAACAGCGCCATTGCCGCCCTGTAAGGTTCGCTTGAAGTAACAGCACAAACCCCGGCCACGCACCGGGGTTTGTGCGTTTTGGGAATCAGCACTGCTGCGCAGCCTATCGCCGGCTTGCCAGCGATGGACCGCAAAGCGGCCCCGGCAATCTGAAAGGACACCGCAAATGACCTGGCAACCCCACATCACCGTCGCCACCATCGTCGAGCACGAAGGCAAGTTCCTCTTCGTCGAAGAGTTCAAAGCCGGCCAGCACGTGTTCAACCAACCCGCCGGCCACCTCGAAGCCTTCGAGACCCTGCCCCAGGCCGCCCTGCGCGAAACCCTCGAAGAAACCGCCTGGGAAGTCGAGCTGACCGGCGTGGTCGGCATCTACCTGTACACTGCCCCCAGCAACGGCGTGACCTACCAGCGCATCTGCTTCGCCGCGCGCCCCGTGCGCCATCACACCGATCTCGCCCTGGACAGGGACATCGTCCGCGCCGTCTGGCTCACCCGTGAAGAACTGCTGGCCGACCCCACCCGCTGGCGCAGCGAGCTGGTGCCGCGCTGCCTCGACGACTACCTGGCAGGCCCGCTGCACAGCCTCGACCTGCTGCGTGACTGACGCGCCGGCTCGGGTTTGATAGAATCGGCGTTTTTCCCCCTTGATACACATCGGTAGCCATGACCAGCCCAGCACTCAAAGACCCCGCCAAGACCCGCGTCATCGTCGGCATGTCCGGCGGCGTGGACTCTTCCGTCTCCGCCCTTCTGCTCATCGAGCAGGGCTACCAGGTGGAAGGTCTGTTCATGAAAAACTGGGAAGAAGACGACGGCACCGAATACTGCACCGCCCGTGAAGACCTGGCCGACGCCCAGGCCGTGTGCGACCGCATCGGCATCAAGCTGCACACCGCCAACTTCGCAGCCGAATACTGGGACAACGTCTTCGAACACTTCCTCGAAGAGTACAAGGCCGGTCGCACGCCCAACCCGGACATCCTCTGCAACCGCGAAATCAAGTTCAAGGCCTTCCTCGACTACGCCCTGTCGCTGGGTGCTGACCTGATCGCCACCGGCCACTATGTGCGCCGCCGCGACACCGGCGCCCTCACCGAACTGCTCAAGGGCCTGGACCCGAACAAGGACCAGAGCTACTTCCTGCACGCGGTTGGCGGCAAAGAGATCGCCCGCACGCTGTTCCCGGTCGGCGAACTGGAAAAGCCAGAAGTTCGCGCCATCGCCGAAAAGCACGGCCTGGCCACCGCCAAGAAGAAGGACTCCACCGGTATCTGCTTCATCGGCGAGCGCCGTTTCAGCGACTTCCTCAAGCAGTACCTGCCGGCCCAACCGGGTGAAATCCAGACCACCGACGGTGAAGTCATCGGCCGACACCATGGCCTGATGTACCACACCATCGGCCAGCGCCAGGGTTTGGGTATCGGCGGCCTGAAGGATGCCGGCGACGAGCCGTGGTACGTGCTGCACAAGGACCTGGCGCGCAACGTGCTGGTGGTCGGCCAGGGCAACGAACACCCGTGGCTGTTCTCCCGCGCCCTGCTCGCCTCGGAAATCTTCTGGGTCAACCCGATCGACCTCAGCAGCCCGCGCAAGCTCACCGCCAAGGTGCGCTACCGCCAGAGCGACCAGCAGTGCACGTTGGAGCTGACCGCAAGCGGCTACCGGGCCGTGTTCGACGAGCCACAGCGCGCTGTCACCCCGGGCCAGTCGGTGGTGTTCTATGACGGCGAGGTGTGCCTGGGCGGCGGCGTGATCGAAACCGCCGAGCCGTGGAGCCCTCGCACATGAGCAACCTGCAGGAGCAATTGATTGCCCTGGGCGGCGTATTCCAGGCCGCCGTGCTGGTCGACCGCATCGCCCGCACCGGCCAGGCCAGCGAGGCCAATATCGGCTGCATGCTCAACAGCCTGCTGGTGCGCGACCCCAAGAACACCCTGGAAGTGTTCGGCGGCGACGACCTCAACCTGCGCGACGGCTACCGTGCGCTGGTCGGCGCGCTGGAGCGCGACCCCAGCAGCCTGCAGCGCGAGCCGCTGCGCTATGCCCTGTCGATGCTCGGCCTGGAGCGCCAGCTGAACAAGCGCGGCGACCTGCTCGACACCATCGGCAACCGCCTGCCGCAGATCCAGTCGCAGGCCGACCATTTTGGCCTTGCTCACGAAAATGTCATCGCTTCCAGCGGCGCCTTGTATCAGGACACCCTGAGCACCCTGCGCCAGCGCATCCAGGTGCATGGCGACATGCGCTTCCTGCAGCAGGCCAGCAACGCGTCGAAAATCCGCGCCCTGCTGCTCGCCGGCATCCGCGCCGCGCGCCTGTGGCGCCAGCTGGGCGGGCATCGGTGGCAACTGGTGTTCAGCCGGCGCAAGCTGCTCAATGAACTGTACGACATGATGCGCAACCCCACTTGAGGGGTAACTCACGCCCGTTCCCCCAGGTTTCGTACCCAAGCCATCAGTGTTTGGAAAGATTTGAAATGGCCCGACCTTTGGTCAGCCACCCGACCTGGGCGCATTTTTCATGTATGATATGCGCCCTCCAAAAGCCTGACTGTCCGAGAACACCCCATGCAGCTCTCTTCGCTCACTGCGGTTTCCCCTGTAGACGGCCGTTACGCCGGCAAAACCCAGGCCTTGCGCCCCATTTTCAGCGAATACGGCCTGATCCGTTTCCGCGCCCTGGTCGAAGTGCGCTGGCTGCAGCGCCTGGCCGCCCACCCGCAGATCGGCGAAGTGCCGGCGTTCTCCGCCGAAGCCACTGCCCTGCTGGACGGTCTGGCCACCGACTTCAAGCTCGAGCACGCTGAACGCGTCAAAGAAATCGAGCGCACCACCAACCACGACGTCAAGGCGATCGAATACCTCCTCAAGGAGCAGGCTGCGCAACTGCCTGAGCTGGCCAAGGTCAGCGAATTCATCCACTTCGCCTGCACCAGTGAAGACATCAACAACCTGTCCCACGCCCTGATGCTGCGCGCCGGCCGTGACGAAGTCCTGCTGCCGCTGATGCGCCAGATCGCCGAAGCTATCCGCGCACAGGCCCACGCTCACGCCGACGTGCCAATGCTGTCGCGCACCCACGGTCAGCCGGCTTCGCCGACCACCCTGGGCAAAGAGCTGGCCAACGTCGTGTACCGCCTGGAGCGCCAGATCGCTCAGGTAGCCGCCGTGCCGCTGCTGGGTAAAATCAACGGTGCCGTGGGCAACTACAATGCCCACCTCTCGGCTTACTCGCAGATCGACTGGGAAGAGAACGCCCGCGCCTTCATCGAAGACGAGCTGGGCCTGCAGTTCAACCCGTACACCACCCAGATCGAACCGCACGACTACATCGCCGAGCTGTTCGACGCGATCGCGCGCTTCAACACCATCCTGATCGACTTCGACCGCGACATCTGGGGCTACATCTCCCTGGGCTACTTCAAGCAGCGTACCGTCGCCGGCGAAATCGGCTCGTCGACCATGCCGCACAAGGTCAACCCGATCGACTTCGAAAACTCCGAAGGCAACCTGGGTATCGCCAACGCACTGTTCCAGCACCTGGCCAGCAAGCTGCCGGTTTCGCGCTGGCAGCGTGACCTGACCGACTCCACCGTGCTGCGCAACCTGGGCGTGGGCTTCGCTCACAGCATCATTGCCTACGAAGCCAGCCTCAAAGGCATCGGCAAGCTGGAAGTCAACACCGCACGTATCGCTGCCGACCTGGACGCGTGCTGGGAAGTCCTCGCCGAGCCGATCCAGACCGTGATGCGCCGCTTCAACATCGAGAACCCCTACGAGAAGCTCAAGGAGCTGACCCGTGGCAAGGGCATCACCCCTGAAGCGCTGCTGACCTTCATCGACGGCCTGGACATGCCAGCCGACGCCAAGGCCGAGCTCAAGCAATTGACCCCGGCCAGCTACATCGGTAACGCGGCAGCGCAGGCCAAACGCATCTAAGCTGACCGTCGCGTTCAACGCCCGGCCTCGCCGGGCGTTTTTATTCCCGGACGAAAATTACGTTTTTTCAATAGGTTGAACATGAATCCTGATACTCCACTGCAGCTGCTCGGCGGCATCTCGGCCCGCGAATTCATGCGCGACTACTGGCAGAAGAAGCCGCTGCTGGTGCGCCAGGCGTTCCCGGACTTCGAAAGCCCGATCGACCCCGACGAGCTGGCCGGCCTGGCTCTGGAAGAGGAAGTCGAGTCGCGCATCGTGCTCGAACATGGCGCCCACCCGTGGGAGCTGCGTCGCGGCCCTTTCAACGAAGACACCTTCGCCGACCTGCCGGAAAAGGACTGGACCCTGCTGGTGCAGGCCGTCGACCAGTTCGTACCGGAAGTGGCCGAGCTGCTGGAGCACTTCCGTTTCCTGCCGAGCTGGCGCATCGACGACGTGATGATCAGCTTCGCCACCCCCGGTGGCAGCGTTGGCCCGCACTTCGACAACTATGACGTGTTCCTGCTGCAGGGCCACGGCCAGCGCAACTGGAAAGTCGGCCAGATGTGCGACAGCGAAAGCCCGCTGCTGGAACATGCCGACCTGCGCATCCTCGCCGAATTCGAACAGAGCGGCGAATGGACCCTGGAGCCTGGCGACATGCTCTACCTGCCACCGCGCCTGGCCCACTATGGCGTGGCCGTGGACGACTGCCTGACTTACTCGGTCGGCTTCCGCGCCCCGAGCGCCGCCGAAGTGCTGACCCACTTCACCGACTTCCTCGGCCAGTTCCTGCCGGACGAAGAGCGCTACAGCGACGCCGACGCCCAGCCTGCCAGCGACCCGCACCAGATCCAGCATGACGCCCTCGACCGCCTCAAGGGGCTGATCGACAAGCACATGAACGACAAGGACCTGCTGCTGACCTGGTTCGGCCAGTTCATGACCGAGCCGCGCTACCCCGAGCAGGTCGTCGGTGAAGAGCTGGACGAGCAGGAACTGGTCGAAGCCCTGGAAGATGGCGCCATCCTGATCCGCAACCCAAGCGCGCGCATGGCCTGGTCGGAGCTTGGCGACGACCTGATGCTGTTCGCCAGCGGCCGCAGCTGCCCGCTCCCCGCCAAGCTGCGTGAGCTGCTCAAGCTGGTGTGCTCCGCCGATGCGTTACATATCGACAACCTTGAAGCCTGGCTGCAGGATGAAGATGGCCTTACGCTGGTACAGCAGTTGATCAAACAAGGAAGCCTGGGATTCGCCAATGAATAAGATTCGTGTGCGCCTCGCCGACTGGCACAAGGACAACGCCGATATCCGCCGTATCCGGGAAGCGGTATTCGTCGCCGAACAGCACATTCCGCCGGAGTTGGAGTTCGACTCGGAAGACCAGGACGCGTTGCACTTCCTGGCGCTTGAAGGCGACTACCCGATCGGCACTGCACGGCTGCTGGCAGACGGCACCATCGGGCGCATCTCGGTACTCAAGGACTGGCGCGGGCTGAAGGTTGGCGATGCGCTGGTCAATGCGGTGATCGTCGAGGCGCAGAACCGCGACCTCAAGCAGCAGATGCTCAGCGCCCAGGTGCACGCCACGCCGTTCTACGAGCGGCTGGGCTTTCGCGTGGTCAGCGAGGAATTCCTCGAAGCTGGCATCCCGCATGTGGACATGGTGCGCGCCTCCCGCGAAATCGCCTGATCCCTAGCAGTTGACGTCACCGGCCCTCTCGCCGGCAAGCCGGTTCCCACAGGGACCTCATAGCTTTCAGCAGCGATGATGCACCTGTGGGAGCCGGCTTGCCGGCGAGAGGCCGGTGGTCACAGCAACATCCTTACTGACAAAACCTGTACATCCATCCAGATAAAACTTGCCTCCGCGCCCTCGCTTGCGCATCCTAGCGCCTATCACCCCCGATAAAGCGTTCCCGGCCATGCGCCTGTTCCTCTGCGAAAAACCCTCCCAGGCAAAAGACATCGCCAAGGTCCTCGGCGCCACCCGCAAGGCCGAAGGCTGCTGGCAAGGCACCGACGTCTGCGTCACCTGGTGCATCGGCCATCTGCTCGAAACCGCCCCGCCCGACAGCTACGACGAACGCTACAAGCGCTGGAACCTCGCCGACCTGCCGATCATCCCGGAAAAGTGGAAGATGCTGGTCAAACCCAAGACCGCCAGCCAGTTCAAGGCCGTCAAGCGCCTGCTGGGCGAAGCGCGTGAACTGGTGATCGCCACCGACGCCGACCGCGAAGGGGAGATGATCGCCCGCGAGCTGGTCGAGCATTGCCGCTACCGCGGGCCGATCCAGCGCCTGTGGCTGTCAGCCCTGGATGACGCGTCCATTCGCAAGGCCCTGGCGCGCCTGCTGCCCGGCCAGGAAACCTTCAACCTTTATCACTCGGCGCTGGGCCGCTCGCGGGCCGACTGGCTGATCGGCATGAACATGAGCCGGCTGTTCACCCTGCTCGGCCGCCAATCCGGCTACCAGGGTGTGTTGCCAGTGGGGCGGGTGCAAACCCCGACCCTGCGCCTGGTGGTCGACCGCGACCGCAGCATCGCCGACTTCGTCCCGATACCCTTCTGGGCCATCGACGTGCAACTGGCACAGGCTGGCCAAGCCTTCAACGCCCAATGGCGGGCGCCTGAAGACACGTGCGACGACCAAGGCCGCTGCCTCAACCAGGCACTGGCGCAACAGGCCGCCGCCGCTATCGGCAACGCCGGCACGGCACGGGTGGTCAAAGTCGCCACCGAGCGCGTGCGCGAGGCCGCCCCCCTGCCCTTCGACCTCGGTACGTTGCAGGAACTGTGCTCGAAAAAGTTTGGCCTCGGCGCCCAGGAAACCCTCGATATCGCCCAGGCCCTGTACGAAACCCATAAGCTGATCACCTACCCGCGCAGCGACTGCGGCTACCTGCCCGTCAGCCAGCACAGCGAGGCGCCGGCCATTCTCGATGCGCTGCAACGCGCCGACGCCAACCTGGCGCCGCTGCAGGCGCACCTTGAGCCCCAGCGCCGCTCGCGGGCCTGGAACGATGCCAAGGTCAGCGCTCACCACGGCATCATCCCCACCGCCGCCGCCAGCGACCCATCACGTCTGCCGGCCAAGCACAAGGCGGTCTACACCCTGATCCGCGCCCGTTACCTGGCCCAGTTCCTGCCTAACCACGAATACGACCGCACCCAGGCCGAGTTCGACTGTGCAGGCCATGCGCTGCGCGCCGTGGGCAAGCAGATCGTCGAGCCGGGCTGGCGCCGCGCCCTGCCCGAAGCATTGGCCCCAGCCAAGGGCCGCGAGGCACCGGCGCCCCAGGTGCTGCCGGCGTTGCGCGAAGGCCAGGATTGCACCGTGCAGGGCCTGAACCTGAAAGACCTGTGGACCCAGCCCCCGAAGCCATTCACCGAAGGTGACCTGATCAAGGCCATGAAAAACGTCGCCAAGCTGGTGGACGACCCGCGCCTCAAACAGAAGCTCAAGGAAACCACCGGCATCGGCACCGAAGCGACCCGGGCCAGCATCATCCAGGGCCTGCTCGACCGGGGCTACCTGACCAAGAACGGCAAGGCCCTGGCCGCCACCCCGGCCGCCTTCAGCCTGATCGACGCCGTGCCCCGCGCCATCGCCGACCCCGGTACCACGGCCATCTGGGAGCAGGCGCTGGACATGGTGCAGAGTGGCGAAATGGGCCTGGAGGAATTCGTAACCCGGCAGTCGGCGTGGGTAGGCAAGCTGGTGGAGCGTTGCAGCGCAATGCGCATGACCATCAGCGGGCCTGCGGTGGGCAAGGCGCCACCGTGGAAGAAAAAGGGCAGGAGCACAGGCAAGGCAACTGGGAGCAAGCCTAGGCAGTCGCGACACAAGGCCCCCGCCAAGACCCGCTGATGGCTTGCCGGCGATGAGGCCACAACCGACAACCTGCTTGAACTAGGTGCCACTTTTCAACCGACTGAAGGCCCGTGTCAGCTCGCGGTTGAACGCCTTGCCATTGTCATTCTTGCCATATAACCGCGCCCTCACTTCGGCAGGCGGATACGTCCCCGGCGCATTGCGGATACTGGCATCCACCAATCCGTCAGCCGCCGTGATCGCATTGGCGTAATGAATGGTATCGGTGATCGGCGCGATCACCTCCGGTCGCATCAGGTAATCGAGCAGCTTCCAGGCGGCCTGCGGATGCGGCGCATCCTTGGGCACCACCAGCGCATCCAGCCAGATCAGCGTGCCTTCCTCAGGGATGCTGTAGTCCAGAGCAAACGCTTTCCCCGCCTGCTGTGCCTGGGCTTGGGCGATTGCCACATTGCCGTTCCACGACATCGCCACGCAGGTTTCGCCATTGGCCAGGTCGTTGATGTTGCGGTCATTGTCAAAGTAACGGATATAGGGGCGAATCTTGCGCAACTGGACTTCCGCAGCCCTGAGGTCCTCGAGACGCTGCTGGTTGATGTCCAGGCCCAAATAGCGCATCACTGCCGCAAATACTTCGTTGGGGTCATTGAGCAGGCTCACCCCGCAATCAGCGAATTTCGCCACCACCTGTGGGTCGAACAGCATGGCCCAACTGCCCACCGGCGCCCCGGCCATGCGTGCCGTCACCGCCTGCTGCTGGTAGCCCACCCCTGTGGTGCCCCAGGCGTAGGTGCCGGCATAGCGGTTGCCCGGGTCGAACATTGCCATGTGCTGGCGAAATTCCTCGCCAACGCCCGCCAGGTGCGGCAACTGGGCCTTGTCCAACGGCTGAAGTGCGCCGCTGGCTATCGCCCGGCTCAGGTGCTGCCCGGCACTGAGCACCACATCGTAGCCACTGCCACCGGTGAGCAACTTGGTCTCGGCAGTTTCCAACGAGTCGAAGTGGTCGGCGACCACCCGGATGCCGGTGTCCTTCTCAAAGTTGGTCAGGGTATCCGGGGCAAGGTATTCGCCCCAGATGTACAGGTTGACGGTCGGCTGTCGTGCGTCGGCTGCCTTGGCCACCGACGCTGCGCAACCCAAGGCGACCGCAGCCGCCAGCAGTGGGTATTTCATCAGCGACGGCCCCCGGCATATTGCGGCATGGTGATGCAGGCGACATTGCCGCCGCCCAACAGGATCTCGCGGGAGTTGTCGATGCCGATGATCCGGTGCTCGGGGAACAGCTCGGCCAAGGTCGCCTGGGCAATGCTGTCGTTACGATCACCGAACAGCGGTACGACGATGGCCGAGTTACCGGCGTAGTAGTTGATGTACGAGGCACAGATTCGGGTACCCGCCTCGCGCAGGTGGGTACCTTCGACCTGATCAAGCCCGGCAGCTTCCTCGGCCGTCCACTGCAGCACCTCGGGCTGGGGCAGCTTGTGCACCTTGAGCTCACGGCCACGGGCATCGCGGGTGCTGCGCAGGATGTCGTAGGCCTCCTGGTAGATCTCCCACTGCGGGTCATCGCGGTTGTCCGTCCATTGCAGCACCACCTCACCCGGCCGTACGAAGCACGCCAGATCGTCCACGTGGCCATCGGTTTCGTCGAACTTGCAACCGCGCGGCAGCCAGATGACCTGATCGGCGCCCAGATAGTCCTGCAGGCGGCGGGTCACCTCGTCCTTACCAAGGTGGGCATTGCGATTGCGGTTGAGCAGGCACTGCTCGGTGGTCAGCAGGCTGCCCTGGCCGTCGCTCTGGATGCCGCCCAGCTCGGCAATCAGCGGCGCACGGTAGCGGTCCAGCCCTTCGATCTCGAGGATTTTCTGGGCGATCTGATCATCCTTGTCCCCGGGGTAATAGAGGCCGCCGTCCAGGCCGCCGTAGGCATTGAACTCGAAGTCCACGCCCCGTACGTCACCGCTGCTGTCGTTGACCACGAAGCAAGCACCGCTGTCACGGAACCAGGTGTCGTTGCAGGTCATCTCGACCACCCGCACGGGCGGCGGCAGCAAGCGCCGGGCGTTGGCATACTGCGCCGCGGAGGCGCAGACGGTGACCGGCTCGCTGGAGGCGATGGCGGTGGCTATCTCGACCCAGACCTTTTGCGCCGGCTTGGCGCCATTGCGCCACACATCAGGCCGCTCTGGCCAGCCGAGCCAGCAGCCTGCCTTGCGCTCGAATTCGCCAGGCAGGCGGAAGCCATCCGCTTTGGGAGTGGTGGTGAGCGAACGTGCCATGGGTCAACCTCTCATCGGTGAGTGATGACTGCACGCTACGCCGGCCCGTTTCAGGCATCCAACGATGAAAACTCAGCGATAGCTGAATTAAATTCAGCTATCGCCCAGTTGTTCGATGAACCATTCGATGAATTGCGCCACGGCGGTGCGCTCCAGGCGCAAGCGCTCGCACACCAGCGCGTACTGCCCTTGCGCGGTCACGCTGGCACCGAAAGGCCGCACCAGCTTGCCGCTCTGCAAGTCGCCCTGGCAGGTCAGGTTGTCACCCATGGCGACGCCCTGCCCCAGCAGCGCCGCCTCCAGTGCCAACGCGGCATGCGGGAAATACAACTGGCGCGTGGGCAACGCATCGTCTGCATGGGTAGCCAGCCAGGTGGTCCAGGTCCGGCCATCCTGGTCGTCGTGCAGCAGGCAATGGCGCACCAGATCACGCGGGCGCTTCAAGCCGCCCTGGTTGAACAGGCCCGGGCTGCACACCGGAAAGAACTGCAACAGCGGCAAGGGCCTGACGAAATGGGTACTGGCGTCGAGGGTGCTGGTGCCATAAGTGATAGCCAGGTCGACATCCAGCGCCGGCGCGCCAGCATCGATCGGCTGCTCATGCAGGTGCAGGGTGATGTGCGGGTAACGGCTGCTGAAATCGGCGAGCCGTGCTACCAGCCATTTCTGCGCCAGCTCTGCCGTCACTGCAACCCGCAGCACCGCTTGCGAAGCCGGGTCGCGCAGTTCGTCGCACGCCTTGCTGATCAGTTCAAACGCCTGTTGCAGATGATGCAGCAGGCGCTCTGCCTCTGCGCTGGACCGCACGTGGCGGCCTACGCGGTCGAACAGGCTGACCCCGAGTTGCTCCTCCAGCAGACGGATCTGGTGGCTCACGGCGCTGTCGGTAACACACAGTTCGGCGGCTGCGCGGCCGAAGTGGCCGTGGCGTGCCGCGCACTCGAAGGTGCGCAGGGCAGTCAGGGAAGGCAAGCGGCGCATGGTGAGCTCCAGTGAGCGATGGCATGACCGGATCATATCGCCAACCACCATCGACTGGCGCGGTGAAAATTACCTGCTAAATTTTCATGAAAATAAGCATAATAATTTTCACGAGGCCCCCGGCATGTTCAAGCAATCCGCCCAGCACGTCGCCACCTACTACGCCCAGACCTACCCCGCCAACATTCCCCTGCGCCCGACCTTGCAGGGCCGCCACGACACCGATGTGCTCATCATCGGCGCTGGCTTCAGTGGCCTGCACACCGCTCTGCGCCTGGCCCTGGCAGGCAAACGCGTGACCCTGCTGGAAGCCAGCCGGGTTGCCTGGGCCGCTTCGGGGCGCAACGGTGGCCAGGCACTGCTGGGCTGGTCGTGCGACATGCCGCCGATCGAGAAAGCCCTGGGCGTGGAGCGCACCCGGCGCCTGTGGGACAGCATGTGCTGGGCCGCCGACGAAATGCGTGAACTGCCACAGCGCCATGGCTTCGATATCGACTACCGCGTGGGGAGCCTCTGGACATCGGTGCTGCCACGCCGGGTAACCATGCTCGAAGAGGCGCTGCGCGACGCCGAGCAAACGTGGGGTTATGACGCCCTGCGCCTGATCGGCCGGGACGAACTGCCACAGTGGATCGACAGCCCGCGCTACCAGGCCGCGCTGTACGACGCCAAGGGTGCGCACCTGAACCCGTTGAAGCTGGCTCAGGGCCTTGCCGCTGCCGTTGAAGCCGCTGGCGGGCAGATCTTCGAGCAGAGCCAGGTGCTCGACTACCAGCAAACCACCAACGGCTATGTCGCCCGTACCGCGCATGGCGAAGTGCACGGTGACGTGCTGGTACTGGCCTGCAACGCCTATATCGATCGCCTAGACCGCAACCTGTCGCGCCGGCTGCTGCCGGTCGGCTCGTACCAGGTGGCCACCGCCCCACTGGACGCGACCATCGCCCGTTCGCTGCTGCCGCGCAACAGCTGCGTGATAGACAACCAGTTCGTCCCCGACTACTTCCGCCTCACCCCAGACCACCGCCTGCTGTTCGGTGGCGGCTGCACCTACCTGGGCGGTATCCCCAAGGATGTCGCCAGCGCCACCCGCCCCTACCTGGAGCGTGTGTTCCCACAACTGGCCGGGGTGGCCATCGATTACGCCTGGGGCGGGCACATCGACTGCAGCATGCAGCGCACCCCGGATATCGGTCGCGAGGGCCAGCGCTACTGGCTGCAGGGCTTCTCGGGCCACGGTGTGCTGCCGACCTTGGCCGGCGCGCGGGCGGTCAGCGATGCGATCCTCGGTGATGACGACCTGCTGGCGTTGTACCAGGGCATCGACAATGGGCGCTTCCCTGGCGGTGACTTCCTGGCCGCGCCGCTGGAGGCCGCCGCCAAAGCCTGGTACAGGATGCGCGATCATGTCTGAAGACGCCCAGGGTCTGGCGCTGCTGATCCGCGATTTGCGCAAGCACCGCGGGCTCACCCTCGGCGAGCTGGCCACCAAGGTAAAACGCTCGCTGGGCTTTCTGTCGCAGGTCGAACGCGGGCTGTCGCAACCCACCGTGGCCGACCTGACCGCCATCAGCGAAGCCCTGCACGTGCCCACCACCTACTTCTACCAGGCCAGCCAGGCGCGTGACCTGGACTGGGTCACTCGGCCGGGCGAGCGGCGCACGATCTACTACGCCGAAGGCATCAGCGACGTGCTGGTGTCACCCACCCTCAACGGCAGCTTCGCGATGCTCGAAAGCCACCTGGCGCCCGGCGCCAGCAGTGGCGAGGGCCACCTGGACGACAGCTCCGAGCAAGGCGGTTTCGTGCTCGAAGGCGAACTGACATTGTGGCTCGACGGCCACGACCACGCGGTGACCCTCGGCCCCAACGACAGTTTCCAGTTACCCCCGCACCGCCACTTCCGCTACGCCAACCTGACCGACCAGGCGACCCGCGTCCTCTGGGTTTTTCGATGAGAGCACAGCATGACAACAACAAGCACACGCGTTGCCGATCTGCTCAGTGAAGTGCGCGCCTTTCGCGCACGTTACCCCGAAGTACGCCACGTCGACCTGTTGAGCCTGGACATTCCCGGGCACTTCTACGGCAAGCGCTACCCCATCGACATGCTGGAAAAGGTGGCGGCCGGCAGCCCGCTGAAACTGCCGCAGAATTGCGTGCTGCTGGGCGTGCAAGGCGGGCTGTTCCCGATTGGCGACTACTGCTTCAACGACGGCGACCCGGATGCGTTGCGCCGCCTGGTCCCCGGCACGCTCAAGCCGGTCAGCTGGGAGCGCGAACCGCTGGGCCAGATGCTGATCAGCTCCGACGGCACCGCCGCCCCCATCGAATTCGAGCCGCGCGAAGTACTCGCCCGCGTGCTGCAGCGCCTGGAGCGGCGCGGTATTCGCCCGGTGGTGGCGTTCGAACTGGAGTTCTACCTGTTCGACCGGGCGCTCAAGCAAGGCCTGCCGCAGTTCCCGCACGACCCATTCAGCGATGACCCGGACGACCAGTCCAACATGCACATCGAACGGCTGTCGCGCTTCAGCGATGTGCTCCGCGACATGGTGCACACCGCCAACGCGCAAGGGGTCGACGCCAACGTCATCACCGCCGAGCTGGGCCCCGGCCAGTTCGAGATCAACTTCGGCCACTGCGACGACGGCCTGCGTGCCGCCGACTGGGCGGCATTGTTCTGCCGCAGCACGCGGGGCGTGGCACTCAAGCATGGGCTGCGTGCCTCGTTCATGAGCAAACCCTACCTGCAGGCGCCAGGCAGCGGCATGCACGTGCACGTCAGCCTGTACGACAAGGCTGGCAACAACCTGCTGGCCGCCGACCAGCAACGCCCGCTGCGCCATGCTGTGGCCGGCTGCCTGGCCTTGCTGCCGCACTGCATGCCGATCTTCGCCGCCAACCACAACGCGTTTCGCCGCTACGGTGCCATGGTCAATGCCGCCAGCCGCGCCAGTTGGGGCTTCGAAGACCGTGACGCGTGCATCCGCATCCCCGAGTCGGACACACGCAACCTGCGCATCGAGCACCGGCTGGCGGGGGCGGATGCCAACCCGTACCTGGTGCTGGCAGCCATCTTGTGTGGCATGGAGCACGGGCTGGATGCCGGGCAGGAGCCGATTGCGCCGCTGAACGAGGATCGCGGCAGCGGGGTCGACTTTCCCAAGGATATGCTGGGCGCGGTCTCGGCCATGCGCGGGCACCCTGCCGTGAATGAAGGGCTGGGGGAAGAGTTTGTGATGGTGTACTGCGAGAACAAGCGCCAGGACCACCTGGCGTTCATGCAGGAGGTCAGTGCCCGCGAGTATCGGTGGTTTCTGTGACTGACAACGCAGAAATCTCTCCTATTCTCAATAGCTCACTCGGCAATCCCCCTGCACAGAGGAGACGCGACCATGAGCTATGTCACCACGAAGGATGGCGTACAGATCTTCTACAAGGACTGGGGCCCGCGCGATGCGCCGGTCATCCACTTCCACCACGGCTGGCCGCTCAGTGCCGACGACTGGGACGCTCAATTGCTGTTCTTCCTCAGCCAGGGCTTTCGCGTGGTGGCCCACGATCGGCGCGGCCACGGGCGCTCCAGCCAAGTGTGGGACGGCCACGACATGGACCACTATGCCGATGACGTGGCCGCCGTGGTCGAGCACCTGGGCATCCAGGGTGCGGTGCATGTCGGCCACTCCACCGGTGGCGGCGAAGTGGTGCGCTACATGGCCCGCTACCCCGCCGACCAGGTGGTCAAAGCGGTGTTGATCGCTGCGGTACCGCCACTGATGGTGCAAACCCCGGGCAACCCCGGTGGCCTGCCCAAGTCGGTGTTCGACGGTTTCCAGGCGCAAGTGGCGAGCAACCGTGCGCAATTCTAACGCGATGTGCCGGCCGGGCCGTTTTATGGCTATAACCGGCCAGGGGCCGAGGCGGCCGAAGGAGTCATCGCCAATTGGTGGCGGCAAGGCATGGTCGGCAGTGCCAAGGCGCACTACGACGGGATCGTGGCGTTTTCCCAGACCGACTTCACCGAAGACCTGAAGAAAATCCAACAGCCAGTGCTGGTGATGCATGGCGATGATGATCAGATCGTGCCCTATGAAAATTCCGCGCCGCTGTCGGCGAAACTGCTCTCCAACGGCACGCTCAAGACCTACAAGGGCTTCCCGCATGGCATGCCGACCACGCATGCCGAAGTGATCAATGCGGACCTGCTGGCGTTCATCCGTAGCTGAGATGCAGCTTCAATGCTGGCCTCTTCGCGGGACAAGCCCGCTCCCACAGGTTCTGCGCTAATTCTGTGTGCGGGCTTGTCCCGCGAAGAGGCCGGCACTGGCAACCCATCCCTCCCCGCATTACCATGCTGCCCTTCCAGCGCGGCAGTTTGCCGCACCCTGCCTTCCTGCCTGCCGAATCCCAATGCCCTTCGAACTCACCGTAGAACCGCTCACCCTGTTGATCCTCGCCCTGGTCGCCTTCGTCGCCGGTTTCATCGACGCTATCGCTGGCGGTGGCGGCCTGCTCACCACCCCGGCGCTGCTGACCGCCGGCATGCCACCGCACCTGGTGCTGGGCACCAACAAGCTGAGCTCGACCTTCGGCTCGGCCACCGCCGGGTTCACCTACTACAAGCGCAAGCTGTTCCACCCGGCGCAGTGGCGCCCTGCCTTGTTCGCCACCCTGCTCGGGGCATTGATCGGCGCGGTCATCGCCCACTACATGCCTGCCGAATGGCTGAACAAGATGCTGCCGGTGATCGTCTTCGCCTGCGGCATCTACCTGCTGTTCGGCGGCACGCCCAAGGCGCCGTTGGACGCCGATGCGCCCATCAAGAAGACGTGGCAGTTCCCGCAGGGCTTCACCCTGGGTTTCTATGACGGCGTGGCCGGCCCCGGTACCGGCGCGTTCTGGACCGTGAGCACGCTGCTGCTCTACCCCATCGACCTGGTCCGTGCCAGCGGCGTGGCGCGCAGCATGAACTTCGTCAGCAACATTGCGGCGCTGACGGTGTTCATCATTTCCGGGCAGGTGGACTATGTCGTCGGCCTGTGCATGGGCCTGTCGGTGATGGTCGGCGCGTTCTTCGGCGCACGCACGGCGATCAGCGGCGGCAGCAAGTTCATCCGCCCGGTGTTCATCACCGTGGTGCTGGCACTGACCGTGCGCCTAGCGTGGCAGCACTGGTTCGGGCAGGCCTGACCGGCGCGCCACGTAAAGATCAATCAAATAGCGGGCAATCGACCGCCCGGCCGGCAGCGGCGGCAGGTCGTGCACGCTGAACCACTGGGCGTCTTCGATCTCGTCCGGCTGCATGACGATATCGCCACCCGCGTACTCGGCGTGGAAGCCCAGCATCATCGAGTGCGGGAATGGCCAGCACTGGCTGCCGACGTACTGAATGTTCCTGACCTCGACCGCCACCTCTTCACGCACTTCACGCACCAGGCAGTCTTCGGCCGACTCGCCCGGCTCGGCGAAGCCCGCCAAGGTGCTGTACACGCCGCTGACGAAGCGCGGTGAACGCGCCAACAGGATCTCGTCGCCACGGGTCACCAGCACGATCATGCTCGGCGAGATGCGCGGGTAACTGCGCAGGTCGCAAGGCTGGCAGAACATCGCCCGCTCCCAGCGGATCTGCGTCATCGCCTGGCCGCAGCTACCGCAGAAACGGTGTTCGCGAGCCCAGGTGCCGATCTGCGCGGCATAGCCGAGCACTTTATAGAGGTCGAAGTCACCTTCCAGCATGAACGCCCGCAGGCCACGCCAGCTGCAGCCGGGCACCTCAGCGGCGCTGCGCAGCTCCAGCAGGAACACCGGCTCGCCATCGAAGTGGCCAATGCCGTGCTCGGCGAGCACGTCGAAGTCCTGGCGCTTGAGCCAGTCGCGGGCAAAAAGCGCGCCGTTGGCGTCCACCAGGAACCCTTCCGGGCTGCGGGCGACGGCCAAACCCCCGGTGATCTGCGGGTCGAGTACTGCGGTAGTCCAGCGTGCTGACATGTCGGGGGTTCCTGTGCTGCGTCCCCCGGCCCGGTCAGTCGGCGAACGTCGGTTTCTGTTTGCTCATGTGCGCCGCCACGGCCACGCGCAGGTCTTCGGACTGCAGCATCGCGGCGTTCCAGGTGGCGATGTATTCCAGGCCATCGTCGATGCGATGGTCGCGCATGTAGCTGAGCATTTCCTTGGTGCCGGCCACGGCGATCGGCGATTTTGCGGCAATCTCGCGGGCAATGGCAAAGACCCCGTCGAGCAGCGCAGCCTGATCATCATAGACGCGGTTGACCAGGCCGATGCGCAGCGCCTCGTCAGCCTCGACGTTGCGCCCGGTGAAGGCCAGCTCACGCATCATGCCGTCGCCGATGATACGTGGCAAACGTTGCAGGGTGCCGACATCGGCGGCCATGCCCATGTCGATTTCCTTGATCGAGAACTGCGCGTCCGTACTGCAGTAGCGCATGTCGCACGCCGAGACCAGGTCGATGGCGCCGCCAATGCAATAACCCTGAATCGCCGCCAGCACCGGCTTGCGGCAGTTATCCACGGCATTGAACGAGGATTGCAGACGCAGGATGGTACGGCGCAGCAGCCGCGCGTTACGGCCCACGTCCTTGCCCATCTGGCCGGCCAGCGAGGCCAGCATCATCAGGTCGATGCCCGACGAGAAGTGCTTGCCCGCACCACTGATGACCACGGCGCGCACCGCGTCGGTGTCGTCGATCCACTGGAAGATGTCGACGATTTCCTCCCAGAAGGCCGCGTTCATCGCGTTGATCTTTTCCGGGCGGTTGATCTGCACATGGGCGATGTTGTCGGTCAGTTCGACCTTGAACGCGCTGTACTCGGTCACGGGCTGCACTCCTGTGGGGAAAGGGTTCACATCGCAGGATGGTAACTCAGCCCCATTGCCGTACTTGTGCCAAAAACAGGACCACTGCCCCGCTCGCCGTCGAATTCAAGCAACGTGCCGCACTGCTGACCCAGGGCAGTGCCCAACTGGTACAACAGCTGTTGGCGGCCGAGCTGGTGGATGAACTGCAACTGTTGACCCATCCGTTGCTGCTCGGCCATGGCAAACGCCTGTTCGGCAATGATGCCGCGCCAGCGGCCTTCAGCCTGCAATACTCGCGGGTCTCGCCCAAGGGTGTGGTGATTTCCCGCTATGTCCGTGGCGGTGAGGTGCAGACCGGTTCGTTCGCACTGCCACCGGATAACGCGTGATCGCATACAACTTTTGCCCCGCGGCCGCATCGAAAGGCAAGTAAGCACCCCATCCGCTTCCAGGAGGTTTGCCATGGCAATGCGTACGGCCCTTTTCGTTTCCTGCTTGACAATGGCCCTGGCGGGCTGCGCCGGTTCGAGCGATGAACATCGCGCACCGCCCACCACCCAGCAGGTCGACCTGCAACGCTACCAGGGCACCTGGTACGAGCTGGCGCGCTTGCCGATGTTCTTCCAGCGCAACTGCGTGCAGTCCGAGGCCCACTATGGTTTGCGTGAGGACGGGCGCATCGACGTGACCAACCGCTGCAAGGAACAGGACGGTGAGTGGAACGAGGCCAAGGGCATCGCCGAGGCCCAGCAGCCGGGCAAGACCGACAAGCTCTGGGTGAAATTCGACAACTGGTTCAGCCGCCTCGCGCCGGGGCTGACCAAGGGCGAGTACTGGGTGCTGTACCACGACAAGGATTACCGCGTGGCGCTGGTCGGGCACCCGAACCGGGAATACCTGTGGCTGCTGTCACGCACCCCGGCAATCACCGACCAGACGCGCGAGCAGTTGCTGGCGATCGCGCAGAAGCAAGGGTATGACACCGGCAAGCTGATCTGGCGCCAGGCAGAATAACCTGCGCAGGGTGCACACCATCGACGCCTTGCGGCAATCCGGCTAAGGTGTGCGCCCGTCAGCACCTCGAAGGAACGAGCCCAGTGATCACCTGCCACGTCAAGTACCTTGTCGACCCCTATCAGCTTGCGGCCTTCGAGGCCTACTCGCGCCTATGGATGCGCCTGGTCACGCGCATGGGTGGCACGCACCATGGTTATTTTCTGCCCGCCGAAGGTGCCAACAACATCGCCTACTGCTTGTTCAGTTTCCCCAGCCTTGCGGCTTACGAGCAATACCGCAAACAGGCAGAGACCGACCCTGAATGCGTCGCTGCGGTGGCCCTGGCGACTGAGCAACGCTTCATCCTCAGCTATGAGCGCAGCTTCCTCAAGCCGCTGCCCGCGCCACGCATCCGACCGCTGGCCCTGTGCGTTTTCCACCATCAGGGCAGCATCCTGGTCAACATTTTCAAGGACCCGATCACTCAGCAGACACTGAGCCGGCCACTGGGTGGAGGTATCGACTTCGGTGAGCGTGCCAGCGATGCTGTCATCCGCGAGATTGACGAGGAACTGGGGCAATCGATCAGCGCTGTGCGCCTGCTTGGCTGTCTTGAGAACCTGTTCACCTACGACGGCAAACCGGGGCACGAGATCGTCCAGGTCTTCGATGCCCGCTTCGATGATGCCAGCCTTTATGAACAGCCTTGGCTGCAAGGCCAGGAGAGCGACGGTACGCCCTTCCGGGCGAAATGGTGCAACCTTGCAGAACTCACCCGTGACTATCCGCTGGTACCGCAGGGGCTGCTCGACATGCTGTGCGGGCTTTCGCTGCTGGACTGAAGGCCAGTGTATTGCACCCACTGAAGGAGCCCGATGATGGACCTGCTGTTTCTAGGCACCTCGGCCGGTGTACCGACCAAGGCCCGCAATGTCAGCGCCACCGCCGTCATCGAAGCCAGCGGTAGCCACTGGTACCTGGTCGATTGCGGCGAGGGCACCCAGCACCAATTGCTGCACACGCCATTGTCGATACGCGACCTGCGTGGCGTATTCATCACCCACGTGCACGGCGACCACTGCTTCGGGCTGCCCGGTTTGCTGGCCAGTGCTGGCATGAGCGGGCGCAGCGAACCACTGGACCTGGTCCTGCCCGCTGCATTGCATGACTGGGTGCGCCTGAGCCTGGCCGCCAGCGATACCTTCCTGCCGTTCGAATTACGTTTGCTGGCAGTCGAGCAGCTGGCCAAGTGGTCCAGCGACATGCTTGAAGTCAGCACCGTGCAGTTGTCGCACCGGGTGCCAAGCGTTGGCTACGTGTTCACCGAAATCAATCCCGAACCGCGCCTGGACGTGCAGCGCCTGGATGCCGAAGGGATCCCGCGCGGCCCGCTGTGGGGCGAACTTGCCAAAGGGCATTCGGTCGAGCATGCAGGCCTTGTGCTACATGGCCGCGACTACCTGCGCGCCTCGCGGCCAGCACGCAGGGTGATTGTGTGTGGCGACAACGACAGCCCCGAATTGCTGGCCAAGGTGGCCAAGGACGTCGATGTGCTGGTGCACGAAGCGACCTTCACTCAAGCGATCGTCGAGCGCTCTGGCGTCACGTTCGGCCACAGCACCGCCGCCGCCGTGGCGCAGTTTGCCGAGGCCGCCGGTGTGCGCAACCTGGTGCTGACCCATTTCAGCGCCCGCTACCAGCGCGACCCGCGGCGCAGCCCCTGCATCGAAGACGTGCACCGCGAAGCCCTGGCCGGTTACAGCGGCCATCTGACCCTTGCCCAGGACCTGCAGCGCTACCACATCGGCCGCGATGGCTGCCTGGTCCCCATGGCCTGCGGCACGCAGCACTGAACCCTGGCCGAAGCTTCACAATTCAACAAATCCAGCCAATGAAAGCGTTATTTTTTCTGTAATGAAAATGTAATATTCGCTTTCGCATACCTATAACAATGCTGGAGCTTCGCAATGTTCGCTTTTTTCCGCCCTGCCGCGCATCGGGCTCCCCTGCCCGACGATCGCATCGACAGTACCTACCGCCGCCTACGCTGGCAGATCTTCGCCGGTATCTTCTTTGGCTATGCCGGCTACTACTTGCTGCGCAAGAACTTCTCCCTGGCCATGCCCTATCTGATTGAAGAGCAAGGCTACACCCGTGGCCAGCTGGGGCTGGCGATCTCGGCCATCGCCATCGCCTACGGCCTGTCCAAGTTTCTCATGGGCCTGGTCTCCGACCGTTCCAACCCGCGCTATTTCCTGCCCTTTGGCTTGCTCGTCTCGGCGGCAGTCATGTTCGTGTTCGGTTTCGCGCATTGGGCCACGTCCAGTGTGGCCATCATGTTCGTGCTGTTGTTCATCAATGGCTGGGCACAAGGCATGGGTTGGCCGCCCAGCGGCAGGACCATGGTGCACTGGTGGTCGCAAAAGGAACGTGGCGGCGTGGTTTCGGTGTGGAACGTGGCGCACAATGTCGGCGGCGGCCTGATCGGCCCCTTGTTCCTGCTCGGCCTGGCCTGGACCAACGACTGGCACGCGGCGTTCTACGTGCCTGCAACGGTGGCGCTCGTGGTGGCAGTATTCGCCTTCGCAACCATGCGCGACACCCCACAGTCGGTAGGCCTGCCACCGATCGAGGCGTACAGGAACGACTACCCGGAAGGCTACGATGCCAGCCACGAGCAGGAGTTTTCCGCCAAGCAGATTTTTGTGCAGTACGTGCTGCGCAACAAGATGCTGTGGTACATCGCCCTGGCCAACGTGTTCGTCTACCTGTTGCGTTATGGCGTGCTGGACTGGGCGCCCACCTACCTCAGAGAAGCCAAGCACTTCAGCGTCGACACCACGTCGTGGGCCTACTTCTTCTATGAATGGGCCGGCATCCCCGGCACCCTGTTGTGCGGCTGGATGTCGGACAAGATCTTCCGTGGCAACCGTGGCCTGACCGGGATCGTGTTCATGGCACTGGTGACCGTGGCCACCTTGGTTTACTGGCTCAACCCACCGGGCAACCCGAGCATCGACATGATCGCGCTGTTCTCCATTGGTTTCCTGATCTACGGGCCGGTGATGCTGGTGGGCCTGCAGGCGCTGGAGCTGGCACCGAAAAAAGCCGCCGGCACCGCGGCGGGCTTCACCGGGCTGTTCGGCTACCTGGGCGGCTCGGTCGCGGCGAGTGCGGCAATGGGCTTCACCGTCGACCACTTCGGCTGGGACGGCGGTTTCGTGATGCTGGTAGCCGCGTGCTTGCTGGCCATTGCCTTCCTGCTGCCGACCTTGCGCCATTCACACGCCACCCGCCCCCGCGAGGTGCTGGCTTGACCCCAGGCGCGCCAATGCGCACTTGAGGCGGTGCCGGTGACGCGAACGTCGCCGGCACGGCCCCCCCCACACGTGAAGGCGGAGTTTCATTCCATCACTTATTTCAATGCATGGCATTGAAATGCATAGGCAAAATTGGCGGTTCTCAGCCCCTTGCAGCAAGTACCCTGCCCTTACCACCGGGGGCCACAAGGAGGCCGGCATGAGATCGTCTCTGGCCATCAAATTCAACGTCGTACTGCTGGCCCTCTTCATCGGCAGTTTCTGCGCCAGTGCGCTGTTCGCTAGCCACCTCCTGCAAAAGAACGCCCGCGAGATATTGCTGGACAAGGCGCGCATGCTCATGGGTGCTGCGCAGGCCAGCAGTGCCTTCACCGTGCAGCATATCCTGCCACTGCTGCAGGATCGCCTGGCGTTCGAATTGCTGCCGCAATTGCTCCCCACGTTCGTCGCCAACACGCAGCTCCAGCAAATGCTCAAGGCCTACCCTGATTTTCACTACCGGCATGCCACCCTTGACCCGCCCCACTCACGCCACCAAGCCACAGGCTGGGAAGCCGAGCTGGTCGAGCATTTGCGTGGCAACCCCCAGGTCCGCGATTGGGTTGGCGAGCGCGATGGCAACAACGGGCCGACACTGTTTCTCGCCCAGCCGATCCTGGTCTCCGACCCGGCCTGCCTGGCCTGCCACACATCGCCAGAAACCGCGCCTAAGTCGCAAATCGAACTCTACGGCCGGGATCATGGTTTTGGCTGGGCACTCAACGAGACCGTCGGTGCGCGCATCGTATCGGTGCCGCTTGCCGCGCCGCTGCAACAGGCCAGCGAGCGGCTGCACACCGTGATGCTGTGGCTGCTGGTTTTTTTCATGCTGCTCTACGGCGCCTTGAGCCTCACTTTCCATCTGCTCGTCACCCGGCGCCTGAAAGTTATGTCCGCGATTGCCGAGCGCGTCAGCCTGGGCGAACACCCTGTACCGGCAATCGATAGCCGTGGCCACGACGAACTGGCGCGCATGGGCCAGGCGTTCACGCGCATGCGCACCAGCCTGGCCAGCGCCATGAACATGCTGCAGAAGTAGCCAGAGGCTCACCATGCTCGAACGCGTGGGCAGGTACCGCATCGACAGTGTGCTCGGCCAAGGTGCCATGGGTACCGTATACAAGGCCTTCGACCCGCACGTCGCGCGTGCGGTGGCCCTCAAGACCCTGCACAAGGGGGCGCCCGATGACTGCCACCGCCAAATGCTGGTCAGCCGCTTCAGGCAGGAGGCGCAGGCCGCCGGTCGTTTGAGCCACCCGAATATCGTCGCCGTGCACGACTCTGCGGAAGACGGCGACATTGCCTACATCGCCATGGAGTTCGCTGCAGGCATCGCCCTCGACAGCCATTTGCAGCGCCCGCGTCCACACCCACTACCCAAGGCCATTGGCTGGATGCAGCAATTGCTGCTGGCTTTGCATCATGCCCATGCCAGGGGCGTGGTCCATCGCGACGTGAAGCCGTCCAACCTGATCATTACTGCCGATGGCCAGCTCAAGGTTACCGACTTCGGTATCGCACGCCTCGACACCGCGTTGCTGACCCAGGCCGGCGCGATGATCGGCACGCCCTGCTACATGTCACCCGAACAGTGCCGCGGTGAACCGGTGGACGGCCGCTCGGACCTCTTCTCTGCCGGCATCGTGCTGTACCTGCTGCTGACTGGTAAACGGCCATTCTCGGGGTCGGCCGCCGGGGTCATGCAGCAGATTCTTTCACAGCCCCCCGTGCCACCGTCGAGCCTCGACCCGACACTGGACCCGCAGTTCGATCTGCTGGTCAGCCAGGCCCTGGCCAAGCACCCGGATGACCGCTTCGCCACGGCACTGGAGTTTTTCCATGCCCTCCAGGCGCTGGCATGCCCGCCGACCGACGACGACCGAACCTGGTTGCAGGGGCAGGCTGCGTGCAGCCAGGCCAGCCCAGCGCGCGTGATGCACCTGGATTACGCCTTCGTGCAGGCCTGTGAAACGCGCCTGACCTACCTGATAGGCCCCATTGCACGCATCGTCGTGGCACACGCACTGACGGCCAGCACCACGCCTCACGGCTTCCTGCAGGCGCTGGCCACACACATTGTCGATGACGCGCAACGTCACGCCTTCCTGCAGGCTGAAGCCCATCCCTGAAGCCGTTGCCCACTACAATTGCAGCGGGCAACGGAACGGCTCCAACGCGTCGCGCCGGAACGGGTTGATCACGCTGCTGGCCTGCAGGGCGTAACGCACCTTGCGTCCGTCGAGGTCGAAGGCCAGGACGAAGCGCTCGCGTTGTTCGCCGCTGAGCTGGCCTTGGTCGATCAGGCGTAGCCAAGCCCATGGCCCTTCGGCGCGCAGGCCATCCCCCCCTTGAAGGTGCACCAGGTCGCTGCCCTTGCCGCTGGGTAGCACGATAGGCGTGAAGCCATGCGGGTTGTCAGGCTCGTAGACCACCGCCTGGCCGGCGATGTCCAACACCACGGTGCCCAGCGCAGGGTCGGCATAAAGGGGCTTCAGGTTGAAACGCAGCGACGGTTGGCGCGCCCCGCTGGCGAAAAACATCTCGCGCAGCCGTGCAGCGCGCTGAAACTGGTCGAGCACAGCCTGGGGAATGCTCCTCGGTGCATTGCCGCTGGCACGCCAGCGCCAACGGTTGACGCCCATGTCCACGTAGGGTGCCAGGTGCTGGTTGAAAAAGTCGTCCATCACGCCGTCAGGCCCAAAAAACCTGCCGAAGTCTTCGGCGGTGACTTCATCGCCCGCATCGCGTACCAGCGGGTAGCGCCCCGCGATGGCCGCGCGGCAGAACGGTGCGCCACTGGCCCGCCAGAGCGCATTGAGGCGTTCGCGCTCATTGCCGAGTGTCAGCGCTGCCCCGCTGTCTGCTACACCCTGCAGGATGGTCGACAACGGCGCGGGCAGTTCCCCGGCTGCACGTCTAAGCTGCCCGAGCACCTCGCCGCTCGGTGCAGGGGTGCCCGCGTTACGGGCATTTTCGGCACCGTCGAAGAACTGCATGGCCGCCTTGAACAGTGCCAGCCTTTCGCTCAGCGGCACCGGCGTGGCGGGCCCGAACAAGGCGTGCAAGCCGGCAAAATGCTGATCGACCGGGTTGCGCGCCGCCTGGGCAGCAGACGTTGGGAATTTGCCGTCCAAGCGCCTTTCCAACTGCTTGCGAGCCCCTTCAATGCGGTCATGCAGGTCAGGGTCCAGTGGTGCGGTGGTGTTCTCGGCGGTCGCGCCTTCGAGGGTGGTTTCACGCGCAACGCTCTGGAGCAAGGCGTGCAAGGGTGAATCGGCACCGGCCAGTGCGCTGCTCACCCCCGCTGCCTGGCTCAACGTCCCCAGTGGTGCCAGTTGCACATCATTGAGGAATGCCTCCCACTCACGGATGTAATCGGCAAAGTACAGCGCCAGCACGAGGGCTTCGCCCGAGACGGCCTCCTGACGGCCGAGGACCCAGTTTCCCCGGCGCATCTCGCCTGCGACCTGCCCGTGCATCTGCACAAAAGCTCGGTAGCCAGCGACGCTGTAGACCCCGCTCACCCCGCGCGACAAGGGGGTACCGCTTCGATAGCTCAGCAACTGAGACTTTTCTCGCCCGACCGCGCTGTCGAGACTGAACGCTGGCAAGTCCTGCTCGGCCATCTGGCGCTTGAGCTCGCTGTAGATACGCTGTGGCAGCGAGAGGCGGGCAAGGGTTCGCCGGGCCGCCGCGACCAGTTCGGCGTCCAGCTGGACGGGCTCTGCGTTGCGATCGGCGAGCAGAGCCGCGACATGCGCCGACAACGCGTCGCGCTGGGCTTCGTTGGCTTCGGGCAATTCGCGCAGCCAGGCGACGTCGACCCACGCCTGCACCACGGCGGTATCGAAGAACTGCCGATCGCCCAGCATCAGGTAAGCGCGCAAGGCCTCGAAGAGAAATACCTGATTGCTCGCATCGCCACGGCGCAGGACGTTTTCCAGGTGCGCGACGATCTGCGGTTGCACGGTAGTGCGCAGTAGGCGCCGATACAGCGTCATCGCCCCTGCCTGCAACGGGTCGTCCTGGCTCAGGCCGAGGTGCTCGAGCAGCGCCACGCGTTGCCCGCTCGCAACAGGGTTTACTGCCAGCGCCCGCACGCTGTCGAGCAGCGGCAAGGCCGCCATCAGGTCGTTTGTGCGGGGCGACGCCTGGGCCAGTTGCGCCACTTCGTGGGTACGTTTCGCCCACACATCCAGCAAAGCCAGGTTGTGCTGGAAACCCATGCCCATGCCCACGGCCAGCACCACTGCCAACCCGGCGATGCCCACTTTGCCTATGCGCAGCCACTGACGCTGACCGTGCTTGGGATGCGCCACGGCCAGCCCAGCCTCGTTGAAAATCACCTCACGCAGCAGTTGGCTGATGAAAAAACTTCGCCCCTTGGCAGGGCCGCTGGTGAAGTACACCCCTCGCACCAGCACCGGCACCTGAAACCGGTTGGGCTCGAACACGCTGTCCAGAAATCCGCCGAGCGCTGGCTTGAGCTTGGCGAACTGCTGCGGGAATTGGTACAGCAGCGCACGCCGAGACAACCCGCGTTCCTGCTGCAGGCGCTGCAGCACCCGCACCTGCAGCTGGCGCTCCAACGCATCGAACGCCAACGGGAAGCTCGCCAGTGCCACGCCGGGCTGCCCAGCGTGTGCCAACGGCAAGGTCACGCCCCAGACCTGCGCACGCTCCTGCTGACCGAAGTGCTCGAAGAACTCGACAAAACCCGGCAGCCGGTCGCACTGGGTGACCATCACGTACACGGGCAGCACCACGCCCAGGCGTGTATACAACTCCTCGATCCGCGCGCGCAGGGCCCGGGCCAGCCGCTCACGTGCGGTATCGTCCTGCTGCAGGACGTCACTGACACTGAGGGTCACGATCACGCCACTCAGCGGGCTACGCCGCCGGTGCTTGCGCAGCAGGTCGAGCAGGCCGAGCCAGGCCGCCTTGTCCTTTTCAGGGTCGCTGGCCTGAGTGGCGTAGCGTCCGGCGGTGTCCAACAGCACTGCTTCGTCGGTGAACCACCAGTCACAGTGTTCAGTACGGGCAATGGCGCCGCTGGCCGCAACGCCCGGGGTGTCGTTGAGCGGGAATGACAACCCGGAATGAGCCAGCGCGGTGGTCTTGCCGCTGCCGACAGCACCCAGCAAGAGGTACCCCGGCAACTGCCCGCCCAGCCCCCGACCGCGACGGCGCTTGCGCAGCACCGCCCTGGCTGCGTGCATGCGCTCGGTCAACGTCACGACCTCGGCCTGCCCTTGGCACCGGCGGCTGCCTGGCAGGCGTCCGGCCCGCCAGGCAAGGTAGGCACGCCAGCCAACGCACACCCCCCACACCCCCACCAGGAGCGCGATCGCTGACCAACGCCAATGTTCCGCCGCCAGTGGTGCATGCCCATTGAATGTCAGCAGCGGCCCCCCGTGCCAGATGAACAGTGCCGCCAGGAGCACACCGAGCAGCGCGAGCAGCCAGGCACTGGCAAGCCAGCCCAGGACGCGGCCGAGCGCCTCAGACATGCGGATCAGAAAAGACATTGCCAGCTCCTCACTGCGCCCATGCGGGCACAAATAGGGTGATCTCCACGCGTCGGTTACGCGCGCGATTGGTCGGCGAGTCGTTGGGCACCAGCGGCTCGGTATCGCCGCGGCCCTCGCTGAGGTATCGCGTGGCCGGCCCGGCGCGGGCGCTCAGGAATTGCGCCACGCTACTGGCACGGGCCATCGACAGCTCGGCGTTCGATGCCAGCCGCGCGCGAGGCGATGGCAGTTGGTTGTCGGTATGGCCGACCACCCATACCTCGCCGGGTACAGCGCTCAGGGCGTCTGCGACCCGTTCCAGCACCGCCCGGAGGTCGCCTGCCAACTGGGCGCTGCCCGAGGCGAACATGCCGTGCGCGGGCAGGGTAACCACAGAGTGATCGGCGCTGTCGTGCACGCTTACCAGGCCCTGGGCGATTTCTTCGACCAGCAACGTCGAAAGCCTCTCTTGCTGCGGATCGCCCAAGGGCACAAGTGCCGGCAAAGGCGCGAGGCGAATGTCGGCCATGGTCGCGAGTACCGGCGCAGAGGCGCGCTCAAGCCAATGGTGGCTGGTCAGGTGCACAAGGCACAACAGCACTGCGGCCACTGCCGTCACGCCCCCTAGCGACAGGCCGCCCGGCACGGCCCTGGGTGCTGTGCGGGGGGCACGCCAATGGGGCGAAAGGTCCTGTTCGATCACCCCACGGTGCTCGCGGATCAACCCAAGCAGGCGTTCACGGACTACCGCCAACTGGTCCAGACCGTGCTCGATGACCCGGTAGCGCCCTTCCAGGCCCAGGGCCAGGCACAGGTACATCAACTCCAGCAGGTCAAGGTGGTTGTGCGCATCCGCGCTCAGGCGCTGCAGGACGCGGAAGAACCTCTCCCCACCCCCGGCCTCGTTATGGAAGGTCACCAGCAGGCTGCGGCTGCTCCATACCCCGGCGCCCCAGGGCGTGCTGGAAATCGCCTCATCGACCAGCGTGCACAGCGCGTAACGCGCCACGGCGATGGTCTGTGGCGCCACACGGTCGGCTTGCGCCTGCGACTCGAACTGCTGGATCGCCCGCACCAGGCGCTCACGTAGCGCGCTGATGTCCGGCGCGCGGGGCGTGGCACGCAACGGTGCCACCAGGCTCAGCAACGGATTGGCCGCACGCACCAGTGGGTTGAGCCCCTCGCCACAGGGTGACAGTGCCTCGGGGGCGGCCGCGTGCCACGGCGAGGCGCCGCCGGTGGCTGCTAGGCCACTGGCGGCGGGTATCAGCACAGTGCTGTCCGGGTCATGCCCGGCGGCTGGAGAATCATTCATGTTCACGCTTGTATCCCTACTGTCGTTCAACCGTTGCGAATAGCCCAGAAGCGCATGTCCAGCCCCGGGAAACTGCCCGCCACATGCAAGGCGAAGCCCGCCGACTGGGCCAATTGCTGCCAGTGCTCGTCGCCGCGGTCGAGTTCGAAATAGGTAAAGCCCGCATGAAAAGGCAACTGGCGTGGCGCCACCGGTAATGCACGCAGGCCAATGCCGGGCAGTTGCAGGTTGACCAGGTCGCGGATCTTCTCCACCGAACCCAGCTTGACCTGCAGCGGGAAGGTGCTGCGCATGATCTCACTGGGCATCTGCGCGTGTACCGCCAGCACGAAGCTGGCCGAGCGTAGCAACGCCCGATCAGGCAACACCGCCACGCGAATGCCGAACTGGCGCTCCTCCAACGGAATCTGGATGGCCCGCGCATCGATCACGGTGGCCAGGGCTCGGCGCAATGCGTGCATCAAAGGTGCGAACGTCTGCGCCAAGGCGTCATGACGGTAGGCGGGGTAACGGTTGGCGCGTTTATCCACCCGGGTGAAAGTCGCCAGCTCTCCGGCCAGTTGCACCAGCTCACGGTACAGCGCTTCGGGATGCAGCCCGGCCATCCCGGCAAGGTGGCGCACCAGCGGTTCGCTGCGGTTGAGCAGTTGCAGCAGCAGGAAATCGGCGATTTCCGCGGCCCCACCGGCACCCGGCTGCGCCAGACGCTTGGCCATCACGTCGGCGCGCTGCTGCAGCAGCCCGAGCACCTCCTCGACGAACTGCACCAGGGGTGGAGCGGCCTGCAGCTGAAGGCTTGGCGCGCAGAACGTGGGGTCCAGCACTAGCCGCTGGTCGGCACGACGCTCGAGTACCCGTGCAACGCCGAGGGACACATAGGCATCGGCAACATCATCGGCGAAGGCCAGGCGTAAGCGCAGCTTGCCCACGCTCATCAGCGCGCTGTTGTCCAGGCCGTTGCTGTCTTTGGCTTCGTACTCGACGCTGCAGTGGCGGGCGAGGTTCTCGATGCTGGCCCGATCATCCACCTCGACCATGCCATGCCGTGCGGTGGGCAACGCCAGTACCACCGTCAGGTCACGAGCCTCGAAGGGGACCTCCAGCGCAAGCGGCATCTCGTCGAATGGCAAACCGACAGGGGTGCCGTCGGGCATGACGCCACTGAAGGCCTTCAGCGCAAGCTTGCCGAACGCCAGGTGCTGTTCGTCGACTTCCAGGTGCGAAAAGCCCCAGGCATGTGTGCACAAGGCCGCGACGCGGGCCTCCAGATGGGCATTGAGGAAGCGGTCGTGCTGCTGCAAGTGCTGCGGCTGCAGCAGCATGCCTTCCGACCAGATGACTTTGCTGTTCCAGGACATCGGGCTGGACCTCGGCTTCAAGAGAAACAATGTTCATGGCGTGCCGCGAGAGCGGCTGGCCTGCGACGGGTAGGCAGCAGAAAAACGTTCGCTGAAGAGCTGCTGCAGGTTTTCGTCGCCATCGCCCACCAGCTCACGGTAAAGCCTGTCGAAGCGGGCCCACAGGCGGGCCCTGCGTTTGCAAGGGCGCAGGCGCTCGCACAGGCCGGGTGGGCCAATGCCCCGGGCAATGCGCGCAGGCTCGAAGCGCTGAACCACTTCGGCCAGTGCGGCGTGCATGCCGGCGACAACCGCCGTTTCGTGGGCCTTGAGGTCATCGAAGGCCGCGTGCAGGGCCTGCACACCGGTCAGGTAGGCGGGTGAATCGGTCGTGAGCATATGGTTCAAGGCGCTGCTGACATCGGGGAAAAACTTGAGTGGGTTGTTCGCCAGTGCCCCGATCATGGTCATCTCGATCGCGTTCTCGCGTTTGTGCAAGGCCCGTGCAACCAGCAGGTTCATGGCGCCACCTGTGGCCTCGCGGAGCATTTCGCCCACCTGCCGCGCCAGCGCCTCGGGGCTGCTCACGATATGCAACTGCGGCAGTCCCAGCCCTTCGAGCAGGGCCGTGAGGACGCTGCAGTCAGGCACCGCAGCGCTGCTGCAGGTTGGCTCACGCGCAGGTAGGGGGGCCATGAGGTTGGCCAAGGCACTGTAGCCTTCGGGTATCTGCTCGGCGACTTCACCGAGGGGCGTTGGCACAAACGGTATCGGCAACGCCTCCTGCTCGGGCGGCAGATGCGCGTTGCACACATCCTCGAATGCGCGATGCGCAGGCATGGCCGAGGGTGCAGCGTACAGCAGTGCCAGGTTGCCGCCGGCAAGCGGGTCTTGGTCGAGCGAGCCTCCCGGCATGGGGGCAAGGTCGAACAACGGCTCGCAGGTGGGCAGCGCCACAGGGGCTTGGGGCGGATGCGGATGCGGGCCAGGTACCGCTGCTGGCATGAACACGGCCAGGGTCTGCATGTCGCCGATGCTGGCTGGGGGGTGATCGGCCGCCGGCATGGGTGAGCACTCGACAACGATCTGATAGTCACCGATCTCCAGTACGTCGCCCGCTTGCAGCAGCGTCTCGCAACCACGGCCAAGCAGGCGACCGTTGATCACGCTGGGGTTGCTGCCGGTATCGAGCAGGTAGTACCCCTCCTCCCGTCGATCGATGCTCGCGTGATTACGCGAAATGTACTTGCCGGGGTCATCCAGCACCAGATCGTTGCCGGGCGCGCGCCCCAGGCTGGCGTTGGTTTCGATCATGCAGGACAGCTCGGCTGCGGGTGGGCGCCCGCGATAACACATGACCCGCAGTATCATCGGCATTTAAGCCTCCGGGTCAGACCGGCTGGGTGGCGATCATTGCGTGCCATCGTCAGCCTCCTTGGGCTCCAACGGCTCAGCGGCAGGCCCCGGTCGCGAGGCTTGCACCAAGGCATTGGCGGCAGCGGCCGCCTGGGGCAAGGGAAAGGGCGGCGCCGAGGCGATGATGCCTGGGCCGAGGGTCAGGAACGAACCACCGGCCTTGAGGGTGATGCTCGCGCCGGCCTCGATCACCACGTTCATGCCGCCCTTGATGTGCACATCCATGCCGCCGCTGAAGCTGGCTTTCATGGCGCCCTGCAGCAGCAGGTTGCCGCCAGCCACCTGCGCCACGTTGCCCGCAACCTTCTCGGTGCGGTCACCCAGCACATGCTGATGACGGTCGCCACCGATGCGTTCGCGCACGTCCTTGGCAACGCGGGAATGACGATCACCGCCGACCCAGTCCAGCGCATCCTGCTTGATGCGCTGCTCCATGTTCTTTTCGGCATGGATGAAAACTTGCTCGGCGCCCTTGCGGTCCTCGAAGCGCAGTTCGTTGTAACCGCCACTCCCCGGGGACGAGCTGCTCCTGAGTGTCGAGCGGGTGGCCTGCTCGGGCAACGCGCAAGGCGGCATGGTTTCGGCGTTGTAGACACAGCCCGTGACCAGCGGACGGTCGGGGTCCCCCTCCAGAAAGCTCACCACCACTTCCTGGCCGATGCGCGGCAGCAACAGGCTGCCCCAGCGTTTGCCGGCCCAGCCCTGGGCGACACGGATCCAGCACGAGCTGTTCTCGTCGTGCACGCCTTCGCGATCCCAGTGGAACTGCACCTTGACCCTGCCGTAGCGGTCGGTCCAGACCTCCTCACCCTGCTTGCCGACCACCTTGGCGGTCTGCGGGCCGTGGATCACAGGCCGAGGGGTCAGGCACCGTGGCCGAAACGCCTGCTGGCAGGGCATGGCAGTGAAACGGCACGTCAGCATCGGCGCCAACACCTTGGAGCGCGTCGGCTCGCAGGCATCGGACGACAGCGCGTAGTGCGCGGTCAGCACCAGCACTTGCAGGTTCTGGTCGGCGCGAGGGTGATCGGTGAGGGTGAACAGTGCGCCGGGTAACAGCCCGCGGGCATGGGTGGCACCCTCGATGCGCCGGTAGCTGGCTTGAAGCGCCTCGATACGGTGACGCGCTACGGTTTCGCCCTGCTGGCGTTCACGGTACTTGCCAGGGTAGTCATAGCATTCGTGCCTCGACTGGCCGTAGTCGCGCGCCAAGGCGGCCTTGACCTGCAGGTCGGCCGACGGCTTTTCGAAGTCGTAATCCTGCAAGGCCCATGCGCCGGGTTCGACCTCGCCGCTCATGCCCCAATCGTGAATCACCTCATGCTCGCACAGGGCAGGGCCTGGCTGCGGCAGGTAGCGCAGTCGCTCGTAGCCCTCGCTCGGCGCATGCGCGCTGCAGCTGTCGGCCAGCACCAGGGTGTGGCGCCCTGCGCTGCTGATGAAGAAGTAGTAGATACCCGCGTGCTCCAGCAAGCGGCTGACGAAGTCAAAATCGGTTTCGCGGTACTGCACGCAGTACTCCAGTGCCGCGTAACTGGCCCTGAGCCGGGACGTGTCGATGTCGGCGACGGTGTAAGCGTCAAATACGGATGTGACGATGTCCGGCACGCTTTGCTGTTGGAAGATCCGGCAATCGCTGCTGCGGGTGAGCAGCCACAACCACGGGCGCACGACCGCACGGTAAGTGGCATAACGACCCTCGTGGCCGGTGTAGGCAAAGCACGCGACCAAGCCACTGAAATGGCGCTGGCCGCCTCTGGGCAGTTCGACGGAAACCGTCAGCGGCGTAGCAAGCAGATCGTCCAGTTGCAGATGGAGGCGCTCGCTGTAGAGATCGACACAGTACTCACTCAGGGTCGACAGCCCTTCGCTTGCCGTCATGCGCCGCAGCAGCAGCGTGTCTGCGCCCAGTACGCAGGTAACGGCGATTTGGCGATTGGCATCGGTAACGGGCATCGTTCATACCTTGACGACTGTTGGGCAGGCAGGGAGTACAACAGCCGAGGGCTGCAGATTATTCCCTCCAGCGCACCAACGCCTGCGCGCGTCGGGAAGGACCACCGCCTCGGCGCTACTGCAAATCGTCGGTGTGGGTGAACGCGAACGTACCGTCGCTTACACTGATGTGCAGCTTGGTCAAGGGCTGGGTACGCAGCTTGTGTTCGAGGCAGATGCGGCTGATGCTGGGCAAAATGGACTGGGTGAGGATCGCATCGATCATCCGCCCTCCACTCTCGAACTCCGTGCATCGGCTGGCGACCAACGCCACCACCTCGTCGTCGAAACTCAAGGGCACACCGTGGCTGTCCTGCAGGCGCTGCTGGATACGCCCCAGTTGCAGGCGGATGATGCTGGCGAGCAAGGGGTCGCTCAGCGGGTAATAGGGCACCACCACCACGCGCCCCAGCAACGCTGGCGCAAACACCTGCAACAACGGCGCGCGCAGCGCCGTTGCCAGGGCTCCAGGGCATGGCGCCTGGCCGGGTTGGCGGCACAGGCGCTCAATGGCCTCGGTGCCGACATTGGAGGTCAGCAGGATCAGCGTATTGCGAAAATCGATAAGCCGGCCTTCGCCGTCCTCCATCCAGCCCTTGTCGAACACTTGGTAGAACAGTTCATGCACGTCGCTGTGGGCCTTCTCGATTTCGTCCAGCAACACCACGCTGTAGGGCCGCAGGCGCACTGCTTGCGTCAGCGCACCGCCCTCACCGTAGCCGACATAGCCAGGCGGCGCGCCCTTGAGCGCGGAGACGGTATGAGCCTCCTGGTATTCACTCATGTTGAGCGTGATGAGGTTCTGCTCACCCCCATACAAGGTTTCGGCAAGCGCCAGGGCCGTCTCGGTCTTGCCCACCCCAGAGGTGCCGGTGAGCAGGAACACGCCCACCGGTTTGTCAGGGTCGTCCAGGCCTGCGCGGGCGGTCTGTATGCGCCGAGCGATGGTTTCCAGGGCATGGGGCTGGCCAATGATGCGCTGCGACAGGGTGTCGGCCAGGTTGAGCGCGCGGTCGATCTCGTTGCACACCATTCGGCCAACAGGGATGCCGGTCCAGTCCTGCACGACCGAGGCAACCGCCTGCTCATCGACGGTAAGCAAGATCATCGCTGCCTCGCCCTGGGATTCGGCCAGGGCTTGCTGGTGCTGGCGCAACGCGTGCAGGGTGTCGCGATCATCGGGCTGGTCGCGCAGCTGCGCGCGCAAGCCGAGAATGGCCTTCACCTGGCGCTGCTCTTCCTGCCATCGGGCCTGGAGCTCGTCCAGGCGTTGCCGCTCGCTGCCCAGACGTTCATCAAGGGCCTTCTCGCGCGCTGCGGTGTCGCCGCCCACGGCGCGCTCACGGCCCATGATCGCCTGCTCGGTTTTCAGCGCCTCGATGCGCCTGCGGCTGTCGTCCACGGCCGCAGGCGTGGCGTGCAGGCTGATAGCGACGCGCGCGCAAGCGGTATCCAGCAGGCTGATGGCCTTGTCGGGTAGCTGACGCGCCGGTATGTAGCGCTGCGCCAGGCGCACTGCCGCCACCAGCGCTGCGTCGGTCAGTTGCACCTGATGATGCCGTGCCATGCCCTCGGCGACACCCCGCAGCATCAGCAACGCGCGGGCGACGTCGGGCTCGTCAACCTGCACGGTCTGGAAGCGTCGCGTCAGCGCCGGGTCCTTCTCGATGTGCTTGCGGTATTCGCCGAAGGTGGTGGCGCCAATGGTGCGCAAGGTGCCACGGGCCAGCGCGGGCTTGAGCAGGTTGGCCGCATCGCCGGTACCGGCGGCGCCACCGGCACCGATCAAGGTGTGGGTTTCGTCGATGAACAGCACCACCGGCACCGGGCTGGCTTGCACCTCGTCGATCACCGAACGCAGGCGTTGCTCGAAGTCACCCTTCACGCTCGCTCCGGCCTGTAACAGGCCGACGTCCAGCACCCGCAATTGCACGTCGCGCAGCGCCGGCGGCACATCGCCGCGGACAATGCGCTGGGCCAGGCCTTCGACCACGGCCGTCTTGCCGACCCCGGCCTCGCCGACCAGGATCGGGTTGTTCTGGCGCCGGCGCATGAGGATATCGATCACCTGGCGGATCTCATCGTCGCGCCCCACGACGGGGTCCGGCGCGCCGTCGCGGGCCTGGGCGGTGAGGTCGACGGTGAACCTGGCAAGCGCCGCCTGCCCCGCCTCTGCGGCCCCACCTTCGCTGACGGCGTCCGGCGCCAGCATGAAACCGTCGGTGGCACGCTGGCGGGCCTCTGGCGAGTCAGCCAGCACCCTGGCGAAATGGTCGGCCAAGTCTTCGACCTTGACCTTGGCGAACTCGGCAGACATTGCCAACACCGTGTTGCGCAACGTACGGTCCTTGAGCAGGCTGAACAGCAGATGCCCGGAGCGCACCTGGCTGTCGCCGAACAACAACGTGGCCTGCACCCACGCACGCTCGACGCTCTCCTCCACCTGCGACGACAGGTCGGTGACCGAGGTCGCCCCCCGCGGCAAGCGGTCAAGGGCCGTGGACAAGTCGCGGTCCAGCCGTACGGTGTCCAACGCATAGTGGCGCACGATGCGTGCCAGGTCGCTGTCGGCTGTCTGCAGTAACTGATGCAGCCAGTGCACCAGCTCCACATAAGGGTTGCCACGCAACTTGCAAAAGCACGTGCTGCTTTCGATGGCGCGATAACACAGGCTGTTGAGTTTCCCGAACAGGGCCACCCGGCTGATCTCAGACATGATCTGTTCCTTGCAATGAGGTTGGAAAGGCAGAAGAAGCACGAGGCTTGATGATCAATTGGCGGTCGTCTTCAATCGGCGCAGCGCCAAGCAGCCAACTGCTCCACCCGAGCCGTGTGCCCTGCCCCAGACGAGCGGCCGGCAGGTGCTCCCTGGCAACGATCAGGTTGACGTCCCACTCCAGCGCCAGGCCCGCGTAGTGGCGAACCCAGTCGGTAAGCCGGCGCATGCCTTCGCCGCCTGGAAGCAGGCGGCGTACCTGCGCCATGTCCAGGGGCCCAATCAGCAGGCGAAACTTGCCCTGGGCATCCCATACCTGGCTGCCCAGCACCGTACCCACCCCCAATCGGGCGGCATCGGGCCCGCTGCGCAGGGCGCACATGCCATCTGGCGGCAGGCGCATCCAGTGGCCAACGAACTGCTCCACCCGCACCGCCACCTGCAGGTCGTCGCTGAGCAGAGCGGCCAGGCCTTGTGCATTGCGGGCGTGGGGGGCCAGGCGCCCGGCGTAGTGCAGCTTGGCCAGGTGCGGGACGGCATCGCGCCCTTGCAACGCGGGCACGCCCAGGCCAATCAGTGCGCCGATGTAGTCGGAGAAGCGGTCTGCGGCCGGACGGTCGAGGCTCACCGCCGGCTGTGCACTGGCCCAGGCGCGATAGAACAGGCTGACCATTCGGTGGTTGAACAGGTCCAGGAAGCGCGCCAGGGTTGGGTCGCTCTGGTTGCGCTGACGGTCACGCACGTACTCGCTCAGGTGCACAGGCAACGGCCCGTTGGCCCCTAGCACACCAAAGAAATTGAGCAGCAGCAGCGGCGCCTTGCCCGCCCCATTGTGCTCAAGCCCTGCCAGCATCGCCGGCTCGAATGCCAGTGATGGCAGCTGACCAAAGCGCACCGCCTCATGCGCCGGATGGCTGGCCTGGCCAATCCGTGGCAGGTCGGCGTACGCGCATTCCAATTGGCGCAATGCGGCATTGAAGTCGTATGCGGCGGGCTCATGCGCCAGGCGCTGCAACAGGTCTACAGGATCGCGCATAGCCCCACTCTTGCCGGCCATTGCATGATCAAGCCACGCGTCACGCCATGCAGTTGGGTTTCGGTAAACGCATTGAGCGCCACATACTTGGCGAAAAACTGCTCCAGCACCGCACCGAAGACGAACAGGCTGGCGCCTTCGAAAGCACTTTCGTCAACCGTCACGCAAACCTGCAGGCCCCTGCCATGGGTGATCCGGCCCGGGATCGGCAGGCGCCGCACGATTGAACGGGCGCTCACCGAGCGCAGTCCCTCGACTTGCCTGTGCGCCGACGCATCGTTCAGGCCGCAGTACAACCGCAGCAGCTCACGCAGCGCCGTGGCGCCCTGCTCCGGGCTTTGGTCGAGCAGCGACAGGTAGTTGAGCGACAGGTGGCTGACCAGCCGCCACGCCGTCTCGCCTTCGGCGAATGACGCCTTGGGCACGGTGGGCCCTTCCAGGCAGCGCACCGCTTGTACCGGGGCACCGGACACCACGGTAAAATCGGTTTTGCCGGTCGCCACCGGCATGCCCAGCACCAGGTCACGGTTGGTGCACAGGGTATCGATGCTCAGCTGGCGCAAATCACTGCGATAAGGCGCTTCATGGATGTCCACCAGGCTCAGGAACAGCTCACTGCCGACGTAGCTCGAGCGCGGGCCCTGGCTGCGCTGGCGCTCGGACAGTACCCGGGTATCCCGGCGCACGTGGTACCAGGCGTCCTGCCCTGGCAGGCGCAAATCGTTGGCGTGGTAGAACGGTGCGAAGCCTTGTTCGGCCTGCGCGCCACTGCCATGCCCGGTGACACGGGTGACCTGGTAGACCTCAAAATCCATCGGTCGTGTGCGGTCCGGCACCACGTGGTAATCGGTTTGCTGATCAGACAAGTGCACACGGTCAGCACGTTTGGGGAACAGGTTGATCGCAGGTGTACAGTGCAGCGCGAACTGTGCGCTGGAAACAGTGTCTTCCAGCGCCGGTTCAAACGATTTGAACAGCACGGTGATGTCAAGCTGCGAGGCATCGCAACGCGCGATGGCAGTGCCCAGGCCGCCCAGTTCGATGAAGTGGAAGCGCTGCGGCAAACTGAAATACTCCTGCAGCAACCGGTAGCCCTGGAAACTGCGTGGCCCGACCGGCAACAGGGCCTGGTCGTCGGCAAAGCCCTGGGCACGAAGGGCGCCGGGTTCGATAAACGCATGCCAGCGGTTCTCGGCCTGCACCGGCTGCACCAGCACACCCGCGGCTTGCGCCAGCAGTTGTTCGAGCATAAGGCCGGCGAGCCCTGCCCTGCCCCGCAGGTGCAGCACCAGCGTGTCCAGGGCGAGGCTCGCAAACGTCAACCCTGCGCCGACGTTCAGACGCAAGCGCAACGCCGCCTTCACCGGGCCCAGCCGTGCCAGGTCGACCCCGCCGGCTTGCCCGGCGCACGCGAAATAGCACGCTTCGGTAAGATCTACAGGCCACAGCGTGACGTCATGGGCGGTACGAAACTCGCAGGCCGTCTGGTCGCGCTTGCCCAACAGGCTGTGCAGGGACGTGCCACGAGGCACCTTGAAGCCCTGGCTCAGGCTGCCCTCGCTCAGGTTGGGTTGCAACTGCACCACGGCCATGGACGGCGTCGGGGCCAGGTAGTGGGGTAGCACCAACTCCAGCAGGTGATGGGTAAAGCGCGGAAACTCGGCATCGATCTTCAACTGCACCCGCGCGGCCAGAAAGCTGAACCCCTCCAGCAGACGCTCGACGTAAGGGTCTGCGCAGGCGTGGCTCTCCAGGCCCAGGCGCCCGGCAATCTTGGGAAAGTCGCGGGCGAATTCCCCGCCCATCTCACGCAGGTGCTGCAACTCGCGCTCGTAGTAGCGCAGCAGCTTGTCGTTCATCGGGCACCCACCGGCTCGCAGGCGTAGAGCTTCACGTCGCCGGACTCAAGGTCAAGCTCGGTCTTCACGTACAGGCGCTCGGACAACGGCTGGCCCCACAGTTCACCATGAATCTCGAAGGCCACCCGGTGCAGGCCGGTGTGCTCGGCTTGCAGCGCCAATGGCACCACCTGCAGGCTGCCGGGCAGGATACGTGGTTCGAAATCCTCGATCGCCCGCTGGATATGGCGGCTCAGGGCCTGCAAATCGAGGCTGGTGGCCGTTTTGCCAGAAAGGTCCAGCAGGCCGAAGTTGAGCACCGAGCGCCCGGCCAACGGGTAGGCGGACAGGTCGCGCGCGCTGCTCAGTGACGTGCTGTTGAGTAGCCAGCTCAGGTCGCGCAACACGGCCTTGCGCAGGGTTCGCATGGACATGACGCGTTGTTCGCGGGGCTCACAGGATTGTTCGCGGGCATCATCGCTGAGGCGATCGAGCAACGACGGTTGCAGACGTTCCCTGTTGGTCAGCTCAACCATTGTCGGGCTCGTTGCAGGCAATGGGGCTATTCATTGGCGGTACTCCTCATCGCAGTGCTGGCCGGCGCCTCGCGCAGCGACCAGCCCTGGCCATTGCATCAGAGTTTGGCGTTGCTCAGCAGGTCCCACTTCTTCGGTGTGCCGACAGAAACCTTGTCACCACTGAAGGCGTCGTACTGGTAGCTGATCGTGGTGAAGTTGATGGAGAAGGTTTCGCTCGGGCGCTCTCCGCTGCTGCTGGCCGAGTAGGAGCTGACGATTGCCTCCTCGAGTTCCAGTTTGAAGTACACCTGGTCCTTGGCGTCGACACCTCCGGTCTGGACGAAGTGAATTTCGGCCTTGCCCAGGCTCTTGCCGCACACCGCCTCCATGAACAGGTCGGCTGAGGCCATATCGGTGGACTTGGTCAGGATGATTTCCGAGAACGAGGGGTTGCTGGTATCACGGTCAGTACCACCGCCGCTGGCGGAGATGGACCGGCCCACGCCCATCTGCAGCGCGTCGACGGTGATCCAGTCGGCGTGGCCGGAGACGGTCGAGGTACCTTTGATTTTCTTGCCGTTGAAGTTGAGCAGGATCATGGTCTAAACCTTTTCAGTCGGGTTGGTGAGGGGTTTAACAAAATGCTGCGCGTCAGGTTTTGGCCGACGGCAGTTTGGAAACCAGGCGCAGCGACACGGTCAGCCCTTCGAGCTGATAGTGCGGACGCAAGTAGAATTTGGCGTGGTAATAGCCGGGGTTGCCTTCGACCTCCTCGATGACCACCTCGGCCCCGGCCAGTGGCTTGCGTGCCTTGTCCGACTCGGAGGCGGTGGCGGGGTTGATCTCGACGTAGCGGCCAATCCAGTTGTTGAGCCAGACCTGCATGTCGGCGCGCTCCTTGAACGAGCCGACCTTGTCGCGCACGATGCACTTCAGGTAATGGGCGAAGCGGCAAGTGGCGAACAAGTACGGCAGGCGCGCCGCCAGGTTGGCATTGGCGCTGGCGTCGGGGTCGTCATACTCGGCGGGCTTGTGCAGCGATTGCGCGGCAATGAACGCCGCCAGGTTGCTGTTCTTCTTGTGCACCAAGGGCATGAAGCCGTTCTTGGACAGCTCCGCCTCGCGGCGGTCACTGATGGCGATCTCGGTCGGGCACGTCATGTCGACGCCGCCATCGTCGGTCGGGAACGTGTGCACAGGCAGGCCCTCCACCGCACCGCCAGACTCGATGCCGCGGATCTGCGAACACCAGCCGTAACGCTTGAACGAGCGGTTGATGTTCACCGCCATGGCGTAGGCAGCGTTGGCCCAGGTGAAACCTTTGCTGCCAGCCGCCGCAGTGACCTCTTCGAAATCGAAATCCTCCACCGGGTTGGTCCTGGCACCGTACGGCGCACGCGCCAGGAAACGCGGCATGGCCAGGCCCACGTAGCGTGAGTCTTCCGAGGCGCGGAAACTGCGCCACGCCGCGTGCTCCGGGGTCTGGAAGATCTTGGTCAGGTCCCGCGGGTTGGCCAGCTCCTGCCACGACTCCATCAACATCACACTGGGGTCGGCGGCTGCGATCAACGGGCAATGGGTAGCGGCACTGACCTTGGCCATCTGGCTCAGCAGTTCGACATCCGGCGCACTGTTGTTGAAGTAGTAGTCGGCCACGAACGCACCATAGGGCTCGCCACCGAACTGGCCATACTCCTCCTCGTAGAGCTTCTTGAAGATCGGGCTCTGGTCCCAGGCGACGCCCTTGAATTTGCGCAGGGTCTTGTGCACCTCCTGCTTGGAGATGTTCATCACGCGGATCTTCAGCGTTTCGTCCGTCTCGGTGTTACTGACCAGGTAGTGCAGGCCGCGCCAGGCGCTTTCCACCGACTGGAACGCATCCTGGTGAAGGATTTGGTTGACCTGCTCAGACAGCGTGCGGTCAAGTTCGGCAATCAGGCCATCGATGGTGACCAGCACGTCGCCGGCGGCCGGCACAGTGTGCTGCAGGGCCTGTTCGGCCAGCGTGCGAACAGCACGTTCAACCGCACCGCGCGCCTTGTCGGTCCTGGGTTTGAACGCTTTCTGCATGAGGCTGGCGAAATCGCCTTGATCACCGTGTTGGGCCTCCTCGGCCGCCAGGGGCGCCATCGCCTCGTGCGCTTGGGGGGTGGACATTGCTGCATCCCTCGTTTCGTGGGCATAGGGGTCTACCTGCCGGTGCCACGAAGGCCCAGCCAGGTCAGGTGTCGGTCAACGGGCCGGGGTCAGTCGGCAGTGGGTTCGGCCGGCTTGGGCGCACTGCCCAATGCCTGCAGCAGCGCAGGGTCGCTGAGCACACGGGCCAGGAGTTGCTCGGCGTCGGCCTTGCCGTCCATGTATGTCAGCAGATTGGACAGTTGGTTACGCGCGGCAAGCAGCGCCTCGAGTGCGGGTACCTTGCGCGCCACGGCGCCGGGGCTGAAGTCGTCCATGCATTCGAAAGTGATATCCACCGGTAGGTTGCCTTCACCGGTCAGGGTGTTGGGCACCTGCGCGACCACGCGTGGTTTCATCGACTTCAGGCGGTCGTCGAAGTTGTCGATGTCGATTTCCAGGAACCGGCGCTCGGCTACGGGTGGCAAGGGTTCTGTCGGCGTGCCGGAGAGATCGGAAAACACGCCCATGACGAACGGCAGTTGCACGGTTTTCTCGGCACCATAAATTTCCACGTCGTATTCGATTTGCACGCGCGGCGCTCGGTTACGCGCAATGAACTTCTGACTGCTTTCGCTCACGGGGCTACTCCTGTAGAGGGGCATCAATAGGGGGTACTGGCCAGGCTAGGTGTCATGGTCGCAGCGCAAACCGCTGACCTGGCCCAGTTGCGCCAGGCCGTCAGGGGCGAGGTCCTGCAGCAGCTCGATGAAGTTCATATCCAGCAGCTTGCATGCACGCTGCAGCAACAGTGGCACCGGGCTTGCCTGCTCGTGCACGACGAAGTACGCACAAAGGCGCTGCAGCACCTGACGTACGTCTTCACGACAGGCGATTTCGCCCTGCCCAGAGAAACCGCCGGGCACGGTTGTCGGCGCACCTGCCGGCTGCCCGCCAGGGGGTTGCGGCAAGCGCTGGCGCAGGGCGTCGGCAGCGCGGCGCAACATCGAGGGCAAGGCGCCCAGGTCGATGGCGCAGGCAAAGCCGACGCGCTCGGTCAATAGCGCTTCGATACGCTGGCTGCTCCTGCAGGCCTGCTCCAGCTGCCCCTCCACCGCTTGCAGCTGCTCGTGGCCCGCCTGCCGGAACACGGCATCAATCACCGCCAGCGAGGCGGACTCGGGCTCGCTGGCAACAGCCATGCCGCCATTGGCCAAGTCGATGTCGCGCAAGCTCACCCGGCCCAACGCCGCCACTTCGACCAGCGGCGCCGCGCGCAGCTCCCGAAGGAGCCCTGCGTCGTCGCACAGGCTGGCGAGGATATTGACGCGCAGTTGCGGATCATCGTTGTCGTCCGGATCTAGTTGCGGATGCACAGTTTGCCAATGATTGGCCAGCATGCCCTCGATCAGCGCGAGCCCCGCGGCCAGGCCGGCGATACCGTGCAGGTGAAGTTCGGCCCGGGTGAGATACACGGCCAGCCGCAGATCGCGGCTGCGGCTGGCCAACGCCAGGGTCAGTGGGTGGACACGTTTCCAGTCCGGCGCGATGGCCTGCGTGAGGGTATTACCGTATTCAACTTCCGGTCTTCCCTGCATTTCTACGTCCAGCACGAGATAGTCCGCGTCGTATTCAAGGCTTTCACCGCAAGGGCAGGCCGCGCTCACGGGGTCGGCCAAGTGGGCCAGGTGCTCGGGAAGGTGCATCGGTATACCCCGTCGAAATGCATGTTCTGAGGGGATAACAAGTGGGCGACGACGTTTATTCCCGAAAGGGGGAAACGTTTGCGGCGAACTCACGGCACGGCGCTCGGTGAGTGACGCATCGCAATGAGGTGGAAGCGCTTGAGGGTGCCACCGGTCAGTGGCAGGGCGCCTACTGCATGGGGTGTGACAAACCGGTTCAGTGACAGTGACGTCGAAAGGCATGCGAGGGGGCTCCGCCAACCGGCAATCAAGGCATTCGCCTGCCAGCCCATCTCAGCCTCGAGCGAAGATCCATGCCCAACAACCGAGCCTGTCTCCCTACCTTGCTTCCCACCCTGCTACCGCGCCTGCGGGCATTCGCATTGCGCCTCTCGGGCGACCATCACGATGCCGAGGACCTGGTGCAGTTCGCGTGCATGCGCGCACTCGAGCGCGCTCACCAGCTACAGCCAGGCTCCTCGCCCTTGAGCTGGACGTTCGCCATCGTCCACTCCTCCTGGATCAACGAAGTGCGCTCGCGCCAGGTGCGCAGCCGCTCACGCGTCGCGTGGGACGACACGATCATCGAGTCCGTCAGCGCCCCCAGCGCGCCCACACCGGAAACCGAGCTGCTGCACCGGCAGATACTCGCTGCGCTGAGCACACTGCCCGAGGGCCAGCGCGAGGTCATGCTGCTGGTGGCGATCGAGCGCTTCAGCTACAAGGAAGCCGCTGAAATACTCGAGGTACCGATCGGCACAGTGATGAGCCGAATGTCCCGCGCAAGGCAAGCGATGGGCGCACTGTTCGAGGAGCGTCGCAAGATCCCGCACCAGGCGCCCAGCCTCTTTCGCGCTTGAGCCGGAAGCCGGTGCCGCTAGGCGGCCAGCCGCCCGCTGGCAATCGCCTCCGACGCTGCCAGCATGGCCCGCAGCAGCACCGCACAGCCCGCCGCCAGGTCGTCTGGCGTGGCGTTCTCGATCTCGTTATGGCTGATGCCGTTTTCACAAGGCACGAAAATCATCCCCGCCGGGCCCAGTTCAGCCAGGAAGATCGCGTCGTGCCCTGCCCCACTGACGATGTCCATGTGCGCCAAGCCTAACGCCCGCGCCGAGTCGCGCACCGCGTCGACGCAACCACGGTCGAAGTACAACGCCGGGAAGTCGGCCGTGGGCACCAGTTCATGGCTCAGGCCGTGCTTGGCGCAGGTGGCGTCGATCACCGTGCGCACCTCGGCGATCATCGACGCCAGTTGCTCGCCTTCAAGGTGCCGGAAATCCAGGGTCATGCGCACCTCGCCCGGGATCACATTGCGTGACCCGGGGTACGCCTGCAGGCAACCGACCGTACCGCAAGCATGCGGCTGGTGGCCGAGCGCTGCGCGGTTGACCGCCTCGACCACGGCGGCGGCGCCGACCAGGGCATCCTTGCGCAGGTGCATCGGCGTAGGGCCGGCATGGGCCTCGACGCCGCGCAGTGTCAGGTCGAACCACTTCTGGCCCAGGGCGCCGAGTACTACACCGATGGTCTTGGCCTGGTCTTCGAGGATTGGCCCCTGCTCGATGTGCGCTTCAAAGTAAGCCCCGACCGGGTGGCCGAGCACGGCACGCTGGCCGGCGTAGCCAATGGCGTTCAACGCCTCGCCCACCGTCACGCCTTGGGCGTCGCGCTTGGCCAGGGTGTCCTCCAGGGTGAATTTGCCGGCAAACACCCCCGACCCCATCATGCACGGTGGGAAGCGAGAGCCTTCCTCGTTGGTCCACACCACCACTTCCAGCGGTGCCTCGGTCTCGATGCCGAGGTCGTTGAGGGTGCGGATCACCTCCAGCCCCGCCATCACGCCGAAGCAGCCATCGAACTTGCCGCCGGTGGGCTGGGTGTCGATGTGGCTGCCGGTCATCACCGGCGGCAGCTGGGGATTACGCCCTGGGCGGCGGGCAAAGATGTTGCCGACGCCATCGACACTGACGCTGCAGCCGGCGGCCTCGCACCAGCCGACGAACAGGTCGCGGGCCTGACGGTCAAGGTCGGTCAATGCCAGGCGGCAAACGCCGCCCTTGGGAGTGGCGCCGAGGCGGGCGAGGTCCATCAGCGATTGCCACAGGCGGTCACTGTTGACGTGGCGTTCGGTGGATTGCAGGACAGTCTGGGCTGCGGTCATGGGTCGTGTCTCCTCAGGCGTTTTTGTTATCTGCATTCATCACAGGCTGCACTGGCCCACGCACCGCCACTCCACCAAGCGCGTAGTACAGCGCCCCGCCGAGCAACGACCCGGTAAACCAGCCATAGTCGTAGAACCAACTGAAACTGCTGTTGCCGATGGCCATCACGGTAAGCCCCACCGGCAGCGCAAAGGCCGCAAAACCTGCCCAGTTCCAGGCCGGGTACACGTCATCGCGGTACAGGCCGGCCAGGTCCAGCTTTTGACGACGGATCAGGAAATAGTCCACCACCATGATCCCGGCAATCGGCCCGAGCAGGCTGGAGTAGCCCAGCAACCAGTTGGAATAGACGCTTTCAAGGCTGAGGTCAGAGACGATCCAGCCGAGCTTCTTGAGCAGCTCGTGCCCCATCAGCAGCAAGCCGATAAAACCGGTCAGCCACACGGCGCGGCTACGCCCGATCAGGCGCGGGGCGATGTTCTGGAAGTCATTGGTCGGCGAGACGATATTGGCTGCGGTGTTGGTCGACAGCGTGGCAATCACGATCAGCGCCATGGCCAGCGCCACCCAGCCAGGGCTCTGGATCTTGCCAATCAGACTCACCGGGTCTGACACGGTTTCGCCCACCAGCGACGCCGAAGCCGCCGTCATCACCACGCCCAGCGCGGCAAACAGGAACATGGTCAGCGGCAGCCCGAATATCTGCCCCAGAATCTGGTCTTTCTGGCTCTTGGCGTAGCGGCTGAAGTCCGGAATGTTCAGCGACAGCGTGGCCCAGAAGCCGACCATTGCGGTGAGCCCTGCGCAGAAGTAACTGACCACGCTCGCCCCTTCCGGGCGCTTGGGCGGCTGCGCCAGCAGCTCGGTCATCGACATGTGCGGCAGCGCCCAGAACAGCAGGCCGAAGCCTACCGCCACCAGCAGGGGTGCCGACAGGGTTTCAAGCCACTTGATCGACTCGGCGCCGCGCAACACCACCCACAGGTTAAGTGCCCAGAACACCATGAAGCCGATCACTTCGCCGGTACCGCCCAAAGCTTTCCATTCAGGGAAGATCGAGCCCAGGAACAGGTGAATGGCCAACCCGCCGAACATCGTCTGGATACCAAACCAGCCGCAGGCAACCACCGCGCGGATCAGGCACGGCACGTTGGAGCCAATGATGCCGAACGAGGAGCGCAGCAGCACCGGAAAGGGAATGCCGTACTGGGTGCCGGGGAAGGCGTTGAGGGTGAGCGGGATCAACACGATCAGGTTGGCCAGCAGGATCGCCAGCAACGCCTCGCCCACGCTCAGGCCGAAGTAGGCCGTGAGCACGCCGCCGAGGGTATAGGTGGGCACGCAGATGGACATGCCCACCCACAGTGCAGTGATGTGCCATCTGTTCCAGGTGCGCTGATGCACCTTGGTCGGTGCGATGTCGTGGTTGTAGCGCGGGCTGTCGAGGACGTCACTGCCCGCGGACAGCTCGAACAGGCCATCCTGCTCGATCACTTCGGATCTGCTCTGTTGCATGGGGCCTTCTCCAGTTTTTTCTAATTGTTTGCTCATCGGGCTAACGCGATGGCCGGAGTACACACACCACCAGTACTGCTCCTCCGGTCCGGCCTGGCGGTTGTGGCCGTACTCAAATTGCGTGCCGGACAGGCCTGCGCCTGCCCGGCCGGCCGTCGCCGACCGGAGGTAATCAACTGATCTGCAAGGCTTATATCCGCTTCAGCCGAGGCTACGGTTACGCCATCGGCTGTCGCTCACAGCGCCACGGGCCGGCCCTGGCCGCTGCATCAGGTTTCAAACTGGTGCAGCCTGATTTTTCAGTGGCGCATCCGGCGCCTCTAAACCAGGTTTCAAGCAGCTGATTTTGCATGGAAAATCTTGACCAATTTGGCTTCTTGTCAAGTGCGTCAAAATGGTGAAGGGCCTCACCATTTTGGTGATTTTTGAAATTAATCGTTAAATATCAGACGCTTATTAAAGTTATAAGCTCATAAATTATTTTCTTGAACAATCCAAATTCAGCATCTAGATTTCAATCTTGTCAGGCCTGACAGGATTAACATTCAGCCGCCAGCCACTGACAGATAACAATTCAAGAACCGGCCCAGACCGGTCAGCCTGCGAGGAAGATGGCATGTCCCTGTTGATCCGTGGCGCCACCGTGGTTACGCACGAAGAGAGCTACCCCGCCGATGTCCTGTGTGTCGATGGGCAGATCCGTGCCATTGGCAAAGACCTCGACCCGCCCACCGACTGCGAGATCCTCGATGGCAGTGGCCAGTACCTGATGCCTGGCGGCATCGACCCGCACACCCACATGCAGCTGCCTTTCATGGGCACCGTGGCCAGTGAGGACTTCTTCAGTGGCACCGCTGCAGGGCTGGCAGGCGGCACCACCTCGATCATCGACTTCGTCATCCCCAACCCGCAGCAGTCGCTGCTGGAGGCCTTCCATACCTGGCGCGGCTGGGCGCAGAAAAGCGCATCCGATTATGGCTTCCACGTCGCCATCACCTGGTGGAGCGAGCAGGTCGCCGAGGAGATGGGCGAGCTGGTCAGCAAGCACGGGGTCAACAGTTTCAAGCACTTCATGGCCTACAAGAACGCCATCATGGCGGCCGACGACACCCTGGTGGCCAGCTTCGAGCGCTGCCTGCAGTTGGGCGCGGTGCCCACCGTGCACGCCGAGAACGGCGAGCTGGTCTACCACTTGCAGAAAAAGCTGCTTGCCCAGGGCCTGACCGGCCCGGAGGCACACCCGCTGTCGCGCCCGTCGCAGGTTGAAGGCGAAGCTGCCAGCCGCGCTATCCGCATCGCCGAAACCATTGGTACGCCGCTGTACGTGGTGCACATCTCCAGCCGCGAAGCGCTGGACGAGATCACCTATGCGCGGGCCAAGGGCCAGCCGGTGTACGGTGAGGTACTGCCGGGCCACCTGCTGATCGATGACAGCGTCTACCGCGACCCGGACTGGGCCACCGCCGCCGGCTACGTGATGAGCCCACCCTTCCGCCCGCGCGAGCACCAGGAAGCCCTGTGGCGCGGCCTGCAGTCGGGCAACCTGCACACCACTGCCACCGACCATTGCTGCTTCTGCGCCGAACAAAAAGCCATGGGCCGCAACGACTTCAGTCGCATCCCCAACGGCACGGCCGGTATCGAAGACCGCATGGCCGTGCTGTGGGACGCCGGGGTCAACAGTGGGCGCCTGTCGATGCAGGAATTCGTCGCACTGACTTCCACCAACACTGCGAAGATCTTCAACCTGTTCCCACGCAAGGGTGCCGTCCGCGTCGGCGCCGATGCCGACCTGGTGCTGTGGGACCCGCAGGGCACGCGCACTATCTCCGCGCAGACCCACCACCAACGGGTCGACTTCAACATCTTCGAAGGCCGCACCGTGCGCGGCATCCCCAGCCACACCATCAGCCAGGGCAAGCTGGTCTGGGCCGATGGCGACTTGCGCGCCGAGGCTGGCGCCGGTCGTTACGTGGAGCGCCCGGCCTACCCCTCGGTGTACGAGGTACTGGGCCGCCGCGCCGAGCAGCAGCGCCCGACACCCGTCCAGCGCTGAGCCACCCCGCTATGCCGTACCGGCCCCCAGAGGCCGGGCGGCGCCGTATTGCCGTTGACTGCCAAAACCAAAAAAGAAAAGAGAGGCTACAACCGTGATCGATGCCCTGAACCACTTGCCGCGCCCCCGGGCCGGCGCCGACCAGCTGGCCGAGCAATTTACCGACCTCGCGCCGCCGCTCACCGCCCGCCAGGCTGCCGTGGAGAGCGCACGTTGCTTGTACTGCTACGACGCGCCGTGCGTGAACGCCTGCCCGAGCGAAATCGACATTCCCTCGTTCATCCACCGCATCAGCGACGAAAACCTGCAAGGTGCCGCCGAACGCATTCTCTCGGCCAACATCCTGGGCGGCAGCTGCGCCCGTGTGTGCCCCACCGAAATCCTCTGCCAGCAGGCCTGCGTGCGCAACAACGCCCAGGAGTGCGCGCCGGTGCTGATCGGCCAGCTGCAGCGCTATGCCCTGGACAATGCCGGCTTCAGCGAACACCCGTTCAAGCGCTCGCCCGCCACGGGCAAGCGCATCGCCGTGGTCGGTGCCGGCCCGGCCGGGCTGTCTTGCGCCCATCGCCTGGCCATGCACGGCCATGACGTGGTGGTGTTCGAAGCCTGCGACAAGCCCGGTGGCCTGAACGAATACGGCATCGCCCGCTACAAGCTGGTGGACGACTACGCCCAGCGCGAAGTGGAATTTCTGCTCGGCATCGGCGGCATTGAAATCCGCCATGGCCAGCGCCTGGGTGGCAACCTCAGCCTGGCTGAACTGCGCGACCAGTACGCCGCCGTATTCCTCGGCCTCGGCTTGAACGCCGTGCGCCAGCTTGGCCTGCCAGAGGAAGAAGCCCCCGGCATGCTCGCCGCCACCGAATACATCCGCGAGCTGCGCCAGGCCGACGACCTTGCGCAACTGCCGCTGGCCGAGCGCTGCCTGGTCATTGGCGCGGGCAACACCGCCATCGACATGGCGGTGCAGATGAGCCGCCTGGGCGCCCACGACGTCAATCTGGTGTACCGCCGTGGCCACGCCGACATGGGCGCCACCGGGCATGAGCAGGACATCGCCAAGGCCAACCAGGTACGCCTGCATACCTGGGCGCGCCCCGACGCCGTGCTACTGGACGACAAAGGCCACGTGCGCGGCATGCGCTTCGCCCGCACCGAACTGGCAGACGGGCGCCTGCGCCACACCGGCGAGACCTTCGAGCTGGCCGCCGACGCCATCTTCAAGGCCATCGGCCAACGTTTCGACGAGCAAAGCCTCAGCGACCCGCTGGCCGCGCAACTGGCCCGCGACGGTGAGCGGATTCGCGTCGACGAGGGCATGCGCACCAGCGTACCGGGCATCTATGCCGGCGGCGACTGTACTGCCCTGGGCCAGGACCTCACCGTCCAGGCCGTGCAACACGGCAAGCTGGCGGCCGAAGCCATCCATGCCCAACTCATGCACAACGTGGAGGCTGCATAAATGGCCGACTTGTCTATCGTGTTCGCCGGCATCAAGGCACCCAACCCCTTCTGGCTGGCCTCCGCGCCGCCGACCGACAAGGCCTACAACGTGGTCCGCGCCTTCGAGGCAGGCTGGGGTGGCGTGGTCTGGAAAACCCTGGGCGAGGACCCGGCAGCGGTCAACGTGTCGTCGCGCTATTCGGCGCACTACGGCGCCAACCGCCTGGTACAGGGCATCAACAACATCGAGCTGATCACCGACCGTTCGTTGGAGATCAACCTGCGTGAAATCACCCAGGTGAAGAAGGACTGGCCTGACCGTGCACTGATCGTGTCGCTGATGGTGCCCTGCATCGAGGAATCGTGGAAGTTCATCCTGCCACTGGTGGAAGCCACCGGCGCCGACGGTATCGAGCTGAACTTCGGCTGCCCGCATGGCATGCCCGAACGCGGCATGGGCGCGGCAGTCGGCCAGGTGCCGGAGTATGTGGAGCTGGTCACCCGCTGGTGCAAGACGCATTGCTCGCTGCCGGTGATCGTCAAGCTCACGCCCAACATCACCGACATCCGCCAGTCGGCCCGCGCAGCCCATCGCGGCGGGGCGGATGCCGTGTCGCTGATCAACACCATCAACTCGATCACCAGCGTCGACCTGGACCGCATGGTCGCCCACCCGATCGTCGGCGACCAGAGCACCCATGGCGGCTACTGCGGCTCGGCTGTCAAACCCATCGCACTGAACATGGTCGCCGAAATCGCCCGCGACCCCGAGACACGCGGCCTGCCAATTTGCGGCATCGGTGGTATCGGCAACTGGCGCGATGCCGCAGAGTTCGTTGCCCTGGGCAGCGGCGCGGTGCAGGTGTGCACGGCGGCGATGCTGCATGGCTTTCGCATTGTCGAGGACATGAAGGACGGCCTGGCGCGCTGGATGGACCAGCACGGGCACCACAACCTGGAGGCCTTCCGCGGCCAGGCCGTGGGGCATACCACTGACTGGAAGTACCTGGACATCAACTACAAATCGGTGGCGCACATCGACCAGGATGCCTGCATCGGTTGCGGCCGCTGCCATATCGCCTGCGAGGACACCTCGCACCAGGCCATTGCCAGCACGTTGAACGCTGACGGCACGCATGCCTACAGCGTGATCGAGGACGAGTGCGTGGGCTGCAACCTCTGCCAGATCACCTGCCCGGTGGAGAACTGCATCGACATGGTGGCGCAGGATACCGGCAAACCCTACCTGAACTGGACCCAGGACCCGCGCAACCCCTACCGCGAAGCGAGCTGAAGCCTGCAGATTGCTGGGGCTGCTCTGCAGCCCCATTCATTCAAGGCTCCAGCCCGATCCCGCGCAGAATCACACAGGTCACCGTCTGCACCGCGCTTTCAAACGCCAGGTCCGACAGCGGTTCCCCGCCATTGAGCACCGCTACCTGATAACCGAAGTCGGCATAGTGCTGGGTCGACGCCCAGATCATGTACAGCAGCGCCGACGGCTCCACCGGCAGGATGCGCCCCTCCTCCACCCAGCGGCGGATTTTGTCTTCCTTCAACTTCGCCCAGGGCACCAGGCTGTCATCCAGGCTCACCCCGAGCAGCGGTGCGCCGTGCAGCATCTCTTCGGCCCAGATCTTCGAGCCCAGCGGCCGCGAGCGCGAATGGCCCATCTTCGCCCGGATATAACTGGTCAGCACCACCCGCGGGTCGTCGAAATTCTCGAAGCACAGGGCGTCCTGCTTCCACACATCCAGCAGGTCCTGAAGCACCGCACGGAACAGCTCGTCCTTGGTGCTGAAGTAGTAGTGCAGGTTGGAACGCGGCAACTCGGCCTGTTCGGCGATATCGCCCATGGAGGTGGCGCCGTAGCCTTTCTCGGCGAACACCTTTTCCGCCGCGACGAGAATCTTCTCGATATTGCGCCGACGGATTTCAATCTTGTGGTTGGCCATGGAGGGTCCAAAAACGGCGAGAACGGGTCAAGGCTAACAGTTTTGCGGACAACCGTGACCTAGCCAGATGCAGCGCCGAGGCGATAGCCTGGCGCATCACTGCAAGGGGCATGAAAAACGTCATGGTCGACCACGCGCAACTTCATCGAGACGGCTATGCGCTGCTGCGCGGAGCCATCCCCAAGCAATGGCTGGCAACGCTGCAAAGCGCGTTCGACGCAGGCGTCATACCGTCAGCGCAGTGGCCGGTGCCACGCGGGAATGACTGGCGGCATTCGCTGCTGGACCATGACCCGCAGGTCCAGGCAGTCTGCAGGTTGCCAGGGCTGTTGGCCGTGGCGGGCGAGCTGATCGGCGAACGGTTCTTCCTCGCCCAAGTGGAAGGCCGGGAACCTGTGGCCGGGGGTGGACATCAGCGGCTGCACCGCGACCTGTCCGCGCAACGCCCAGGCGACAGTGTCGGCGCCCTGGCCTTTCTCGACGACTACGGGCCCACCAATGGCGCGACCCGCATCGTTCCAGCCAGTCATCGGCAACGGCCCGGCGAACCGGCATTCGACTTCGACGACGAATCTCACAGCGAGCAGCTGTCAGGCGCAGCAGGGGATATTCTGGTCTTCGACTTCGACCTGGTGCACGCCGGCAGCCTGAACCTCACCGACGCCCGTCGGCGCACACTGCTGATCAGCTACTTCGCTGAATCGCTGCACGCAGCGCAGGCGCAGACAGCCAGCCTGCGCAATGTGCGGATGGCCACCGACGAGCGCTTCGACCCCCATCGAGGACCCGCGGCCGACCAGGCCTAGCCACACCGTGCCCGATCGCGTACCGGGCATTGCGCCCGGTGCAGGTTCAACGCCGTGTTGATGATGCCGATATGGCTGAACGCCTGGGGGAAATTGCCGAGCATACGTTGGCCGGCCGGGTCGTACTGCTCGGCCAGCAGGCCGACGTCGTTGCACAGCCCGGTCAGATGTTCGTACAACGCTTGCGCTTCATCCTGGCGCCCCAACAGCACGTAGACATCCGCCAGCCAGAACGAGCAGACCAGGAACGTGCCCTCCCCGGGCGTCAGCCCGTCACTGCAGCTGTCGCTGTCATAGCGCATCAGCAAACCGTTTTTCAGCAGGCGCTGCTCGATCTGCTCCAGGGTGCGTAAAAACCGACCATCCTCCACTGGCAAGAAGCCGGTCAGGGCGATTTGCAGCAGGCTGGCGTCCATCTCGGTAGAGCCGTAAGCCTGAACGAAATGCTGGCCGTGGGCATCCAGCCCGTGCTCGCACACCTCTTGGCGGATTTCGTCGGCCACCTGCCGGTAGTGCTGGCCGCGCTCACGCCCCTCTTCGGTGGTGTCGGCCAGCCCCGCCGCGCGGTCGAAGGCGACCCAGGCCATCACCTTGGAATGCACGAAATGCTGTCGGCCGCCGCGCACCTCCCAGATGCCTTCGTCCGGCTCGCGCCAGATGCGTTCGACGTACGGCAGGATAAGGCGCGAAATCGCCGCGCTGCGCGGGTGCCGCGGCAGCCCCCCCTTGATCGCCTGGGTCATGGCGTCGGCCAACTCACCGTAGATATCCAGCTGCATCTGCTGCGCGGCGGCATTGCCCACGCGCACCGGCTGGGAGTGCTCATAGCCGGCCAGCCACGGCAAGGTGTATTCCTGCAGGTCGCGCTCGCCGGCCAGGCCATACATGATCTGCATCTGCTCAGGGTTGCCGGCTACCGAGCGCAGCAGCCATTCGCGCCAGGCCTGGGCTTCGTCGAAGTAGCCGAGGTTCATGAATGCCAGCAGGGTCATGGTCGCGTCGCGCAACCAGCAGAAGCGGTAGTCCCAGTTGCGCTCGTGCCCGATGCTCTCGGGCAGCGAGGTGGTGACGGCGGCGACGATGCCGCCGGTGGGCGCATAGGTCATGGCCTTGAGGGTGAGCAACGAGCGGCGCACCTTGGCGCTGTGCGAGCCAACGTCAGGGCAGCGGGCAGCAAACGCCTGCCACTGGCCGGTGGTCTGTTCCAGCGCTTGTTCTATGCCGCAATCGGGCTGCACCGGCAGGTGCGAGAGCTGGTGGCGCAAGCTGAACACCTGGCGTTCACCGGCACGCACCCGAATGCGCGCGACGGTGTGGTGGTCGCGCGCATGCGACGGCACCGTGCTGCACAGGATCAGCCGGTCCGGGCCTGCGACGGCACTGAGGGTCAAGGGGTCGAGCTTTTCTACCCAGGGTACGCTGCGGCCATAGTCGAAGCGCATCACCAGGTCCATCTCGAAGTTGGTTTCGCCCGAAACACCCTCGACGATACGCACCACCGAATTGACGTCATTCAGCGGCATGAAGTCGAGCACCCGGGCGCGGCCGCTGGCGGTGACCCAGGTGGTTTCCAGGACCAGGGTGTCTTCCAGGTAGGCGCGGCTGACATGCTCGACAGGGTCGCTGGGGGCCAGGCGCCAGCGGCCGTTTTCTTCGTTGCCGAGCAGTGCGGCGAACACCGCAGGCGCGTCGAAGCGGGGCAGGCACAGCCAGTCGATGGAGCCGTCACGGCTGACCAGGGCGGCGCTGCGGCAGTTGCCGAGCAGGGCGTAGTCTTCGATGTGGGCGGGCATTGGATCTCCTCTGTGTCGCTGTCGGTACTGGCCTCTTCGCGGGACAAGCCCGCTCCCACAAGTTCCTTAGATTCACAAGGTTTGGTGCGATACCTGTGGGAGCGGGCTTGCCCCGCGAAGAGGCAGGCAGATTCACCCCAACCGGTGCCACTCACGCTTGTCGCGGGTCAGCAACTCATTGCCTGCCTCGGGCCCATCTTCACCGGCTGGGTACTCGTGCACCTCGCCGTCCTGCGCCCAGGCATCCAGAAACGGCTGCACCGCACGCCAGCCGTTCTCGATGTTGTCGGCGCGCTGGAACAACGTCTGGTCGCCGGTCAGGCAGTCATAGATCAACGTCTCGTAGCCGGTCGCCGGGGTCATCTTGAAGAAGTCCCTGTAGGCGAAGCCGAGCTCGACGTTTTCCATCACCAGCTCCGGCCCCGGCCGCTTGGCCTGCAGGTCGAACCACATGCCTTCGTTGGGCTGGATCTGGATTTTCAGGTAGTTGGGCTTTGGCCGCTCCAGCTCGGACTCGCGAAACTGCGCATAGGGCGCGGGCTTGAAGCAGATGGCGATCTCGGTGTCCCGCACGCTCATGCGCTTGCCGGTGCGCAGGTAGAACGGCACGCCGGCCCAACGCCAGTTGTCGATCATCACCTTGAGGGCAACGTAGGTTTCGGTCTGGCTGTCGGCCGCCACCCGATCCTCCTGGCGGTAGCCGGGCAAGGTCTTACGGCCCTGCTTGCCCGCGGTGTACTGGCCACGCACCGAATTTTTCAACGCCATCTTCGCCGACCACGGGCGGATCGCCCCGATTACCTTGGCCTTTTCGCCACGCACGGCATCAGCGCCAAAGGCTGCGGGTGGTTCCATGGCAACCATTGCCAGCAGCTGGAACAAGTGGTTGGGCACCATGTCGCGCAGGGCACCGGTGTTGTCGTAGAAGCCACCGCGGGTCTCGACGCCCACGGTCTCGGCGGCGGTGATCTGCACGTGATCGATGTAGTGGTTGTTCCAGAACGATTCGAACAGGCCGTTGGAAAAACGGCTGACCAGGATGTTCTGTACCGTCTCCTTGCCCAGGTAATGGTCGATGCGGTAGATCTGCCGCTCGCTCATCACCTTCAGCAGGCAGGCGTTGAGGGCCTCGGCGCTGGCCAGGTCGGTGCCGAAGGGCTTCTCCACCACGACCCGGCGAAAGCCGCCGGCAGACTCGTCGAGCAAGCCCGCCTCGCCCAGGCGCTGGGCCACTTCGGGGAAGAAGCGCGGCGAGGTGGCCAGGTAGAAAATGGCGTTGCCATGGCTGGTCTTGTCGATGCGTTTGGCCAGCGCCGCATAGGTGGCCGGGTCGAGGAAGTCACCCGTCTGGTAGTCCAGGCGCTTGGCCAGGCGCGCCCAGCGTTTCTCGTCCAGGCACGTGGCTGCGCCCTCACCGCCCTTGTCACGCTCACGCATGAAGTCGTGCAGGCGCTCCGCGAACGCCTCGGCGGTGGCGGCGTTATGGTCGACGCCAACGATGCGCAGGTTGCGGTCAAGCAAGCCGTCACGGCTGAGGTTGTAAAGCGCCGGCATTAGCAAGCGCTTGACCAGGTCACCGTTGGCACCGAACAGGAACAATGTGCAGGGCGGAGCAGCAGGTATGGTCTGTTTGCTCATTGGCCTTTTTTCTCGACGTGGCCACCGAAGCCCAGGCGCATGGCCGAGAGGATCTTGTCACCGTAGGTGCCTTGCTGCTGGCGCGAGCGGAAGCGGGCGAACAACGCGCTGGACAGCACCGGTACCGGCACGGCCTGTTCGACAGCGGCGTCGATGGTCCAGCGGCCCTCGCCACTGTCGGACACCGAGCCGCTGAATTGCGCCAGCTGCGGGTCGGCCACCAGGGCATCGGCGGTGAGGTCGAGCAGCCAGGACGTGACCACACTGCCGCGGCGCCAGACTTCGGCGATCTCGGCAACGTTCAGGTCGAAGCGCTGCGCCTCCGGCAATTCATCGCCGCCCTTGCTGCGCAGCAGGTCGAAGCCCTCGGCATAGGCCTGCATCAGGCCGTATTCGATACCGTTGTGCACCATCTTCACGTAGTGGCCGGCACCGGGCGGGCCGGCGTGGATGTAGCCGTGCTCGGCACGGTCATGTTCACCTTCGCGGCCCAGGGTGCGCGGGATGTCACCGACACCCGGCGCCAGTGCCTTGAACAGCGGCTCCAGGCGTTCGAAGACATCCTTTTCACCGCCGATCATCATGCAGTAGCCACGGTCCAGGCCCCACACACCGCCGGAGGTGCCGACGTCCAGGTAGTGCAGCCCACGCTTGGCCAGTTCAGCGGCGCGGCGCATGTCGTCCTTATAGAAGGTGTTGCCGCCGTCGATGATCGCATCGCCCGGCTCCAGCAGTTCGGCCAATTGCGCGATGGTCTGCTCGGTCGGTTCACCCGCCGGCAGCATCACCCACACTGCGCGCGGCGCTTTGAGTTTTTGCACCAGCGCACCCAGGTCGTGGGCCCCTTGGGCGCCCTCGCCTTCCAGTGCGGTGATGGCTTCACGGTTGCGGTCATTGACCACCGTGCGGTGACCAGCGCGCATCAGGCGCCTTGCAATATTGCCGCCCATGCGGCCCAGCCCGACGATTCCCAGTTGCATGAGCCGATGCTCCCTTTGAAAGAATGAATAACAACACAGTCCAGCAATTCAGATTAGTCCAGCACACCGCCCGAGGGTTCAGCGACGAACGGCGAGACAACGTTAAACAAAAAAGTTCCCATCAGCTGCGAAAGAATTCAGAATGCGCGCCGCGTGAAGCGACTACGCTTTAACTGTCACCAGCCAAAACCGCGAGGTGTATACATGGGTACCCTGATGCCTGCTACTCCCACCCAGACCCTCTATGTCTCCGTGCGCCGTGATGAACTGCGCAAATTGAAAGACGAACGTGAACAACTGCGGCAACAGGTCGCTCAGTTGCACATGCTGCTGGAGCAAGCCCGCTCCGGCGACAAGTCAGTTAGCCTCTGAAGGTTTTCTCCCGCGGTGGGGGCAACATGCTCCCACCCCAGCTAATCGGCCATGCACCACAGTAGGGCGTACCCCTCTCCCCCGCCACAAAACTGCACACCCCAAACCCTCCGCGCCCCACGCTCGAACACACCGTTCACATCCAGTCACACACGCCAACGTTTGCGTCTATCTCGCCTCATAACGAAAGTGACCAGTGGGTCACCTTTTTATCTCCGGCTCTCCTACACTCAGCTTTCGGCCCGCCATTTGCTCAGAGGAAGAGCGACGTAAAAAAGTCGAACTTTTGGAAACGGCGGCGGGTCAGCAACTAAGTGGGTCAAACGCAACGGGACGTCCCGCGCCACGGCTCACCACCCCTTCCCGTTCAATCGCCTTCGGCCGGAATACCGATCGCGCTGTGCCCGTGCGCACGAACCTGGGGCAAGGACCGCACTACGAAGTGACGCAATTAGAGATAACCAGAACGATATAGCGCAACGGGTGCCAGCACCCGGACACAACATAGGGACGGAGAGAAGTATGATCAGTGCCGCTGTCGAACCTCACGTAGATTCATTCAACCCGGAAAACCGCGAACCGCTCACCCCGGACTTCGCCACGACAGGCAAGGCACCCGGCGCCCAGCGCCAGCACAACCCGAACAAACGCAAGATCCTCTTCGTGACCTCGGAAATCGCCGACCTGGTCAAGACTGGCGGCCTGGGCGACGTATCCGCGGCCCTGCCACGGGCGCTGGCGCACCTGCACGATGTGCGCGTGCTGATCCCTGGCTACCGCCAGGTGATGGAAAGCGACAACCCCATCCATATCGTCGGCGAACTCGGTGGCCACGCTGCCCTGCCACCGTGCAAGATTGGCCGCATGGACATGGCTGATGGCCTGGTCATTTATGTGCTGATCTGCCCCGAACTGTACCAGCGCGACGGCACTCCCTATGGTGCCAACAACGGTCGTGACTGGCCCGACAACCACATCCGTTTCGCCCGCCTGGGCCTGGCGGCTGCCGAGATTGCCGCCGGCGAAGGCAAGATCCACTGGAAACCCGAAGTGGTGCACGCGCATGACTGGCCTGCTGGCTTGGCCCCGGCCTACATGCATTGGCGCGGGTTGAACACACCGACCCTCTTCACCATTCACAACCTGGCCTACCAGGGTGTGTACAGCCGCGCCTGCAGCCCGGAACTGGCAATCCCCGACCACGCCATGCAGCAGGAAGGCATGGAGTTCTACGGCAAACTGTCGTTCCTCAAGGCAGGCCTGGCTTACTCCAGCCACATCACCACGGTCAGCGCCACCTACGCCCGCGAAATCACCACGCCGGAATTCGGCTGCGGCCTGCATGGTTTCCTCGCCAGCAAGGCCCAGCAAGGCCTGTTGGGTGGCATCCCCAACGGCATCGACGAAAGCTGGGACTCGGCTACCGATCATCACCTGCAACACAACTTCAGCATCAATGACTGGGACGGCAAGGCGCGCAATGCCGAAGCAGTGCGCCGCCTGTTCGAACTCGAACCGTCCGAGGGCCCGCTGTTTGCGGTGGTCTCGCGCCTGGTGTTCCAGAAGGGCCTCGACCTGACCCTGGGTGTCGCCGATTACATCGTTGAACAGGGCGGCCAGATCGCGATCATCGGCCGCGGCGAGCCGGAAGAAGAACAGGCCATGAGTGCACTGGCCGTCCGTCACCCGGGCCGCATTGGCGTACGTATCGGCTTCAACGAAACCGACGCGCGGCGCATGTTCGCCGGCAGCGATTTCTTGCTGATGCCGTCACGCTACGAGCCGTGCGGCTTGAGCCAGATGTACGCGCAGCGCTTCGGTTCACTGCCTGTGGCGCGCAACACCGGCGGGCTGGCCGACACCATCGAAAATGGCGTGACCGGCTTTTTGTTCGACGAGTCCACGGTGGACAGCTACCGCGAGGCGCTCAGCCGTGCCTTCTATGTCTACGGCAAGAAGCACCTGCTCAACGCCATGCGTTGCCTGTCGATGACCCAGCCATTCAACTGGTGCCAGGCGGTCGAACCCTACGCCCGCCTCTACGAGGATCTGGTCAAACAGGCACAACTGAGCCACTACTGAGCGGGGTGGAAGATGCACAGGCATGGCGCACACCTGCTGGACGCCACGTCGGCGCGCTTCGCCCTGTGGGCGCCGGATGCGCGCAGCGTGAGCTTGGAACTGGAGCAGCAACCGCCGATCGAGCTGCTGCCTGCAGACAACGGCTGGTACACGGCAGTTGCCGCGTGCCAGGCCGGCGACCGGTATCACTACCGCATCGACGGTGAACTGCAAGTGGCCGACCCGGCCTCGCGCTACCAACCCGAGGGCGTGCAGGGGCCGAGCCAGGTGGTGGACACCCAGGCCTATGCCTGGCAACACCCATGGCAAGGCCGCCCCTGGCACGAAGCGGTCATTCAGGAACTGCATGTCGGTGTTCTCGAAGGTTACCCGGGCGTCGCCCAGCACCTGCCGCGCCTGGCCGAACTGGGTATCAGCGCCATCGAGCTGATGCCGCTTGGGCAGTTCCCCGGCGAACGCAACTGGGGCTATGACGGCGTGCTGCCCTATGCTCCGCAGCACAGCTATGGCAGCCCGGAGCAACTGTGCGCACTGGTCGACAAGGCCCACAGCCACGGCCTGATGGTGCTGGTGGACGTGGTCTACAACCACTTCGGCCCGGACGGCAACTACCTGCACCAGTACGCCAGCCCGTTCTTTCGCGAGGACCGGCAGACGCCCTGGGGCGCAGCCATCGATTTTCGCCGCGCCGAGGTGCGTGAGTTCTTTATCCAGAACGCGTTGATGTGGCTGTGCGAATACCGCTGCGATGGTTTGCGCCTGGATGCCGTGCACGCCATTGACCAGCCCGATTTTCTGGTCGAGCTGGCACAACGGGTGCGCGCCGCCGTGGAACCTGGCCGGCAGGTGTGGCTGGTGCTGGAGAACGAACACAACCAGGCCTCGTTGCTCGACCAGGGCTTCGACGCCCAGTGGAACGACGATGGCCATAACGCCCTGCACGTGCTGCTCACCGGCGAAACCGAAGGCTACTATGCCGACTACCAGGAGCAGCCGATCGACAAGCTGGCCCGCTGCCTGTCCGAAGGTTTCGTGTTCCAGGGCCAGGCCAACCGCCACGGCACGCCGCGTGGCGAACCCAGCGGGCACCTGGCGCCCAGCTCATTTGTATTGTTCTTGCAGAACCACGACCAGATCGGCAACCGCGCCCTGGGTGAACGCCTGACCCGCCTGTGCCCGCCCCCGGCCCTGCGCGCCGCCACCGGCCTGTTGCTGCTGTCGCCGATGATCCCGCTGCTGTTCATGGGCGACGATGACGGCAGTTGCCGGCCATTCCTGTTTTTCACCGACTTCCATGACGAACTGGCCGACGCCGTGCGCGAAGGCCGGCGCGGCGAGTTTGCGCACTTCACCGCCTTTGCCGACCCCGAGCAGCGCGAGCGCATCCCCGACCCCAACGCCGAACAGACCTTCCAGGCCTCGCGACCGCATCGCCAGGAGGTCATCGCCGGCTGGCACGGCCTTTATCAGCAGCTGCTCGAACTGCGCCGACGCCACGTCATCCCGCACCTGCCCGGCAGCCGCGCACTGGGCGCCGACGTGCTGGGCGACAAAGCACTGACGGCACGTTGGCGACTGGGCGACGGCAACACCTTGCGCATCGACCTGAACCTGGCTGCCACGCCGCAGCCGGTCGAACTGCCCGCTGCCGAACGACGGCTATTCGACAGCAGCGACACCACGCACCCCGACACCGCGCTGTCTGCTTACAGCTGCGTGGTCAGCTTGCTTGTACCTGGCCAGGAGCGCCCATGAGCGAAACCGCACTGCACCGTCTGGCCGCCCGTGTCGGGCTGGCCCGCGACTGGATCGACGCCAACAACCGTCCACAGCAGGTGACCGATGAAGTCCTGCGCAAAGTCCTCGAAGGCCTTGGCCACCCGGCCAGTGATGACAGTGCCGTCAACAGCAGCCTGCGGAGTGTGGAAACCGCCGAGGACAGCGAGCACCTGCCACCGCTGCTGACCGCCGACCTCGGCCAGCCCTTGGCCCTGAGGCGCTATTTCAGCGCTGGCAGCGCCGCCCACTGCACCCTCGAAGATGGCAGCAAATGCCGACTGACCCTCGACGCACAGGCACATTTGCCTGGCGAGCTGCCGATCGGATACCACCAAGTGGGCATCGACGGCCGCACGTTTACCCTCGCCGTAGCCCCTGCGCGCTGCCATAGCCTCGAAGACGCCGTCGGGCAGCCGACACCGCGCTGCTGGGGGCTGGCGGTGCAGCTTTACAGCCTGCGCCGCCCAGGTGATGGCGGCTTTGGCGACTGCCTGGCCCTTGAGCAATTGGCGCGCACCGCCGCCGAACGCGGCGCCGACGCCTTGGCGATCAGCCCGATCCATGCCCTGTCGGCCATCGACCAGCAGCATTACAGCCCCTACTCGCCGTCCAGCCGCCTGCTGCTCAACACGCTGTATGCCAGCCCAGCCGCCCTGCTGGGAGAACGCGCCGTACGCATGGCCATCGAGGGTTGCGGATTGGAGCAGACGCTCGAAGACCTGGAACAGCGCTCACTGGTCGACTGGCCGCGAGCCGCTGACGCGCGCCTGCGCCTACTCGAAGCCCTGTACCAGGATTTCAGCCTGGGCGATCACCCCCTGCGCAAGGATTTTGACAGTTTCCGCGAAGCCGGTGGCCAGGCCCTGGAACACCATTGCCGCTTCGAAGTGCTGCAAGCGCAAGCCGTGGACCACGGCCTGGGTGCCGACTGGCGCAACTGGCCCAGCGCCTGGCACGACCCCTACCACCCGGAAGTCGAGGCGTTTGCCAATGCGTATCCGGCCAAGGTCGAGTTTCACGCGTTCTGCCAGTGGCTGACCGAACGCAGCCTGCAACGTGCCCAGGACGCCGCGCGCGGTAATGGCATGGCAGTCGGCCTGATCGCCGACCTGGCGGTGGGCGCCGACGGGGCCGGCAGCCAGGCCTGGAGCCGCCAGGACGAGCTGCTGGCCAACCTCAGGGTCGGCGCACCGCCCGATATCCTCAACCGTGCCGGGCAGGACTGGGGCATCTGCGCCTTCTCCCCCGAAGGCCTCAAGCGCAACGGTTACCGCGCCTTAATCGAGATGCTGCGGGCCAACCTGGCGCATGCCGGCGGCCTGCGTATCGATCACGTCATGGGGCTGCGCCGTCTCTGGTTGATCCCCCGCGGCTGCAAGCCCAACGAAGGCGCGTACCTGCACTATCCGCTGGAAGACCTGCTGCGCCTGCTGGCCCTGGAGTCGGTGCGGCACGAGGCAATCATCCTTGGCGAAGACCTCGGCACCGTGCCCGAAGGCCTGCGCGAGCAGCTGGCCGACAAGGCCGTGCTGGGCATGCGCGTGCTGCCCTTCGAGCAAAGTCGGCCTGGCCATTTCAAACCGATCCTCGACTGGCCGGACAACGCCCTGGCCACCACCGGCACCCACGACCTGGCACCGCTGGCCGGCTGGCTGCAAAGCCGCGACATCGACTGGAGCCAACGCCTGCAACTGATCGACGCCGACACCGAACAGCACTGGCGCCAAGAGCGGCAGAAGGAAAGTGACGGCCTGCGCCGCACACTAGAAGCCAACTACGGCCCACAGAAGGACAACGACCACGTGATCGATGCCGCCATCCGCTACGTCGGCCACACCCGCGCACCACTGGTGCTGATCCCGCTGGAAGACCTGCTCGGCAGCGACGAACAACCCAACCTCCCCGGTACCACCGAGGGCCACCCCAACTGGCGTCGGCGTTTCGCCGCCCCGGTGCGCCACCTGCTCGATGACGAAGACGCCGCACGCCGCCTGGAGCTGCTGGCACAGGCCCGCGAACAAGCCTGGGAGCGTGACCGATGAAACCGTTGACCGCCACCCAGCGCCTGCAATTTCACAGCGACTTCACCCTCGACCATGCCCTGCCACTGGTGCCCTACTTTGCCCAGCTGGGCATCAGCCACCTGTATGCCTCGCCGATCCTCAAGGCACGTGCTGGCTCGCGCCACGGTTATGACGTGGTCGACCCGACCCAGGTCAACCCGGAACTGGGCGGCGAGGCAGCCCTGGTGCGGCTGGTGGCCGCGTTGCGCCAGCACGGCATGGGGCTGATCCTCGACACCGTGTCCAACCACATGGCCGTCGGCGGCGCCGACAACCCGTGGTGGCAAAGCCTGCTGGCATGGGGGCGGCGCAGCCCCTACGCCGAATTCTTCGATATCCAGTGGCACTCCAGCGACCCGCTGCTGGCTGGCCAGTTGTTGCTGCCCTTTCTCGGCAGCGACTATGGCGTTGCATTGAAAAACGGCGAGATCCCGCTGCAGTTCGATCATCAGCACGGTGTGTTGCAGGTCGCTCATTACGACCACCGCTTCCCGATCTGCCCGATCGACTACGGCTGGATCCTGTCCCTGAGCCCGGAGCCTGCGCTGAAGTACCTGGCAGAGCATTTCACGGCGCTGGGCGATGCGGCCGAGCCACTGGCCACCGCCGTAGATCTGCAGCGTGAACTGGCACGGCTGGTGCGCGATGGCGCTGACCTTGAATCCGCATTGGTGGCCTTCGACAGCCGCAGCGAAAACGGCCTGAATCGCCTGCACCTGCTGCTCGAACGCCAGACGTACCGTCTGGCCAGCTGGCGCACCGCCGCCGACGACATCAACTGGCGGCGGTTCTTCGACATCAACGAGCTGGGCGGCCTGCGCGTAGAGCGCTCGGTGGTATTCGAGGCGACCCACGCCAAGCTGTTCGAGCTGATCGAACGCGGCCTGGTGGATGGCCTGCGCATCGACCATATCGACGGCCTGGCCGACCCGCGCGGTTATTGCCGCAAGCTGCGCCGCAGGGTCGAGGGGCTGCTCGCCAAGCGCCCGGTGAATGCGGCGCTGGAGCACTTCCCGATCTACGTCGAGAAGATCCTTGGCGTCGACGAGCACCTGCACCGCGACTGGCTCACCGACGGCACCACCGGCTACGAGTTCATGAACCAAGTCTCCTTGCTGCAGCATGACCCGGCCGGCGAAGCGCCGCTGACCGAGCTGTGGGCCACTGTCAGCGAACGCCCAGACTTCGCCGAGGAGGTACGCCAAGCCCGCCACCTGGTGCTCAATGCAAGCCTGGCCGGCGATTGCGAGTCGGTGGCCCAGGCGCTGCTGCAGGTCGCCCGCGACGACCTGATGACCCGCGACCTGACCCTTGGCGCGATCCGCCGGGCGTTGCAGGCACTGGTCACGCATTATCCGGTGTACCGCACGTACTTCAACGCCTGCGGGCGCCCGGCGGAGGATGAGAAGTTCTTCCAGGAAGCCCTGACCAACGCCCGCCGGGACCTCGGCGAAGCCGACTGGCCGCTGCTGGACCAGCTCGAACAATGGCTCGGCGGCGAGCCTTGGCGCAAGCTGCCGCCAGGCCGCCCACGCAAGCACTTGCGCCATGCCTGTGTACGCTTCCAGCAGCTCACCGCCCCCAGCGCCGCCAAGGCCGTGGAAGACACCGCCTTCTACCGCTCGGCGCGGCTGCTGTCACGCAATGATGTCGGTTTCGAGGCCGAGCGCTTCAGTGCTACCCCCGAGTACTTCCACAACGAAGCCCAGCGCCGCCTGCGCGACTTCCCCGACAACTTGCTGGCCACCGCCACCCACGACCACAAGCGCGGCGAAGACACCCGTGCACGGCTGGCGGTATTGAGTGAACGTGGGCCCTGGTTCGCCAGCCGCGTGGAGCACTGGCGCGAGCTGGCCGCGCCCTTGCGCGAGCAACTGGACGACGGCCCGGCACCAAGCCCGGGCGACGAGTTGCTGCTGTTGCAGACGCTGCTGGGCAGTTGGCCGCTGGCGCTTGACCTGCACGACGACAACGCCTTGAAGCCGTACGCCGAACGCGTTCGCCAATGGCAGCAGAAGGCCCTGCGCGAGGCCAAGCTGCGCAGCAGCTGGAGCGCACCGAACGAGGCCTACGAGGCCGCGTGCGCCGCCTATGTCGACGGCCTGCTGCTGGACCGCGAGAACCAGCAACTGCGCCAGTCGCTGGCCGATGCTGCGCAACTGATCGCTTGCCCCGGCGCCCTCAATGGCCTCGTTCAGGCGCTGCTGCGCACCACTGTGCCGGGCGTTCCGGACCTGTATCAGGGCAACGAATACTGGGATTTCAGCCTGGTCGACCCGGACAACCGCCGCGCCGTGGACTACGCTTGCAGGCGGCGCACGCTGGACGACGCAACCCCCGCCGCAGAGCTGCTCGCGCACTGGCGTGACGGCCGCATCAAGCAGGCCTTGCTGGCCCGTGTGCTGGATTGTCGCCAGGCCCACGCCGAGCTGTTCCGGCGCGGTGCCTACCTGCCACTGACCGTGCAGGGCCGGCATGCCGACAAGGTGTTGGCATTCGCCCGGCTGGGTGAAGAACACCGCGCCATCGTCGTCGCCCCACGCCTGGCCAGTGACCTGCTGGGCGGCGCTGCTACACCGTTGATCCCGGCACAGAACTGGGACGACACCCGGGTAATTCTGCCGTTTGCCTTGTCGCCTGCCAACTCGACGGGACTTTTCTCCAACGCGGTGGTCAGCCCTTCAAAGGAGCTGATGTTAAGCGCCGTGCTGTCGGAATTTCCGGTCAATGTGTTGATACAACAATCTTGAGCATCAGGAGCATCATGATGAGTGTCGATGAAAAACGTATCCGCGAATTTGCCTACCAGATCTGGGAGTCTGAAGGTAAGCCTGCTGGCGAGGAAGAGCGCCACTGGGACATGGCCCGCAAGCTGGCCGAGGCCGAAGCGCTAGCCCCCAAGGCAGCGCCGCGCAAGAAAGCAGCGGCCAAGCCCAAGGCGCCTGCAGAACCCAAGGCGGCAGCACTGCCCGGGGTAAAACCAGCAGCAGCCAAGAAGCCTCGGGCGGTGAAAAAACCGACTGCGGGCTGAGCCAGCAAGGGCCTCTTCGCGGGCAAGCCCGCGCCCACAACACCGCCCTGCCCTCAGGCGTGGTGGGGTGTGTACGGGAGCGGGCTTGCCCCACGAAGAGGCCACCCCTGAGATACCGCTGATCCCCTTCCCCACGGCCATCCGAGGACTGCCATGAGCCCCCGCACCCCCAAGAAAACCCGCTCCATCGCCCCATCCCGCCTGCGCGAGGGCATGCCGTTCCCGCTCGGCGCCACTTGGGATGGCCTGGGGGTCAATTTCGCCCTGTTCTCGGCCAACGCGACCAAGGTCGAACTGTGCCTGTTCGACTCCACCGGCGAGCAGGAAATCGAGCGCATCGAACTGCCCGAATACACCGACGAGATCTACCACGGCTACCTGCCCGACGCCCATCCGGGCCTTGTCTATGGCTACCGCGTCTACGGCCCCTACGAGCCGGAGAACGGCCACCGCTTCAACCCCAACAAACTGCTGATCGACCCCTACGCCAAGCAACTGGTCGGCAGCCTGAAGTGGTCCGAGGCGCTGTTCGGCTACACCATCGGCCACCCCGACGGCGACCTGTCGTTCGACGAGCGCGACAGCGCGCCCTTCGTGCCCAAGTGCAAGGTCATCGACCCGGCATTCACCTGGGGCCGCGACCAGCGCGTGCAGATCCCGTGGGAGCGCACGATCATCTACGAAGCGCATGCCCGCGGGATCAGCATGCGCCACCCGGCTGTGCCGGAAGAACTGCGCGGCACCTTTGCCGGCCTGGCCAACGACGAGCTGCTCAAGCACATCAAGGACCTTGGCGTGTCGAGCATCGAGCTGCTACCGATTCATGCCTTCGTCAACGACCAGCACCTGCTGGACAAAGGCCTGAACAACTACTGGGGCTACAACAGCATCGCCTTCTTCGCGCCGCACCCGCGCTACCTGGCCAGCGGCAAGATCGCCGAGTTCAAGGAGATGGTCGCGCACCTGCACGATGCAGGCCTTGAGGTGATCCTCGATGTGGTCTACAACCATACCGCCGAAGGCAACGAGCGTGGCCCGACGCTGTCCATGCGCGGCATCGACAACGCCTCGTACTACCGGCTGATGCCCGATGACAAGCGTTACTACATCAACGATTCCGGCACCGGCAACACCCTCGACCTCAGCCACCCGTGCGTGCTGCAGCTGGTCACCGACTCGCTGCGCTACTGGGCCGGCGAGATGCACGTGGACGGCTTTCGCTTCGACCTCGCGACCATCCTTGGCCGTTACCACGACGGCTACAGCGAACGCCATGGCTTCCTCGTCGCCTGCCGCCAGGACCCGATGCTCAGCCAGGTCAAACTGATCGCAGAACCCTGGGACTGTGGCCCCGGCGGCTACCAGGTGGGCAATTTCGCACCCGGCTGGGCTGAATGGAACGACCGCTTCCGCGACACGGCCCGCGCCTTCTGGAAAGGCGACGAAGGCCAGCTGGCGGACTTCGCCTCGCGCATGACTGCCTCAGGCGACATGTTCAACAACAGGGGCCGGCGACCGCATTCATCGGTCAATTTCATTACCGCGCACGACGGCTTTACCCTGCGCGACCTGGTGTCGTACAACAGCAAGCACAACGAAGACAACGACGAGAACAACCAGGACGGCACCGACAACAACCTGTCGTGGAATTGCGGCGTCGAGGGCCCTACCGACGATCCTGAAATCAACGCCCTGCGTATGCGCCAGATGCGCAACTATTTCGCTACCCTGCTACTGGCCCAGGGCACGCCGATGATCGTCGCCGGGGACGAGTTCAGCCGTACCCAGCACGGCAACAACAATGCCTATTGCCAGGACAGCGAAATCGGCTGGGTGAACTGGGACCTGGATGAGGACGGCAAGGACCTGCTGGCCTTCGTCAAACGCCTGACCCGCCTGCGCCTGGCCTACCCCGTGCTACGCCGCTCACGCTTCCTGGTCGGCGACTACAACGAGGCGATCGGGGTCAAGGACGTGACCTGGCTGGCGCCGGATGGCAGCGAGATGAGCGTGGAGCAGTGGGAAGACCCGCACGGGCGCTGTTTAGGTATGCTGATCGATGGGCGGGCGCAGGTCAGTGGGATCGCCCGGCCTGGGTCGGAGGCGACGGTGCTGCTGATCGTCAATGCGCATCACGATGTGGTGCCGTTCCTATTGCCCGTGGTGCCGGAGGGCGATTACTGGAGCTGCCTGGTGGATACCGACCGACCAGAGCTGCGCAAAGGGCAGCATCTGCAGTTCGAGACCACATTCGAGGTCAAAGGGCGCTCGTTCCTGTTGATGGTGTTGCAGCGCGAGGAAGAATGACCAACGGCGCACGCCAGCGAGGATACGGGCTAGGCTATTGGCCAGGCGCCGCCGCCGACCGGGATCGACGCAGTCACGGGACAGCGCAGGTGGGTTTCAGGCTGCTGCGCCCTTTGCTGGGGAATGCACCGCCATGGAAGCCTCGCCGATGAAGCGCTTCAACTTCTCCAACTCTGCCTTGGCATTGGCATGGTGCTTTTCGTAGCGCGATTGCCGTATCCAATGCGCAGGGTTGGTGGGGTGGTTGAGCACTTCCACGCCTATCTCCCGTGGGCCCGATGGCATGCACAGCAGGTCGTGATACTGCCGCAACCTGCCACGTGTCCTGAACGCAGTGCGGATTCGGGCATCCAGCGTTTCAATCACATGCTCGGCCCTCCACAACCCCACCTGCAGTTGCCGAACCACGTCGGGTTTTGAAGTGTTTTTCACCTTCAGCAGGTCTTTGCCATGGTTGAAGGCCCACACAATCGGCGCAGACACGGGAGGCGCAGCAGTGCCCACGGCCGCCAGGCCTTGATTGATGAGCCTGTTTCCCACATCGTCAATGAGCACGTCCCTGGCCTCGTTGAAGTAGTACGTAGCACTGGCCATTTTCCCGAACATCCCTCGGGATAGCCCTTCGATTTTCTTTCCCGGATCGGTATCTGGCATCACGGTGTAGCCTGGCAGAAAGGTATCCGCAGCGGTCGCGGCCAGGTAGCCGCCTGATAATGTGCCCACCACAGGCACAATCGAACCTGCCGCTGCACCGCCCAGGCCGGCAGCCGAGACCAGCGCGCGCTTGGTCATGCTTCCCGCGACGCTGATGGCCACCGTGGCACGTTTACAGGATAGAAAACACTCGGTTTCAATCCGGCAATCGCGCAGTATGTTGGCCGCTGCCCTGATGGCCTGGTACTCATGATGAATGCCTGCGGCGGGCAACTTCGTTGCATTTCTTGCTGCCGCGAGTGGCTTTTGTCGAGGGGCGTGCGGGAAGGGTTTCATCGTTCTGACTCCTTGCCATTGAGGGCAGCCTTAGCGCTGACAGTGGGAAAAGGAGCTGTATCATCTGCTTGTTTCATGGGCCGGGTAAGTCGGCGTCATCACAGCGTTCTGAACGAAAATTCGCAGCATCAGGCAATAGCCATGCGCAGCGGATTCTGGAGTACAAAACTTGGCGGCACCTTTCCGATCATCTGCAACTGGCCCAATAGCAGCGCCTTTAGCAATGATTCGGCATAGCCAGCTGGCCGCAAATAGCAATTACCGCTATGCCTACTGGAATCTCCATACAAATCATGACCTTAACCCGATTCACACCGGGTGTACGCTTTTTTAACACTTTCTTGACGCAAGCCCTTACCTCTCCTTAGCTGAAGATTATCTAGTCGTAAAAACTCGCGCCGGGCCTCTAGCTCGCGCCTTCGTGCGTGCCTGCGAAAGCTGGCGTGCTGGTTTGGGTCGCCCTCTGTTTTTGCCGTACAGCTCGTGACAGTCAGGCCAGGTCCTTGGGCTGTATCCCACAAAAACAAAGGAGATCCGCCATGAAAACCACCTCGAACCCCTTGCGTTTCGACCGTATTTTCTACGCGGTTTCCACGTCGATGCTTCTGGCAACCCCGGTGGAAACCTTCGCCTTCGACTGGCAGGACGACCCTAGCTCGCCCCCGTTCCTGCAGCAACCGGCGATGCTGCAGCTGTCACTCGACCCGGTCAGCGCCAGCGGCCTGAGCCTGGGCACGCTGACGGCCTTCAGCGACAAGATGGCCGAGCGCCATGGCCCGGCGGCTCCCGACCTGGTCGCCAGCCAATGGGCGCAATTCTTCCCGGGCACAGCGCGGCCTGGGGCGCAGGCGCCTGACCAGTTGGAAGCCCCCAGCCAGCAACTGATGATCGGCCCAGACCTGTTCGTTCGCGAAACCGGCGCCGGCAACGTGCACCGCGCGGGGATATTCGTTGGCCATAACAACCTGCAAAGCAGCTTGAACGGCAGCCGGCCGCTGCTCGGCGACAAGCAGCGCAACGCGGTCAACCTCAGCGGTGAGAGCCTGGGGGTGTACTGGAGCATGACCCATGAGCAGGGTTGGCACCTGGATGCCGTGGCCATGGGGTCGCGCATCGATGTGATGGGCCGTGGCGAGAGTGGCCAGCGGCTAGACGACAGTGGCCACGCAATGACCTTTTCGGTGGAAGGTGGTTACCCGATCCGCCTGGGTGGCAACTGGGTGATCGAGCCGCAGGCACAGTTGATCAACCAACAGTTCTTCCCCGGCAGCCAGGTGCAGGAGGAGACCCTGCAGGCGTTCGACAGCCAGCCCACCTGGAGCGGCCGGGTCGGTGCCAAGTTGTCCGGGCACTACGAAGTGCGGGGCATGCCGATCGAACCCTATGTGCGGACCAACGTCTGGTATGACTTCAGCAATGCCGACGAAGTGAAGCTGGACCAGGTCGACAAGATTTCCGGTTCGCGCTACTCGACCACCGTGGAACTGGGGTTGGGGCTGGTGGCGCGGGTCACGCCTTCGTTGGCGCTGTTCGTCAGTGCCGATTACAGCAGTGATGTGGATGACAATGACCTGAATGGGTTGATTGGCAGCCTGGGTGTGCGGATGCGGTGGTGACCCGTGCCGGCCTCTTTGCGGGCTTGCCCCGTGAAGAGGCCGGCACTGGCAACCGATCAGGCTGGTTTCATCACCAGTACCCCCAACGGCGGCAGGTTCAAGGCCAAAGACAGCGGCTGCCCATGGCTACCAATGTCATCACTCTCCACCGCCCCCAGGTTGCCCACATTCGACCCCGCATACAGCTCGGCATCGCTGTTGAGCAACTCCTGCCAGCGCTCACCAAACGGCACGCCAATCCGATACCCCTCGCGCGGCACCGGGGTGAAGTTGGCCACCACCAGCAACGGCTCGCCATGGCTGCTCCAGCGCAACCAGGCGTACACGCTGTTGTGCGCATCATCGCCAATCAGCCACTGGAAACCTTGCGGCTGGCAGTCCTGCTCGTGCAATGCCGGCAAATCACGGTACAAGCGGTTGAGATCGCCCACCAGACGCTGTACACCCTGGTGTTCGGGGTACTGCAGCAGGTACCAGTCCAGCTGGTGATCATGGTTCCACTCGCGCCACTGGCCGAACTCGCAGCCCATGAACAGCAGCTTCTTGCCCGGGTGCGTCCACATGAAGGTCAGGTAGGCCCGCAGGTTGGCAAACTTCTGCCAGCGGTCACCGGGCATCTTGTCGATCAGCGAATGCTTGCCGTGCACCACTTCGTCATGGGAGATCGGCAGGATGAAATGCTCGGAGTACGCATAGATCAGGCCGAAGCTCATTTCGTTGTGGTGGTGGGCACGGTGCACCGGGTCGTTCTGGATGTAGTGCAGGGTGTCGTGCATCCAGCCCATGTTCCACTTGTAGGCAAAGCCCAGGCCGCCTTGCTGGGTTGGCTGGCTGACGCCAGGCCAAGCGGTGGACTCCTCGGCGATGATCAGCGCGCCCGGCGCTTCGTGGGCGGCCACACCGTTGAGGTGGCGGATGAAGTCGATGGCTTCAAGGTTCTCGCGACCGCCGTGGCGGTTGGGCACCCACTCGCCAGCCTTGCGCGAGTAGTCGCGGTACAGCATCGAGGCCACCGCATCGACGCGCAGGCCGTCGATGTGGAAGTGCTTGAGCCAGTGCAGCGCCGAGGCCAGCATGAAACCGCGCACCTCGTTGCGGCCCAGGTTGTAGATCAGCGTGTTCCAGTCCTGATGGAAGCCTTCCAGCGGGTTGTCGTACTCGTACAGGGCCGTGCCGTCGAAGCGCGCCAGGCCATGTTCGTCGGTGGGGAAATGCGCCGGCACCCAGTCGAGGATCACCCCGATGCCGCCCTGGTGGCAGGCGTCGATGAATGCCGCGAAATCTTCAGGCGTGCCATAGCGCGAAGTCGGCGCGAACATCGACAGCGGCTGGTAGCCCCATGAGCCACCGAACGGGTGCTCCATGATCGGCAGCAGTTCGATGTGGGTGAAGTTGAGCTGCTGCACGTAGGGCACCAGGCGTTCGGCCAGTTCGCGCCAGTTGTAGAAGCGCGACACTTCGCCCAGGTCGTCCAACTCGCACTGCCAGGAGCCTGGGTGCAGCTCGTAGATCGACAGGGGTGCGCTGTAGGCGTGCCGATGGGCGCGGTGCTCCATCCAGTCGTGATCGTGCCATTCATGGGACAACGCCCCCGCCACCTTCGACGCCGTGCTGGGCGGTAACTCGGTGGCGCGCGCCAGCGGGTCGGCCTTGAGCGGCAGGATGCCGTCCTTGCCCAGCACCTCGTACTTATAGGTTTCGCCTACCCCAAGGCGTGGCACGAACAACTCCCACACCCCAGCGCTGTGACGCAGGCGCATCGGGTGGCGGCGGCCATCCCAGTTGTTGAAATCGCCCACCACCGACACCCGCCGCGCATTCGGCGCCCACACCGAAAAGCACACGCCATCGACACCGTCGACCCGGGTCGGCTGCGCACCAAAGCGCCCCGACAGGTCACGGTGGTTGCCTTCGGCAAACAGGTGCAGGTCCATGTCGCCCAATTGCGGGCCAAAGCTGTAAGGGTCTTCGGTCACCTGCTCGCCACCGGCCCAGCCGATCTGCAGCAGGTACGGCTGTGCATCATCCAGGTGCGCGATAAACAGGCCAGGCAGGCTGCCCTGCGCCATTTCGGCCAGCACACGCCCGTCTTGGCGGGCCAGCACCCGTGCGTTCAGGGCGGCCGGCAGGAAGGCGCGAACCCACAATCCACCCGCGCCATCGCCATGGGGGCCCAGTACGGCGAAAGGATCGGCGTGCTCGGCGCGGGCAAGGGCATCGAGCTCCCGCTGCCGAAGGCCACCGTTGTCACGCGTAGTTGCATTCATCTAAGACTCTCCCCAGGTACTGATCAATCCATGCAGGCCATGCAAAGGCACGGCCAGCCAACTCGGCCGGTTCTCGGCTTCATACGTGATCTCGTAGGCGGCTTTTTCCAGGCAGAACAGTTCCAGTGCGGCGCGTTCGCCTTCGGCCTGTTGCCAGGCGTGGGGCATGGCGGCGGTGGCCAAGCCGTAGGCTTCGACGAAGGCATGGCGCGACTGGTGCAGGTACTGCCGGGCGACCCGCTGACGAGCCTGCCGTGCTGCCTCGGAAAGGTCTACCGCCGAGGCGCTGCGCAGGATCATCGCAGCAGCATAGTCGAAGGATCGCAACACGCCGCTGACATCCTTGTACGGGCTGTGCTTGGCCCGGCGCTCGTCCAGCGGACGCGACGGCTCGCCTTCGAAATCGATGAGGTAAGCATCCCCCTGCACCACCAGCACCTGGCCCAGGTGCAGGTCGCCGTGCACGCGCATCAGCAGCCCACCCTGGGCTTGATGGGCGAGGTTGGCGATGTGCTGGGCCAGGCCGTCACGTTGCTGCTGCAGGTCGTCGACCAGGGCCTGGCTGTCGCTGTCCAGGCTGTCGCGGTGCTGGGCCAGCAGGTCGAGGGCATGGTTGAGCTCGGCGCCGATCTGGCGGGCCCAGCGGTCGCTGTCCTGGCCATCACTGGCGCGTGGCTGGAAGGCGGCATCCTCGCTCGGTGCGGCCAGCAGCAGGTGCATCTCGCCCAGGCGCTGGCCAAGCAAGGCGGCAAAACCATTGAGTTCGGCCAGCGCGTCGGTGTGCGCCTCCGGGTCGTTGCTGGCCGGCTCCATCTCGTCGCGGATAGCCCGCTCCAGGGTGTTCTGGCTCCAGGCCCAGGCATCGCCCTGGTTGCTCAGGTATCCCTGGGCAATCATCAGCAGGTGCGGCGCATTCGCGTCGTCCACGCGGCTGACCCAGGCCAGCAGCGGCGAAATGTTGGTGAAACCGGCAGCCGTCAGGTAGGCGCTCATTTCCAGCTCCGGGTGAACACCGGGGTTGACCCGGCGGATCAGCTTGAGCACCACGCGATCACCGACCACCACCGAGCTGTTGGACTGCTCGGCGCTCAGGTAGCGCACGGCGCTGTCCCCGTCGAGCCCCAGGCCGACCAGCTGATCGGTGCACTGGAAACGCAGCTCGCCAAGGTCGTTTCCACAAGGCAAGCGCATGCCCTCCTGGCAGGCGCGCAGCACGGCGCGAATGAACGGTTCGAGCACGAAGGCATCCGTGATCAAACCCACCTGCCGGCCACGGCGTACCCGCGAAAGCGCCAGCTGCTGTGGCAATGCAGTGTTGATCTGCTCTTCAGGCAGAAACCCGAATGGCAGTTGGTACTGGTTGGCCACGCCATCGCCGAGCACTTCGATTTCGCTGAGCAGCACCGGCGTGGTGGCCGTGCCGAAGCGCACGCCGTAACGCAGTCGCACCTGGTCGATGGGGCCTTCCTTGCCAGCGAACCAGCGGCGCTTGGGCAAGTATTGCGGCAGGATCGAGCCCTGCAATATGTCGCTGGAAGGCGCCTCGAGCAGCTCCTCCATGCGTTTGCGCAGCACCAGTGTGGTCAATTCCGGCAACCCCTCGGTCGGTTGGACGTGCCAGCTGGGCATGCGGTCGTGTGATGCCAGCAGGAACCAGTAAAAAGCGTAAGGCGGCAAGGTCAGCAGGAACGGCAACTGGCCGATCGGCGGAAAGGCGCTGCCGCCGAGCATCTCCACCGGCACCTTGTCGGCGTACTGCGATAACTCCAGTTCCGCCGCCTGCGCCGCACGGGAGACGTTGGCGACGCAGAGAATGACCTCATGGTTGCCCTCGGCATCGGTGTATTCGCGGATGTACGCCAGGATGCGCCGGTTGCTCGGTGTGAGCGTGCGCAAGCTGCCGCGGCCAAAGGCCTTCTGCTGGTTGCGCACCGCCAGCAGGCGGCGGTTCCAGTTCAACAGTGAGTGAGGGTCGTGGGACTGCGCCTCGACGTTGACGGTCTGGTAACCGTATAGCGGGTCCATGATCGGCGGCAGCACCAGGCGCTGCGGGTCGGCCTTGGAGAAACCGCCGTTGCGGTCTGGTGACCACTGCATGGGCGTGCGCACCCCATCGCGGTCGCCCAGGTAGATGTTGTCGCCCATGCCCAGTTCGTCGCCGTAGTAAAGCGTGGGGGTGCCGGGCATCGACAGTAGCAGGCTCGTGAGCAGTTCGATGCGCCGACGGTCACGTTGCAGCAGCGGCGCCAGGCGGCGGCGGATGCCGAGGTTGATGCGCGCTCGACGGTCTTCGGCGTAATAGTTCCACAGGTAGTCGCGCTCGCGGTCGGTGACCATCTCGAGGGTCAGCTCATCGTGGTTGCGCAGGAAGATCGCCCACTGGCAGTTGGCGGGGATTTCCGGGGTCTGGCGCAGAATGTCGGTGATCGGAAAGCGGTCCTCCATGGCCAAGGCCATGTACATGCGCGGCATCAACGGGAAGTGGAAGGCCATGTGGCACTCGTCGCCGTCGCCTTCGCCGAAGTAGGGGCGGGTGTCCTCGGGCCATTGATTGGCCTCGGCCAGCAGCATGCGGTCGGGGTAGTTGGCGTCGATCTCGGCGCGGATCGCCTTGAGCACGCGGTGGGTCTCGGGGAGGTTTTCGTTGTGGGTGCCGTCGCGTTCGATCAGGTACGGGATCGCATCCAGGCGCAGGCCGTCGACGCCCAGGTCGAGCCAGAAGCGCATCACCCCGATCACCGCCTTGAGCACCTGCGGGTTGTCGAAGTTGAGGTCCGGCTGGTGCGAATAGAAGCGGTGCCAGAAGTACTGCCCGGCGACCGGGTCCCAGGTCCAGTTGGACTTTTCGGTGTCGAGGAAGATGATCCGCGTGCCGTCGTACTTCTGGTCGTCATCCGACCACACGTAGAAGTCGCGCGCCTTGCTGCCACGCTTGGCCAGCCGCGCGCGCTGGAACCACGGGTGCTGGTCGCTGGTGTGGTTGATGACCAGCTCGGTGATCACCCGCAGGCCGCGTTTGTGCGCTTCGGCGATGAAGCGCTTGGCGTCGGCCATGCTGCCGTAGTCGGCATGCACGGCTTTGTACTCGGCGATGTCGTAACCGTCATCACGCCGCGGCGAGGGGTAGAACGGCAGCAGCCAGAGGGTGTTGACGCCCAGTTCGGCGATGTAGTCGAGCTTGCTGATCAGGCCTGCGAAATCACCGATGCCGTCGTTGTTGGCATCGAAGAACGACTTGATGTGCAGCTGGTAGATCACGGCGTCCTTGTACCACAGCGGGTCGTCGATGAAAGCTGCCGGGCGGGAACGCTTGGCCATGGGTGACTCCTTTCAATTCTGCGGATCCGCACCTGCGTGGTTTGGGGGCTGCTGTGCAGCCCAGCGGCCCTGGTTCAAGGCCTAACGGGCCTTTTCGATGCGCCAGATGCCAAACGGCTGATGCCACGGCTCGATGCGCATCCATTGGGTCTTGCCATGCCAGGTCCAGCGGTGGCCGTTCATCAAGTCCTCGCCGATCGTATCGGCATCGTCATCCAGCCCCAGCTCCCACAACGGCAGCTCGAAACTGGCCTCCTGCGCGTTGTGCGGGTCGAGGCTGATCGCGACCAGGATGTAGTTGTCGCGCTCGGGCGTGCGTTTGGCGAAATACAGAATGTTGTCGTTCCAGCAGTTGAAGAAGGCCACGCCAAGGTGCGTCTGCAGGGCGCGGTTCTGCCGGCGGATGCGATTGAGCTGGGCGATCTCGGCGATGATGTTGCCAGGCTGAGTGAAGTCGCGCGGGCGGATCTCATACTTCTCCGAGTCCAGGTATTCCTCCTTGCCCGGCAACGGCGTGCCCTCGCACAGCTCAAAGCCCGAGTACATGCCCCACAGCCCCGACCCCATGGTTGCCAGCGCGGCGCGGATGAGAAAACCCGCCCGCCCCGAGGTGTGCAGGAAAAATGGGTTGATGTCCGGCGTGTTGACGAAGAAGTTGGGCCGGTAGCACTGGCTCCATGGCGGCTGGTTGAGTTCTTCGAAATACTCGCGCAATTCCTGTTTGGTGTTGCGCCAGGTGAAGTAGGTGTAGCTCTGCGCATAACCCACCTTGCCCAAACGCGCCATCATGGCTGGCTTGGTGAAGGCCTCGGCGAGAAAGATCACGTCCGGGTACTGGCTGCGCACATTGCCGATCAGCCATTGCCAGAACGGCAGCGGCTTGGTGTGCGGGTTGTCGACGCGGAAGGTTTTAACGCCCTCCTCGACCCAGCCCACCACCACGTCGCGCAGGGCCAGCCACAACGACGGCACGGCGTCGGCGGCATAGAAATCGACGTTGACGATGTCCTGGTACTTTTTCGGCGGGTTCTCGGCGTAGCGGATGGTGCCGTCGGGGCGCCAGCTGAACCAGCCGGGGTGCTCCTGCAACCACGGGTGGTCCTGGGAGCACTGGATGGCGAAATCCAGGGCGATTTCCAGGCCGTGCTCGGCGGCAGCGGCGACCAGGCGGCGGAAGTCCTCGCGGCTGCCCAGCTCAGGGTGAATGGCGTCGTGCCCGCCTTCGGCGCTGCCGATGGCGTAGGGGCTGCCCGGATCATTGGGCTCGGCTTGCAGGGCGTTGTTGCGGCCCTTGCGATGCTGTTTGCCGATGGGATGAATGGGCGGGAAGTACAGCACGTCGAAGCCCATGTCGCGGATCATTGGCAGGCGCTCGTGGACGTCGTTGAAGGTGCCGTGGCGCTCGGGGCTGTCGGTGATCGAGCGCGGAAACAGCTCGTACCAACTGGCGAACTGCGCGGCCGGGCGATCGACATCGAGGGGGAACTCGCTGCTGCGGGTGAGGAAGCTGCGGTGTTCGGCTTCGCTCATCAGCCGAGTGGCTTCGTCACCCAACAGCAACGCAACCTGGTCATCCGGGGACAACTCCAGCAGCCGTGCCTGCAAGCCCTCTATCTGCTCACGCAAAGGGCCCTCGCTGCGCGATGCGCCTTTGCCGAGCAGCAAGCGGCCCTCTTCGAGCTCGAGCTTGACCTCGACACCGGCGTGGTACTTCTTCTCCAGGTCGTGGCAATAGGTGGCGAACGGGTCGACCCAGGCCTCGATGCTGAACAGGTGCAGGCCCAGTTCGGTGGGGGTGAAGTCGGCCAGCCACAAGTCGTTGCCGGGCGATTGCATGGGCACGCAGTGCCAACGCCGGCTGTTGGCCTGGCGCCAGTTGAGCATCACCGCCAGGCGGTCATGGCCGTCGCTGTAGACTTTGCTGCTGACCGCCACCGGCTGGCCGCTGATGGCTTTGGCGGCGAAGGTGCCGCCATCGAGCACGGGGCTGCTGTCCTCGATCACGATGCGCGGCGCCAGCAGCGCCTGGGCCAGGCTGACGGCCTGGTCGGGGTGATCATTCGCCATCGGTACGCTTTCGAAGGGCTCGTTACGCGACATCGGTCCTGGCTCCCTGTTGGCATCGGCGGTAAGGGTTCAGAGCCATCGTCCACGCGGGGGGTTCAAAAAAATTGAGCAAACGGCGCAGCCATGCATCAAAGCCTGCACCACCCTCTCAATTACCCCGCGAGGTCAGGCCATGAACATTCCCATTCCACCAGAGACACCCGACCCGAACATCGACGACCCGAGCCTGCCGCCGCCCGTTCCGGAACAAGACCCGGACGAGCTGCCGATCAAGCCGACGGTGCCGCCGACGGTGGGCGACCCGCCAAGCCAGGAGCCACCGGTGAAGGCTTAAGGATAGACGAGGCAACTGGTATTTCTGCCAGTAGTCGCACTGCCCGGTTGCGCTGATGATGGGGGCTCCTAATGGATACCGGGAGCGCCGATGATTGTGGACAGGACGACGTGGTGGATACGTGACTACTACACGCAATGTGTGATCGGATATTTACAGGATGCAGGCGTTGTAGAGCCCAACGGCGGCACACCGCTATCGCATATCTGCAAGGACAAATGCGAGTACGCCTTGCTGTGCCTGGAGCATGACAACAAACTGCGTTTGCGACGTGATTACAGCACCGTCAGTGAACTGGCCACGGAGCTGCGCAAAGCCATAAAGTCACGTTAGTTTGCCGTCCCTTTCGCGGCTTTACCGCTGAGGGGGACGGCAACTCCAGTCCCTCAGACGGCAGACACAGCGCTTAGCTCGGCCACACTGATCTCGCGCATCCTGAACTTCTGCACCTTGCCGGTCACCGTCATCGGAAACGCTTCAACGAAGCGGAAATGCCGCGGCACCTTGTAATGCGCGATGCGCGCCTTGCACCAGCTCTGCAGCTCGTCAACCGTGGCGCTGTGCCCCGGGTGCAGCTTGATCCAGGCCACCACCTCCTCCCCATATTTGCTGCACGGGATGCCGATCACCTGCGCATCCGCCACCGCCGGGTGGGTGTAGAAGAACTCCTCCAGCTCACGCGGGTAAATGTTCTCACCGCCCCTGATGATCATGTCCTTGTTGCGCCCGATGATGCGCACATGGCCGTGCTCATCCATCACCGCCAGGTCACCCGAATGCATCCAGCCGGCCGGGTCGATGGCATCCGCCGTGGCCTGGGGGTTATCCCAGTAACCGAGCATCACGCTGTAACCCCGGGTGCACAGCTCGCCTATTTCGCCGCGCGCAACGATACAGCCCTCGGCGTCCACCAGCTTGGTTTCCAGCTGCGGCTGGGTGCGCCCGACCGTGGTCACGCGCAGTTCCAGCTCGTCGTCGGGGCCGGTCTGCAGCGACACCGGGCTGGTTTCGGTCATGCCGTAGGCGATCTGCACTTCGGCCATGTGCATCTGGTCGATGACCCGGCGCATCACCTCGATCGGGCAGGTAGCGCCGGCCATGATGCCGCTGCGCAGGGTGGAAAGGTCCAGGCGCTGGCGTGACGGGTGGTCGAGCATGGCGATGAACATGGTCGGCACGCCATAGAGAATGCTGGCACGCTCCTCGGCCACCGCACGCAACGTGAGCTCGGGGTCGAAGGCGTCATTGGGGTAGATCATGGTGCTGGCGTGAGTGATGCAGCCGAGGTTGGCCATGACCATGCCGAAGCAGTGGTACAGCGGCACCGGGATCACCATGCGGTCGGCACAGGTCAGGCCCAGGCTCTCGCCGACCATGAAACCGTTGTTGAGGATGTTGTAGTGGCTGAGTGTCGCCCCTTTCGGCGCGCCAGTGGTGCCGGAGGTGTACTGGATGTTCACCGGCTGGTCGAACTGCAGGCTCTGCTGGCGGGCCATGCAGGCCTCGACTGCGGTTTGCCCTGCCCGCTCGGCCAACGCCTGCCAAGGCAGGAAACCGTGCGGCGGCTGGGCAGCCAGGCTGATCACACCGCGCAGTTCGGGCAGGCGTTCACTGGCCAAGTCACCCAGGGCTACAGTGGCCAACTCTGGCACCAGTTCCTGAACCATGGCGTGGTAATCGGACGTCTTGAACGCATCGGCGCACACCAGCCAGCGGCAGCCGGACTGGCGCAACACATACTCCAGCTCAGCCACGCGATAGGCCGGGTTGATGTTGACCAGAATCGCGCCGACCTTGGCACTGGCCAATTGCAGGATGCACCACTGGGCGCAGTTGGGCGACCAGATGCCGACCCGGTCGCCCGTGCTCACGCCTAGCGTCATCAGGGCCCGGGCGTGCAGGTCGACCTGTTCGGCCAACTGATGCCAGGTGTAACGCACGCCCTGGTGGCGCACCACCAGCGCTTCGCGGTCAGGGTAACGGGCCACGGTGGCATCGAAGGCCTGACCGATGGTCAGGGTCAGCAAGGGGTGGTCCTGACGACCTCGGCTGTAGCTGGGTTGACTCATGGGTGTCCCTTCTTGTGGTTGTTCTGGGCACGGCTGAAGCAAGCGACCAATACTCTGGCGCAGATTTACGTTTACGTAAAGGTGACGAGTCGATTGACAGTGAGCAAAGGCAGGCTTACGTTAACGTAAAGGTGAAAAAGACGCTGCGCTTTGGGGAGCTGCACCGAACCCTTTGGGAGCGGTGCAAAGTCCATGAGCTACGGTGTTTCCTACTATCAAGAACAAGAAGGTGCCCCACATGTATTACCCCTCCCTGAACTTCGCCCTGGGCGAAACCATCGACATGCTCCGTGACCAGGTAAGCACCTTCGTCGCCGCCGAGCTGGCACCGCGCGCCGCGCAGATCGACCACGACAACCTGTTCCCCGCCGACATGTGGCGCAAGTTCGGCGACATGGGCCTGCTGGGCATCACCGTCGCAGAAGAGTACGGCGGCGCCGGCCTGGGCTACCTTGCCCACGTGGTGTCGATGGAAGAGATCAGCCGCGGCTCGGCGTCGGTGGCCCTCTCCTACGGCGCGCACTCCAACCTGTGCGTCAACCAGATCAACCGCAACGGCAGCCACGAGCAGAAGCTGAAATACCTGCCCAAGCTGATCAGCGGCGAGCACATCGGTGCCCTGGCCATGAGCGAGCCCAACGCAGGCTCCGACGTGGTGTCGATGAAACTGCGCGCCGAAAAGCGCGGCGACCGCTACGTGCTCAACGGCAGCAAGACCTGGATCACCAACGGCCCCGACGCCAACACCTATGTGATCTACGCCAAGACCGACCTGGACAAGGGCGCGCACGGCATCACCGCGTTCATCGTCGAGCGCGACTGGAACGGCTTCAGCCGCAGCAACAAGTTCGACAAGCTGGGCATGCGCGGTTCCAACACCTGCGAGCTGTTCTTCGATGACGTCGAAGTGCCAGAAGAGAACATCCTTGGCCAGTTGAACGGTGGCGTGCGCGTGCTGATGAGCGGCCTGGACTACGAGCGCGTGGTGCTCTCCGGTGGCCCCACCGGCATCATGCAAAGCTGCATGAACCTGGTGGTGCCGTACATCCACGACCGCAAGCAGTTCGGCCAGAGCATCGGCGAGTTCCAGCTGATCCAGGGCAAGATCGCCGACATGTACACCCAGCTCAACGCCAGCCGCGCCTACCTGTATGCCGTGGCCCAGGCCTGCGACCGTGGCGAGACCACCCGCAAGGACGCCGCCGGGGTGATCCTGTACACCGCCGAACGCGCCACGCAAATGGCCCTGGAAGCGATCCAGATTCTCGGCGGCAATGGCTATATCAACGAATTCCCGGCTGGCCGCCTGCTGCGCGACGCCAAGCTGTACGAAATCGGCGCCGGCACCAGCGAAATCCGCCGGATGCTGATCGGCCGCGAACTGTTCAACGAAACCCGCTGAGCACAAGGGACGGGCGCACATGGCTACCTTGCACACCCAGATCAACCCGCGTTCGGCGGAGTTCGCCGGCAACAGCGCGGCCATGCTCGAACAGGTCCAGGCCCTGCGCGGCCTGCTCGCCCACATCGCGCAGGGCGGCGGGTCGAAGGCCCAGGAGCGGCATACCTCGCGGGGCAAACTGCTGCCGCGTGAACGGATAAACCGCCTGCTGGACCTGGGCTCGCCATTCCTCGAGATCGGCCAACTGGCCGCCCATGAGGTATACGGCGAAGACGTGCCCGCCGCCGGCGTGATCGCCGGCATCGGCCGCGTCGAAGGCGTTGAATGCATGATCGTGGCCAACGACGCCACGGTCAAAGGCGGCTCCTATTACCCACTGACGGTAAAAAAACACCTGCGTGCGCAGACCATCGCCCTGCAGAACCGCCTGCCGTGCATCTACCTGGTGGACTCCGGCGGCGCCAACCTGCCGCGCCAGGACGAAGTGTTCCCCGACCGCGAGCACTTCGGGCGGATCTTCTTCAACCAGGCCAACATGAGCGCGCTGGGCATCCCGCAGATCGCCGTGGTCATGGGCTCGTGCACCGCCGGCGGTGCCTATGTGCCGGCCATGGCCGACGAAGCGATCATGGTGCGCCAGCAAGCGACCATCTTCCTCGCCGGCCCACCGCTGGTGAAGGCCGCCACCGGTGAGGTGGTGAGCGCCGAAGACCTCGGCGGTGCCGATGTGCACTGCCGCACCAGCGGCGTGGCCGACCACTATGCCGACAACGACGAACATGCCCTGGCCCTGGCCCGGCGCAGTGTGGCCAACCTCAACTGGCACAAGCTCGGCAAGCTGCAGCGCCTGGCGCCGGTGGCGCCGCTGTATGGCGCCGATGAGCTGTACGGGGTGGTGCCGGCAGACGCCAAGCAACCGTTCGATGTGCGCGAGGTGATCGCGCGGCTGGTCGATGGCTCGGTGTTCGATGAGTTCAAGGCATTGTTCGGCACCACCCTGGTGTGCGGCTTCGCCCACCTGCACGGCTACCCGGTGGCGATACTGGCCAACAACGGCATCCTTTTTGCCGAAGCCGCGCAAAAAGGCGCGCACTTCATCGAACTGGCCTGCCAACGCGGCATCCCGCTGCTGTTCCTGCAGAACATCACCGGTTTCATGGTCGGTAAAAAGTATGAGGAAGGCGGCATCGCCAAGCACGGCGCCAAGCTGGTCACCGCTGTGGCCTGCGCCCAGGTGCCGAAATTCACGGTGATCATCGGCGGCAGCTTCGGCGCCGGCAACTACGGCATGTGCGGCCGCGCCTACGACCCGCGCTTCTTGTGGATGTGGCCCAATGCGCGGATTGGCGTGATGGGCGCCGAACAGGCGGCCGGGGTGCTGGCGCAGGTCAAGCGCGAGCAGAGCGAGCGCAGCGGCCAGGCCTTCAGCGCCGAGGACGAAGCACGGCTCAAGCAGCCGATCCTCGACCAGTACGAACACCAGGGCCACCCCTACTATTCCAGTGCAAGGCTGTGGGACGACGGCGTCATCGACCCGGCGCAGACCCGCGACGTGCTTGGCCTGGCGTTGTCCGCCGCGTTGAACGCGCCAATCGAACAGAGCCGCTTCGGCATTTTCCGGATGTGACCCATGAGCGATTTCAGCACCCTCGAAGTGACCCGCGACCCGCGCGGCTTCGCCACCCTGTGGCTGAGCCGCGAGGACAAGAACAACGCCTTCAACGCCCAGATGATCCGCGAGCTGATCGTCGCGCTCGACCGGCTGGCCGAAGACACCAGCTTGCGCTTCGTGCTGCTGCGCGGCCGGGGCCGGCATTTCAGCGCCGGCGCTGACCTTGCCTGGATGCAGCAATCGGCGCAGCTGGACTTCAACACCAACCTGGATGACGCCCATGAACTGGGCGAGCTGATGTACGCCCTGCACCGCCTGAAGGCGCCGACCCTGGCCGTGGTGCACGGCGCGGCCTTTGGCGGCGCGCTGGGGCTGATCAGTTGCTGCGACATGGCCATCGGTGCCGAGGACGCGCAGCTGTGCCTGTCGGAGGTGCGCATCGGCCTGGCACCGGCGGTGATCAGCCCGTTCGTGGTCAAGGCCATCGGCGAACGTGCCGCGCGCCGTTACGCCCTGACCGCCGAGCGCTTCAGCGGCGTGCGTGCCCACGAGCTGGGCTTGCTGGCGGAGGTATATCCGGCCGCAGAATTGGAGGCGCAGGTCGAGGCTTGGGTGGACACCCTGCTGCACAACAGCCCGCAGGCGCTGCGCGCCACCAAGGAGCTGCTGCGCGAGGTTGACGACGGCGAGCTCAGCCCGGCCCTGCGCCGCTACTGCGAAAACACCATCGCCCGCATACGCGTCAGCGCCGAAGGCCAGGAAGGCTTGCGCGCCTTCCTGGAAAAGCGCCGCCCCGCCTGGCAAAACGAACACAAGAAGGAGCCGCGCCCATGAGCCGCCCCACACTGACTACCTTGCTGGTCGCCAACCGCGGCGAAATCGCCTGCCGGGTCATGCGCACCGCCAAGGCCCTGGGCCTGACCACCGTGGCTGTGCACAGCGCCACCGACCGTGATGCCCGCCACAGCCGCGAAGCGGATATCCGCGTAGACCTGGGCGGCAGCAAGGCCGCCGACAGCTACCTGGTGGTCGACAAACTGCTCGCCGCCGCCAAGGCCAGCGGCGCTCAGGCCATCCACCCGGGGTATGGCTTTCTCTCCGAAAACGCAGGTTTCGCCCGTGCCATCGAAGACGCCGGGCTGATCTTCCTCGGCCCACCGGCCAGCGCCATCGACGCCATGGGCAGCAAGTCGGCCGCCAAGGCACTGATGGAAACGGCCGGGGTACCGCTGGTGCCGGGTTACCACGGTGAAGCCCAGGACCTGGAAACCTTCCGCGCCGCCGCCGAGCGCATCGGTTACCCGGTGCTGCTCAAGGCCAGTGCCGGCGGTGGCGGCAAGGGCATGAAAGTGGTTGAGGACGAAAGCCAACTGGCCGACGCCCTCGCCTCGGCCCAGCGCGAGGCGCAGTCGTCGTTTGGCGATGCGCGCATGCTGGTGGAAAAGTACGTGCTCAAGCCGCGCCACGTGGAGATTCAGGTGTTCGCCGACCAACACGGCAACTGCCTGTACCTCAACGAGCGTGACTGCTCGATCCAGCGTCGCCACCAGAAGGTGGTCGAGGAAGCGCCCGCGCCGGGGCTCTCGGTCGAGCTGCGCCGGGCCATGGGCGAAGCCGCTGTGCGCGCTGCCCAGGCCATCGGCTACGTCGGCGCTGGCACCGTGGAGTTTCTGCTCGACGCCCGTGGCGAGTTCTTCTTCATGGAAATGAACACCCGCCTGCAGGTGGAGCACCCGGTCACCGAAGCCATCACCGGCCTTGACCTGGTGGCCTGGCAGATCCGCGTGGCCTGCGGCGAGGCATTGCCGATCACGCAGGAACAGGTGCCGTTGATCGGCCACGCCATCGAAGTACGCCTGTACGCCGAAGACCCGGCCAACGAGTTCCTGCCCGCCACCGGCACCCTGGCGTTGTACCGCGAGTCGGCGCCGGGTGAAGGCCGCCGGGTGGATAGCGGGGTCAGCGAGGGCGATGACGTATCGCCGTTCTACGACCCGATGCTGGGCAAGCTGATCGCCTGGGGCGAGAACCGCGAACAGGCGCGCCTGCGCTTGCTGGCGATGCTCGACGAATTCGCCATCGGCGGGCTGAAGACCAACATCGCCTTCCTGCGGCGCATTCTCGCCCACCCGGCATTCGCTGCGGCCGAGCTGGACACCGGGTTTATTCCGCGTCATCAGGACGTGCTGCTGCCCGCCCCACAGGCACTGCCTGCGGGCTTCTGGCAAGCCGCAGGCGAGGCCTGGCTGCTGGGCCAGGCGCCGCATCTGCGCAGCGACGACAGCCACTCGCCATGGGCCGAGCGATCCGGCTTGCGCCTGGGGTTGCCAGCGCACAGCAGCCTGCACTTGCGCAGTGGCGGCGAAAGCCAGGCGATTGCGCTTGAGCACAGCGCCGCCTCGGCTTGGCAACTGGATGGCGAACAACTGGGCTTTGATGCGGGTGGGGTGCGCCGGCGTTACCTGGCGGTGCGCCGGGGTCGCACACTGTTCCTGCGCTGGGACGGTGAAATGCATGCCATCGAGGCGTTCGACCCGATTGCCGAGGCCGACGCCAGCCACACGCACCAGGGCGGGCTGGGTGCCCCCATGAACGGCAGCATCGTGCGCGTGCTGGTCGAGCCTGGCCAGGTGGTGGAGGCGGGAACAGCGCTGGTGGTGCTGGAAGCCATGAAGATGGAGCACAGCATCCGCGCGCCCCAGGGTGGCACGGTGAAAGCGCTGTTCTGCCAGGAGGGCGATATGGTCAGCGAAGGGACGGTGCTGGTCGAACTGGTGGCGTGATGTCGACAAGGGGCTGCTTTGCAGCCCCTGCAGCCTAGAAGACGCCGTGCACGCGCACAACCACGCCGAGAAACTCACAGCCTTCTTCGCACACCAATGCCGGGTAGCTGCTGTTCAGCGCCTTCAGATAATACTGCCCGCCCTCTTCGGCCAGTTCCCGAAGAATCGCCGATTTGCCTGGCTGCCGCGCAATCACCAGCCGCCCGGCCTCGGCCTCCAGCCCCGGGTCCACCAGAATGCGCATGCCCTGGGGCACGCTACGGCCGCTGGCCGTGCTCATGGCATCGTTCTCCACGGTCAACCAGAACGCCTTGCCCTGCGCCAGGTACTCGGTCTGCTCGTAGAGGGCCGGTTCCACGGCTTCGCAGGCTCCCAGTCGATCCCAGGCCAGCACCGGATAGCGGAAACACACGACGTATTGCATCAGGTCGATGGCGTCGTCAGCGTCATCCACCTCGTAGCGGCCGCTTTGCTCACCCACCTGCCCGAGCACGCTCAACTGCAGGCTGACGTGGTAATGCGGCATGCCCAGTTCGACGAACACCCGGTTCATCGAATCGACCTTGGGCTGGCGCCGCTTGTTCACCCAATGGCCCACGCTGCCCTGGGAAACCCCAACGCGTTCGGCGAGCTGCTCTTGAGAGATATCGAGCTCCTCCATCCGGTCACGGACGAGGGCAATCCATTTATCCATATTCATCGCTGGCACGATACGGACTGCCTTCTAGCGCTCAATAAACATTCAGTATTATTTATCAGAACGCCAATAAATACATAAGGTATTAGTATCAACCCGGACCTATCCCCTATTGGCATGCGCAGGTATCAGGATGAAACCACCGAAAAACGACGAAACAGAACTCGACAGCGAAGCGGCCCGCCGCGCCCTCGACTATTACCTCAACCCCAACCCCGCCCGCCCCAGCGAGCACAACCGTATCTGGACCCTTCACGAGGGGGTCACTGGCGAGCAAGCCCAGGAACATGCCATCGCGCTGCTCCGCTGCGCCGCCGCCACCGCCCACGAAACGGCCAGCCACCAGGAAGGCAGCCACCGTGAATTGACCTTCGCGCTCATGCACATGATGGACATGGCCAGGGCCCTGCTGGAGCACAAACGCACCATGCAGACTGGGCTGTAGACGGGGAAAAGAAGGGACAAACGTGATGGCCTGGAACGGCGAAGGCCCCGATTGCCGGGACAAGGAAGCGCTCCGGTAAAAGTTTTTACCGGAATAAGTGAAAAATCATTTGACTGGCAAATGATAACGATTATTATTGCACTCAGCTGATCGCGAGATCCGCTGGATAACCTGGAGCTTAGGTCGCTCTCAGATTATCTCCTCATCAGGCTAATCACGGTTTTTGACCCGGCTTTTTTGCCGGGTCTTTTTTTTGGCTCTTCAGGCTAATGAAGATCGTTGATGGCGGCGATGATAGCAAAAGTGTGTCAGGGCGTGAATGCTCATTACAAAACTTTGCGGAATCAGCACTTGAGAATCAATCTCGTTTCGCCTACTCTGATTCCGCGTCAAGGAAGATGCCCCCACCCCACCCCTGTCGAGCAAGGAGCTGTCCATGAGCCGTCTGCTGCTGCCGCTTGAGCACCCAACGCCCGCTACCGGCCACGACGCCGACGATGCCCTGCTGCATGGGCTCAAGCGCTTGCCGCGCCGTGTCCAGCAAGTCTTCCTGCTCAACCGCCTCGACCAACTGGATTTCACCAGCATCGCCACCCGCCTCGACCTGCCCTTGTTGAGCATCGAACGGCACATGAACCAGGCCCTGCAAACAGCACGTGCACAGGGCGACGCATTGGCCAGCATTGCCGGGCAATGGTATGTGCGCCTGCAAAGCCCGGAGGCGACCGCGTGTGAGCGCATCGACTTCCGTCGCTGGCTCGATGCCGACCCGGCCCACCTGCAGGCCTTCCATGACACTGAACTGCGCTGGCGCAGCCTGCTGGCCCCAGCACGCGAGCTCGGCCAGGATGGCTGGTACCGGCAAGGGCGTGCGGCGCTGTCGTTGGGTGGGTGTTCGATTGCGGTTGGGTTGGGGGTTGCGGCGCTGTTGATGTTTGGCTACTGGGCGTAAAACGGCATAGGGCTTGCCACAAGATCTTCAGCATCTATCAGATCGAGCGCCGCCCGCGCGGCGATCGATTTGCGCATCACCACAAAAACCAAGGCAGGCCTCAAGTAGCCTCCACTCCATCCCGACATACAAAGCCCCGCCAATCCCGCCAAGTCCGTGCCATCGGCGCTCTTCCAGATCTGCGCAATACCAGCGCGGCGCAATACTCTGTGCCCAATCGTCCCAGTGAGCGGTGTACAGTACCCCCACAATAAAGCCCAAGGAGCCTCGCCAATGACCGTGACGCTGTCCCCCCTGCAGATCGACTGCGCTTTCGATTCCGGCAACATCCAGGTCCTGGATGCCAGCAACCCGGCACAGGTTCACCTGGCCATCCGCCCGGACACCCACAGCGGCCACTTCCAGTGGTTCCACTTCAAGGTCAGCGGCCTTACGCCGGGTCAGGTCCATCGCTTCAGCCTGGACAACGCCAGCGAGTCTTCCTACAAGAACGCATGGAGCGGCTACAACGCTGTGGCGTCCTACGATCAGCAAAGCTGGTTCCGAGTGCCCAGCCAGTTCGATGGCAAGGCGCTGGCTTTTGAAGTGAAGGCCGAGCAGGAGCAGATCTGGTTCGCCTACTTCGAGCCCTACCCGCGCGCGCGCCACAACCAGTTGATCGAGCGTGCCCAGCAGATCGAAGGGGTCGAGCTGTTGGCCCATGGCCGCAGCGTGCAGGGCCGCGACATTCCGCTGCTGCGCGCAGGCGACGGTGCAGCGGGCAAGCGCAAGCTGTGGCTGATTGCCCAGCAGCACCCAGGCGAGCACATGGCCGAGTGGTTCCTGGAGGGTGTGATCGACCGGCTGCAAGCCAATGATGACGTCGTGCAGCAGCTGCTGGCCAAGGCCGACCTGTACCTGATCCCCAACATGAACCCTGATGGCGCCTTCCTCGGCCACCTGCGCACCAATTTCAAGGGCAAGGACCTGAACCGGGCCTGGCAGGATGCCAGCGTCGAGTTGAGCCCTGAGGTGTTCTTCGCCCAGGCGCAGATGAAGCAACACGGTGTGGATGCGTTCATCGATGTGCATGGGGATGAAGAGATCCCGCATGTGTTCACGGCGGCCTGCGAAGGCAACCCAGGTTACACGCCGCGGCTGGCCAACCTTGAGGAGCAGTTCCGCAGTACGCTGAGCAGCGTCACGCCGGACTTCCAGACGAAATATGGCTATACCCGCGATGAGCCGGGGCAGGCTAACACCACACTGGCGTGCAATGCGGTGGGCATGGCGTATGACTGCTTGTCGCTGACCTTGGAGATGCCGTTCAAGGACCATGACGATGCGCCCAACCCGGTTACTGGCTGGTCGGGGGAACGGTCGAAGGCGTTGGCGGGGGCGGTACTTGAGACCTTGCTGAAGATGGTTGACGATTTGCGCTGATCAGGGCCGGTCTCTTCGCGGCGGTTCGGCGCCCCGATAACCCCGCGAAAAGGCCCAAACAGGCACAGCTGATCAGAACTGCACATCGAGAATCACGTTGTCGGTATAGGTCGTGGCCGGCGGTGTCGCCTGGTCGGTATAGACCTTGGCGTTGTAATTGAACACCTGGCTACCGGTCCCGGTACCCACCCCCGGGTTCACATCGGCATCACTGCTTGAGCGCCTTGCGCTGGTTAGCGAACCCCAACGCACGGCACCGGCGCTCTTGAAAATGTCGTAGGCCAGGTAGTTGTTGGCCGCAGACTTCATCCGGCGTCGCCCGCCAGAGGCATTCTGGCCATCATCCAACCCCACCGTGTAACTGCTGCCTTTGGTGCACGACAAGCTTATGCCCTGGCTCACAGTACCGAACCCCGCCACCACCGGCGCACTGCCGAAGTTGATGCTGGGTGTGGTGATCTGGCAATCGTTGCTGACCGTCATCGTTACCGTGAGGGTCTGGTTTCCTGAGCCTGTATCGCGCCCCAGGCAGATATTGCCCAGCCCGATCCCAGAACAGTAGTTCCAGACCCAGGCGAGGCTCAGCGTCTCGGTATATACACCCGCAGCGACATTGGCCCCGACCACTGTCTTCAAATACAGCGGCACGGTTTTAGGCGAATTGCCATTGAGCAACCCCAGCGCGTCGATCAGCCCGTTGCGGGCAAAGTCGAACTGCGTGCCACGGGCGATGGGGTAGCTGGTCGTGTTATCGGCGTAGATCGTATACGGGATGATATCGCCGGTCGGCCCCAGCAGCCCACTGCCGGTAGACGTGATAGTGAGGTAAAAGTGATCGCTATTCACCAGCAAGGACAATAACGACCCCGTGCATTGCAGCCCCGCGTTAGTTGTCGACGCGTTTTGCACGGCATTGCGCACCAGCGTCGAGTTGATGGTGCCGAACGCCGCAGGCGCGGTCGCAGGCGACGAACACAATGCCCAGGCCGAACTTGCCGATAGCATCAACAGGGCCGGCAGCAGGCCACGCATCAGCCCGTTCACCGGCACACCAAGGGGCCGATCAATGGGATCGAGCCCTCTACCTGCGGCAACTCGAACTCGACCTGGCACTGCCCTCCTCCTTCCAACTGCACTTGCAGGCGGTTGTGCGGCGACAGGTTCTCCAGGTACACCAGGCCATCCCACCCCACCACCGCCTGGCTACCGCTCTCCTGGTGGGTGACCGTGCTGCCCAGCTTGAGCGGCTGCTGATTGCCATCGACCAGCTCAAGGCTCGCCGCCAACACGCGCTTGAGCGGGAACTCCAGCAGGTAGCCGCTGCCACGGCGCACTGCAACGCGCTGCTCGACATCCGGCGCAAGCACGTCGGGCGGCAGGTCCATGGGGTCGATTTCGTATTTACCGCGGTAGTAGCCGCTGCTATAGGGCACCAGCAAATGGCCGCCTTTGTCGGTGCGGCCGATCTCCTGGTTTTCATAGCGCACCGGCACATCGGCGTAGCCATTGGTACTGACCACCACAAAGGCATCGTCGATACGGTTGGCGGCAAACACGCCAGCATCCATCCACACCAGCGAGCCGCTGGCGTCGGCCCAGCGGGTCATCTCGCCGCTGGTGCCGTACACGCCAGCCTGCAATTGCACCGACTGCAGGCGCCAGGTGACATCGGCCTGGCGGTAGGCATCGCGGTCGCCACCGGTGGCATAACCCAGGTTGTAGCCAACCCCGCCACCCACCGGCACCGCGCGGCTGTAGTTGACGCGCTGCAGCTCTTCGCCTTCCTTGCTGCGCTCCGTGCTCAGGGCCAGGGTACCGCTGAAGTCGATCGGGATCACCACCTGCGCCTGCACCGCCCACTGGCTGTCGCCGACCTCGCGGTTGGCCGACAGGTAGAGGCTGCTGTTACCCCACAGCGGCTTGCTCCAGCTGAGGTTGATCAGCCGCGTGCGGGTGCCGTCGCCGGCGCGCACATCGAAATAGCCGGCGCCGAGGCTGCCGAAGCGGTCGAGGTTGAGGCTCAGGGTGACCTGCTCGCTGCGCTGGCTCAGCTGCATGTCGGGTGTGTCGACGCGGCTCAGGTCGGCATAGTCGCCGTGGCGTTGCAGGCGCTGGTAGCTGAAGCCCATGCGCTGGCTGTTGTACTGGTAACCGAGGGCAACCTGATGGCCCTTTTCGCCGTCGAACTGGCTCTGCGCCAAGGCGGCGTTGAGTACCCCGAAAGTGCCAATGCGCAGGTTGCCGCCCAGGCCGCCGAGCAACAGCGATTCGGCGCTCTCGACATGGCTTTCCAGGGTGAAGAAGTCACTGACACCATGGCGCAGGCTGGCCGAGGCGACGCCTGGGCCATAGCTGAAATCGCGTACAGCATAGTCGCGGCGCAAGCTGCCGGCAGCCACGGTAAAGTCCGAGAGGCCTTTTTGCAGCAGGCTGCTGGTGACGTAAAACGGCAAGGTAGTGGATACCTGGCGGCCGAGGGCATCGGTGGTGACCACCACCGCCTCACCGGCGCCATTGATGAACGGCACGTTGGTCAAGGTATACGGCCCGGGTTGCAACTCGGCGGTGCTGGACTTGTAGCCATTGATGAACAGGTCCAGCGACGTCGGCACCGCCGCCTCGCCAGCAAAGGCCGGCAACGGGTAAGTGACCAGGTCCGGGCGTGCGGCAAAGTCGCGCGACAGTTGCAGGCCACCGACGCGCACCGAGCTGGTCCAGGGCAAGGCACCGGTGACGAAGTCGCCAGCCTCATACGTCAGCAGGCGCTGTTCGTCGGTGAAGCGCCAGGTGGTGTCGTAGCGCAGGAAGCCCTGCCGGCTGTCGTCGGTTTGCGCACCGTTGAACGACTGGCGCCACTGGCCGGTGGTGGCGAAGGTGCCCCAGCTGTCGAACAGGCGCAGCTCGTTCCAGGCGGCCAGGTAAGTGCCGCCCTCGTCGGTGTCGTTGAGGTACAGGTCATAGTTGAACAGCGCGCCAAAACTGCTGCGCGCATCGCTGGCCGGGTACAGGTTGCGGTCGCCGAACTGTTGGTCTGGCAACCAGGCCGGGGGCACCTGCAGCAGCAGGCGCTGGTTCTGCGCGTCGTAGTCGCTGTGCAGGCCAGCCACACCATCCAGGGCCACTTCGCCCTCGGGGGCACCCGGCAGGGCAATGCCCGTCGCGCGCAAGACCTCGCTGTCAAGGAACAGGCGGCCAGCCCGTTGCTGGACCGGCACCAACTCAGCCCTGGGCACCTGGTTCACCAGAAGGTCCAGGTACAACGTGGCATCGGCGACGGCGGCCGCTTCGCTGGGCGGCGGTGGCAAGTCCTCGGCCACTGCCAGGCAGGGGCCGATAACGGCCAGCCCCAGGTACCAGCGGCGTGTCGCCCGCGACAGCCATTTCACACACGGAATCCGACCATTGCCGGGTCCTCCCTGGCCCTTGTCCCTCATTCGGCAGCGGGCTCATTGCCCTTGCCGGATCGCTTCGGCCGTGTCCTGGCCGTTCACCCTCCCTTTCAGTACGCCGCTGCTGTTCGGTGCCACCGGGGCCGGCCAGCGCATGCTGGCGCCGGGCAGCACGTAGCCGAGCAACCCTTCGGTCAATGGCTTGGCCTGGCCGCCCTGCTGCACCACCACGTCGGTCAGGCGGGCATGCACCGGGCCGGTATTGCGTAATTCCACATACGGCTTGCCTTGCACCGTCACCGGCCGCCAGCTCAGCTGGGGTTTGCCAACGCCGCTGGCGCTGCGCTTGCCGTCCGGGTCCGGCTTGCCCCACAAGCCTTCGCCATAAACGAACAGCGGCACCGAATAGCGCATCTGCAGGCGGATGGCCGCAGACGTGCCCTGGTTGGCGTTATCCGTCGGCAGTGGTGAGGGGATTTCGTCGATGATGATGCGGTAGGCCTGCTCCTGGCCGGCCGGCGAGCTGCCGGTGCGGGTCAGGCGGATCAGTTGCTTCTGCCCGGGGGCGATGGTGGCGACCGGCGGGCTGCCGATGATGTCGCGCTGGGCCTGGAACTGTTCCTGGTAATCGCCCTGGCGCCAGGCAAAAACCCGTACCTGCAAGCTCGCCGGGGCCGTGCCACGGTTTTCCAGCCACAGCGCGCCGGCCTTCTGATCAGCTTCCAGTACCGGGTCGATCGGCCAGATCAGCACCGAGGTGGCCGCCCACGCCGGCACGCTCGCCAGCAGCAACAACCCGATCAAACCCTGCGCCCACTTCGCGCCTGCCCGCATGCCACTCTCCTTGGTTCATTGTCAGGGGCCCGGTTGTTTCACCAGGTCACCGCCACCTGCACGACATCGGTGTAAACCCCTGCCGGCAGGAGGCCGGTCAGTTGCGTGCGGCCGTACACCGACAGCTTGATCGCCGTCGGGTCACTGTTGTTAAGGGTCACGCTCTGGCCAACCGCGATGCTCTGGCTGTAGGCCGCGTCCTGGTACAGCTGGTAAGCCAACACCTGGGTACCGCCGCCGCGCTTGAGGTAACGCGTGCCGCTCACCCCGTTCTGCCCTGCATCCAAACTCATGCTCAAGCTCACCCCCGGCGTGCACTGGAAGGTCACCGTGGTGCCGCCGAGCGAGGTACTGAGGATTCCGGTAGACAATGCCGACTGGGTGCCGTAATTGAGCACGCCATAGCTGGTGACGCCGCCCACCACCAGGCAACCCGCCGCAATGGTCGCCGAGACCTGGAACGTGCTGCTGGTCGCGGCATCCAGTGGCGTGGTCAGCAACACCCCAAGCCCTGTGAGGCAGCCACCCAGCCAACGGCGCATGGCCGCGGCTCAGAACGACAGCTCGACAGCCACCGTATCGGTGTACACCCCTGCCGGCAGGCCTGCCTTGCCGCGTGCCTGACCATAAAGGTTGACGGTTTGCGCCACGCCAGTGCTGGTCGGCAGGGTGATGGTGCCGTCGATCGCCAGCAATTGGGTGCGCCCGGTGTCGGTGTAGAAGTCGTACGGCACGAAGTTGCCGGCGCCATCGGCCAGTGCCCGGGTGCCGCCGCTCGATGCGCCGTCATGGGCGCCCGCGCGCACACGGATCGCCGGCACCGTGCCGGCCGAGCAAAGAATGCTCATGGCACCGCCGCCGCCGCCCAGCACCTGGCCGTTGGCGGTGGTGAACAGCGCTTCCTGGGTGCCGAAGCTCAAGGTACCGAAGTTCAACCCCGAGGTGCCGGCGCTGCCATTGACTTGGCAGGCCGCAGTCAATGTCAGGGTCGAGCTGATGGTCCCGGTCACCGTGGCGGCCTGGGCGTGAGCTGCCAACGCCAGGCCGAGGCCGGCGAGGATGCAGTGGGTGAGGTTCGTTCGCATCGGAGTCTCCTTGCGTTGATTACCAGTCCAGGGTCACTCTCAGGGTGTCGCGGTACAGCCCGGCCGGCAGCGCGCGCGGTTGCGCCACCACCACGCCGTAGATAGGAATCGGGACCTGCTCGCTGCTGCTGATGGTGAAGGCACGGGCCTGGCCGATGCCGTAACGGCTGTTGCCGCTCGGGTCGACCGCCAATTGATAGGGGATCATGTCGCGGCCATTGCTGAGCCTACGCACGCCATCACTGCCGTTCATGCCGGCATTGATGCGCACATTGAAGGCCCTGACCTGGGGCGTGCAGCTGATCTGCAGGCTGCCCTCGCCGCCGGCCTCGTCGACCCGGGTGCGCAGGGGCTGGTCCCAGTTCGGGCCGCGCTGGCCGAAGTCCATCAGCCCAGGGTTGCCGAGGGTGGCGGGCGGCTGGTCGCCGCTGCTGATCTGGCAGGCCGCGCTGATCACCAGGCGCGCCTGGATGAAGCCACTGGTGGTGCCATGCGCCGCGCCGCCTGGCAACAGCAGCGGGCCGAGGGTGAGCAGCAGGATCGAGGTGCGGTTCATGCCGTGACGTCCTTGCATGGCGGCCTCGCTACCAGGTGACCGTGACTTTGAGCAGGTCGGCGTACTGCCCGGCGCGGGGTACCCAGGCCATCTTGTCGATACGGGCGTACAGCGGGAGTTCGACCGTGCCACTGTCAGGCACGCGTGCGGCATGCGGTTCCCCCACAGCCACCGGCTCGCGCCAGGCCGCGTCGCGGTAGAGGCGATAGGGAATCGGCCGGGCCTTGGCATCGTCACTGGCGAGGAAGCGCAGCTCACCGATGCCGCCGTGCTGGCCGCCATCGACGCGCACCTGGTAGGGCGTGTCGGGGTTGCATTCCATCCGCGGCGGGCGCCGGTTCAGCAGCACCCCGCTCAACGGGGCGCCCGGGCTGTCCAGACGTGCGGCAACACCCAGGTCGATTCGGCCCAGCGCCTGTGCACCTGCATCGCGCTGCTGGTTGACCAGCATGCAGCCCCGCTGCACCTGGACCCGCACCTCGACGAGGAAGTCCGCTGCTACGGCACTGCCGCTCAACAACAGGCCCAACAGCGCGGCCAGAAAGCGTTCCGTCACATCACGTTCCTTGTTCATTTATTCTAGGTTTCAGCGTAGCAGCCGGTGGCAAAGGCGTGATGGCTGGGTGCCATTCTTTTGTGATAACGCCAAAGATCTAGCGGGCTGTAAAAGGGCCCTGACAAAAAATTCCCGCCGACAGCGAACCCATGAGCATCCAATGCCTCCAATGGCCATAGGCCGGCAACGTAATGCACATTCTGTTACGGTGCACTGCGACCACCGGGTCGGGATCAGACGCATGCGCGCCATGCATGGACGAACATGACAGGAGCGTATTCATTGACGACCGCAGACACCGCACTCGCCGAAGCCGTGGAACGTTGCGCCCAGGAGCCGATCCAGGTGCCGGGTAGCATCCAGCCCCACGGTTTCATGCTGGTGCTCGACGAGCAGGACCTGCGGATTCTCCAGGCAAGCGACAACATCGAACGCTGGCTGGGCGTGCCCGCTCGGGCGTTGGAGGGCTGCGCCTTCACCGACGTGATCAGCGACAGCTTCGACCTGCGCACCCAGCTCGAACGCTTGCCCAGCGACGACGTCTTCCCGTTCCACATCGGCGATGTCCGCCTGCGCCAAGGTGCACCCAGCACAGAGAGGCTGCGCCTGCTCACCCACCGCCACGACCAGGTGCTGATCGCCGAATTCGAACCGGTTCGCCACACGGCCGGGCTTGCCGATCAGGGTGACTACTATCCCTTGGTGCGCGGCTTCGTCAGCAGCCTGAACAACGCCAGTAACCTGCAAGAACTGCTGCAGCAGACCGTGCTGCAAATCAAACGCATCACCGGCTTTGGCCGGGTCAAGGCCTATCGCTTCGATGCCGAAGGCAATGGCCAGGTGCTGGCCGAAGTGGCCGACGAGGGCTACCCGCGCTACCTCGGCCTGTGCTTCCCGGCGTCCGACATCCCACGCCAGGCCCGCGAGCTGTACCGGGTCAACCGTATCCGCGTGATCGAAGACGCCAACTACCAGGCCTCACCGCTGGTGCCGGGCACCAACCCGCGCACCGGCAAGCCGCTGGACATGAGTTTTGCCGCCTTGCGCAGCGTCTCGCCGGTGCACCTGCAGTACATGCGCAACATGGGTACCCTGGCGTCGATGTCACTGTCGATCGTGGTCGACGGCCAGCTGTGGGGCCTGGTCTCGTGCCACCACGAACAAACCCGCCCGGTCGAGCTGCGCACCCGCACCGCCTGCGAGCTGCTGGCCAGTGTGTTGTCGTTGCAGATCGAGTCGCGCGAGTCCCATGCCAATACCCAGAAACTGCTCGACCTGCGCCAGCACATCGTGCGGATGATCTCTTCGATGGCCGACCATGACAGCGTCAGCGATGGCCTGCGCGCACTGCCCGAAGTGCTGCTGGCATTCGCGGGAGCTAGCGGCGCGGCGGTGATCAGCGCCGAGCGCTGCGACCTGTTCGGCCAGACGCCCCCCGCCGCGCAGGTCAATGCCCTGGTGCACTGGCTGGGCCAGCGCGATGACGAAACGGTGTTCCACACTGACAACGTGCGCCGTGACATCGACGAACTGCCCGAACTGGCCGAGCACGCCGGTGGCGTACTGGCGGTGGCCATCTCGCAGATCCATTCGCACTATTTGCTGTGGTTTCGCCCCGAACAGGTGCGCACGGTCAACTGGGCCGGGCGCCCCGAGAAGCAGATTGGCGCGCAGGGCGCGCTCAACCCGCGGCACAGCTTCGAGCACTGGCAAGAACAGCTCAGCGGCTACTGTGAGCCGTGGGACCCGTTGATGGTCGAAGGTGTGACGGAGCTGCGCACCGCCGTGCTCGGCATCGTCCTGCGCAAGGCCGAGGAGCTGGCGCAGCTGGCCAACGAGCTGCGCCGCTCGAACAAGGAACTCGAAGCGTTTTCCTACAGCGTGTCCCACGACCTGCGCGCGCCGTTGCGGCATATCGCCGGCTACACCGAACTGCTCGGTGAAATCGAAGGCCAGGGCCTGAGTGAGCGCGGCCGGCGCTTCCTCAAGCACATCGAGGAGGCCGCGCAGTTCGCCGGCAGCCTGGTGGACAACCTGCTCAACTTCTCGCAGATGGGCCGCTCGGCGCTGCGCCTGTCGGATGTCGACCTCAATGCCCTGGTCGAAGCCATCCGCCAGGAACTGGCGCCCGACTATGAGGGCCGCGACATCATCTGGGAGGTCGCGCCGCTGCCCAAGGTAATCGCCGACCCGGCGTTCATCAACCTCGCGTTGCACAACCTGGTGGCCAACGCCATCAAGTACACCCGTGGCCGTGAGCCTGCGCGCATCGAAATCGGCGCGCGGCAACACGCCGGGGAAACCGAGGTCTATATTCGCGATAACGGCGTAGGCTTCGACATGGCCTACGCCAACAAACTGTTCGGCGTGTTCCAGCGCCTGCACCGCATGGAAGATTTCGAAGGCACCGGGATCGGCCTGGCCAGCGTACGCCGGATCATCGAGCGCCACGATGGCCGAGTGTGGGCCGAAGGCCAGGTCGACCAGGGCGCCAGCTTCCACTTCACCCTACCCCGTCATCCAGAGAACCCCTGAGGCACCCGAACCATCATGCTCAAACCTATCCTGCTGGTCGAAGACAACCCCCGGGACCTGGAGCTGACGCTCCTGGCCCTGGAACGCAGCCAGTTGGCCAATGAGGTCATCGTCTTGCGCGACGGTGCCGATGCCCTCGACTACCTGCTGCGCCGCGGCGCCTATGCCGAACGCGACGACGGCAACCCGGCGGTGCTGCTGCTGGATTTGAAACTGCCCAAGGTCGATGGCCTGGAAGTGCTCAAGGAAGTGCGCGCCACGGCCGAGCTGCGCAGCATCCCGACGGTGATGCTGACCTCCTCGCGCGAAGAGCCCGACCTGCTGCGCGCCTATGAACTTGGGGTCAATGCCTACGTGGTCAAACCCGTGGAGTTCAAGGAGTTCGTTGCGGCGATTTCCGACCTTGGGGTGTTCTGGGCGGTGCTCAACGAACCCCCACCCGGCTCGCTGCGCCTGAACCGGCGTGGCAGCAACTGAGGCCCGCCGCGAAGATGCAGCCAACACCGCTTAAACTACTGATGGTCGAAGACAGCTCGATGGATGCCGAGCTGACCCTGCTGAGCCTTGAGCGCAGCGGGTTGCACGTGCAGTCGCACCTGGTGTTCGACCATGTCGCCGCCGAGGATGCCCTGCACGCGGGCAGCTATGACTTGATCCTATGCGACTGCGTGCTGCCCGGGTCGTCCGGCACCGAGGTGCTGGCCATCGCCCAGCGCTTGGCGCCGGACACGCCGTTCATCTACCTGTCAGGCATCTACGGTGAAGAGCATGCGGTGGAGATGATCCGCCTGGGTGCCACCGATTATGTGCTGAAGAAGAACCTGCCGCTGCTGCCCAAAGCGGTGCACCGGGCGCTGACCGAAGTGCATGAGCGCCAGCGCCGGCGCCGCGCCGAAGAAGCCTTGGCGGATGTCGAGGCACGTGCACGCATCGCCATCGATGCGGCCGGCATGGGCACCTGGGACTTTCGCGCCCGCGAAGGCCAGCTGATCTGGGACGACCGTTGCAAGACGTTGTTCGGCCTGCCGGTTGACACCGAGATGAGCCTGGACGTGTTCTATGCCGGCATCTACAGCGATGACGTGGCACGGGTACGCGACGCTGTGGAACAGGCCATGCGCGCGGACAGTGACGGCCTGTACCGGGTCGAATTCCGTATCGCCCAACCCAATGGCCTGGAACCGCGCTGGCTGCTCAGCAGCGGCCAGTGCCAGTTTGTCGATGGCCAGTGCACCCGTTTTTCCGGGGTGCTGCAGGACATCCACGCGCAGCGCCTGGCCACCCAGGCGCTCAAGCAGCTCAACGAGATGCTCGGCGAACGTGTCGAGCGCCGCACCCGCGAGCGTGACCGGGCCTGGGAGTTGTCCCAGGACTTGCTCGCCGTGCTCAACAAGGACCTTACACCGGTCGCCTTGAACCCGGCCTGGGAGGCCAGCCTGGGTTTTTCGCGCGAGCGCCTGAGCCAGTCTTCGCTGTTGCAGCTGCTGCCCGAGCCCGACCAGGCATCGCTGCTGACCGAACTGGCCGCCCTCGCCCATGGCCGCACCAGTGCCCGCTTCGTCGGCCGCATCCAGCATGCCGGGGGCCAGTTGCGCTGGCTGTCCTGGGTAGTGGTGCCGGAAGACACGCTGCTTTATGTGGTGGCCCGCGATATCACCAGCGAGCGCGAAGCGGCGCTAGGGCTGGCTGAAGCCAACGACCGCCTGCGTGAACAGATCACCGAACGTGAGCGCATCGAGGCGGCGCTGCAGCAGATGCAGCGGCTGGAGGCGGTCGGCCAGTTGACGGCCGGGGTCGCCCACGACTTCAACAACCTGCTCACGGTGATCCTCACCGGCGCCAGTTTCCTTGAGCGTGACTTGGCAAAGAGTAACTTCGACAAGGCCCGCACGCGCCTTACCCACATCCGCGAGGCCGGTGAACGGGGTGCCAAGCTGACGTCGCAGCTGCTCGCGTTCTCTCGCCGCCAGCGCCTGGAGCCCGTGCCACTGAACCTCAACCGCACGTTGAGCGGCCTGGAGGAGTTGCTGCGGCGCACCTTGGGCGGCAACGTTTCGGTACGCCTGGACCTGGACCACAGCCTGTGGCAAGCGCTGACCGACCCGACCCAGACCGAAATGATCATCCTCAACCTGGCCATCAATGCCCGCGACGCCATGCCGGCGGGTGGCCAGCTGACCCTGTCGACCCGCAACACGCGGATCAAGGCCCGCCCGCAACGCCCGGAAGACCCGGAGCCCGGTGAGTACGTGATGCTGAGCATCCGTGATACTGGCTGCGGCATGAGTGAAGACGTGGTGGCCAAGGTGTTCGAGCCGTTCTTCACCACCAAAGACATCGGCAAGGGCTCCGGGCTGGGGCTGGCCCAGGTGTTCGGCTTTGCCAAGCAGTCCGGCGGTGGCGTGCGCATCGACACCGCGCCAGGCCATGGCACCCAGGTGGCCGTGTACTTGCCTGCGGTGAAGCATGAGGTGGCGAGCGAGCCGGTCATCCCAGCGGTGTTGCAGTCGATCAGCGACAGCGGCCGCGACCGCACCGTGCTGCTGGTGGATGATGACCACCTGGTGCGCGACATGCTGGGCGATGTGTTGCGCCAATATGGCTACCAGGTGCGCCAGGCGCACAACGGCGAGCAGGCGCTGGCCTTGCTGGATGACGGCATCGACCTGTTGCTCACCGACTTTGCCATGCCCGAATTCAACGGCGCCCAATTGGCCCTGGCGGCGCGCGAGCGCCATCCGCGGTTGCCGGTGGTGTTCCTCACCGGGTATGCGGAGTTGCAAGGGCTTGAGTTGCCGGACAGCCTGGTGATGCAGAAGCCGGTAGAGGCAGAAGAGCTGGCACGGGCACTGGATGAACTGCTGCAGGTCACCCGATAGCTCGGTGTTGCCTGCACAGGCCCTTTCGCGGCGCTTCGGCGCCCCGATAAACCCGCGAAAGGGCCGGCACAAACGACAGAAACGACAAAACCCAGCGCCGACGTGATCTGCACTGAATAAGAAATAGTATTTGAACAAGAAAATGGCAGGGGCGGCTGGATTCGAACCAACGCATGGCAGGATCAAAACCTGCTGCCTTACCGCTTGGCGACGCCCCTGTATCGGATGCAGCGTTAGCTGCTCTGACCATTCCAACTGAGTGACAACTGGGTTGTTGTCTTGGAATGCGCGGCACTTTAACAACATTTTTTCGACCTGGGAAGCCCCGCAGCAAAAAAAATGCTTTAAAACAGCAAGTTAGTGTTTTGCAGCGCCTCGCGAGGCAAACCAGGGCAACCACCCGTCGTTTTTCCGCCGCTTCGCTCCAACACAATCGCATTCCTCCCTTCCAATCAGATAAGCGTTTTGCATTGACCAAGGAGGATGCCATGCCCGTTTCCCACGACTTGTACCAGGACCTGCACTACCCCCGCGAGATCGTCCAGCAGCGCCGTCAGCAGGACAAGACGCTGGACCGCCTGCTCGACGAGTACATCGACATCGACAACCAGGTGCTGGCTGCCGAATCGATCTCGGCGGGCAATTTCCAGGATGACGACCTGCGCCAGCTCAAGGAGCGCAGGCTGACCGTCAAGTACATGATCGAGCGCCAGCTGGAGCGCAAGGGCTGAGTTATCTGGCCAGGCGATCAATGCGCGGCATTTTTTGTATTGGTCAAAATGGCCGACCTCGGGCAAGCTGCGCCCTGCCCTTCCGTTGCCCAAGGAGCTGCGTTCTTGTCTGCCTGGATCCCTACCCCCCTGCGCCAGCTCGGCCAGCGCCTGCGTACCGCTGCACCCCAGCAGAGCGAATTGCTGCGCTGGTTCGAAGACAAGGCGCAAAACCGTGGCTATCAGCTCAGCGATGGCCAGCGGCGGGTCATCCACAGCATGGCCGAGCAGCTGGCGCGGCTGCCGGGTGGCGCGCCACGCAGCCTCTACCTGTACGGCTCGGTAGGCCGCGGCAAGAGCTGGCTGCTCGACGGGTTTTACCAGGCCGTGCCGGTCGAGGCCAAACGGCGCCTGCACTTCCATGACTTTTTCGCCCGGCTGCACCAGGGCATGCACCGCCACCGCTTGCTGGACGATGCCTTGGGGGCGACGCTGGACGAACTGCTGGGCGACTGCCAGGTGCTGTGTTTCGACGAATTCCATGTGCATGACATCGGCGATGCCATGCTGCTCACCCGCCTGTTCAACGCGCTATTCGCGCGCGGTATTTTCCTTCTGCTGACCTCCAACTATGCACCCGAAGGGCTGCTGCCCAACCCGCTGTACCACGAGCGTTTTCTGCCGGTGATCCGCTTGATAAACGGGCGCATGGAGGTGCTAGAGGTGGGGGGTGACACCGATTTTCGCAGCTTGCCAGCCAACCGTGAGCACCAGCGGTTTACCCAGGGCCACTATGTATGGCCGGGTAATGCTGCGCAGCGCCAGGCGCTGAAGGTACCGGCCGCGCACCCGCTCACGCTGCAAGTGAACAAACGCAACCTGCGGGCGCTGGGCAGTGACGGTCGGCAGGTGATGTTCGCCTTCGATGACCTGTGCGAGCAGCCGACGGCGGTGATCGATTACCTGCAGCTTGCCCAGCTGTACGAGGCGTGGGTGATCGATGGGCTTGATGACCTCTCGGAGTGTTCACTGGCGGCGCAGCAGCGGTTCGTCAACCTGGTGGATGTGCTGTATGACCAGGATCGGCAGGTGACGGTGATCGGGCGCAGGCCGTTGGAGGAAAGCCTGGGCGGCGCTATCGCCGACCTGATGCGTACCCGCAGCCGGTTGGGGCAGTTGCATCAGGTCGGGCCTGAATGACCTGGGGCCGCTGCGCAGCCCCGGTTGTCACTACTCAACCAGCCCTGGGCAAATCCGCCAGCACCGCTTCGATCTCCCCCAGCACCGCCGGATCATCCAGGGTCGAAGGCGCAACATAGTCCTGCCCATCGGCGATCTTGCGCAGCACCGCCCGCAAAATCTTCCCGGAACGGGTCTTCGGCAGCCGTTTCACCCGGCGCACCCGGTTGAAACACGCCAGCGCACCGATCGCCTCGCGCACACTGCCTACCAACTCGACCTGCAGCTGCGACTCGGTAATGCCCTCGCCATCCTTGAGCACCACCAGCGCCAGCGGCACCTGGCCCTTGATCTCGTCATGCACGCCAATCACCGCACACTCGGCCACTGCCGGGTGGCGCGCCACCAGGTCTTCCATCTCGCCAGTGGACAGGCGATGGCCAGAGACGTTAATCACGTCATCGGTTCGGCCCATGATGTAGACGAAGCCATCGTCATCCAGGTAGCCGCCATCGCCGGTGTGGTAGTAGCCCGGGTAGGCCCGCAGGTACGCCTGCAGGTAACGCTCGTGATCCCCCCACAACGTCTGGCTGCAGCCGGGCGGCAACGGCAGGGCGATGACGATTGCACCTTGGTGATTCGGGCCGAGCAGATGCCCGTCGTCATCCAGCACGCGCACGTGGTAGCCCGGCACCGCACGGTTGCTCGACCCCGGCCGCGCCGCGCTGCCTTCCAGGCCGATACAGGGTGCGGTAACCGGCCAACCGGTCTCGGTCTGCCACCAGTGGTCGTGCACCGGCTTGCCGCTGACCCGCTCCAGCCATTCATGGGTGCTGGAGTCGAGCTTCTCGCCGGCCAGGAACAGTTGCCGCAACGAACTCAGGTCATGCCTGCGGATCAACTCGCCGTCCGGGTCTTCCTTGCGGATCGCGCGCATGGCGGTCGGCGCGCAGAACAGCGCATTGACCTTGTACTGTTCGACCACGCGCCAATAGGCCGAGGCATCCGGCGTGCGGATCGGCTTGCCTTCATAGAACACCGTGGTGCAGCCGCTCATCAGCGGCCCGTAGACGATCAGCGAATGGCCGACCACCCAACCGACATCGGAAATGCCCCACCAGACATCGCCGGCCTGCATGCCGTAGATGTGCCGCATCGCATAACAGAGCGCCACCGCGTTGCCGCCGTTTTCACGGACGATGCCCTTGGGTTTTCCGGTGGTGCCCGAGGTGTACATGATGTACAGCGGGTCAGCCGCATCCAGCGCCACGGGGGGCACCGGTTCGGCATTGGTCAGTGCCTGCTGCCAGTCCAGGTCGCGGTCTGCGTGCAACGTCGCGCGGGCCTGGGGCCGCTGCAGCACCAGCACATGGCGTGGTGAGTGGCGGGCCAGTTGCAGGGCGCGGTCGACCAGCGGCTTGTACTCGATTACCCGGTCGAATTCCAGGCCGCAGGAGGCTGTCAGCAGCAGCGTCGGCCGCGCATCGTCGATCCGCAGCGCCAGTTCGTTGGCTGCAAAACCACCAAACACCACCGAATGCACTGCGCCGATCCTCGCACAGGCGAGCATGGCCATGGCGGCCTGGGGCACCATCGGCATATAGATGATCACACCATCGCCTTGCCCCACCCCTAGCTGGTGTAGCAGGCCGGCCAGGCGCGCCACCTCGTCACGCAGCTGGTTGTAGGTGAACACCTGCTGCACGCCGGTCACGGGCGAGTCGTAGATCAGCGCGGCCTGCTCACCCCGGCCCAGCTCGATCTGCCGGTCTAGGGCCAGGTAGCAACTGTTCAGGCGGCCGTCGGCAAACCATTGGTGGGTGCCGTCGGGGTTTTCCTGCAGGGTCAGGGAAGGTTTGCGGTACCAGGCCAGGTGATCGGCCTGTTCGGCCCAGAAAGCGGCAGGGTCGGCAATGGAATGGGCGTAGCTGTGCTGGTAAGTCATGTCGATGGCAACCCGGTACTTGTTGTTATTGAAGGGCGAATCTTGAGTATGGACCGCCACGCCGGGCCCGCCATGGGACTAAAGTCACAACGCATATGCACATTTGCAGAGAACGCCAATGCGCCCCATAACAGTGCAAAGGCTCTAGAATAGCCGCCCTTTCCCGCCACTGAGCAGCCCATGGATATCGATCAGGCCCGAACCTTTCTGGAAATCGTGCGTTGCGGCAGCCTGGTCGCCGCCGCCGAGCGCCTGTTCGTGTCGCAGACGGCCATCACCGCGCGTGTGCAGCGGCTTGAGCAGCAGCTGGGCTGCCAGCTGTTCGTGCGCAGCCGTAACGGCGCCAGCCTGACCAGCGACGGCGAAGCCTTCGTCAGCTATGCCAACCAGCTGGTGCAGACGTGGGAGGCGGCGCGCCGCGACCTGCCGCTGCCCCAGGGCTGCCAGCAGGTGCTGCACGTGGGCGCCGAGGTGAGTTTGGGCAACCCGATGCTGCTCGACTGGGTCAGTGCCCTGCACCGCGAGTTGCCCAGCCATGCCATCCGCAGCGAAGTGAGCGACGGTGAATCGTTGCTGCGCAAAGTAGAGATGGGCTTGCTGGACGCCGCGCTGGTGTATCAGCCGACCTACGGCCCAGGCCTGCAGGTGGAACAGTTGATGGAAGAGAAGCTGATACGCGTACGCCGGGTCGATCTACCCGAACCGTACATCTACATCGACTGGGGCGAGGCCTTCCGCCGCCAGCACGACGCCGCCCTGCCCGACTGCGCGCGCCCGGCGCTGAGCTTCAACCTCGGGCCGCTGGCCTTGCAGTTCATTCTGGACCAGGGCGGCAGTGGCTATTTCCGTACGCGCGTGGTGCAGGCCTACCTGGACAACGGTGTGTTCGAGCGGGTGCCGCAGGCCCCGGAGTTCACCTACCCCACCTTCCTGGTATACCCGCGCAAGCGGGACAGCGAAGCCCTGCAACAGGCGTTCGCGGTGCTGCGCCGGCTGGTGGCCGCCGGCGCCAGCGATTGGTCACAACGCTGGGACCCGCTGATCTGAAAGGCTGCCAGCGGCGCTGAGCAACTGGCGTTTAAGGCCGGCGATCAGGTCGGTCTGGGTAATCACGCCCACCAGCTGGTCACCGTCGAGCACCGGCAGGCAGTGCAGGCCCTGCTCGCACAGCAGCGGCAGCAGGCGCTCCAGCGGATGCTGGCTGGTCACACTGACCACCCGCCGGCTCATCACCTGCTCCATGCGCACCGCCTTGCGGCCGAACAGGCGCCGCCAGCTGAACTGGCCGCGCTGCATGGCCGGGCCAACCAGGTCGCTGAGGCTGACGATGCCCACCAGCTTGCCCTGCTGCAGCACCGGCAAGGTTTTCAGGTGGTGACTGGCGAGCATCTTCCAAGCCTGCTCCAGGGTGGTGCTCGGCGAGGCGAACTGCACATCGCGGGACATCACCGAAGCCGCCGTGATACCGCCAAGGCTGCGCTGCAGGGCGCGCTGTTCGGTGGCCAGGATAATGCGTTCCAGTTCGTCGCGGGTGACGTCGACGAACTCGCCAATCTCTTCCAGGGCCTGGTCCAGGTCCGCGCCACTGACCCCGACCCGCTCGCTGGGCAGCGGGTCGTGGGTGTGGTGCAGGTCTTTGCGTGGCGCCGCGCCCTTGGGGTAGCGCACGCCGGTCAGGCGGTTGTACAGCACCGCCACCCCCACCAGGATCAGCGCGTTGAGCAGCACCGGTTCGAGCAGGTGATCGCCCAGCGCGGTCAGCCCCGAGTCGGCCAATACCGCGCTCACCGCCACACCACCACCCGGCGGGTGCAGGCAGCGCAACAGGCACATCACCAGGATCGAAAGACCCAGCGCCGCAGCCGCGACCCACAGTTCCGGGCCGAAGCCCTCACGCATGGCCAGGCCCACTCCCCCCGCCAGGGCATAGCTGCCCAGCACCGGCCAAGGCTGCGCCAACGGCCCGGAATGTACGGCAAACACCAGCACCGCCGACGCCGCCAGCGGGCCCAGCAGGTGCAAGGCGATCCCAGGGCCGTAGGCCATGCTGGTCAACCAACCGGCGAGAAACAGGCCAAGCAGCGCGCCAATACCAGCACGCAACCCTTGTTTGGGGGGGATATTCAACGGCGCTGGCAACAGCCGCTGCAGACGACTTTCAGAACGCGAGGCAGACATTTAAGTAATCGTGTGGGTATTTTTTTGATTAAAAAGAAAGCCCAGCCGGATGGGCCTGGGCCCTTTAGGGGGCTCCGTCCGTGGAGAGATGGAAACCGCAGGGTTTCTTGAGGGGGATTGTGCCGGTCGGCGACGGGGTTGGGCCAATTCAAAAAAATGCGGCTGTGCTGCAATATTTTTGCAGTACTGATTGGAGCCTTGAACGATCAACGCCCCTTGCGCGGCAACTCGATGCTCACCCGCAAGCCGCCCAAGGGGCTTTCGAGCAAGGCCAGAGTCCCGCCCCAGGCATCGACGATGTCCCGCACGATGCCCAGCCCCAGGCCATGCCCCTCAACCTGTTCATCCAGCCGCGAGCCACGCTCCAGCACCTGCAGGCGCTGGCTTTCAGGAATACCCGGGCCGTCGTCATCGACCCACAGCCGGTACCCCTGGGCGGACGGCGCGATACCCAGCCGGACTTCGCTGTCTGCCCACTTGCAAGCGTTGTCCAGCAGGTTGCCGAGCAGCTCCAGAACGTCTTCCCGGTCCCAGGGCAGCAGCAAACCTGGCGGCACGTCACGCTCCAGCTGCAGGCCCTCGCCATGGATCATGCCCAGGGTGGCGAGCAACCCCGGCAGTTCGGCATCGCAGTCGAACTGCGCACCCGGCAACGCATCACCGGCAAGGCGCGCGCGGTTCAGTTCGCGGGCCAGGCGCTGCTGGATCTGCTCCAGTTGCTCACGCAGTTGCGTACGAACTTCGGGCAGGTCTTTCAGACGCTCGCTGGAGGCCAGGCTCAGGAGCACCGCCAAGGGCGTCTTCAGCGCGTGGCCGAGGTTGCCCAGGGCGTTGCGCGAGCGACGCAGGCTGTCTTCGGTATGGCTGAGCAAGTGGTTGATCTGGCCCACCAGCGGCGCCAGCTCGCTGGGCACCTCGGCATCGAGCTGCGAGCGCCGGCCTTGTTGCAGCTGGGCGACCTGCACGCGTGCGCGCTCCAGCGGGCGCAGCGAGCGCGTGACGGTGATGCGCTGCAGCACCAGCACCAGGATCAGCGCCACCAGCCCCATGCCCAGGCCGATCTGCTGCAGGCGGCGGAAGCCCTCGCGTACGGGCGAATAATCCTGGGCCACGCTGATCGAGATGTCCTGACCCAGGCGCCGATAGTCGGCCCGCAGCGCAAGCAACTGCTGCCCTTCCGGGCCCAGTTCATGACTGTCGGAAAGCCCTGGCGCAGACGGCTTGGGCATGTCCAGGTCCCACAACGAGCGCGAACGCCAGGTGCCCTGGTCGAAATCGATCCGGAAGTAGTAGCCGGAGAACGGCCGTTGGTAGGCGGCGGAGACGCGCCGCTCATCCAACTGCAGGCCCGACGGCCCGCGCACCAGCGCCACCAGCAGGTTCTCGCTCTCCTTGCGCAGGCCGTTTTCCAGGTAGCGCTGTAAGCCGGCCTCGAACAGCCACAGGGTAAGCTGCGCCAGCACCACGCCAACCACCACCAGCACGGCTACCAGGCCCAGGCTCAACCGTGCCTGGATCGACTTCACACGGTGCTCCCTGCGTAGATGTAGCCCTGCCCGCGGCGGGTCTCGATGACACTGCGGCCCAGCTTGCGGCGCAGGTGGTTGACGTGGACTTCCAGCACATTGGAGTCGCGCTCGGTTTCACCGTCGTACAAGTGCTCGGCCAGGTGGCTCTTGGACAGAATTTGCTGCGGGTGCAGCATGAAGTAGCGCAACAGACGGAACTCGGCGGCGGTCAACTGGATGTCCACGCCCTCGCGGCTCACGCACTGGCGGCTTTCATCCAGGTGCAGCCCTGCAGCTTCCAGCGTGGGCTGGTTGGCCAGGCCGCGGGCCCTGCGGAGCAGGGACTGGATGCGCAGTTGCAGTTCTTCAGGGTGAAACGGCTTGCTCAGGTAATCGTCGGCGCCAGCCTTCAGCCCCTCGATGCGCTCGGCCCACGAGCCGCGCGCAGTGAGGATCAGCACCGGCGTGGCCAGGCCGCCGGCACGCCACTGTGCCAGCACCTCCAGGCCCGGCAACCCCGGCAAGCCGAGGTCGAGGATGATCAGGTCGTAGGGTTCACTCTGGCCCTGATACACCGCATCACGGCCGTCGGCCAGCCAATCCACGGCGTAGCCCTGACGCTGCAGGCCGGCGAGCAGTTCATCAGCCAGAGGCACGTTGTCCTCGACAAGCAACAGGCGCATTCAGTCGTCTTCCTCGTCTTTGAGCAGGGCCCCGGTGCTGGCATCGAGCTTGATCTCGCGCACCACGCCTTGGGTGGTCAACAGCTCGACTTCATATTCGTAGCGATCATCGTCTTCTTCCAGCTCCGCCTCCAGCAACCGCGCCCCGGGGTAACGCCCCAGGGCGGTCTCGAGCAGTTGCTCGAGCGGCAGGATGATGCCCTTCTGGCGCAGCTTCAGGGCTTCATCCTGGTCCAGGTCACGGGCAACGGCCAGGGAGCAGACGGCCAGCAGCGCTACCGCCAGGTAACGCGCCGACCGGGGTAGATGGATCATCAGTTGTCTCGTGCGTCCTTGAGTACTTCACCGGTCTTGGCGTCCAGGTCCACGTCCCACTCGACGTTCTGCTGGTCACGCAGCTCGACCTTGTAGATGTAGCGGCCGTACTCGTCTTCAAGCTCCGAATCGGTGACGGTGGCGCCTGGGTGCTTGGCCACGGCTGCAGCCTTGAGCTCATCCAGCGACTTGATGGTCTTGGCGTTGACCAGCTTGACCACTTCGTCAGGCTGAACGTCCTTGGCCAGGGCAACGTTGGCGCCGAAAGCCAGGGCAGCGGCAGTGAACAGGGCAGTCAAAGTTTTCATGGGGTCTCTCCATCGAGATGTGTAATTTGTCTACGGGGTTAAGATTAACCACCGGTCCTTAACTCAACCTGAAAACAGCTGGCGCCATGATAGCGCAGCCGCTTACCGCATTCAGACCTTATACTGACCCGCTAGCTGCCGCCGAGGTCCCCATGAGCGCTATTCACATCAAATTCCCTGCCTTGACCTTCAAGGCCGGCACGCGTGCGTTGCAGCAAATCCGCGAGCGCGGCCTGCAGGCGGCGGATGTGGGTGTAGTGCCAGGTGCGGCGGGTGGCCCGAAGCCCTTGGGCATTCAGGGCCTGGACCTGGCCTTGTTCGGTGAGTGGCTGCCGTCGGCACCCCGCCAGCGGGCCTTGATCGGCGCCTCGATCGGCTCCTGGCGCTTCGCCAGCGCCTGCCTTGCCGACCCGGTCGAAGGCATCCGGCGCCTGGGCGAACTGTATACCGAGCAGGATTTCGCCAAGGGCGTCACGCCGAGCGAGATCACCCGCAGTTGCCAACGCATGCTCGACGACCTGTTGCAGGGCCGTGACGGGCAGATTCTGACCAACCCGCACTATCGCCTGAACATTCTGGTGGTCAAGAGCCATGGGCAGCTGGCCCACGACCACCGTGGCCGCCTGGGCATGGGCCTGGGTTCGGTGATCGCCAGCAACCTGCTGGGCCGCGCACGCCTGGGCCGGCATTTTGAACGCATCATCCTGCACGACGCACGCGCCGCGCCGCCGCTCGACGCCCTGACTGACTTCCCCTCGCGCTGCCTGCCGCTGGCCCTGGCCAACTTGCGTCATGCCCTGCTGGCGTCCGGCTCGATCCCGATGGTGATGGAAGGTGTGCGCGACATCCCTGGCGTCGGCAGCGGCACCTACCGCGACGGCGGCCTGCTGGACTACCACCTGGACCTGCCATACCGCGGCGACGACCTGGTGCTCTACCCGCACTTTACCGACAAGGTCGTGCCCGGCTGGTTCGACAAGGCGCTGCCGTGGCGCAGGGGTGATGCCACGCGTCTGCAGAACGTGCTGCTGCTGACGCCGTCACCGCAGTACCTGGCCGCCCTGCCCTTCGGCAAGCTGCCCGACCGCAACGACTTCAAGCGTTTCATGGGCGATGCCCCAAGCCGCAAGCGCTACTGGTACAAGGCCATCGCCGAAAGCCAGCGGCTGGGCGATGAATTGCTGGAGCTGATCGCCACCGGGCGGCTGCAGGATCAGTTGCAAGCCTTGTAGCGGCCATGCTGGTAGACTGCGCGCATCATTGATACACACAGAGTTCTGACAGCGTGGAAATCTTCAAGGAATTTACTTTCGAATCGGCCCACCGCCTGCCCAACGTCGCCCCCGGGCACAAGTGCGGCCGCCTGCATGGGCACTCGTTCAAGGTCGCCCTGCACCTGACCGGCCCACTCGACCCGCACACCGGCTGGATCCGCGACTTTTCCGAGATCAAGGCAGTCTTCAAGCCGATCTACGAGCAGTTGGACCATAACTACCTGAACGACATTCCTGGCCTGGAGAACCCGACCAGCGAAGTGATCGCCAAGTGGATCTGGGAACAGGTCAAGCCGTTGCTGCCAGAGCTGTCCAAGGTGCGCATTCACGAGACCTGCACCAGCGGATGCGAATACACCGGGGATTGACGCGGGATATTCGCCGCCCTCTTCGCGGGTACGCCACAGCATTCATTACCTGTGTAGTACCCGCAAAGGGGCCGGCAAATTCACCACAAGGCCTCAGCCCTGCTGCCCATTCTCCAGGGCATCGCGCAAGAAGCTCGGGGCGATATAGCGCTGGTAATGCGCTTCGGACAGCAAGAAGAATTCGCGGTCGATGGCATCGCGCAACTGCGGCAGCTCCCAGTCACGAAACTCCGGCAGCAAGGCCATGCCGTAGGCCTCCACATCGCGAATCATCCGCGCCCCGCGGGCAATCAGCTGGTACGCCCAGCAATATTCGGACTGCTGTTCGACGAAGCGGATCGAGCGATGCTGCAGTTGCTGGCGCAGCAGACTTTTGTCGAACACTTCCAGTTTGGCCATCATCACCTGCGCCAGAAGCTGCTCCAGGCGCAGCCACACGGCGCGCTTCTGCGCCTCGTCGTAGCCATTCCAATGGATCACTTCGTGGTGGAAACGCTTGCAGCCACGGCACACCGTGTCTCCATACACCGTGGAGCAAAGGCCGACGCAAGGGGTCTTGATGGACTGGTTGGACATGGAAAAACAACGGCTTGGCGGTGGAACACAGGCCCATGTTAGCCCTTTGTCTAACCACGGTCACTCGTTAAAGTCATGTTCGCCGCCTTACCTTGCGCGACAATTTGCCGTAGAATCATCCCGCCTTTTCAAGGCAACAATGTCCGTTGGAAGCTGTTTTCAAAGCGTCACGAGCACAGTTAATCCGGTAGAACGGCGTTGGCCCGGGCCATGCACCCCTCGCATGCCCGCGCCAGCCCTCATCAGCTCCCCGTTCTGCAGGCGTAAAACTTTGAAAGCAGCTTCTGTAAGGATTCTCTGCGACCCTGGCTGGGCGGCCCAAGAAGCCGTCATTGCGCATGGGTGTGGAGAATGCTGGATGAGCGTCCCGGACTCCCTTTAGGGACCACTGATGAGGGTAATAACTGTGCTTGAAGCCTACCGCAAACACATCGAAGAGCGTGCCGCCCTGGGTATCGTGCCCCAGCCGCTGAACGCCGAACAAACTGCAGGCCTGGTCGAGCTGCTGAAAAACCCGCCAGCCGGCGAAGAAGCCTTCCTCGTAGACCTGATCACCAACCGCGTTCCACCAGGGGTCGACGAAGCTGCCTACGTCAAGGCCGCCTTCCTCTCCGCCGTGGCCAAGGGTGAAGCCAACTCCCCGCTGATCGACCGCAAGCACGCCACCGAGCTGCTGGGCACCATGCAGGGCGGCTACAACATCGAAACGCTGGTCGCGCTGCTGGATGACGCCGAACTGGGCGCCGTCGCGGCCGAGAAGCTCAAACACACCCTGCTGATGTTCGATGCCTTCCACGACGTGGCCGAAAAAGCCAAGGCGGGCAACGTCCACGCCAAGGCCGTACTGGAGTCCTGGGCTGCCGGCGAGTGGTTCACCGCCCGCCCGGCCATCGCCGACAAATACACCCTGACCGTGTTCAAGGTGCCTGGCGAAACCAACACCGACGACCTGTCCCCTGCCCCGGACGCCTGGTCGCGCCCTGACATCCCGCTGCACGCCCTGGCGATGCTGAAAATGGCCCGCGACGGCATCGAGCCTTCGCAGCCAGGTTCGGTCGGCCCACTGGCACAGATCGAAGCGGTCAAGGCCAAAGGCTTCCCGGTCGCCTACGTCGGTGACGTCGTCGGTACCGGTTCGTCGCGTAAGTCCGCCACCAACTCGGTGCTGTGGTTCTTCGGTGACGACATTCCGTTTGTTCCGAACAAGCGCGCCGGTGGTTTCTGCTTCGGCACCAAGATCGCCCCGATCTTCTACAACACCATGGAAGACGCCGGCGCCCTGCCGATCGAATTCGACTGCACCAACCTGGGCATGGGCGATGTCATCGACGTCTACCCGTACAAAGGTGAAGTACGCCGTCACGAAAGCGACGAGCTGGTCACCAACTTCGAGCTGAAAACCGAAGTGCTGCTGGATGAAGTCCGCGCTGGCGGCCGTATCCCGCTGATCGTCGGCCGTGGCCTGACCGAAAAAGCCCGCGCCGAACTGGGCCTGGGTGCTTCCGACCTGTTCAAGAAGCCAGAGCAGCCTGCCGACTCCGGCAAAGGCTTCACCCTCGCGCAAAAAATGGTTGGCCGTGCTTGCGGCCTGCCAGAAGGCCAAGGTGTGCGTCCAGGTGCCTACTGCGAGCCGAAGATGACCACTGTCGGTTCTCAGGACACCACCGGCCCGATGACCCGCGACGAGCTGAAAGACCTGGCATGCCTGGGCTTCTCCGCTGACCTGGTGATGCAGTCGTTCTGCCACACCGCGGCCTATCCGAAGCCGATCGACGTCACCACCCATCACACCCTGCCAGACTTCATCCGCACCCGTGGCGGCGTGTCGCTGCGCCCAGGCGACGGCATTATCCACAGCTGGCTGAACCGCATGCTGATGCCGGACACCGTCGGCACCGGTGGTGACTCGCACACCCGCTTCCCGATCGGCATTTCGTTCCCGGCCGGTTCCGGCCTGGTGGCCTTCGCCGCCGCGACCGGCGTCATGCCGCTGGACATGCCAGAGTCGATCCTGGTGCGCTTCAAGGGCAAACTGCAACCGGGCATCACTCTGCGTGACCTGGTCCATGCCATCCCTTACTACGCCATCCAGAAAGGCCTGCTGACCGTCGAGAAGAAGGGCAAGAAAAACGCCTTCTCCGGCCGCATCCTGGAAATCGAAGGCCTGGACGAACTGACCGTCGAGCAAGCGTTCGAGCTGTCCGACGCCTCGGCCGAGCGCTCTGCTGCCGGTTGCACCATCAAGCTGCCGGAAAAGGCCATCGCCGAATACCTGCAGTCCAACATCACCCTGCTGCGCTGGATGATCGGCGAAGGCTACGGCGACCCACGCACCCTGGAGCGTCGCGCCCAGGCCATGGAAGCCTGGCTGGCCAAGCCTGAGCTGCTGGCGGCCGACGCTGATGCCGAGTACGCCGAAATCATCGAAATCGACCTGGCTGACGTCAAGGAGCCTGTGCTCTGCGCGCCAAACGACCCGGACGATGCCCGCCTGCTGTCTTCGGTACAGGGCGAGAAGATCGACGAAGTGTTCATCGGTTCGTGCATGACCAACATCGGCCACTTCCGCGCCGCCGGCAAGCTGCTGGAGAAGGTCAAGGGCGGTATCCCGACCCGTCTGTGGCTGGCCCCGCCAACCAAGATGGACGCTCACCAGCTGACCGAAGAAGGCTACTACGGCATCTACGGCAAAGCCGGTGCGCGCATGGAAATGCCAGGCTGCTCGCTGTGCATGGGTAACCAGGCACGTGTGCAGACGGGTTCGACCGTGGTTTCCACCTCGACCCGTAACTTCCCGAACCGCCTGGGCGACGCGACCAATGTGTACCTGGCATCGGCCGAGCTGGCTGCTGTCGCTTCGATCATCGGCAAACTGCCAACCGTCGAAGAGTACATGCAGTACGCCAAAGACATCGACAGCATGGCTGCCGACGTCTACCGCTACCTGAGCTTCGACCAGATCGCCGAGTTCCGCGAGGCTGCGGCCAACGCCAAGATCCCGGTTGTTCAGGCGTAATTAGCAGGACGCTGTAAAAAAACCCCGGCAGAGATGCTGGGGTTTTTTATTGCGCTTTCGGGCCCCTTCGCGGCGGCCCGGCGAAGAGAGCCGCACGGGCAACCTCACATCACGAACAGATCCACAAACCTGTGCACCGCTGTCGCTTCCAGCTTTTGCTGATCCTCGCACAGCTCGAAAATGTCCTTACAGCGCTGCCGCGCAAACCGCGTCGCCAGGTTCTCCCTGAACTTCGCCTCCAACAGCGGTATGCCCTCCCCGCGCCGGCGCCGGTGCCCGACCGGGTACTCGACCACCACCTGGTCGGTGTTGCTGCCATCCTTGAAAAACACTTGCAGGCCATTGGCAATCGAGCGCTTGTCCGCTTCCAGGTATTCACGCGTGAACCGCGGATCCTCGACCACTTCCATCTTCTCGCGCAGGCGATCGATGCTCGGGTGAGCGGCATGGAACGCGTCTTCATAGTGCTCGGCCACCAGATGGCCGAAAATCAGCGGCACCGCCACCATGTACTGCAGGCAGTGATCGCGGTCGGCGGCATTGGCCAGCGGGCCGACCTTGGAGATGATGCGGATCGCCGACTCCTGCGTGGTGATGACGATACGGTCGACTTCATGCAGACGGTTGCGCACCTGCGGGTGCAGGCTCACCGCCGCCTCGCAGGCGGTCTGGGCATGGAATTCGGCGGCGAAGCTGACCTTGAACAGCACGTTTTCCATCACGTAGCTGCCCAAGGGTTGCGGCAGGCTCAACGCCTGCTGGGCCGACGGCTTGAGCGCCAGGTCTTTGTTGGTGTGGCTGAACGACACATCGTAGAAACCCCATTGCGCCGCCGTGAGCACGCCTGGCACGCCCATCTCGCCACGCAGCGCGATATCCGCCAGGCGCACACCGCGGCTGGAGGCATCGCCGGCAGCCCAGGACTTGCGTGACCCAGCATTGGGCGCATGGCGGTAAGTGCGCAGCGCCTGCCCGTCGACGAAAGCATGGGACAAGGCCGATAGCAACTGCTCGCGATTCGCACCCATCAGCTTGGCGCACACCGCCGTGGAGGCCACCTTGACCAGTATCACGTGGTCCAGGCCGACGCGGTTGAACGAGTTTTCCAACGCCAGCACCCCCTGGATCTCGTGCGCCATGACCATGGCCTCGAGCACTTCGCGCATCTGCAACGGGGCTTCACCCTTGGCCACGTGCTTTTGCGACAGGTGATCGGCCACCGCCAGGATGCCGCCCAGGTTGTCCGAAGGGTGAGCCCATTCGGCTGCCAGCCAGGTGTCGTTGTAATCCAGCCAGCGCACGGTGCAGCCGATGTCCCAGGCCGCCTTGACCGGGTCCAGGCGGTAGCTGGTGCCTGGCACGCGGGCGCCATTGGGCACCACGGTGCCTTCCACGATCGGGCCGAGGTGTTTGGTGCATTCAGGGAAGCGCAGCGCCAGCAAGCCGCAGCCCAACGTGTCCATCAGGCAGTTGCGCGCGGTATCCATCGCCTCGGGCGATTCAACCCGGTAGGTGAGGACATAGTCGGCGAGGGTTTGCAGCACCCCGTCGTAGTCAGGGCGCTCGTTCAGGTCTACGTTGGCGCTCATTTGCAGCTCCTGTGAATTGGGGCCGCACAGCGGCCCTACTCATCCAAAGCCAAGCGCCAGTGGTGCGTCAGAAGCTATCGCCAGGCACCCTCACCCAGCCTTCCATCAGCACGCGAGCACTACGGCTCATGATTGCCTTGGTCACGCGCCATTCGCCATTCACCTGGCTGGCCTGGGCCCCAACACGCAATGTGCCGGAGGGGTGGCCAAAGCGCACGGCACTGCGCTCGCCCCCGCCTGCGGCGAGGTTGACCAGCGTGCCCGGAATGGCAGCAGCGGTACCGATGGCTACCGCAGCGGTACCCATCATCGCGTGGTGCAGCTTGCCCATGGACAACGCACGCACCAGCAGGTCGATGTCAGCCGCCGCGACAGCTTTGCCACTGGACGCAGTGTAGGTGCTCGGCGGCGCAACGAAAGCCACCTTCGGCGTGTGCTGACGTCCGGCAGCCTGGTCGACATGCTCGATCAGGCCCATGCGCACCGCGCCGTAGGCCCTGATGGTCTCGAAGCGCGTCAGCGCCTGGGCGTCACCGTTGATCGCGTCCTGCAGTTCGGTCCCGGTGTAACCGATATCGGCGGCATTGACGAAAATGGTCGGAATACCGGCGTTGATCAAGGTGGCCTTGAAGGTGCCGACACCGGGCACCTCCAGGTCGTCGACCAGCTTGCCGGTGGGGAACATCGCCCCGCCGCCGCCGTCTTCATCGGCCGCGGGATCCAGGAACTCTAGCTGTACTTCAGCCGCCGGGAACGTCACACCGTCGAGCTCGAAATCGCCGGTTTCCTGCACCTCCCCCTCGGTGATCGGCACGTGGGCGATGATGGTCTTGCCGATGTTGGCCTGCCAGATGCGCACGGTGGCCACGCCATTGCGCGGGATACGCGATGGGTCGACCAGGCCGCTGCTGATCGCAAACGAGCCGACGGCAGCGGACAGGTTGCCGCAGTTGCCGCTCCAGTCGACGAAGGCCTTGTCGATGGCGACCTGGCCGAACAGGTAGTCGACGTCGTGGTCGGGCTTGCCGCTGGGTGACAGGATCACGGTCTTGCTGGTACTGGACGTGGCGCCACCCATGCCGTCGATTTGCTTGGCGTATGGGTCGGGGCTGCCGATCACGCGTAGCAGCAGGGCGTCGCGGGACGGGCCCGGGGCCTGGGCGGCTTCGGGAAGGTCGTGCAGGCGGAAGAACACGCCTTTGCTGGTGCCGCCGCGGATGTAGGTGGCGGGGATCTTGATTTGCGGTGCGTGTGCCATTGCTGTGCTGTCCTGTTTGAAAGTGCAATATGCCTTGGGGCCGCTGCGCGCCCCATCGCCGGCAAGCCAGCGCCTACAGGTCAGCGCAAGCTTCAGATTCAGCGCTGTATCTGTGGGCGCCGGCTTGCCGGCGAATGGGCTGCACAGCAGCCCCCAACCGCTCAGGCCGACGCTTCGAGGAAATCCTGGGCAAAGCGCTGCAGCACCCCGCCCGCCTCGTAGATCGACACTTCCTCGGCGGTGTCCAGCCGGCAGGTTACCGGCACCTCGACCCGCTCACCGCTGCGGCGGGTAACCACCAGCGTCAGGGTGGCACGCGGCTTGCGCTCACCGAGCACGTCGTAGGTCTCGCTACCCTCAAGCCCGAGGGTCTTGCGGTCGGTGCCCGGCTGGAATTCCAGCGGCAACACGCCCATGCCCACCAGGTTGGTGCGGTGAATACGCTCAAAGCCCTCGGCCACGATCGCCTCGACACCCGCCAGGCGTACGCCCTTGGCGGCCCAGTCGCGGGACGAACCCTGCCCATAGTCGGCACCTGCCACGATAATAAGTGGCTGCTTGCGCTGCATGTAGGTTTCGATGGCTTCCCACATGCGGGTCACCTTGCCTTCCGGCTCGATGCGCGCCAGCGAACCCTGCTTCACGCTACCGTCGTCCTTGCGCACCATTTCGTTGAACAGCTTGGGGTTGGCGAAGGTGGCGCGCTGGGCGGTCAGGTGGTCGCCACGGTGGGTGGCGTAGGAGTTGAAGTCCTCCTCCGGCAGGCCCATTTTCGCCAGGTACTCGCCTGCGGCGCTGTCGAGCATGATGGCATTGGAAGGTGACAGGTGGTCGGTGGTGATGTTGTCCGGCAGCACGGCCAGCGGGCGCATGCCGCGCAGGGTGCGCTCACCGGCCAGGGCACCTTCCCAGTAGGGCGGGCGCCGGATGTAGGTGCTCATCGGGCGCCAGTCGTACAGCGGCGCCACCTTCGGCCCACGGTCTTCTTCGATCGCGAACATAGGGATGTAGACCTTGCGGAACTGCTCCGGCTTGACCGCAGCGCGCACCACCGCGTCGATCTCTTCATCGCTTGGCCAGATGTCCTTGAGGCGTATTTCCTTGCCATCGACCACACCCAGCACATCCTTCTCGATGTCGAAACGGATGGTACCGGCAATGGCATAGGCCACCACCAGCGGCGGCGATGCAAGGAAGGCCTGCTTGGCGTAAGGGTGGATACGCCCGTCGAAGTTGCGGTTGCCCGACAGCACTGCCGTGGCGTACAGGTCACGGTCGATGATTTCCTGTTGGATCACCGGGTCCAGCGCACCGGACATGCCGTTGCAGGTGGTGCAGGCGAAGGCGACGATACCGAAGCCCAACCGCTCCAACTCCTTTTCCAGCCCGGCCTCTTCCAGGTACAGCTGTACGGCTTTGGAGCCCGGCGCCAGCGACGACTTGACCCATGGCTTGCGCGCCAGGCCGAGCTGGTTGGCGTTGCGCGCCAAAAGGCCAGCGGCAATCACGTTGCGCGGGTTACTGGTGTTGGTGCAGCTGGTGATGGCGGCAATGATCACCGCGCCGTCCGGCATCTGCCCCGGCACTTCTTCCCAGGCACCGGCAATGCCCTTGGCCGCCAGTTCGCTGGTGGCGACGCGGGCGTGCGGGTTGGACGGGCCGGCCATGTTGCGCACCACGCTTGACAGGTCGAAGTGCAGCACGCGCTCGTACTCGGCCTTGGCCAAGGCGTCAGCCCACAGGCCAGTGGCCTTGGCATAGGTTTCCACCAGCTTGACCTGCTGCTCTTCGCGACCGGTCAGCTTGAGGTAGTCGAGGGTCTGCTGGTCGATGGCGAACATCGCAGCGGTGGCGCCATACTCCGGCGCCATGTTGGAGATGGTCGCGCGGTCGCCGAGGGTCAGCGCACGGGCGCCTTCGCCGTAGAACTCGAGGTAGGCACCTACCACCTTCTGCTTGCGCAGGAACTCGGTCAGGGCCAGCACCAGGTCGGTGGCGGTGATGTTCGGTGCCAGTTTGCCGCGCAGCTCGACGCCGACGATTTCCGGCAGGCGCATCCACGAGGCACGGCCGAGCATGACGTTTTCGGCTTCGAGGCCACCGACGCCGATGGCGATCACGCCCAGGGCGTCGACGTGCGGGGTGTGACTGTCGGTGCCGACGCAGGTGTCCGGGTAGGCCACACCGCGGTCGCTATGGATCACCGGCGACATTTTCTCCAGGTTGATCTGGTGCATGATGCCGTTGCCGGGCTGGATCACGTCGACGTTCTTGAACGCCTTCTTGGTCCAGTTGATGAAGTGGAAGCGGTCTTCGTTGCGGCGGTCTTCGATGGCGCGGTTCTTGTCGAACGCCTGCGGGTCGAAACCACCGCACTCCACTGCCAGCGAGTGGTCGACGATCAGTTGCACCGGCACCACCGGGTTGACCGCGGCCGGGTCGCCACCTTTGTCGGCAATGGCGTCACGCAGGCCGGCCAGGTCGACCAGGGCGGTCTGGCCAAGGATGTCGTGGCACACCACGCGGGCCGGGAACCATGGGAAGTCGAGGTCGCGCTTGCGCTCGATCAGCTGGCAGAGCGAAGCATCCAGCGTGGCCGGGTCGCAGCGGCGCACCAGGTTTTCGGCGAGCACGCGGGAGGTGTACGGCAGGCTGTCGTAGGCGCCTGGCGTGATGGCCTCAACTGCGGCGCGGGCGTCGAAGTAGTCCAGGGCGGTACCTGGCAGGGCTTTGCGGTATGCAGTATTCATCATTCAGGCTCGGTCACAGGTTTCGGAAGGCTCCGCCGCCCCTATGGGGGCGGGTTGCCTCTCTATTTCTATTCAGCGCTGCTCGATCGGCACGAATTGGCGCTGTTCGACGCCAACATACTCGGCGCTCGGGCGGATGATGCGGTTGTTGGCGCGCTGTTCGAATACGTGCGCCGCCCAGCCGGTCAGGCGCGAGCAGACGAAGATCGGGGTGAACAGCTTGGTCGGGATGCCCATGAAGTGGTACGCCGAGGCATGGTAGAAATCGGCGTTGGGGAACAGGCGCTTCTGCTCCCACATGGTCTTGTCGATGGCCTCGGAGACCGGATACAGCACCGTATCACCGACCTCATCAGCCAATTGCTTCGACCAGCCCTTGATCACCTCGTTGCGCGGGTCGGACTCTTTGTAGATAGCATGGCCAAAGCCCATGATCTTGTCCTTGCGCTCGAGCATGCGCAGCAGCTCGGCGGTGGCTTCCTGCGGGCTCTGGAAGCGCTCGATCAGCTCCATCGCCGCCTCGTTGGCGCCGCCGTGCAACGGGCCGCGCAGCGAACCGATGGCAGCGGTGACGCAGGAGTACAGGTCGGACAAGGTCGAGGCGCAGACACGGGCCGTGAAGGTCGAGGCGTTGAACTCGTGCTCGGCGTAGAGGATCAAGGAGACGTTCATCACCTTGACGTGCAGCGCGCTCGGCTTCTTGCCGTGCAGCAGGTGCAGGAAGTGGCCGCCCAGGGTGTCTTCGTCGCTGGTGCAGTCGATACGCACGCCATGGTGGGTGAAGCGGTACCAGTAGCACATCACTGCCGGGAACAGTGCCAACAGGCGGTCGGTCTTGTCGCGCTGGGCCTCGAAGGTCAGCTCCGGCTCCAGGGTGCCGAGCACCGAGCAGCCGGTGCGCATCACGTCCATCGGGTGGGCGTCGCGCGGGATGCGCTCGAGCACTTCCTTCAGCGCCTGCGGCAAGTCGCGCAGGCCTTTGAGCTTGCGCTTGTAGTCCGCCAGCTCGGCCTGGGTCGGCAGCTCGCCATACAGCAGCAGGTAGGCGACTTCTTCAAATTCGGCACCGGCCGCCAGGTCGCGCACGTCATAGCCCCGGTAAGTCAGGCCAGCACCGGCCTGGCCGACCGTCGACAGTGCGGTCTGGCCGGCCACCTGGCCACGCAGGCCTGCGCCGCTGAGTACTTTTGCTTCGGCCATGGTGTTTCTCCTTTCTTGAAATTGTTATGGATATCTTCAGGCTGATTCAGGTAGCGCGGTTAACCCTTCTTCTGCGCAAACAGCGCATCGAGGCTTTGCTCGAACGCGTGGTAACCAATGGCATCGTAAAGCTCCATGCGGGTCTGCATGGTGTCGATCACGTTCTTTTGCGTACCGTCGCGGCGCAGCGCGGTGTACACGTTGTCCGCCGCCTTGTTCATGGCGCGGAACGCCGACAGCGGGTACAGCACCAGCGACACATCGACCGCTGCCAGCTCTTCGGTGGTGTACAACGGCGTGGCACCAAATTCGGTGATGTTGGCCAGGATCGGCGCCTTCACCCGGTCGGCGAAGGTCTTGTACATCGAAAGTTCGGTAATGGCTTCCGGGAAGATCATGTCGGCTCCGGCCTCGATGCAGGCGGCGGCGCGGTCCAGCGCGGCGTTCAGGCCTTCCACGGCCAGCGCATCGGTACGCGCCATGATCACGAAGCTGTCATCCGTGCGGGCATCCACTGCGGCCTTGATGCGGTCGACCATCTCCTGCTGGGTGACGATTTCCTTGTTGGGCCGGTGGCCGCAACGCTTGGCACCCACCTGGTCTTCGATGTGGATGGCGGCAGCGCCGAACTTGCACATCGAACGCACGGTACGCGCGACGTTGAAGGCCGAGGCACCGAAACCGGTGTCGACATCCACCAGTAACGGCAGGTCGCACACGTCGGTGATGCGGCGCACGTCAGTCAGCACGTCGTCGAGGCCGGTGATACCCAGGTCCGGCAAGCCCAGCGAACCGGCGGCAACGCCACCGCCAGACAGGTAGATGGCCTTGAAGCCGGCGCGTTTGGCCAGCAGCGCATGGTTGGCGTTGATCGCACCGACCACTTGCAGGGGATGCTCGGCGGCAACGGCGTCACGGAAACGCTGACCGGGGGTGCTCTTCACAGTCATTTTTCACCTCAAAGGCTGTTGTTGTTGGCGTCCAGGTAGTGACGCTCGATATTGCGCTTGGACGCGCCGATGTGGCGGCGCATCAGGAGTTCGGCCAGTTCACCGTCACGCTCGGCGATGGCATCGAGAATGCGGTGGTGCTCGGCAAAGGCCTGGCGTGGGCGGTTGGGCGTGGCGGAAAACTGGATGCGGTACATGCGCACCAGCTGGTACAGCTCGCCGCAGAGCATCTTGACCAGGGTCTGGTTGCCGCTGCCCTGGATGATCCGGTAGTGGAAGTCGTAATCGCCTTCCTGTTGGTAGTAGCCCACCCCGGCCTGGAACGCAGCGTCGCGCTCATGGGTATCGAGCACCCGGCGCAGTTCGTCGATGTCGCCCTGGCTCATGCGCTCTGCCGCGAGGCGGCAGGCCATGCCTTCCAGCGATTCGCGGATTTCGTACAGCTCGATCAGCTCGGCATGGTTCAGCGACACCACCCGTGCGCCGACATGCGGCACCCGTACCAGCAGGCGCTGGCCCTCCAGGCGATGGATCGCCTCGCGCAGCGGGCCACGGCTGATGCCATAGGTGCGCGCCAGTTCCGGCTCGGAGATCTTGCTGCCCGGAGCGATTTCACCCTTGACGATCGCCGCCTGGATGCGCCGGAAAACATTCTCCGACAAGGTTTCCGTTTCGTCGGGCGTGGCGGGGCTGGGAGTGCTGAGGTCCAGCATATTGTCGACACCTTGCTAATCACTTGAGCAGAAATTAGCGAATCAAAGCCTTGCAGTCAAAGACAAAATAGATATTGTCGACAATCATCCAAGAACGAACTTACCCAGTGATGGCGTTGTCCTATCGCGACGCGCTGGCGTCAAGACACCGGCGTGATAGAATGCCGCGCCTCCAACGGAGTATGGATAGCGTATCTGTCATCTGTTCATGTTGTTGACAGACCAACCGAGGAAGCTTGCGCAGTACCTGCCAGTCGCCTTGCCCCGAACCTTGCACAGCACCGCGCCAGGACTATGAGACTTACACCCGTTTTACTGCTGCTATGCCTCACCCTGCTGCCGGCCCTTGGCCAGGCGGCGGGCAAGACCGTATATGGCCTTAATGAGTACGCCCGCCTTGGCGACCTCGAGTTGGAAGTGGCCGCCAAGCTCGATACCGGCGCCAAGACCGCCTCCTTGAGTGCCCGCGACATCAAGCGCTTCAAGCGCAATGGCGAGAGCTGGGTGCGCTTCTACCTGGCCATCGACGCCGCCCATTCGCACCCGATCGAACGCCCGCTGGCCCGGGTCAGCAAAATCAAGCGCCGTGCCGGCGACTATGATGCGGAATCGGGCAAGGCCTACACCGCCCGCCCGGTCATCGAACTTGAAATCTGCATGGGCCAGGCCCTGCGCACCATCGAAGTCAACCTCACCGACCGCAGCGCGTTCCAGTTCCCGCTGCTGATCGGCTCCGAGGCGCTCAAGCACTTCGACGCGCTGGTCGACCCAAGCCTTAAATACGCGGCCGGCAAACCTGCCTGTGCCACCGACGCTCCCAAAGCAGAGTAATCCCGATGCGCTCTCTTACCCTCCATCTGAAAGTCCTGATCACCGTACTGGTGCTGCTGGGCGTGGCGGTCACCGCTTATCAGATCTTCTTCCTCGGCATCCCGGTGACCGAAGACGAGACCGACGACCTGTGGAACATCGACGCCAAGGTCGAGTTCGTCGCCAGCACCAAGGACCCGGTCAAGATCCAGATGTTCGTGCCGCCGCTGAACCGCGACTACGTCAGCCTCAACGAGAGCTTCATCTCCAACAACTATGGCGTCAGCGTCAACCGCGCCGATGGCAACCGCAAGGTGACCTGGTCGGCCCGTCGCGCCAGCGGCAACCAGACGCTGTACTACCGGCTGGTGCTGACCAAACGCTACAGCAACGAAAAGACCACCATCAAAGGCCCTACCTTCCGTGACAGCCTGGCAGTCGAAGGCCCCGAGAAGATCGCTGCCGAAGCCCTGATGGCACCTATTCGCCAGCACTCGGCCGACGTCGAGACCTTCGTCAGCGAGACCATCAAGCGGGTCAACAACCTCAACGACGACAACGTCAAGCTGCTGCTGGCCGGCGACACTTCGTCGATGAAGAAAGCCCAGGTCATAGACCTGCTGCTGTCGATCGCCCACGTGCCGATGGAGAAGGTCCACACCATCCGCCTGGTGGCCGACACCCCACAAAGCCCGGAACTGTGGCTGCGCAGCTTCAACGGCAACGACTGGCTGTACTTCAACCCGGACACCGGCGAACAGGGCCTGCCCAGCGACCGCCTGCTGTGGTGGACCGGTGACGACAACCTGATCACCGTCGATGGCGGCAAGAAAGCCAACGTCACCTTCAGCATGAACAACAGCGAGATGAACGCCATCCGCCTGGCCAAGCTGACCGACGAGAACACCGACGCCGACTTCCTTGAGTATTCCCTGTATGGCCTGCCACTGCAGACCCAGCAGACCTTCATGATCATGGTGATGATCCCGATCGGCGTGCTGGTGATCCTGGTGCTGCGCAACCTCATCGGCCTGCAGACCCTGGGCACCTTCACCCCGGTGCTGATCGCCCTGGCCTTCCGCGAAACCCAGCTGGGCTTCGGTATCATACTGTTCACGGTGATCACCGCGCTGGGCCTGTCACTGCGCTCCTACCTGGAACACCTGAAGCTGCAGATGCTGCCGCGCCTGTCGGTGGTGCTGACCTTCGTCGTGGTGCTGATTGCCGCCATCAGCCTGTTCAGCCACAAGCTGGGCCTGGAGCGCGGGCTGTCGGTGGCGCTGTTCCCGATGGTGATCCTGACCATGACCATCGAACGCCTGTCGATCACCTGGGAAGAGCGTGGTGGCGGCCATGCCATGAAAGTGGCCATCGGCACCCTGTTCGCCGCCTCGCTGGCGCACCTGCTGATGATGGTGCCGGAGCTGGTGTACTTCGTCTTTACCTTCCCGGCGGTACTGCTGATCCTGGTGGGCTTCATGCTGGCGATGGGTCGCTACCGCGGCTACCGCCTGACCGAGCTGGTACGCTTCAAGGCATTCCTGAAGAAGGCTGACGCCTGATGTTTGGCCTGATCAAGACGTGGAAAGCCCTGGAGGCCCGGGGCATCATGGGTATCAACCGCCGTAATGCGGACTATGTGCTGAAGTACAACAAGCGCAACCTGTACCCGATCGTCGACGACAAGATCATCACCAAGGAGCGTGCGCTCGCCGCCGGCATTCACGTGCCGGAGATGTACGGCATCATCGAGACCGAGAAGCAGATCGACAAGCTTCACGAGATCATCGGCGGGCGCAACGACTTCGTCATCAAGCCGGCCCAGGGCGCCGGCGGTGACGGCATCCTGGTCATCGCCGACCGCTTCGAGGACCGCTACCGCACGGTCTCGGGCAAGATCATCAGCCACGAGGAGATCGAGCACCAGGTCTCGAGCATCCTCACCGGCCTCTATTCGCTGGGCGGTCATCGCGACCGCGCACTGATCGAATACCGGGTCACCCCCGACCAGATCTTCAAGAGCATCAGTTACGAAGGCGTGCCGGACATCCGCATCATCGTGCTGATGGGCTACCCGGTGATGGCCATGCTGCGCCTGCCAACCCGACAGTCCGGCGGCAAGGCCAACCTGCACCAGGGCGCCATCGGCGTGGGCGTGGACCTGGCCACCGGCGTGACCCTGCGCGGCACCTGGCTGAACAACATCATCAGCAAGCACCCGGACACCACCAATGCGGTGGACGGCGTGCAACTGCCGAACTGGGATGGCTTCATGAAGCTCGCAGCCGGCTGCTATGAGCTGTGCGGCCTGGGCTACATCGGCGTGGACATGGTGCTGGACCAGGACAAGGGGCCGTTGATTCTCGAACTCAATGCCCGCCCTGGCCTGAATATCCAAATCGCCAACGACACCGGACTGACCCAGCGCACCCATGCCATCGAGGCGCACATCGAGGCACTGGCCAAGGACGGTGTGACCGAGAATGCCGAGCAGCGGGTGCGGGTGGCACAGGGCCTGTTCGGCCACGTGCATCCGCGTTGAGTCAGTTATAAGGCCCGCCCTGCGGGCCATTCGCGCGGCAAGCCTGCCCCCACAGGTACTGCAGCACCCTATCTGCGGGAGCGGGCCTGCCCCGCGAATGGGCTGCAAAGCAGCCGCGGCCTCAACAGAACGTTTGAATGTCGCGCCCAGCGCTAGGCGCATTTCCTACACAGGTCTACAATCGCCCTCCTCGCTTTTACATCGCCGTCCATACTGATGCCGACCTGTACGCTTTACCCCCTGCCCTACCAGCCCGACCCCGCCGCCTATTTCGCCCGCCTGCGCCAGGCGCCCGGCGCGATCCTGCTCGACAGCGCCCGCCCCGGCGCCGAACGGGGCCGCTTCGACCTGCTCAGCGCCTGGCCGCTGCAACACGTGCAAGCCCAGCCTGACGAACCGGGCCGCGCCTTCCTGCAGCGCCTGCGTGATGGCCTGGCACAACTGGGCCAGGCGCAAGTACCCGAAGGCATCGAGTTGCCGTTCGCCGGCGGCCTGATCGGCTACCTGAGCTACGATTTCGGCCGACGCCTGGAGCAGCTGCCCAGCCTGGCCGTCGACGACCTCGGCCTGCCCGACGCCCAACTTGGCCTGTATGCCTGGGCGCTGGTGACCGACCATCAGCTGGGCACCAGCCAGCTGGTCTTCCACCCCAGCCTGGCAAGCGCTGAACGCGAACGCCTGAGCGCCTTGTTCGAAGCCCCTGACCGCGCTGTGAGTGGCGACTTCACACTGCTCGCCGCCATGCAGGGCGACCTGCAGCCCGAGCAATACCACGCCGCGTTCGACCAAGTGCAGCGCTACATCCAGGCGGGCGACTGCTACCAGATCAACCTCACGCAACGCTTCCGCGCCCCCTGCCAGGGCGACCCCTGGCACGCCTACCAGGCCCTGCGCAAAGCCTGCCCGACGCCGTTTTCCGGCTACCAGCAACTGGCCGACGGCAGTGCCCTGCTGAGTTTCTCGCCAGAGCGCTTCATCCGCGTCAGCCAGGGCCAGGTGGAGACCCGGCCGATCAAGGGCACGCGCCCGCGTTCGGCCGACCCGGCCACTGACGCGCGCAACGCCGAGGAGCTGCGCCATAGCGCCAAGGACCGCTCGGAAAACCTGATGATCGTCGACCTGCTGCGCAACGACCTGGGCCGCACCTGCCAGATCGGCTCGGTCAAGGTGCCCGAGCTGTTCAGCCTGGAAAGCTACCCCAACGTCCACCACCTGGTCAGCAGCATCACCGGGCAACTGGCCAGCGACAAGGACGCCCTGGACCTGATCGGCGACAGCTTCCCTGGCGGCTCGATCACCGGCGCACCGAAGATCCGCGCCATGCAGATCATCGACGAGCTGGAGCCCAGCCGCCGCGCCCTGTACTGCGGCTCGCTGCTGTACGTGGACGTGCGCGGCGAAATGGACAGCTCCATCGCCATCCGCAGCCTGCTGGTCAAAGATGGCCAGGCCAGTTGCTGGGGCGGCGGCGCGGTGGTGGCAGACTCGGACTGGCAGTCGGAATACGAAGAGTCGATTGCCAAGGTGCGGGTGTTGATGGAAACGCTGCAGCGCCTCTGAGGCGGCGTCTACCTCGCCATTTTTTGTTACCATCACCTCATTACGAGCGCACAGCGCCACAGCCAAGATGGAAACCGCCTGATGAGCCAACCCTTCGACGTCGCCGCCCTGGCCGCGACCTACGCCAGCAAGTCCCCGCAGGACATCCTCAAGCTCGCCTTCGAACACTTCGGCGACGACCTGTGGATTTCCTTCAGCGGCGCCGAGGACGTGGTACTGGTCGACATGGCCTGGAAGCTGAACAAGCAGGTCAAGGTGTTCAGCCTCGACACCGGCCGCCTGCATCCCGAGACCTACCGCTTCATCGACCAGGTGCGCGAGCAGTACCAACTGCCGATCGAAATCCTCAGCCCTGACCGCGCCAAGCTCGACCCATTCGTCAAGGAAAAGGGCCTGTTCAGCTTCTACAAGGACGGCCACGGCGAGTGCTGCGGCATCCGCAAGATCGAGCCGCTGCGGCGCAAACTCGCTACCGTCAGCGCCTGGGCCACCGGCCAGCGCCGCGACCAGAGCCCGGGCACGCGCAGCCAGGTGGCCGCACTGGAAATCGACAGCGCGTTCTCCACGCCCGAGCACACCCTGTACAAGTTCAACCCGCTGGCGCAGATGAGCAGCGCGGAAGTCTGGGGCTACATCCGCATGCTCGAACTGCCGTTCAACCCCCTGCACGAGCGCGGCTTCATCAGCATTGGCTGCGAGCCGTGCACCCGCCCGGTGCTGCCGAACCAGCATGAGCGCGAAGGCCGCTGGTGGTGGGAAGAGTCGACCCAGAAGGAATGCGGGCTGCATGCCGGCAACCTGATCAGCAAGGCCTGATTCGCAGGCAAAGAAAAACCGGCCCAATGGCCGGTTTTTTCATGCCTGCTGCACTCAGTGAACCGGCAGCTCGACGCCTTCGAACAGCTCTTCGAGCTCCTGCTTGTTGTGGCACTGGATGGCCTTGGCCATCACTTCACGGGTCAGGTGCGGGGCGAATTTCTCGATGAAATCGCACATGAAACCGCGCAGGAAGGTGCCACGGCGGAAGCCGATCTTGGTGATGCTGGCCTCGAACAGCTCGCTGGCATCCAACGCCACCAGGTCGCTGTCGAGCTTGGTGTCGACCGCCATCTTGGCGACGATGCCCACACCCAGGCCCAGGCGCACGTAAGTCTTGATCACGTCGGCGTCGGCGGCGGTAAACACCACCTTCGGCGTGAGGCCGCGGTGGTTGAAGGCTTCGTCCAGCTTGGAGCGGCCGGTGAAGCCGAACACGTAGGTGACGATCGGGTATTCGGCAACCGCTTCCAGGGTCAGCTTCGGCAGTTTGGTCAGCGGGTGGCCCTGTGGCACCACCACGCAGCGGTTCCACTTGTAGCACGGCATCATGATCAGGTCGCCGAACAGCTCCAGCGCCTCGGTGGCGATGGCGAAATCGACTGTACCATCGGCGGCCATTTCGGCGATCTGCATGGGCGAGCCCTGATGCATGTGCAAGGCCACTTCCGGGTACTGCTTGATGAAGCTGCTGATCACCGGCGGCAGCGCGTAGCGTGCCTGAGTGTGGGTGGTGGCGATAGACAGCGTGCCCTTCTTCTCGTTGGAGAATTCCTGGGCAATCTGCTTGATGCTCTCGACCTTGCGCAGGATCTCGCCGGCGGTATTGATGATGCGCTCACCGGCCGGGGTGACGCGGGTCAGGTGCTTGCCGCTGCGGGCAAAGACCTCAACCCCCAGTTCATCCTCGAGCAGACGGATCTGCTTGCTGATCCCCGGCTGAGAGGTGTACAGACTCTGCGCCGTCGCGGAGACGTTGAGGTCGTGGTGCGCCACTTCCCAGATGTAGCGCAGTTGTTGAAGCTTCATAGGTTTCCCTCGAATCAGCGGTAAGTCAGCGGCAGCAGGCAGCGACGAGATATAACTATATTAGTGGTTAACGAAATAAAACTAGAACTATTTTGTTACACGCCACACTGAAATAGCCTACTGCCAGCTTCACGTTTTCCTACGCCCGAGATGCTGCGAGAGCGGCACCATGTACACCGGCACGGGTGACAATTGCAGCAGGCGCACCGCCGTGCGGCCAATCGGCACATCCACCCCGGCGCCGGCACTGTGGCTGCCGAAGATCAGCAGATCAACACTCAGACGCTGGGCCTGCTCAAGGATGACCTGGGCCGGATCGCCCTGGCGCACCCGCACCGCCTTGATCACTGCAAGGTCCGCATCTTCGCCCAGTTCCTCGCGGAAGTTCTCCAGCACCCGCTGCTCGATGTTGGCCATCACCGTATTGACGCCCTCGCTGTGCAGCGCATCCAGCGTCTGTTCGTCGAGGTAGCTTTGCAGGAGCGATTCGGCGAATTGCCCCATGGGTTCCACCGCGTGAATCACGTACAGCTCCGCACCGAAAGTACGCGCCAGCGCCAGCGCATGCTGCATCACAAAAGGGGCATAGACACCGAGGTCGGTGGCGTACAACATGGAGCGGATCATTCGACCTCCTCGACTGCCGTTGCGGCAGAGCAAGCTTCAGCTTAGCAGCGCGCCACCGCCTCGCCTGGCCGTCTGGCGCACTGCTGCCGCGGGCTGCAGAGGTTTCAGCCGGGGCGGTTGGCGCGGTCAATGAAGGCCAGGGCCTGGTAGAGCATCTGCATGCGCGGCAGGCTGCAACCCGCTGCACGCGCCCGGGCCAACGGCTCGGCATAGATGGCCTGCAGCTCCAGCGGGCGTTGCTCGGTGTGATCGTGGTACATGCTCGGCCAGTAGTCGGGCATCTGCTCGGTAACGCGCAACAGGTGCTCGGCATAACCGGCGGGCAGCTCATGGCCGCAGGCAGTGGCGCCCTGTACCACTTCGGCCATCAGTGCCTGGATGAGTTCACGGGTGTCGGCGTCAGCCATCAGCGGCGTGGTGCTGGCACCCAGCAGTACCGAAAGGCCATTGTAGGGCACGTTCCACACCAGCTTCTGCCAGCGCGCCTGGCCAAGGTCGGCCATGGCCTGGGAGTCCACACCGGCAGCGCGGAACAGCCCCGCACCCTCCTCCACAATCGCAGCGGCGCCATCACTGGCCGGCCCGCTGTGATAACCCAGGTTGACCGCACCCAGCGCCTGGTGGCGGATCACGCCGGGGCTCAGGCGGTTGACGCAGATGAAACAAAGGCCGCCGAGCAGGTGCAGGTTGCCAGGCAGCGCCGGGCGCAGCTGCTCTTCAACGCCGAGCCCATTCTGCAACAGCACCACCTTGGCATCAGGTGCGGCGGCCATTGCAATCAGCGGTGCAAGCTCGGCATTGCGGGTGGCCTTGGCGCCTACCAGCAGCCAATCGCACGGTGGCATGTCGGCGGCGCTGGAATACGCCTGCACCGGCATCTGCATGGTGCCGTGCACGTCGCTTTCCAGTTTCAGGCCGTGCTCGCGGACCGCTGCGTATTCGCTTCGCAGTAGGAAATGCACATCGAAACCCGCGCGCGCGAGCATCAGCCCATAGAAGCCTCCGATGGCACCACTGCCGATGATGCCGATGCGCGGTTTGCGAGGGTCCATGCTGATCTCCTGATAGATGTCGGTGCGCTTTTTTACACCTTTTGGGGCGTTTAGCGCACCCTAATGGCAGCACGGGGCTGTTGCAGCAGGGAAAAACCCTGTACGGCCGCGGCACAGACCATTGTCGCGCCCCCTGTAACGCGCTAAGGTTCGGCTCCCCGCTGCGAACATTCTTGCTGCTGGGCCGCACGGGGATTGCTGGCGGCCGGCACCGTGACCTGACGAGTAACACGATGGCTGATTTACCGATCGACGACCTTAACGTTGCCTCCAACGAGACCTTGATCACCCCCGATCAGCTCAAGAAGGAAATCCCCCTCAGCGCCAAAGCTCTGCAGACCGTGACTGCTGGCCGCGAAGTGGTGCGCAATATCCTCGACGGCAAGGACCACCGGCTGTTCGTCGTGGTTGGACCCTGCTCCATCCACGACATCAAGGCTGCACACGAATACGCCGAGCGCCTCAAGGTGCTGGCCGCAGAAGTTTCCGACACGCTCTACCTGGTCATGCGCGTGTACTTCGAGAAGCCGCGCACCACGGTCGGCTGGAAAGGCCTGATCAACGACCCGTACCTGGATGACTCGTTCAAGATCCAGGATGGCCTGCACATCGGCCGTCAGTTGCTGCTGGACCTGGCCGAAAAGGGCCTGCCGACCGCCACCGAAGCGCTTGACCCGATCTCCCCGCAGTACCTGCAGGACCTGATCAGCTGGTCGGCCATTGGCGCGCGCACCACCGAATCCCAGACCCACCGCGAGATGGCCTCGGGCCTGTCCTCCGCAGTGGGCTTCAAGAACGGCACCGATGGTGGCCTGACCGTGGCCATCAATGCCCTGCAGTCGGTGTCCAAGCCGCACCGCTTCCTTGGCATCAACCAGGAAGGTGGTGTGTCGATCGTTACCACCAAGGGCAACCCTTACGGCCACGTGGTGCTGCGCGGTGGCAACGGCAAGCCGAACTATGACTCGGTCAGCGTCGCCCTGTGCGAGCAGGACCTGGCCAAGGCCAAGATCAAGGCCAACATCATGGTCGACTGCAGCCACGCCAACTCCAACAAGGACCCGGCCCTGCAGCCGCTGGTCATGGAGAACGTCGCCAACCAGATCCTCGAAGGCAACCAGTCAATCATCGGCCTGATGGTCGAGAGCCACCTGAACTGGGGCTGCCAGTCGATTCCGAAGAACCTGGACGAACTGCAGTACGGTGTATCGGTCACCGACGCCTGCATCGACTGGGCCGCCACCGAGAAGACCCTGCGCAGCATGCACGCCAAGCTCAAGGATGTGCTGCCCAAGCGCCAGCGCGGCTGAGCGTCGCGGTAAATACAAAACGCCGGGCATTGCCCGGCGTTTTTACATGCGCTGCTTCTATAAGCGCTCAGGCCTTGCTCGAATGACGCTGCTGGCGCTCCATGTAGCGTTCCACATATGAGCAGGAAGGGATTACCGTGTAGCCCATCTGGTCCGCGTACTCCAAAGCCTTTTCTGTCAGCGCTGCAGCGATACCGCGGCCACGCAGGGCGTTGGGTACGAAGGTGCGATAGATATCCAGCGTCTGCTTGCCCAGGTCCATGTACGTCAGGTAGGCACGATGACCGTCCACGTTGGTCTCGAACTGATGACCGGCCTGATCATGGTGGATGGTCAACGCGTCATTCATCACTACTCCTCGCAGGTCTATCGGCAGACCCTTACCTTAACCGATGGTGGTTTATCCGGCGGAGGAACCTCTACGCCACCTCTTGCCCCTTGGACCGCAGGCCAATTGCAATGGTTCTGCCGAGCCGGGCACCCCCAAATAGTAGGCGCGCAAAGCAGGATTGCTCAAGGTGGTTGCGGTTAAAAAATGGCAGAAGTGAAGGATGGATCCCATGCCCTGCGTGCCCCCCGCAACAACAGCCGGATGTTCTTGGGCTTAAGACGCTGAAGGACAGTTAAAGTCACCGTTAGTTCAACAAAAAGTTCCCGCACTACAATCGCTTGCGCCACCCGCACAGCGTTTTCACCCATTTCCTACAAATCTTGTCAGCGACCCCGGCAGCTACATTTTTTTTGCAGTTCTTGCGCTTAGTCAGTTTACTTACTACAAGTAATGGGTACTATGTACGCCGGCCAGTTTCTCTTTCCTGAGAGATGGCTATTTAATAGAAAGTCCTTGAAGGGGAACACGATGAACAACGTTCTGAAATTCTCTGCTCTGGCTCTGGCCGCAGTTCTGGCTACCGGTTGCAGCAGCGTATCCAAAGAAACCGAAGCACGTCTGACTGCGACTGAAGACGCAGCAGCTCGCGCTCAAGCTCGTGCAGACGAAGCCTACCGTAAGGCTGACGACGCACTGGCAGCCGCTCAGAAGGCTCAGCAGACCGCTGACGAAGCCAACGAGCGCGCTCTGCGTATGCTGGACAAAGCCAGCCGCAAGTAATAATCCTCACGGATTGTTAAGAAGCCGATCCACTTGTGGGTCGGCTTTTTTATTGCCGCAACAAAAGCAAACGGCGCAAATGAAGAAGCCCGCGCCAGGCTTAAACCCGGGGCAGGCTCCATCGGCACCGCGAAAATGCTTACTGCAGTTCGGGCGGAATGCTCGATACCATGGGTGCTGCACCCTGGTTATCGACCGGCACGGCGATTTCCACCGGCATGCCATCTTCAGCCGCGACCACGTCGCGCACCATGTCCCAGTTCATGCGCAGATTGTTCGCCAGATCTTCACGCTTGAGCAATGCGTTGATCACAGCCGTGTGCTTGTCGACCACCGACGGGTTGCCATTGTCATCCAGCGGCGTATGCGCCTCCAGATATACCTTGCCAGCACCAATGCCGAACTTGTAGGGCTCGTTGATGATGCGCACCGGCGTACCCACCGGCACCATCTTCGACAGTTCCAGCACGTTGTTATTGAGCATGCGGAAGCACCCGTGGCTAGTGCGCATGCCAATGCCGAACTTCTTGTTCGAGCCGTGGATCAGGTAACCCGGAACACCTAGCGTGAACTTGAACGGCCCCAGCGGGTTGTCCGGCCCTGCCGGCACCACGGTGGGCAGGATGTCGCCGTCGGCGGCGTGTTCGGCACGGATCGAGGCCGGCGGCGTCCAGGTCGGGTTCGGGGTCTTGGCAGTGATCTTGGTGTTGGCGATGGGCGAACCCCAGCCTTCACGGCCGATACCCAGCGGGAAGGTGTGCACCACGTTCTGCCCTTTCGGGAAGTAATAGAGGCGGTATTCGGCAAGGTTGATGACGATGCCCTCGCGCGGCCCCGGCGGCAGCACGTAGCGTGTCGGCAGGATGATCTCGGTACCGGCACCCGGCAGCCAGGGGTCGACACCCGGGTTGGCGGCGATCATTTCCAGGTAGCCGAGGTCGTTGGCGGTGCCGATGTCGGCAAAGGTGTCCTCGTACTTGGCCTTGATCACCTGTACCTGGCCAACGACGTCTTCACCGGGCGGCGGCAGCGGCAGCTCCAGTGCAACGGCGGGGCCAGCGACCAGCAGGCCGGCCAGGGTCAGGCAACGGGTGACGGCGGGAAAGCGCGGCAACATCCGGTAAATCCTTCGAAAGGTGGGTCAAGAGGATCGATTGTACACCTGCCCCAGGCCAAGCGGGAGGCATTGGCGGCCAACATACGTTTCAGATGATGAAAGGCACCCGGAGTTCCTGGGCCAAGGGCGCTGTCAGAGCTCTGGCCAGATCGGGCGCATGCCGCGTCGCTGGGCGTCGAGGATCGCCCGGCACAGGTCGCACAAGCGGCTGTCACGGTAGATCGAGCGCTGTACGCCGGACCACCGCGGTTGCGCCGGCAGCAGGCCGCCACACAGGGTACGATCGACCGGCACGCCCAATTCGAGTTGGCGGGCGGCGAGGTGGACACGAATTTCCTGGCAAGCGAACAGGTCGAGCTGCTCATCGGGCTCGATCAGTTGATAGGCATACAAGGACCAGGCAGGGCGCGGCATCGGGGGCTCTCGAAACGGGGGGCGCAACCTTAGCCGAAAGCCGGTCCCGTTTAAAGCATCACAGCAAGGGTTTTATCGTCGGCCAGGCATTTTCCAGCAAACGCAGCTGGGCCCCCTGCGCCGGATGGATGCCATCGGCCTGCATCATCTCCGGCACCCCCCCTACGCCCTCGAGGAAAAACGGCACCAGCGCCACCTGATTGTCCGCCGCCAGCTGTTCATACACCTGAGCGAAGGCCGTGGTGTAGCGCACCCCGTAATTGGGCGGCAGGCGCATCCCCAGCAGCACCACCTTGGCACCTGCCTTGCGCGAACGCTCGATCATCGAGGCAAGATTTTGTTGCAATTGCTCGGGGGGCTGCCCGCGCAGCCCATCGTTACCGCCCAGCTCCAGTACCACAAGGCTTGGCTTATGCGCTGCAAGCAGCGCCGGCAGCCGCGCCTGGCCGCCTGCGCTGGTGTCGCCACTGATCGAGGCGTTGACTACCTGATCGTCGAAACCTTCGTCCTTGAGCCGGGTCTGCAACAAAGAGACCCACCCCTGGCGGGTATCCAGGCCAAAACCGGCGCTGATACTATCGCCGACAACCAGCAGTGTTCCCGCCGCCGCGCTCTGGGCCAGGCAATACAGGGCCAGACCGGCACTCAACCACCACACTCGCATTGGATTCTCCATGGGCCCCAGCATTCTCGTTGCGCAGCACCTTAGCAAAGTGGTCCCCAGTGCGGAAGGTGACCTGACCATCCTGCACGCACTCTCCCTCGACCTTGCCCAGGGCGACAGCCTGGCCATCGTGGGCGCCTCGGGCTCGGGCAAGTCGACCCTGCTCGGGCTGCTCGCAGGCCTCGACCGCCCCAGCGCTGGCAAGGTCATTCTCGCCGGGCATGACCTCGGCCCACTGGACGAAGACCAGCGTGCCCGGGTGCGTGCCGAGCATGTCGGCTTCGTATTCCAGTCATTCCAGCTGCTCGACAGCCTCAATGCGCTGGAAAACGTCATGCTGCCCCTGGAGCTGGACGGCCGCCGCGACGCCCGTGAGCAGGCCCATGCGCTGCTCGAACGGGTCGGCCTGGGCAAGCGCCTGAGCCACACCCCGCGCCAGCTGTCCGGTGGCGAGCAGCAACGGGTGGCGATCGCCCGCGCCTTCGCCGCTCAGCCTGCCGTGCTGTTCGCCGACGAGCCCACCGGCAACCTCGACAGCCACACCGGCGAGCGCATCAGCGACCTGCTGTTCGAACTGAACCAGGAGCGCGGTACCACGCTGGTGCTGGTCACCCATGACGAACGCCTGGCCCGGCGCTGCCGGCGCCTGATCCGCCTGGAGGCGGGCCACCTGGTGGCGCCGGTGGAGGCCTAGATGACACGCATGCCGCTGTCCCGCCTGTGCGGCCTGGCCTTGCGCCAGTTGCTGCGCGATATCCGCGCCAGTGAAGTGCGCGTGCTGTTCTTCGCGCTGTTGGTGGCCGTCGCGGCCAGCACCGCCATCGGCTATTTCGGCGCCCGCCTCAATGGCGCCATGCAACTGCGCGCCAGCGAGTTCCTCGGCGCCGACCTGGTATTACAAGGCGGTGCGCCGGCGCGTGACGAACAACTCAGTGCCGGCAAGGCGCTGGGGCTGCGCCACGCCCAGGTGGTGGAATTCACCAGTGTGGTGGGCGGCGACGCAGGCATTCAACTGTCGAGCATCAAGGCCGCCGACGGAGCCTACCCGCTACGCGGCCAGGTGCGCAGTGCCGCCGCGCCCTATGCCGAGGAAACTGCCGGCGGCGGCCCGGCGCCTGGCGAGGCCTGGGTCGAGCCACGCCTGCTGGCCGCCCTCGGGTTACGCGTCGGCGACAGCATCGACGTCGGCATGAAGACCCTGCGCATGAGCCGTGTACTGACGTACGAGCCGGACCGCGCCAACAACTTCTACAGCCTGACGCCACGGGTCATGATGAACCTGGCCGACCTGCAGGCCACGGGGGTCATTCAACCCGGCAGCCGGGTCAGTTACCGCGACCTATGGCGCGGTGATACGCAAGCGTTGGCGCAGTATCGTGAAGGGCTGGAGAAGAACCTCGCCGCCAATCAGCGCCTGCTCGACACCCGCGATGGCAACCGGCAGATCGGCGGCGCCCTGGGCAAGGCTGAACGCTACCTGAACATGGCCAGCCTGGTGGCGGTGCTGCTGGCAGGCGTCGCCGTGGCGCTGTCGGCCAGCCGTTATGCCACGCGCCGCCTGGACGCCAGCGCCCTGCTGCGCTGCCTGGGGCTGTCGCGTCACCAGGCGCTGGGCTTGTACTGCCTGCAGCTGGCGATGCTCGGCCTGGTCGCGGCATTGGCAGGCGCCCTGCTCGGCTGGCTGGCGCAACTGGGCCTGTTCCGTTTACTGCATGGCCTGCTGCCCAGTGTAGTGCCGCCCGGCGGCATCCTGCCGGCACTGGCCGGCATCGCTACCGGCCTGGTTGCCCTGGCCGGCTTCGCGCTGCCGCCACTCGCTGCCCTTGGCCAGGTGCCGCCGCTGCGCGTGCTGCGCCGTGACCTGCTGCCCGTGCCACCCAGCAGCTGGCTGGTGTACGGCGCCGCCCTGCTTGCGCTAGGCCTGATCATGTGGCGCCTGAGCCTCGACCTGCTGTTGACCTTCGCCCTGCTCGGTGGCGGGCTGATTGCCGCATTGGTACTGGGCGGCCTGCTTCTGCTTGGCCTGCGCAGCTTGCGGCGCATACTGGCAGGCGCACCGTTGACCTGGCGCCTGGGCCTGGGCCAGCTGTTGCGCCACCCCATGGCCGCTGCTGGCCAGGCATTGGCGTTTGGCCTGATCTTGCTGGCCATGGCCCTGGTCGCGCTGTTGCGGGCGGAGCTGCTCGATACTTGGCAGGCACAATTGCCAAAAGATGCACCCAATCATTTTGCCTTAAACATCCTGCCTGATGATCGTGCGCCTTTTGCCCAGCGCCTGCACGAGGTCAATGCGACCTCGGCGCCGCTGTATCCGGTAACGCCCGGCCGGCTGATCCAGATCAACGAGCAACCCGTGCAACAGCTCGTCAGCAAGGATTCCGCCGGCGAACGTGCCGTGCAACGCGACCTCAGCCTGACCTGGGCTGCCGACCTGCCGGCAGGCAATGCGCTGACCGCAGGTGACTGGTGGCAAACGCCGCCTCCTGGCGATGAAACCCCCGGCGTGTCGGTCGAGGCGGAACTTGCCGCCAGCCTGAAAGTGCAACTGGGTGACTTGCTCACCTTCGACATTGGCGGTGAACAACGCCAGGCCCGCGTCAGCAGCCTGCGCAGCGTGCACTGGGACAGCTTCCAGCCGAACTTCTACATGATCTTCCAGCCCGGTACCCTGCAGGGCTTGCCCACCACCTACCTGACCAGCTTCTACCTGGCACCGGGGCATGACCTGGACGTCGTGGCGCTGTCAAGGGCGTTCCCGGCAGTGACCATTTTGCAGGTTGATGCCTTGCTGGATCAGTTGCGCAGCATCCTCGCCCAGGTCACCCTGGCAGTGGAGTACGTCCTGCTGTTCGTCCTTGCGGCGGGGTTGGCGGTGCTGTTCGCAGGCTTGCAAGCGACGCTGGATGAGCGCATTCGCCAAGGCGCCCTGCTGCGTGCGCTGGGCGCGGCGCGGCCACTATTGGTGAAAGCGCGGCGTATCGAGTTCGGGCTGCTGGGCGCGGCCAGCGGTGCGCTAGCCGCGCTGGGATGCGAGCTGATTACCCTGGTGCTGTACCGCTATGCGTTCGACCTGCAGTGGAGCCCACACCCGTGGCTGCTGGTTATGCCGCTGGTGGGCGCGCTACTGGTCGGCGGTGCCGGTGTGCTGGGGACGCGGCGGGCGCTCAATGCCAGCCCGCTGGCCGTGCTGCGGGAAGGCTGACGTGCAGGGGGACAGCATCACTCACTGCCCGTAGGTGATGCTGTTCACGTACCAGGTTGCCTCACCCGTGGGCGTGTGCACCAACACTTCGTCCCCCTCCTCCTTCTTGAGCAGGGCTCGCGCCATGGGCGAATCGATCGAAATGTAGTCGTTGCGTCCATAGATCTCGTCATAGCCGACAATGCGAAACTTCAGGGTCTCGCCTTCATCATTGTCGATCTCGACCCAGGCACCGAAGAACACCCTGCCCTCCTGCTGCGGCGAGTAGGCCACGACCTTGACGTCCTCGAGGCGTTTGCGCAGGTAACGGACCCGACGGTCGATCTCGCGCAGCAGCTTCTTGTTGTACTGGTAGTCGGCGTTCTCGCTGCGGTCCCCCAGCGAGGCGGCCCAGGCCACCTTCTGGGTGATTTCCGGGCGATACACCCGCCACAGATGGTCGAGCTCTTTCTTCAGCGCTTCATAGCCTTCTGTGGTGATGATATTCGTGCTCAACGGCGCGCTCCTCAGCGTCGGGTAATCAGGCCTTGGCGCGCGATACGGGTGAGGTGGCCAATTACGTCGGCAGCGTCGTGCGCAGCAGGCGCCTGGATCACTGCCAAGTCGAAACGGTCGCTGCCAAACTGCTCCAGGTGGCACGTGGTGTCGGCAAACTGGATGAGAAAGGCGCGGGCCTGGCCCTTGCGGCGCGACAAACCTTCAAGGTGATGCAGGAGGGTGGGCTGATGCTGGCCACCGAGCAGGATGCGCGGCGTGCGGGCGGCCTGGCTGGCAGGCAGGGGGCTCAAACAGACACTGGTACGTGGACAACTCATGGAGTTTTTCTCTGCCTCGCAAATCCCGCTGGGCAGCGGTGGAGGCGTCACCGAACCAGCGCTTTAGCGGTATTTCGGATGACCCGTGGCTAGGCTGTCCTGCGCCCCGCAAGTAGCTGTTTAAATCGGCGCAAGCGGTATGCTAGAGCGACACGCCGCAAGCTGCAAGCCCCAAGTGATCAGCTTGGGGCTTGCAGCTTGCGGCTTGGGGCCAGTCAGCGAGCGATCAGACGGTCCAGCGAGAAGCGACCGGCACCTTCGATCAGCACTGCCACGGTGCCGGCCATCAAGGCCAAAGCGAATTCATAGCCATTGTTGGACATGAACAGGCCGTTGCCGATGTGCACCGAGAAAATGGCCACCACCAGCGTCACGCTCAATACCAGTGCCGCCGGGCGAGCCAGCAGGCCGATCACCAGGGCCAGGCCACCGAAGAATTCGGCGCTGCCGGACAGCAGGGCCATCAGGTAGCCCGGTGCCAGGCCGATGCTTTCCATCCACTGGCCGGTGCCTTCCAGGCCGTAGCCGCCAAACAGGCCGAAGAGTTTCTGCGCACCGTGCGCCATGAAGATGATGCCGACCAGCATACGGACCACGGTCAGGCCCAGGCCAGCGCGGGTGGAGAGCAGTTGGGTGATGGCGTTGTTCATTGAGTAACTTCCTTGAAAGCTGGGATGTTGTGTTGGGATGGGCGCCATCATAATCAATCTTGCAGATATGAAAATCGCAAAAAACCCAAGATAACAATCGACAAAATCGATTTGTCAGCGCTTAACTACACGCTCCAGAACGGCGCGTTCACGGTTGAACGCGAGGAAGTACTTGTTCACGCTGTTGACGAAGTTGACCGGCCCCATGCCCACCTGCTCCATGGCTATACGTTCGGTCTGAAAGAACCACTGGTTGCCATTGAGCCCACGCTTGCGCGCCTCGGCACGCATCGCCTGAACACGCTCCGGCCCCAGGTTGTAAGCCGCCAGCACAAAGGCCATGCGCTCACGCTCGTTGATCTGCGGGCTGGCGAAGAATTTGCGGCGGATCAACGCGAGGTAGCGGGCGCTGGCCTGGACGTTGCCGTCGACTGTGGCGGTGTTGCCCACTCCGACACGCTGGGCGGCCGAAGGGGTGATCTGCATAAGGCCATGCGCGCCGCCGCTGCCACGCGCCGCCGGGTTGAGGGTCGATTCCTTGAAAGCCAGCGCCGCCAGGTTGAGCCAGTCGATCTGCTGCGCCTCGCCATGTTTCTGCAATACCGCGCGCAGCGAGCTCAGGCGCTGACGGTCTTTTTGTGCAAGTGGGTTGTGCACACGGTACTGGCGCCGGTAGATGCGCTCGAACGCGGCGTCCTGGTTCTCCGGTGCCCGGTAGCCCTGCAGAAAGCGGTCGACCGTGGCCTGCAGCAGGGTTGCATCACGCCGCACGTACCAGCGCATGGCCTGCGGCTGGCCCAGTTGCAGGCGCGTGTCCAGACGCAGGCGCGGCATCACCCGGGCCCAGCGCTGGGCGATCGGCCGCTCCACCACGGTCAGGTGATAGATGCCGGCCTGGACCATTTCCAGCACATCTTCCACCGCCAGGGTTGAATCGACCCATTCGATCTTGACCGGCGGCCGCTTGCGCAGCGCCAGTTGCTGGTTGATTTGCTGGATCAACGCACCGGCGGCGCTGGCACTGGTCAGCGCCACGGTACGGCCGGACAGCTGCTCGACACGGGTGAAACTGCGCTCGCCCTTGCGCCCGACCAGCCACAACGGTACCTGGTCCAGCACCGGAGCACTGCTATTCACCCCGCCCACCAGCGCCGGGTCGAGCAGCTCACCTGGCGCGGCAAGGTCGCCCTCGCCGCGCTGCAGCGCCCCCAGCAGTTGCTCCTTGGCCCGCGGGATCAGCTTGATGCGCAGCTGTTGCCCGTCGCCAGCCCGGGCATTGAGGTAGTGTTCGAGCGCACGCAGACGGTAGTACTCGATGCCGACCGGCTCGCCCTTGACCTCACCCGAGCTGTTGCGGCTCTGGTTGACCAGCACCCGCAGCACCTTGCTGCTGCGAATCTGCTCAAGGTCGCGGGCCTTGCTCGTCGGTACGCTTTGCTGCGGCCCAGGCAGGCGTGCGTAGGCGGGGCCGACAGCCATCAGCCCAAGCATCAACAGCAGGGTGAGCATGTGTCGCAGCATGCGAAAACGTGTCCGAGGTCGGTAGGCAGCGTCCATGATGGTACGAGCAATTCGTGACAAATGACGGAAAAAGACCACGACAACTGCCTGAAGTTCTTGGGTTTTTTCCGAAAATCGCGCTTTTTGCTATGCTGGCCGCCCCGCGGCACGAGATAGCACCATGCAACTGATCGATATCGGCGTCAACCTGACCAACAGCAGTTTCCACGACCAGCAGGCCGCCATCGTCGAGCGCGCCATCGAAGCGGGCGTGGTGCAGATGATCCTGACCGGCACCAGCCTTGCGGTCAGCGAGCAGGCGCTTGAACTGTGCCAGCAGCTCGACCCCGACAGCCAGCACCTGTTCGCCACGGCCGGCGTGCACCCGCACGATGCCAAGGCCTGGGATGCAAACAGCGAACGGCAACTTCGCCTGCTGCTGGGTGAATCGCGTGTGCGAGCCGTTGGCGAATGCGGGTTGGATTTCAACCGCGACTTCTCCCCTCGCCCACTCCAGGAAAAAGCGCTGGAGGCGCAGCTGACGCTGGCTGCCGAGTTGCAGCTACCCGTGTTCCTGCATGAACGCGATGCCAGCGAGCGCTTGCTGGCCATGCTGAAGGGTTACCGCGACCACCTGCCGGCAGCCGTGGTGCATTGCTTTACCGGCGAGCGCGAGGCGCTGTTCGCCTACCTGGACATGGACCTGCACATCGGCATCACCGGCTGGATCTGCGATGAGCGCCGGGGCACGCACCTGCATCCGTTGGTGGGCAATATTCCAAGCGGGCGCCTGATGCTCGAAAGCGACGCCCCCTACCTGCTGCCACGCAGCCTGCGGCCCAAACCCAAGAGCGGGCGCAACGAGCCGGCGTTCTTGCCGGAAGTCTTGCGCGAGGTGGCACTGCATCGGGGAGAACGCCCTGAGGACACGGCAGCGCATACCACCGCGACGGCTCGGGCATTCTTCAAGCTGTAACGGGCCTGAGTCGGCATAAACCATTTGTTGATACACATCAAAACCTCCCTGGCTTGAGCGGGCACAATGATGGCACCTTGCCAATAATGTTTCCGCTCAACTCAGAGAAGACCTACCCATGGGTGCCTGGCTTAGCAATATTTCCCTGAAGTACAAATTCTGGGCCGTCAACGCAGTGGCCTTTGTCACAACCTTGATGCTGGTGCTCTATGCCGTGCACCTGGAGCAGCGCGCCCGCGCCGAGGCTGCGCAGGTTCAGGCGCAATCCCAGGCCGAGCTGTTGGCCGCCTGGCCCGCAGGGCTTGCCCTGCCCCGCCAGGCCAACGTGATCACCTGGCAACCCGGCCAGCCCCCGACATTTGCCGGCGAAAACCTGGAAGCCCTGCGCAATGCGCAAGGCTGGGTTGCCTTGCCAGCCGCCTGGGTGCTCGGCGACAACCCGCTGCGCGGCGCCCAGGTAATACGCCACGGCGACCAGCAAGTGGCAGTCCTGGCCCAGGCACCCAGCGTGCGCCAGGTGTTCTTCGAACGCTTCGCCAACTACGCCGTCTGCGTGCTGGTCCTGATGCTGGCGATGCTCTGCGCTTCGCAACTGCTGATCCGCTTCCTGCTCAGCCAGCTCAACACCCTCAAGGACGTCATGCTGCACGTGGAGAGGACCGGCGACCTGTCGGCCCGCGTGCCGCTGGCCTGCGGTGACGAAGTCGGGCAGATGGCTGGCGCCTTCAATGCCATGCAGACCACCTACCACCGGGTGGTCAGCACCGTGGCACGCACCGCCGGGCAACTCGACTCGGGCGCCGCGCGCCTGGCCACCAGCATGAACGACGTGCGCCACGGCATGCTCGGCCAGCAGAGTGAGACCGACCAGGCCGCCACGGCAATCAACCAGATGTCCGCCACGGTGCACCATATCGCCCAGCATGCCGGCGCCACCCGCGACCTGTCACAGACCGCCGACACCCTTGCCGGCAGCGGGAAGGACGTGGTCAACCGGGTGCAGGACTCGATTGCCGGGCTGTCCAGCGGCGTACAGCAGACCGCCGAAATGATCCGCCAGCTAGCCGAAGACAGCCAGAAGATCAATGGCGTGGTCAATGTGATCCACAGCATCGCCGAACAGACCAATCTGCTGGCACTCAACGCAGCCATCGAGGCCGCACGCGCCGGCGACCTGGGCCGCGGCTTTGCCGTGGTCGCCGATGAAGTGCGCAGCCTAGCCAAGCGTGTGCAGGCCTCCACCGACGAGATCACCGGCATGGTCGCCGACCTGCAGGCCGGCACCCGCGATGCGGTGGAATTCATGCAGGAAAGCTCGTACAAGGCTGATGACTGCGTACGCCAGGCCCAGGAAGCCGGCGCGGCGCTGGCCGAGATCACCGGTGCGGTGGCGCAGATGCGCGAGAGTAACACCCAGATTGCCGTCGCCGCCGAGCAGCAGAGCCAGGTGGCGGAAGAAATGAACCGTGCGGTGGTGAGCATTCGCGATGTCACCGAGCAGACCGTGCAGCAGACGGTTGATTCGGCCACGACCAGCAACGAGCTGGCGACCCTGGCCGGCGAGCTGAACAAAGCCATTGGCCAGCTCAAGCTATAGTCACCATAGCCAGCCTCGATTGGCTGCGATCACAGGGGCGCACTAAGCTTTGGGCATGACCGTGAGGAAATGCCCATGAGCAAACGTCTGCCCAACTTGCCCGCCTGGCAATGGCGCGGCTACCACCACAACCATCGCCACCCGACCAACCTGGTGCTGCACCTGATTGCCGTACCGCTGTTCATCCTCGGCGCCCTGCTGGTGCTGTCGGGGCTTTTCGCCCTGGACCTGGGCCAGATCGCCGTCGGCGTCATCGCCCTGATCGCCGGCCTGGGCCTGCAGCGCCAAGGCCACCGCCTGGAGGCCGAACAGCCAGAGCCGTTCGCCAACCGCAAGGACGCCATGCAGCGCCTGCTGACCGAGCAGTTCATCACCTTCCCACGCTTCGTGCTCAGCGGCGCCTGGTGGCGCGCCTGGCGTGAGCGGCACAAGCATAGGCACTGAATCTCAAGCAAAGACCGTAACCGTCTGCCGGCTCAACGCCAGCAACTCGCCTTCAGCCGTCCACAAAGCGGCTGCCGCATGCCCGTAGCCATCCCGTGCATGCTCGGTTTCGACGCAGTAGCGGCACCAGTCCAGGGTCGACAGGCTCGCAACCGGCTGCACGAACTCGATGGTCCAGGTCAGTGTGCTGCCTGCCGCGGGTTGTTTCAGGTAAGGCATCAGGCTGGGCGGCCAGGCATCGACAAGGGCCAACAGGTGAGCCTCGTTGACCTGCGCTTCAGCCACATCCCGCAAGCGCACCCAGCCACCCATGTGCCGTGAGGAGTTGCCAGTGAACGGCAACCCGCCAACCGCCCACCGCAGCGCGACATGGCGCATGAATTCTGGTGTCACGCCTTTGATGTACGGAAGCTCTGCAGCCGCGTCCTCTAGCCCTTTCATCGGCATGGGCGGCTGGGCCGGAACGTTGACTACCGATGGCCGGCCAGCGCCGAAATTGCCCTGCACCAAGGTCACCACCTGGCCCTCCTGCACTGCCCGGCCGAGCAACGTGCTGACCGCCTTGCCCTCGCGCAGCACTTCGACCTCGAAACGGGTTGGCACGTCAGGCGCGGCCGGGGCGACGAAACTGATGGCCAGGGAACGCACCGGACGGTTGTCGGAGAGTTTCAGGCGCATGGCCTCATAGACCATGGCGGCCATCAGGCCGCCGAAGGCAGCACGCCCCTGGGCCCAATTGGCTGGGATACTGACGGCTTCGGGGTTTTCTCGCACGGCGTCGAGCAGTTGGTTGAAATTCATTAGCCGGCTCCTGCAACAGCGAAAGGTGTCAGCCAATACTATCCAGCAAACCCGCCCCGATCAGCCCGCATATCGGTCATTTGCCGGGCTTGCGCCGCTCCAGCGCCGCCTGCAAGGCATCCAGCGTGGCGTCGGCCTTGCGTTCGGCCTCATGAAGCTCCTGCTCCCAGTCGTCCTTGCAGGGCGCAAGGTCTGCATGGCTTTGCGCCTGCAGCAGCCACTGCAGGCGGTCATGCCAGTTACCCAGGTCGCCCTGGGCCTTTTTCAGCAGGCCCTGCAGCCGCTTCCCGGCATGGTCGAGCTGGGGATAGGCCTGATCGCCGTAACGCACGCGCTTGATCAATAGCCGCAGGCGGTGGCGATCATGGGCGGGATCCTGCAAGGCTTCATCGAGCTTGCGCCATTGCCTGGCCAGGCGTTTGTCCACGTGCCTGCCCAGCGCCTTTACCAAACCCTCACGGTCCGCAGCACGCAGGAACAGAGGGAAGGCATCGAGGATCGCCAGTACCCGGCCCAACTGCGGGCTGCCGGCCACACTGGAGAAGCCTGCCGCACGCCCTTGCAGGCGCCGTTGCCCGGCGTCAGCCAGGCCACGCGCGATCAATTCGCCCGCCAGCACCTCGCGGTCACGCAACGGCGTGGTCAGGGCGCCAAGGGCCTTGGCCGCCGCCTCCAGCTGCTCGACACCAGGCAACCCCTTCAGCGGACGCAACAGGCTGCGCAGGCGCCGCAGCCCGATCCGCAGGTCGTGCAACGCTTCGCTGTCGGTGTCGGCGGCCAGGCGCTCACGACAGGCCAGCAGGCGCACCTGCAAGGCCAGTACCTGGGCAACCACGTGGTCAAGCATCGCAGACATACAGCGCTCCTTGGTCAGCGCCCGGCGCGCGACTCACGAATGTAGAAACGCGCCTTCTCGGCTTTTTTGCTGCAACCCTCAAAACCTTCGAACTGCTGCTGAGTCTTGGCCCCCGTGAGCAACGACAAGGCCTTGGAGTAACTGACAGTGCCGGCAAACCCTTCAGCCTTTGCCAGGTCGAGCTCCTTCCAGGCGGCATCGAGCTGCGTCGCGCAGCTGTCACGGTAGGCCGTCTTGCCCGCACAGCCAGCAAGGGCCAGGGCAATCAGAGGAAGGCAGATCCAGGCTTTCATCGGTGTTACCTCAAAAGGTTGAAATAGAGTGGCTGTTCGACGCGCGGGCAGCTGAAAAGTGCCGCGCCCGGCGTGTTTTGCCTAGAGTCTACATTGAAGCACAGGCAGCGATCGGTGCATTGTAGGACCATCGTTGCACAGGCCGAGGTAGATCATGACTAAACGTGTAGCGCTGGTATTGGGATCGGGGGGCGCGCGGGGTTATGCCCATATCGGCGTCATCGAGGAAATCGAGCGGCGCGGGTACGACATTGCCTGCATCGCTGGCTGCTCCATGGGGGCAGTGATTGGCGGCATCTATGCGGCAGGTAAACTCGAAGAGTACCGTAACTGGATCGAAAGCCTGGACTACCTGGACGTGCTGCGCCTGGTCGACGTCAGCTTTCGCCTTGGTGCCATCCGCGGTGACAAAGTCTTCGGGCAGATTCGCAAGATTGTTGGCGAGATCAACATCGAGCAGTTGCGCATCCCCTACACGGCAGTGGCCACCGACCTCACCCACCAGCAGGAAATCTGGTTCCAGGAAGGTTGCCTGCACCAGGCCATGCGCGCTTCGGCAGCGATTCCAAGCCTGTTCACACCGGTGATGCAGGGCAACCGCATGCTGGTCGACGGCGGCATCCTCAACCCACTACCGATCGTCCCGGTGGTGTCCAGCCATTGCGACCTGATCATCGCCGTCAACCTCAACTCGACCAACCAGAAGCAGTACCAGCTACCGGTGATCGAACGGCCTGCAGCGTTCAAGATGCGCTTCGACGCGCTGCTCAGCTCGCTGGGGTCGCGCCTGCCGTTTCGGCGCAAACCAGCCGAGGAGCTGATGCGCATCGAGCAGGAGATAACTGCCGAAGGGTTGGCCCCGCCCAACCCTTGGCTGGCCGACACCGCCGACCCTGCGGGCCAGCAACCCGCGGCGGCCCCCGAGAGCGAGGGTGCGCCCAAGTCGGCCACGGGGTCGTTCATCATCGACAACGTGGGGCCGGCTTCGCTGCTGGACCTTATCAACCAGAGTTTCGAGGTGATGCAGACGTCGCTGGCACAGTACAAGATCGCGGGGTATCCACCGGATGTGCTCATCAACGTGCCCAAGCGGGTTTGCCGGTTCTTCGAGTTCTACAAGGCGCCGGAGCTGATCGCCCTGGGCAGGGAGATTGCGCGGGATACGCTGGACAACTATGAGGGGGAAAAGCGCTAGCCATGTTTCGTCAGTGCCGCCCCCTTCGCGGGTAAACCCGCTTCTACAGAGACCCTTTCGGCTGCCAGGCTGCAGAGTACCCGCGAGGGGCCGGGCCTGACACCACAAACAAAACAGGCCGCATATACGCGGCCTGTTTCGTTAGCAGACAGTCACTCAGTAACGCGTGATGTCCGCGCTGCCTTCCAGCTGCTTGCGGTAAGCCGCAAAGTCCTGCTGGCCAGCACGCGACGCGAGGTAGCGGCGGATCTGCTGCTTCTCTTCGTCGCTGGCGGCGGCGCCTTCGTTGACGCCCTTGAGCTGCAGCACGACCAGGCTGCCGTCGGCCAAAACCACACTGCCGTATACCGGCTTGTCCTTGGCTTGCGGCTTGGCCAGGCGGAACAGCGCCTGCAGCTCGGCCGGCTCGATACCGTCCTGGCCACGGGTCACTGCCTCGTATGACTTCCAGCTCTGCCCGTCGTGTGCGGTACCGGCAGCGATTGAGCCGTCCTGCAGGCCAGCGATCAGCTTGTCCGCCTTGGTCTTGAGTTCGGCAGTGGCCTTCTCTTTGGCCAGGTGTTCACTGATGTTCTTGGCCACGGCTTCCAGCGGCATCTGCTCTGGCTTGCGGTGTTCCTTGACGCGCAGCACCACGGTGGTTTCCGGGTCCAGCTCGATGGCGGTGCTGTTGGCAGCCTCCTCCAGCACTTCCTCGGAGAACGCAGCCTGGACCACGGCACGGTTGGCGGTAATGCCTTCGCCACCCTCACGGCCGAACGGCGCCGAGGTGTGTACCTTGAGGTTCAGGTCCTGGGCCGGCTGGGCCAGGTCGGCAGCCTCGTAGGCAGCGTCCTGCAACTGCTTGCTGGCATCGACGTAACGCTGCTCGACCAGCGGGGTCTTCAGGTCACGGGTCAGCTTGTCCTTCAGGCTGGCAAAGGTCGGGACTTCAGGCGCCTGCTTGCCCAGCAGCTTGATCAGGTGATAACCGAACTCGGTGCGTACCGGGGCCGAAACCTGGCCATCGTCGAGCTTGTACAGCGCGTCTTCGAAGGCTGGGTCATAGACACCAGGGCCTGCGAAACCAAGGTCACCACCGCTGTTGGCGGAACCTGGGTCCTGGGAGAACTCCTTGGCCAGCTTGGCGAAGTCTTCACCCTTGGCCAGGCGCTGCTCGACTTCTACGATGCGGGCCTTGGCCTGGGCATCGGCGACCTTGTCATTGACCTCGATGAGGATATGCGCGGCATGGCGTTGCTCGGCGAGGTTGGCGATTTCCTTCTCGTACTGCGCCTTGAGCTCGTCGTCGCTGACCTTGACCTGGTCGAAGAATGCCGACTTTTTCAGCTCGACGTAATCGATGACCACTTGATCAGGGGTCATGAACTCCTTGGCGTGCTGTTCGTAGTGGGCCTTGACCTCATCATCGCTGACCTTGACCGCGGCCGGGTTGGCCTTGAAGGTCAACGAGGCGAAGTCGCGGGTCTGGTTTTCCAAGCGAGCGAAGGCGTCGACCTGCTTGTCGGTGACGAAGCTGCTGCCGGCAATACCGGTGCGCACCTGGCCGATCAGCATTTCTTCGGCGAGCATTTCGCGGAACTGCATACGGCCATAGCCCATCTGGCGGATGACCTGGTCGAAACGGTCGGCGCTGAACTTGCCATCGACCTGGAATTCCGGCGTTTGCAGGATCACTTGATCCAGCGCGGCCTCGGAGAAGGCGAACTTGGCGTCTTCGGCGCCCTGCAGCAGCAGTTTGCGATCGATCAGCCCTTTGAGCGCGGAGTCGCGCAGCAATTTTTCGTCCAGCATGGCTGGGTCGAAATCCTTGCCCAGCTGTTGCATCAGCTGACGGCGCTGCATGTCGGCCGCCTGGCTCAGCTCGTTCTGGCTGATGGTCTGGCCGTTTACCTTGGCGGCGTCCTGGCTATGGGTGGCGGCCTGGAAAATGGCCTCGAAGCCGGTCAACGCCATCAATACGACGATGAGGCCGATGATGGTCTTGGCAATCCAACCTTGTGAATTGTCCCTGATATTTTGCAGCATGCGTCCCCCCAGAAACGGCTGTACCACTGCGTCGACAACCGCGGAGCGTGGGTAGAATCCTGATAAAAGAAAGGCGCATCCGAGGATGCGCCTTTTCTTAGCAAACGTGTCAGGCGGGAACGTTTGCGCCCCGCCTTCAGCGTGCTCGGACCTGGCTAGGCCCGGTCCGGCTGAAAGAGACGACTTAGTTGACGGCGTCTTTCAGGCCTTTGCCAGCCTTGAAACCTGGAACCTTGGCGGCTTCGATCTTGATCGCCTTACCAGTTTGCGGGTTACGGCCAGTACGCTCGGCGCGGTCCTTGACCGAGAAGGTACCGAAGCCAACCAGAACGACGTCGTCGCCTGCTTTCAGGGCACCGGTCACGGAGTCAATTACTGCGTCCAGCGCGCGGCCGGCTACAGCTTTCGGGATGTCAGCAGATGCGGCGATAGCGTCAATCAGTTCCGACTTGTTCACTCGAAGTCCCCTTATTTCTCAATTGAGTTTGTTTCTAAGTATGTAATGAAAAGCTTATGAAACGTGCGCTGGGTGGCGTGTTGACAATAGCGTGCCGCTTTATAGCAAGGCCCCGAAAAAACTGTCAAGGAAAGCCCCCCAGCTAAAAACTACTAATGCGTGCTGATTCTTTCCTTAGCATCGCCGTCGCGCTTTTCATCTTTCGCGACAATCTCAGGAGCCACATCTGGCAAGGGCTCCGGGGCGTATTGCAGCGCAATTTGCAGGACTTCGTCAATCCATTTGACCGGTTTGATCTGAAGATCCTGTTTGATATTTTCTGGAATCTCCTTCAGATCGCGAACATTCTCCTCCGGAATGATCACCGTCTTGATCCCACCGCGGTGTGCCGCCAGCAGTTTTTCCTTCAGCCCACCGATGGCCAGTACCTGGCCACGCAGGGTGATTTCGCCAGTCATGGCCACGTCGGCACGTACCGGAATCTGCGTCAGCGCCGACACCAGCGCGGTGCACATGCCGATACCGGCGCTTGGGCCGTCCTTCGGCGTGGCGCCCTCGGGCATGTGGATGTGCACGTCGTGCTTCTCGTGGAAATCGGCGGCAATCCCCAGGCTGCGGGCACGGCTGCGAACCACGGTCTGCGCGGCGGTGATCGATTCGACCATGACGTCGCCCAGCGAGCCGGTCTTGATCAGCTGGCCCTTGCCGGGGATGACCACCGACTCGATAGTCAGCAATTCACCGCCCACCTGGGTCCACGCCAGGCCAGTCACCTGGCCGATCTGGTCCTGCTGCTCGGCCAGGCCGTAACGGAACTTGCGCACGCCCAGCAGGTGCTCGAGCTGTTCGCTGGCGACCTTGACCTTGACCTGCTTCTGCCCGGTATGTTCCTTGACCACCTTGCGGCAAACCTTGGCGATCTGCCGCTCGAGGCCACGCACACCGGCTTCGCGGGTGTAGTAACGGATGATGTCGCGAATCGCCGAGACGTCGACCTCCAGCTCTTCCTTCTTCAGCCCGTTGGCCTTGACCTGCTTGGGCACCAAGTACTTGACCGCGATGTTGATCTTCTCGTCCTCGGTATAACCTGGCAGGCGGATGACTTCCATGCGGTCGAGCAGCGCCGGCGGGATGTTCATCGAGTTCGAGGTGCACAGGAACATCACGTCCGAAAGGTCGTAGTCGACCTCCAGGTAATGGTCGTTGAAGTTGTGGTTCTGCTCGGGGTCGAGCACTTCCAACAGCGCCGAGGCCGGGTCGCCACGCATGTCGCTGCCCATCTTGTCGATCTCGTCGAGCAGGAACAGCGGGTTGCGGACACCCACCTTGGTCATCTTCTGGATCAGGCGGCCAGGCATCGAACCGATGTAGGTACGGCGGTGGCCACGGATCTCGGCCTCGTCACGCACGCCGCCCAGGGCCATGCGCACGAACTTGCGGTTGGTCGCTGCGGCGATCGACTCGGCCAGCGAGGTCTTGCCGACGCCAGGCGGGCCGACCAGGCACAGCACCGGGCCACGGATTTTCTTCACGCGCTTCTGTACGGCGAGGTACTCGAGAATGCGTTCCTTGACCTCTTCCAGGCCATAGTGGTCGGCATCGAGAATTTCCTCGGCCTTGGTCAGGTCCAGGCGCACCTTGCTCTGGGCCTTCCACGGCACCTGCACCAGCCAGTCGAGGTAGGACCGCACCACGGTGGCCTCGGCCGACATCGGCGACATCTGCTTGAGCTTGTTCAGCTCGGCCTGGGCTTTGGCCAGGGCGTCTTTCGGCAGGCCAGCGGCTTCGATGCGCTTTTTAAGCTCTTCGACTTCGTTGTGGCCTTCGTCGCCATCGCCGAGCTCCTTCTGAATGGCCTTCATCTGCTCATTCAGGTAGTACTCGCGCTGGCTGCGCTCCATCTGCTTCTTGACCCGGCCACGAATACGCTTCTCGACCTGCAGCAGGTCGATTTCGGCGTCCAGCATCGCCAGCACGTGCTCAACGCGGGTCGACAGGTCAACGATCTCGAGAATTTCCTGCTTCTGCTCGATCTTCAGCGCCATGTGCGCGGCCATGGTGTCGACCAGGCGGCCAGGCTCTTCGATGCTGTTGAGCGATGACAGCACTTCGGCGGGGACTTTCTTGCCCAGCTGCACGTACTGCTCGAACTGCGACAGCAGCGTGCGCACGAAGACTTCCGACTCGCGCTCGGCGGCGTCGGTTTCGTCGATCAGGGACACTTCGGCACGAATGTGCCCATCAACTTCGGTAAAGCGCTCAACGGCGCCACGCTGCTCGCCCTCGACCAGCACCTTGACGGTGCCATCCGGCAGCTTCAGCAGTTGCAGCACGGTTGCGACGGTACCGACACGGTACAGGGCGTCTTCGCCCGGATCGTCGTCAGCGGGGTTCTTCTGGGCCAGCAGAAGGATCTGCTTCTCGCCAGTCATCGCAGCCTCAAGGGCCTCGATGGACTTCTCACGCCCCACAAACAGCGGGATGACCATATGCGGATAAACGACGACATCGCGCAATGGCAAAAGAGGCAAGTCGAGGGTGGTCTTCATGATTTCGCCTCTACAGCGGCCTTATGGCCGGAAACCGGTGGAAATGATGCTTGGACCTAATGTGGGGGCACGCCTGGGAAATTACAAGCGCTTGCATAGGAAAAGCAGAAAGGGGCCCGTAGGCCCCTTTCTTGCTAGCTGGCAACAGCCGACTCAGGCGTCGGGTGCGGCCTTGGCTTGCGGCTCGCTGTTCTCGTAGATCATCAGCGGCTGCGAAGCGCCTTCGATAACGCTCTCGTCGATCACCACCTTGCTGACATCCTTCTGCGAAGGGATCTCATACATGGTGTCGAGCAGCACGCCTTCGAGGATCGAACGCAGGCCACGGGCGCCGGTCTTGCGCTCCAGGGCCTTGCGCGCAACGGCCTTGAGCGCATCGCTGCGGAACTCGAGGTCGACGCTTTCCATCTCGAACAGCTTGGCATACTGCTTGGTCAGGGCGTTTTTCGGCTCGGTGAGGATTTGCATCAGCGCAGCCTCGTCCAGCTCGTCGAGGGTCGCCAGCACCGGCAGACGGCCGACGAACTCGGGGATCAGGCCAAACTTGACCAGATCGTCCGGCTCGACTTCGCGCAGCGACTCGCCAACCTTCTTGCCCTCTTCCTTGCTGCGTACTTCGGCGCCAAAACCGATGCCACCTTTGGTGGAGCGGTTCTGGATGACCTTTTCCAGGCCCGAGAAGGCGCCACCGCAAATGAACAGGATGTTGCGGGTATCAACCTGCAGGAACTCCTGTTGCGGGTGCTTGCGGCCGCCCTGCGGCGGAACGGAGGCCACGGTGCCTTCGATCAGCTTCAGCAGCGCCTGCTGCACGCCTTCACCCGAGACGTCACGGGTGATCGAGGGGTTGTCAGACTTGCGCGAGATCTTGTCGATCTCGTCGATGTAGACGATGCCCATCTGGGCCTTTTCCACGTCGTAGTCGCACTTCTGCAGCAGTTTCTGAATGATGTTCTCGACGTCCTCACCCACGTAACCGGCTTCGGTCAGGGTGGTGGCGTCAGCAATGGTGAACGGCACGTTCAACAGGCGTGCAAGGGTTTCGGCGAGCAGGGTCTTGCCCGAGCCCGTTGGCCCGATGAGCAGGATGTTGCTCTTGCCGAGTTCGACCTCGTCACCCTTCTTGTCACGCTGATTCAGGCGCTTGTAGTGGTTGTACACCGCTACGGCCAGCACCTTTTTCGCGCGCTCCTGACCAATTACGTACTGGTCCAGGATGCCGCTGATTTCTTTCGGCGAAGGCAATTTGTGCGCGCTGCTTTCGGCCTGGGCTTCCTGCACCTCCTCACGGATGATGTCGTTGCACAGGTCGACGCACTCGTCGCAGATAAATACCGAGGGCCCGGCAATCAGTTTGCGCACTTCGTGCTGGCTTTTGCCGCAGAAGGAGCAATAAAGCAATTTGCCGCTGTCCTCGCCGTTACGGGTGTCAGTCATTCGATCGATCCAATCCGGTAGGCTTGCAACACAAGATGAAGGCAATTGCGGGCTTTTTCAAGTCCGCAGGTAGGTGCTTTCGGCACCTACCTGCTCTGGCTCCTGGGTTCAGGAGGCCAGTTGCCGCTTGTCGTATACCGAGTCGATCAGGCCGTACTCGGCCGCGCGCGAGGCGCTCATGAAGTTGTCACGCTCAGTATCTCGCTGGATAGTCTCGAGGTCCTGGCCAGTGTGGTAGGCCAACAGCTCGTTCAGACGCGCCTTGATGCTGAGGATTTCCTGGGCGTGGATCTGGATGTCGGTGGCCTGACCCTGGAAGCCGCCAAGCGGCTGGTGGATCATGACGCGCGAGTTCGGCAGGCAGTGACGCTTGCCCTTGGCACCCGCGGTCAACAGGAAGGCACCCATGCTGCAGGCCTGGCCGATGCAGATGGTGGAGACATCCGGTTTGATGAACTGCATGGTGTCATAGATCGACATGCCAGCAGTCACCGAGCCGCCCGGCGAGTTGATGTAGAGATGGATATCCTTGTCCGGGTTTTCCGCCTCGAGGAACAACATCTGTGCCACTACCAGGTTGGCCATGTAGTCTTCTACCGGGCCAACCAGGAAGATCACTCGCTCCTTCAACAGGCGCGAGTAGATGTCATACGCACGTTCGCCACGGGCGGACTGCTCGATAACCATCGGGACCAGGCCGCCTGCGGCCTGGATGTCAGAGCTCTGCTGAATATAAGAATTGCGGGACATGTCCTGCGCTCACTCCCAAATAGTCATGGCTTGAATACGCACAAGCCAGCGCGAAGGCTGGCTTGTGGGGGTTTCCTACGAGAGAACCGTATTACTCAGCTTCGGCAGGCGCCTGTGCTGGTTTTACGGCTTCTTCGTACGAGACCGACTTGTCGGTCACAGTCGCTTTCTGCAGAACAGTATCTACAACTTGCTCTTCCAGCACAACCGAACGCACTTCGTTCAGCTGCTGGTCGTTTTTGTAGTACCAGGAGATGACCTGCTCAGGCTCTTGGTAAGCCGAAGCCATTTCTTCGATCATCTCGCGAACCTTGGCGTCGTCTGGCTTCAGGTCGAACTGCTTGACCACTTCAGCGACGATCAGGCCCAGCACTACGCGGCGCTTGGCTTGTTCTTCGAACAGCTCAGCCGGCAGTTGCTCAGGCTTGATGTTGCCACCGAACTGCTGAACAGCCTGGACGCGCAGGCGGTTGACTTCGTTTTCCAGCAGGGCTTTCGGCACTTCGATCGGGTTGGCGGCCAGCAGACCGTCCATGACCTGGTTTTTCACCTTGGTCTTGATCGCCTGGCGCAGTTCACGCTCCATGTTCTTGCGAACTTCGGTGCGGAAGCCTTCCAGGGTCGTTTCCTTGATGCCGAACTGGGCGAAGAACTCTTCGTTCAGCTCTGGCAGCGCAGGGGCCGAGACGCTGTTGACGGTGATGGTGAACTCGGCAGCTTTACCCGCCAGGTCCAGGTTCTGGTAGTCCTCAGGGAAGGTCACGTTGACAACGCGCTCTTCGCCCGCCTTGGCGCCAACCAGGCCGTCTTCGAAGCCAGGGATCATGCGGCCGGAACCCAGTACCAGCTGAGTGCCCTTGGCCGAACCACCGGCGAACGCTTCACCGTCGATCTTGCCGACGAAGTCGATGTTGACCTGGTCGTCTTTCTCGGCAGCGCGCTCAACGGCTTCGAAACGGACGTTCTGCTTGCGCAGCACTTCCAGCATGTTGTCCAGGTCGGCGTCAGCCACTTCGGCGCTCAGGCGCTCGACGTTGATCGACTCAAGGCCAGCAACGGCGAACTCAGGGAACACTTCGAAGATGGCGACGAATTCCAGGTCCTTGCCCTTCTCGAAGGACTTCGGCTCAACAGCCGGCGCGCCAGCCGGGTTCAGCTTCTGCTCGACGATGGCTTCGTAGAAGGAAGCCTGGACCAGGTCACCGAAGGCCTCTTGACGGGCATCGGCTTCAAAACGCTGGCGGATCACGCTCATCGGCACTTTGCCTGGGCGGAAGCCCGCGACTTTGGCGCGCTTGGCAGTCTGCTGCAGACGCTTGTTGACTTCGTTCTCGACGCGCTCGGCCGGAACGGCGATGGTCATGCGGCGCTCGAGAGCGGAAGTGTTTTCAACAGAAACTTGCATGGATATTCCTCGTTGCACAGACGTTAGCCGGCGATAACCCGACTCCAGAATCAAGGGCAAGCATTCTAGTGAGTCACGCACCAGAAGTCACCCCACTCGGGACGACGGGAAACCACGCCGGTCGATTAGCTTGCAAGGCCCGCACGGTGTGCCACCGGACCTGTTTATAAAAGCAGGCTGCGCAACGCCTCGGCGTCACGCAACCGAAATACCTTGTCAAACAACTGCAGCCCGTAAAAACGCCCTTACTCCGGGTCGATTTCGTTGAACTGGCAGTACTCTTCCCACGCCATGCCCAGCGCCTCGGCCACTTCGCGGTGGGTCTCCAGGCGCATGGCCTGCAGTTGCTCGGGGCTTTCGGCGATCAGTTGCAGCGCCAGCTCCCAAGGCTGGATGCCTTGCTCGTCAGCCGCATCCTCGAACGCCCACTGGACCTGCTGAGCCTGCTCGCGCGCATCCAGGTCACGGATCTCTTCGAGCAGTTGCGGGTTGGCTTCGGCAAAGCGCTGCAGCGCCAGGGCCTGGCGAGCTTCTTTTGCAATCATCGGGCAATTCCTCTACCGACCACTGAGCCGGCGTTTCAACCGACTGAAATCTATCAGCTTTTATACCTTGGCCACCAGAGCGCGAAACAGAACTCAGCGCTCACATTCAAGGTGGGGCCGTCCGCGCCAGAAGCAACCCCAACCGCGCTTGCAATCAGACGAAACTGATATTCGGGCGCTGCGCGCCGTACACCACCCGCGCCGCCGTCACCAACTGATGAGGCACCTCAACGAAAGGCACGTCAGAATTGGTTAGCGCCATGTCGAAGAGCTTCACCAGCACCGAGTCACGACGCACCAGGATGACATCGGACCAGTCAGTGTTGGTCATGGCCACCGGAATGAAGTCGGAGCGTTTCATGAAGCTGCCCAACGCCTCGAGCACACCCAGGTTCTGCCGGGTGCCGTGATGGCTGTGGCAACAGTCGTTGAGCATCATGATGCCATCGGGGCCCAACAGCTCCTGGTAATACATCATGTCGCGCAGGACGTACTCGTATTGGTGATTGGCGTCCACGTAGACCAGGTCGAACTGCTCGATACCGGTCTTCTCGCGGATCTTGGCGATGGCGCCGATACTGTCAGCGCGAATAACGTCAACTTCAGGCATGTCGACAAATTTCGCCAGACACTCCTGGTACAGCCGCTCCCAGGTCGCATCATCGTGCAGCGAGCCGCCGTAGTAGTATTCATATTCATCTACCGGCGAAACCCATGGCGGCAATTGATCGAACGGGCTGTAGGCCTTGTTCGCATCCTTGCTCCAGCTATCTGCCAGCACCATACGGGCCGGCGACAGCGCCGCACGCAGTTTCAGCGCATTCTCGCCGCGCAGCACGCCCACTTCTGCCACCACCGGACGCTTGTCCATCGCGTCGAATACCGCGCGCAGCACCTGATACAGGTTCACTCGATGCGTACTGCAAACTTTCATGTCATTTCCTTTTCATGAGAAGGCGACGCCCGCAATCACACCTCAGGCGACATTAAAGCGTCATCACTAGCAAAAAACCGACCAAGTGCGGAAAAGCGCGCCAACCAGCACCGCGGGGCTTTTATCAGCGGTTCAGCACGACGTAAACCGCCAATGAAATGGCACGCACCGCGGGCATGCAGCCGGCAGTCGCCTGACTCACGACCAGTGACGGCATTTTAATGCCACCTGCCTGGAGCAGACATGACTGGGAATTGAAACGGATGGCGCGCAGGACTGCGCAGAGCAGAAAACACAAAGGCGCCCGATCACAAGATCAAGGCGCCCTCGAAAAAAGATGGGGTGGACGATGGGAATCGAACCCACGACAACCGGAATCACAATCCGGCGCTCTACCAACTGAGCTACGCCCACCATAATGCGGTGTTGCAGTGTTGCGATACAGCCTACAGAAGCATGGTGCGGACGAAGAGACTCGAACTCTTACAGCTTGCGCCGCTGGAACCTAAATCCAGTGTGTCTACCAATTTCACCACGTCCGCGTAACGCTTAAAACAAAGGCGCCAGATACACAATCAAGGCGCCTTTGAAGAATATGGGGTGGACGATGGGAATCGAACCCACGACAACCGGAATCACAATCCGGCGCTCTACCAACTGAGCTACGCCCACCATATTGCTTTACAGCCTTTACTTGCTTGCCCAAGCTGCCTAATGGCGCACCCGGCAGGACTCGAACCTGCGACCATCCGCTTAGAAGGCGGATGCTCTATCCAGCTGAGCTACGGGCGCATAAGCATAAAGCCTAACCGAACGAGCAATTAACAAACCACTCATTCTGCCCGACTTCGCCAACCAGTGCTAGGCTGTGCCCGACAAGTGCGGCGAATCTTATAGGCGAGCCTTGGGAGCGTCAACACCTTTCTCTAAAAAATTCAAAATATTTAAGGGGTTAGAGGATTTGCCCGACCACCCGCCTTTGCCCTCGGGCCGTGTCGTGCGAGAATGCGCCCTCTTTATTGTTCCTTTCTCGATGGTTAATCACGCGTCTATGACTGCACACCTAATCGATGGCAAGGCGATCGCCGCCAACCTGCGCAAGCAGATCGCTCAACGTGTCGAGGAGCGTCGCCAGCAAGGCCTGCGCACGCCTGGCCTGGCAGTGATCCTGGTCGGTACCGACCCCGCCTCCCAAGTCTATGTCTCGCACAAGCGCAAGGACTGCGAAGAGGTCGGCTTCATTTCGCAGGCCTTCGACCTGCCCAGCGAGACCACGCAGCAAGCCCTGACCGAGTTGATCGACCGCCTCAACGACGACCCGGCCGTTGACGGCATCCTGCTGCAACTGCCGCTGCCGGCGCACCTCGATGCCTCGCTGCTGCTGGAGCGCATCCGCCCGGACAAAGATGTCGATGGCTTCCACCCCTACAACATCGGCCGCCTGGCCCAGCGCATCCCACTGCTGCGCCCTTGCACGCCCAAAGGCATCATGGCCCTGCTGGAAAGCACGGGTCAGGACCTGTATGGCATGGACGCAGTGATCGTCGGCGCCTCCAACATCGTTGGCCGGCCGATGGCCATGGAGCTGCTGCTGGCTGGCTGCACCGTGACCGTCTGCCACCGCTTCACCAAGGACCTGGCCGGCCACGTCGGCCGTGCCGACCTGGTGGTCGTGGCCGCCGGCAAGCCGGGGCTGGTCAAGGGTGAGTGGGTCAAGGAAGGCGCCATCGTCATCGACGTCGGCATCAACCGCCAGGACGACGGCAAGCTGGTCGGCGACGTGGTCTACGAGACCGCCCTGCCCCGCGCCGGCTGGATCACCCCGGTGCCGGGCGGCGTCGGGCCGATGACCCGGGCGTGCCTGCTGGAGAACACGCTATATGCGGCCGAAGAGCTGCATCAGTAAGTTGGCGTGAAATGAAAACGGCACCTCATCAGGTGCCGTTTTTTTGCCTGAGGGTTTAGCTCACTTGCGCGCCGCCTCCCACGATTTCAGCAGTTCGTCGTAGCTGACCGTCTCGCCCTTGGGCTTCTCGTTGGCCAATTTTGGCTTCGGCGCGCCCGGCTGGTCGAACCAGTACTGCGCATCCTTTTCCGGGTTCATCTTCGGCGCACAGGTGGCCTGGGCGTTGGAGCGCTGCAACCGCTCCATCATCTTGTCCTGGTCGCGGGCCAAGCCATCCAGCGCCTCTTGCGGGGTCTTCTCGCCACTGGCCACCTCGGCGATGTGGCTCCACCACAGTTGTGCCAGGCGCGGATAATCCGGCACGTTGGTGCCGGTCGGGGTCCACTGCACCCGTGCCGGGCTGCGGTAGAACTCCACCAGCCCGCCGAGCTTGGGCGCCAGGTCGGTCATGGCCTGGGAGTTGATGTCCGACTCGCGGATCGGCGTCAGGCCGACGATGGTCTTTTTCAACGACACGGTCTTGGAGGTGACGAACTGCGCATACAGCCAGGCGGCCAGGCGCTGTTTCTCGGGGGTCGACTTGAAGAAGGTCCAGGAGCCGGTGTCCTGGTAACCGAGCTTCATCCCCTCCTCCCAGTACGGCCCCTTGGGCGACGGCGCCATGCGCCATTTTGGCGTGCCGTCGGCATTGACCACCGGCAACCCCGGCTTGGTCATGTCGGCGGTGAAGGCGGTGTACCAGAAGATCTGCTGGGCGATGTTGCCCTGCGCCGGGACCGGGCCGGCCTCGGAGAAGGTCATGCCCTGGGCCTCCTTGGGTGCGTAGGCGCGCATCCAATCGACGTACTTCTGCGTCGCATAGACCGCTGCCGGGCCGTTGGTGTCGCCGCCACGGGTCACGCTGGAACCCACCGGGTGGCAGTCCTCCACACGGATGCCCCACTCATCTACCGGCAGGCCATTTGGCAAGCCTTTGTCGCCGCCACCGGCCATGGAGAACCAGGCATCGGTGAAACGCCAGCCCAGCGAAGGGTCCTTCTTGCCGTAGTCCATATGGCCATACACACGCTTACCGTCGATTTCCTTGACGTCTTCGGTAAAGAATTTGGCGATGTCTTCATAGGCCGACCAGTTCACCGGCACGCCCAGCTCATAGCCATACTTTTCCTTGAATTTGGCTTTGAGTTCGGGGCGCTCGAACCAGTCAGCGCGGAACCAGTAAAGGTTGGCGAACTGCTGGTCCGGCAACTGGTAGACCTTGCCGTCCGGCGCGGTGGTGAACGAAATGCCGATGAAGTCCTTCAGGTCCAGGGTCGGCGAGGTGTAGGCCTTGCCTTCATTGGCCATCAGATCGGTGATCGACTCCACCTTGCCGTAGCGAAAGTGCGTCCCGATCAGGTCGGAATCGTTGACCCAGCCGTCGTAGATGTTCTTGTCCGACTGCATCTGCGTCTGCAGCTTCTCCACCACATCGCCTTCCTGCAGCAAGTCGTGGGTCAACTGGATGCCGGTGATCTCGCTGAAGGCCTTCGCCAGTACCTTCGACTCGTACTCGTGCGTGGTGATGGTTTCCGACACCACATTGATCTTCATCCCACGGAACGGCTCGGCGGCCTTGATGAACCACTGCAACTCGGCCAACTGCTGCTCAGGCGTCAGCGTAGAAGGCTTGAATTCGCTGCCAATCCACTTTTTCGCCGCGTCCTCGTACTGGTCAGCCCACGCCGTACCCTGCACGGCCAGCACCACCAACGCGGCCAGGGTCAAATGTCGCCGCCTGTCATTGTTATGAAACATCGTGATCTCCCGATTGAGTTTTCCCCGGAGCCGTCGCTCAGCCCCAGCGCAGCACCACCACCAGCCAGCCCAGCGACAGCAGCGAGGCCACCCACAACGGCCAGTCGCTGACCCCGACTACCAGCAGGTGCAGGTAGGCGCTGACCAGAAGGCCGATGAACAACCGGTCGCCACGGCTGGTGACGATCGGCAGAAAACCGCGCCGCTCCACACAGGGGCGGCGCAGTTCGAACAGGGTCATGCACAGCAGCAGCACACCGACGGCGGCGAAGAACAGCGCAGTGGGCAAGGTCCAGGCCATCCACTCCATGCGTAACCCTCCTCACACCCGGCCCAGGGCAAAGCCCTTGGCCACATGGTTGCGGACGAACCAGATCACCAGCATGCCCGGCAGGATGGTCAGTACCCCGGCCGCCGCCAGCACGCCCCAGTCGATCCCTGACGCGGACACCGTGCGGGTCATCACTGCGGCAATCGGCTTGGCGTTCACCGAGGTCAGGGTGCGCGCCAGCAGCAGCTCGACCCACGAAAACATGAAGCAGAAAAACGCCGTCACACCGATGCCAGAGCCAATCAGCGGGATGAAAATCTTCACGAAGAAACGCGCAAAGCTGTAGCCGTCGATGTAGGCGGTTTCGTCGATCTCCTTCGGCACCCCCGACATGAACCCTTCGAGAATCCACACCGCCAGCGGCACGTTGAACAGGCAATGGGCCAAGGCAACGGCGATGTGGGTATCGAACAGGCCGATGGACGAATACAGCTGGAAGAACGGCAGCAGGAACACCGCCGGCGGTGCCATGCGGTTGGTCAACAGCCAGAAGAACAGGTGGCGGTCACCCAGGAAGCGATAGCGCGAGAAGGCATAGGCTGCCGGCAGTGCTACCAGCAGCGAAATCACCGTGTTCAGGCACACGTAGTACAACGAGTTGATGTAGCCGCTGTACCAGCTGGCATCGGAAAAGATCACCCGGTAGTTGTCGAAGGTGAACGCCTGCGGCCACAGGGTCAGGCCACCGAGGATCTCGCTGTTGCTCTTGAACGACATGTTCAGTAGCCAATAGATCGGCACCAGCAGAAAGAAGAAGTACAGCAGCAGGGCCAGCGTCTTGCGCATGCTCATGGCCTAGTCCTTGTCGCCGTGGGTCATGGCGGTATAGAACAGCCACGACACCAGCAGAATGATCAGGAAGTACACCAGCGAAAACGCCGCCGCCGGCCCCAGGTCGAACTGCCCCACGGCCATGCGCGTGAGGGTCTGGCTGAGGAAGGTGGTGGCGTTGCCGGGGCCGCCGCCGGTGAGCACGAACGGCTCGGTGTAGATCATGAAGCTGTCCATGAAGCGCAGCATCACCGCGATCAGCAGCACGCTTTTCAGCTTGGGCAACTGGATATGCCGGAATACCGCCCAGCCCGAAGCACGGTCGATGCGCGCGGCCTGGTAATACACGTCAGGGATCGCCCGCAGGCCCGAGTAACACAGCAGTGCCACCAGCGACGTCCAGTGCCACACATCCATCACCAGGACGGTGAGCCAGGCATCGAACGGGTCGCCTGCATAGTTGTAGCTCACCCCAAGCTTGGCCAGCGTGGCGCCGAGCAGGCCGATATCGGCACGGCCGAAGATCTGCCAGATGGTACCGACCACGTTCCACGGGATCAGCAACGGAATGGCCATCACGATCAGGCACACCGAGGCCATGCGCCCCTTGGTGGGCATGGTCAGAGCAATGCCGATGCCCAGCGGAATTTCAATCAGCAGCACGCAGGTGGAATAAATGAACTGGCGTAGCAACGCATCGTGCAATGCAGGGTCGCGCAGCACCTGGCGGTACCAGTCGGCGCCGACGAAATAGCGGCTGGACTGGTCGAAAATGTCCTGCACCGAATAGTTGACCACGGTCATCATCGGCATCACGGCACTGAAGGCCACCAGCAGGAACACCGGCAGCACCAGCCACCAGGCCTTGTTGTTGGGCACCTTGTTCATGGCCCGGCCTCCAGCAACACGTCATCGACGTACAGCATCAGCCACTGCGCCGGCAGGCTGACCCAGGCCTGGCCCACGGGTAGCGGGCGGTCCTCGCCCAGGCGGGCCTTGAGCGACACGCCGCCCAGCATGAGCGTGACGATGCGGTAGGTGCCCAGGTCCTCGATGTCCAGCACCTGCGCCGGGTAGGCACCCTCGAAAGGGCCGTCCCACAGCTGCACGAACTCCGGGCGGATCCCCACCTGCAGGCGCCCGCCCGCGGTCGCCGCCAAGCGTTCGCGCAGGCCATCGGGCAACGGCAGGTGGATGTCGCCGAACACCACCCCGTCCGCTTCGGCGCGCACTTCGATCAGGTTCATCCCGGGGCTGCCGATGAAGTAGCCGACGAAGGTATGCCGTGGCCGTTCGAACAGTTCACGCGGGGTACCGAACTGGACGATGCGCCCGCCGTGCATCACCGCGATCTTGTCGGCGAAGGTCGAGGCCTCCAGCTGATCGTGGGTGACGTAGATCATGGTGATGTTGAATTGCTCATGGATCTGCTTGAGCTTGCGCCGCAGCTTCCACTTCAGGTGCGGGTCGATCACCGTCAACGGCTCGTCGAAGAGGATCGCCGAAACATCGTCGCGCACCAGGCCGCGGCCCATGGAGACCTTCTGCTTTTCATCGGCGCTGAGGTTGCGCGCTTTTTTCTTGAGCACCGCAGCCAGGTCGAGCACCTCGGCGATCTCCTGGACCCGCGTGCGCACCTTGCTCTCGTCCAGGCCCTGGTTGCGCAAGGGGAACGCCAGGTTGTCGAACACCGTCATGGTGTCGTACACCACCGGGAACTGGAACACCTGGGCGATGTTGCGCTGTTGCGGCGTCAGGTCGTTGACCGGTTTGCCGTCGAACAGCACCTGGCCATGGGACGGCGTGAGCAGGCCCGAGATGATGTTGAGCAAGGTCGACTTGCCGCACCCCGACGGCCCGAGCAAGGCATACGCACCACCCTGCTCCCACACGTGCTCCAGCTCATGCAGGGCGTAGTCAGCCGCCGTGGCGGGCTGGCGGCTGTAGCTGTGCGCCAGCTGGCGCAAACGGATCTCGGCCATCAGCTGCTCCTCGCCTGGCGCAGGCCCGGCGCCTGCACCAGCGCCCCGGCGCTGTCGAAGACGAACAACTTGTGGGTGGGAATGAACACTCGGATTGGCGTGTCCACCGGGTACTCGTGCACCCCCGGCAGGTGCAGGACCATCCGCCAGTGCTCGTTACGCACGTGCAGGAAGGTCTCCGAGCCACTGATTTCGGCCAGCTCCACCAGCACAGCCAGCTCCAGGTCGTCGTCGTGGCTCGGCACCAGGGTGATGTGGCTGGGGCGTACACCGAAGCAATAATCGCCGTCGCTCAGGCGCTGCAGGTCGGCATTGCGGGCAAAGTGCACGGCCTGGGCCAGGCTCACCTCGTTGCCATGGATACGCCCCGGCACCAGGTTGATCGGCGGCTCGGAAAACAGCTCGGCGGCCAGCACGCTGCAAGGCCGCTGGTAGACCTCGGCGGTGGTGCCGCTCTGGACGATACGGCCCTCGTGCAACAGGGTCGTGGTGCCGCCCAGCGCCAACGCCTCATTGGGCTCGGTGGTGGCGTACACGGCAATACAGTTGCGCGCGGCGAACAGTTCGCGCAGCTCCTGGCGCAACCCCTCGCGCAGCTTGTAGTCGAGGTTGACCAGCGGCTCGTCGAACAGGATCAACCCGGCATCCTTGACCAATGCCCGGGCCATCGCCGTGCGCTGCTGCTGGCCGCCGGACAGCTCCAGCGGCAAGCGCTGCAGGTAGGGTTCGATGCGCAGCATCTCGGCGGTTTCCTGCACCCGCCGGCGTATCTCTGGCTCGGCCAGGCGCGCCTGGCGCAGGGGTGAGGCGATGTTCTCGTAGACGCTCAGGGTCGGGTAGTTGATGAACTGCTGATACACCATCGACACGTTGCGCCGGCGCACCGGCACGCCGGTGACATCCTCGCCCGCCATCAGCACGCGGCCACGGTCAGGGCGGTCGAGCCCGGCCATCAGGCGCATCAGGCTGGTCTTGCCGGCCAGGGTCCGCCCCAACAGCACGTTGAACGAACCGGGTTCGAAGCGCAGGGACGCGTCGATGACCCAGGGTTGCCCGTCGACGCTGCGGCTGACCTGCTCCAACACCAGGGACATGGCGTGGCCTTCTTGTGATTGTTGTCTGCCAAACACAGCCAGTTCCGTGCCAGTTGCGCCGCAAGGCTCTGGCATGCGGCTCTACCGGCGCAGGCCGGGCATCTGCCGTTCGCCACTGAACAGGTTCGCTGAACACCTGAACAGCCGCGGGTTTGACATTGAACAACCCTGAACGACACTGAACAGCGGTCGGCTGAAAACAACAATCACACAGGACAGGCCCATGGCCACATCCGCTTCGACCCATGCCCAACTGATCCAGGCCTCTTGGGCCCGCTGCCGCGAGCTTGGCCTGCAGCCGCAGAGCGCACCGGACTTCGATTGCCTGACCCGTGCCGAACTCAGCACCCTGCTGGCGCGGCGCCAGGCGCTGCTGCAACTGACCCGCGATGCCGTGCTGCCGCAATACGCGCACCTGCTGGGCAATGCCAGCTACCTGATCATGCTCGCCGACGCCAGCGGCTGCCTGCTCGACACCTGGGGCTCGCGACGCTTCGTCGAGCCGCAGCATCAGCGCGGCTTCAGCGCCGGTGCCCACTGGCACGAACGCGGCGTGGGCACCAACGCGCTGGGCACCGCACTGGTCTGCGCCGAGCCGATCCATGTCGGCCAGGACGAGCACTACCTGCGCCAGAACCGCTACATGTCCAGCGCCGCAGCGCCGCTGTTCGATGCCGAGCGACAACTGGTCGGCGTGCTCGACGTGGCCAGCGACGGCTACCTGCCCGCCACCCAGACCCTCGGCCTGGTGCGCATGATGGGCCAGAGCCTGGAGAACCGGCTGATCCTCGCGCAACATGCCAGCCAGCACGCGCAGCTGCTGTTCAACAGCGCCTCCGACAACCTCGACAGCCCCTGGGCCGGGTTGCTGGTGTTCGACGAGCACGGCCAGGTGCTCGCCGCCAATCACCGCGCCGACAGCCTGTTGGGCGGCAACCCGCTGCACCAGAACCTTGAGCAGCTGTTTCAGATGCCGATGCGCCAGTTGCTCGCTCAGCCACAGCAGCAACCCTTTGCCCTGCAGGCGGCCGGGCGCAACCGCTTCCACTGCCAATGGCAGGCGCCCCCACCAAGCCCCACGCGCCCTGCACCTTGCAATGGTGACCCGCGCCTGGAAAAAGCCCTGGCCCAAGCGAGCTTGTTGCTGGAAAAAGACATCCCGGTACTGGTCCAGGGTGAAACCGGAGCCGGCAAGGAAGTCTTCGTCGAAGCCCTGCACCGCGCCAGCAGCCGTGCCCGCCAGCCGCTGATCGCGGTCAACTGCGCGGCAATCCCGGCGGAGCTGGTCGAATCGGAGCTGTTCGGCTACGACAAAGGCGCCTTTACCGGCGCTCATCACAAGGGCAACCCCGGGCTGATTCGCAAGGCCGACCACGGCGTCCTGTTCCTCGACGAAGTCGGCGACATGCCGCTGCCGACCCAGGCCCGCCTGCTGCGCGTGCTGCAATCGCGCAGCATCCAGCCACTGGGCAGCGGCGAACCGGTGGCAGTGGACATTCGCGTAGTCTCGGCGAGCAACCGCGACCTGGCCGAGGAGGTGCGTGCCGGGCGTTTTCGCCAGGACCTCTATTACCGCATCGCCGGGCTCGCATTGGTATTGCCGCCGCTGCGCGAGCGCAGTGACCGGCGGCAACTGATCGAGCAGTTGCATGCACGCCATCGCGACCCTGGGCAGCCCGCACACCTGCCCCAGGCCATCGTCGACCTGCTTGATCGGCATCCCTGGCCCGGTAATGTGCGCGAGCTGGTCAGCGTGCTGCAGGTGGCGCTGGCCTTGGCGGGCAACGCGCCAGTCGGCGTCGAACACCTTCCGGCGGCGTTTCTGGCCGAGGCATGCGAACAGACGAGCACGTCCCCTGTCAGCGAAAAATCCGACCTGCAGGGTTTGCTGCAGCAGGCCAACGGCAACCTTTCAGCAGTCGCACGCGTGCTGGGCATCAGCCGCACCACCTTGTACAAAAGGCTGCGTGAGCCATGACGGGGCCCGCCATAGGCGCCTCGCAGCCGATTCGGCTGCCATCTGCGCCTAACCAGCTGTAACGGCTGCCACCCCCCCTTTCTTCAGCCAGCATCGCGCCGCTGCCCGTACGACAATATCCCTGACGCTACGTCGCAGGGAGACCTCCATGACCCGCTTCATCGATGTGCAAGACCTCGCCCGCCTGGCCAATCGCAAGGGCCTGGCCACCTGCATGGTGGAGATGGCCGAGTACATCCGCCAGGACTACCTGCGCTGGCACGACTTTGAAAAGTGCCCGCGCCTGGCCAACCATTCCACAGACGGCGTGATCGAGCTGATGCCGGTGTCCGACGCCAGCCTGTACGCCTTCAAGTACGTCAACGGGCACCCGAAGAACACCCGCCATGGCCTGCCAACGGTGATGGCCTTCGGTACCCTGAGCGATGTCGATTCCGGCGCGCCGCTGCTGCTCAGCGAGATGACCCTGGCCACGGCGATCCGCACCGCAGCCACTTCGGCCCTCGCTGCCCGCTACCTGGCGCGCGAAGACAGCCGCAGCATGGCGCTGATCGGCAATGGCTCGCAAAGCGAGTTCCAGGCCATCGCCTTCAAGACCCTGCTGGGCATCGATGAAATCCGCCTGTACGACATCGACGCGGCGGCCACTGCCAAGCTGGTGGCCAACCTGGCCGGCCGGCCCGGGCTCAAGCTGATCGTCGCCCACTCTGTCGCCGAAGCGGTGCGCGGTGCAGACATTGTCACCACCGTCACGGCGGACAAAGCCTGCGCGACCATTCTCACGCCCGACATGATCGAACCGGGCATGCACCTGAACGCCGTCGGCGGCGACTGCCCCGGCAAGACCGAGCTGCACCGCGACATCGTCGAACGGGCGCGGGTAATCGTCGAGTACGAACCGCAAAGCCGGGTCGAAGGCGAGATCCAGCAGATGCCGGCCGATTCGCCGGTCACCGAGTTCTGGCAGGTCGTCTCAGGCTTTGCCAAGGGCCGTGAAAGCGCTGCCCAGGTCACCTTGTTCGACTCGGTAGGCTTTGCCCTGGAGGACTACTCGGCGCTGCGCTATGTGCTGGATACCGCGCCGGCGCTGGGTATCGGCCAGGACATCGCGCTGGTGCCCGCGCTGCAGAACCCGAAGGACCTCTATGCCCTGCTGCAACCGCGCGTGGTTGAAGTGCGTGCTGCTCAACAGGCCCACAGCGCCTGCGCCTGAGCGAACCGGGGCTGCCAGGCAGCCCCTGCTGTTTGCGCCTACCCTGTCCATGCCCCTTTTGCAAAGAAGCCGCGCGCATGGACACCCAGGACGCCCCCCACCCCCCGCTGGACCGTATCGACCAGGCCATCATCGACGTGCTGCGCATCGATGGGCGGATCACCTTCGAAAAACTCTCCAGCCTGGTTCACCTCACCCCACGCCCCTGCCTTGAGCGCGTGCGCAAGCTGGAGCGGCGCGGCGTCATCCGCGGCTATGGCGCCATCATCGACCTGCAGAAAGTCGCCCCGGGGCTGTCGTTGCTGGTGCTAGTGGCCCTGTCGAACCAGAGCGGGCGCGCCGCGCAAAAGGCCTTCGAGGCCACGATGCAAGCCTGCCCGCAGGTGTATGAATGCCAGCTGATCAGCGGCCACTTCGACTACAGCCTGCGCATGCGCTGCCGCGACATGGAACATTACCGGGTGCTGAGCGAGACCTGGATGAACGATGACGCGCTGCACATCGACAAGCTGGTCGCCCACCCTGAACTGGCCTCGGTCAAGCGCATGGCGCCGCAGCCCTGACCACAAGTTGGCAGGCAGATTGCAAACTCTGGCCAGGCACTGGCAAACCCCACCTACCGCTGCGTGAGCACAATCGACAGCGCGCACCGAACTAGAGCCTGCCAGGCCAAGATGCCCCACAACTGGTCAGACCGGTAAGGCCAAAAACCCTTGCAAAGTCGGTTTTTTCGCGCTTTTATGGTCCCGCGCTGAACAAACCGGTAAGACCACAAAAATAATTAAGTCCTGCGCTCTTTCGCCCCGTGCGGCACCGAAGCAAGGACACCGATCAGAGATCACTCCCATGCTCAAATGGTGCTCGCGTTCGATCTTCCTGCAAGTCGTGCTCGGCCTTGCCCTCGGCATCGCCTGCGGCCTCAGCTTCCCCGACCTTTCCCTGCAACTCAAACCCCTCGGCGACGGCTTCATCAAGCTGATCAAGATGCTCATCGGCCTGATCGTCTTCTGCGTGGTGGTCAGCGGCATTTCTGGCGCTGGCGACCTGAAAAAGGTCGGGCGCATCGGCCTGAAATCAGTGATCTACTTCGAAGTGCTGACCACCATCGCCCTGGTGATCGGCCTGGTGTTCGCCTTCAGCAGCGGCATCGGCAGCGGCGCCAATATCCACCTGGACCAGCTGTCCGCCGCCGACGCCAACGGCCTGGCCGAGCGCGGCCAGCATATCCATGGCGCCACCGCGTTCTTCATGGACCTGATCCCGACCTCGGTGGTGGGCGCCTTCGCCGACAACAACATCCTCCAGGTGCTGCTGTTCTCCGTGCTGTTCGGCAGCGCGCTTAACCTGGTGGGTGATTCGGCCGCCGGCATTTCGCGGTTGATCAACGAACTCAGCCACGTGATCTTCCGCATCATGGGCATGATCGTGCGCCTGGCACCGATCGGCGTGTTCGGCGCCATCGCCTTCACCACCAGCAAATATGGCCTGGAGTCGCTGCAGCACCTGGGTGGCCTGGTGGCGTTGTTCTACCTGACCTGCGCCGGCTTCGTGCTGATCGTCCTCGGTACAGTGATGCGCGTGTCTGGCCTCAAATTGCTGCCGTTCATCAAGTACCTGCGCGAAGAACTGACCATCGTCCTCGGCACCGCCTCCTCCGACGCCGTGCTGCCACAGATCATGCGCAAGCTTGAACACCTCGGCATCGGCAGCTCCACCGTGGGCCTGGTGATCCCCACCGGCTACTCGTTCAACCTCGACGGGTTCTCCATCTACCTGACCCTGGCCATCGTGTTCATCGCCAACGCCACCGGCACGCCGCTGGCGATGACCGACTTGCTGACCATTTTGCTGGTGTCGCTGGTGACGTCCAAGGGGGCTCACGGCATCCCAGGCTCGGCGCTGGTGATCCTCGCCGCCACCCTGACCGCCGTGCCGGCGATCCCGGTGGTGGGCCTGGTGCTGGTACTGGCGGTGGACTGGTTCATGGGCATCGGCCGGGCGTTGACCAACCTGATCGGCAACTGTGTCGCCACCGTGGCCATCGCCCGCTGGGAGAAAGACATCGACCTGGAACGCGCACAAAACGTGCTCGATGGCAAACCCGGCTTCGCCCATGCGCCACGCAAGCAGCCCAACGCCCATCAACAGGAATTCTGAGCCCACGTGGCCGGCGCTAGCGCCGGCCCTTTCAGGAGCGAACCGTGATCAGCTCATCGACCGTCGTCACCTCCGTGGTGGAAAAACTGCGCCAGGCCCTGGCCCGCGGCCAATGGCGCTCCGGCGACATGCTGCCCGGCCAGCGCGAGCTGGCCGAACAGCTGGGCATCAGCCGCCCCAGCCTGCGCGAAGCGGTGACCGTGCTGGAAACCCTGGGCCTGGTACGTTCGCTGCCCGGCAAGGGCGTGCTGGTGCTGGAGGCCGAAGCGGCCCAGCCGGAACCCGGCGTCGACAGCGCCGCTGCAGCCAGCCTGGCCGATGTGCTGGAGCTGCGCTACACCCTTGAACCCTTCATCGTCGGCCTGGTGGCGCAATCGGCCAACAGCCAGGATATCGGCCAGCTGCGCCTGACCCTGATGGACATGCGCGAAGCCCTGGATGCCGACGACAGCGAAGCCGGGGCCAAGGCCTACATCGCCTTTCACCAGGCGCTGTTTGCGCTGACCACCAACCCGATCTTCCAGAGCGTGGTGCAGCAGACCGGCAACGCGCTCAAGCAAAGCGCCGAAATGCTGCGCAACTCGCCCGAGCACCTGGCCGCGCGGCTGAAGGAAAACGAAGCCGTGGTACGCGCCATTCGCGACCGTAACAGCGCCCTGGCCAGCGCCCAGATGCGCCAGCACATCCTCGCCGAAGGCCAGCGCATGGGCATCGAACTGAACATCCCGGATGACCATCCGCGCCCATGACCCAAGGAGAGCGCCCATGACCGCCAGCGCCCACGCCACCCCCCATCTGCCAGCCCTGCTCGCCGCCGGCGAAACCCGCCTGTCGGCCGAACAAATCTACCCGCGGCTGTTCGATGCCATCCTTGAACAGCGCCTGCCGCCCGGCAGCCTGCTGCCCGAACAGGCTCTGGGCACCGCCTTCGGCGTCAGCCGCACGGTGATCCGCCGGGTACTTGGGCGCTTGTCAGACCAGCAAGTGGTGGTGCAACGCCCCAGCCACACCGCGCACCTGGCCGCGCCCGACCCGCAACAGGCGCGCCAGGTGCTCAGTGCACGGCGCCTGGCCGAAACCACCTTGATCAGCCTGGCCGCACAGCGCGCACGGCCGACGCAGATCCGCCAATTGCGCTCACTGGTAGAGCGCGAGCGCCAGCATCACGAACGCGGCGAGCGCTGCGCAGCCATCCGCCTGGGCGGCGAGTTCCACCTCAAGCTCGCGCAGGTGGCCGCCAACGCGCCGCTGGCACGTTTTCTCAATGGCCTGGTGCCGATGACCTCGCTGATCATTGCCCGCTATGAGTCGCCCTGCTGCGACCACTGCGCCTGGCAAGAGCATGCGGCAATCATCGACGCCGTCGAAGCCGCGGACGAGGCGGCTGCGCTGACCTTGATGCATGAACACCTGGACCGACTGGAGGCCAAGCTGGACCTGACAGACCGCTGAAGCTGCAATGGCTGGCATTGGCTGCAGTCCTCCCACCCTGCCGCGCAGATCTGGCAGGGCAGCGATTTGCGTCGTTTCAGATGGAGGCATTGCCGCGGCAAGTGAGTGGGTGTACACACCCGATCACGTCATCCTCTGATCGGCTCGTGCACGAGCGCGCCTATACTTGGACTACCCTCCACCCTACTTTGGAGGCAGGCCTGTGAACCGGCGCGCGATCACCATGCTTTGCATATTGCTGGCCCTCGGCGGCTGTGCCAGCAAGCGCCCGCCTGCCCCGCCACCGCCCGCCGTGCTGACGCCCGCCGCCTGGCAGCGCATCGACCAGGAACTGATCGATGCCTCGGTGGGCGCTGCGGGCTCTGCCAACGACTATGCGCGGCGCTCCATGCGGGTGTGGAAAGAGCAGGTGCAGCAGCGCACCGAAAGCGATTTCATCCCCTGGTTCACCGGTTACTGGACCCAGCAATGGCTGACCCTCAAGGTGGCCTGGTACAAACTCGACAGTGGTGAAGGCCGCGAGCCCGCAGAAAAGCGCCTGGCCCTGTACCTGCAGGAGCAGTACCACGAGCGGGTGATCGAACCGGTGGCCGAGCAGATCAACCCCGAAGGTATCCGCGACCGCGCCTGCGAGCTGTACCTGCAACTGTTCGGCCAGCAGCTGCCGGCCATCATCCAGCGCTACAACGCCCCGCCCGACCAGCTCAGCCAGCGCCTCAACCGTGTCCCCGCGATAAACCTGGGGCCACCGCCGGCACGCAACGCCAGCCTCTATCAGTTGCTCAAGGCCAAACCGCTCGACCAGCAACCGGCCTGGTTGGCTTTGCGTGAGCACCTGCACCAGCAAGCCGCCAAGGGCCCTGGGCAGACCAACGTGGGCTTGTCGTCGGTCGCCAACCGCGCCAGCGAAAAGCTCGGCGCCACCCTGGCCCCGCGCGGTATTGCCAGCGCCGTGGCGAGCGCGGTGGGCAAGGTGGCCGGCGCCATGATCTCGATAGCCGCGGCAGGCTACGGCATGGTGACCCATGACCGCGAACAACCGGAGATGGTCGAGCAGTTGCGGGTGATCCTCAACGTGGCGCTCAACCAGGAATGGCAGGAATTGATGGAGAACCGCCAGAGCGGCGCCATGGCGGGGGTGTATTACCTGTCGGGGCAGGTCGAGGACAGTTTGCTAGTGAGTACGCCGCGGCCGCAGGCGCAAGAACAGCAACAGCAGCCGGTCCAGCCCGCACGGCAGGAACCCTTACTGATTCGCCTGCCGCCTTAGAGGCCGGAACTGCCGCTCAGGCCGTGGCCATGGCCGATGCCGGCAAACCAAAGATCCGATCGAACGCCCAGTTGTAGGCGAAGGTGTAGCACGGCACCAGAATGATGAATGCCAGGTCGACCAAAAATGCCTCCACCAGGGTCATGTCCAGCCACCACGCGATCAGCGGAATCAGGTACACCACCAAGGTCAGCTGGAAGCCGATGGCATGCGCCACCCGCCGCGCCACGCTGCGTCCACGCTTGGCCTGGCGGCTCTCCCAGAGCTCGAACAGGCTGTTGTAGATCAGGTTCCAGAGCATGGCGATGGTGGTGATCATCACCGCCAGCGGCCCGGTGTGCGAAGCCTCGGTGTCCGACAGATAGGCCAGACCCAGGGTCGACATGCACAGGCCAATCAATTCGTAGAAGGTGACGTAGACCAGTTTGCGTTTCAGTCCCTGCACGGGGTTTACCTCATGTAACGAAAAACGAAGGCGCGCAAGAATGCTTCAATACTCTTGACAGAAAAAGTTGGTAGCTTTCAGATTTACTGACAGGAGGCTGCCATGAACTTTTCCAGCGACAATATCCAGCTGTTTCTGGCCGTGCTCGACCGCGGCTCGTTTTCCGCCGCTGCCCGCACCCTGGGCCGGGTGCCCTCGGCAGTCAGCATGGCGGTCGGCAACCTTGAGGCGGAACTGGGCTACGCCTTGTTCGAGCGCGGCGCGCGCGAAGTACGCGCAACCGCCCAGGCCCTGGCGCTCGAACCCCACGCAAGGCTGATCGCCGAACAGCTCGGGCTGCTGCAAGTACACGCCCTGGAGTTGTCTCAAGGGCTGGAGAGCAGCCTGACCCTCGCAGTGGTCCCGGACATCGACCACCGCCCCCTGCTGGCTGCCATCGCCAAGCTCGGGGAGCGCTTCCCGCTGCTGGACATCCAGCTACTCAGCGCGCCTCAGGAAGAGGCGCTGCAGTTGCTCGACAGCGGCCGCGCCGACCTGTGCCTGGCCTTCGCCGGCCTGCAGGTCGATGCCCGCCGGGGGTTTCAGCACATCGGCATGGCGTCGCTGGTGGCCACCCTGTCACCGTCGCACCCGGCACTGCTGGATGGGCGCATCCATTACCTGGAAGACCTGATCAACGTGCGCCAGATCCTGGTACGCAGCCGCGACCTGCCGCTGGCCGACCCGCGTGCGCTGATCGGCGCCACACACTGGTCCACCGACAGTTTCGATTTCGCCCTGCAAATGGTCGAAGCGGGCCTTGGCTGGGGTGACCTGCCGCTGGCGCGGGTGGCGCCGCTGATCGACGCCGGGCGCCTGGTGCGCCTGCAGTTTCGCAACACCCGCAACGAGCTGCAGCTGCCGATTCATGCCTTGTGGCGCAAGCAGCAACCGCTGCGCCAGGCGGCCCGCCTGCTGATCGAACAGCTAGCCAAACGCTAGCGCACCGTCCGTCGAAATCGCCTCAGCTACATGCCGTAAGCACTTCAATTTTCAGCGCGAATTGCCGATAGGAGTGAGGACAGGCCCGCCATCGCGCCACAAGCGTGCGGCGCCCTCCCCTCCATGGCTCAAGGTCTCGAAACATGAACCTGAAATTTCGCCACAAGATCCTGCTCAGCGCCTGCGGCGTCGTGGTGCTGGCATTTGCCCTGTTCACGCTCTACAACGATTACCTGCAACGCAACACCATCCGCCAGAACATCGAATCGTCGGTGCAACAGTCCGGCGCGCTGACTGCCAGCAGCGTGCAGAACTGGATGAGCGGGCGCATCCTGGTTCTGGAAAACCTGGCCCAGGACATCGCCGAACAAGGGGCCGGCGACACCCTGGCGGGGCTGATCGAGCAGCCTTCCTACACGCGAAACTTCCTGTTCACCTACCTGGGCCAGGCCAACGGTGGGTTCACCCAGCGCCCCGACACGCAGATGCCGGCCGGCTACGACCCGCGCCAGCGGCCGTGGTACGGCAGCGCGGCGAGCGCCGGGCAAACCGTGCTCACCGCCCCCTACCAAGGCGCCGTCGGCGGCCTGATGGTGACCATCGCCACCCCCGTGAAAAGCAAGCGCAACGGCGAACTGATCGGCGTGGTCGGCGGCGACCTGACCCTCGACACCCTGGTGCAGATCATCAACTCGGTCGACTTCGGCGGCATCGGCCACGCCTTCCTCGCCGACAGCAGCGGCCAGGTGATCGTCAGCCCGGACAAAGACCAGGTGATGAAAAACCTCAAGGACATCTACCCCGGCAGCGGCCTGCGCGTCGCCGCCGACCTGCAGGACGCCACCCTGGATGGCCAGCAGCGGTTGATCGCCTTCACCCCGGTGGCCGGCCTGCCGTCGGCGCAGTGGTACATCGGCCTGTCGATCGACAAGGACAAGGCCTACGCGGCCCTCGGCCAGTTCCGTACCTCGGCGATCATCGCCATGCTCATCGCCGTGGCCGCCATTGCCGGTTTGCTGGGCCTGCTGATCCCGGTGCTGATGCGCCCACTGACCACCATGGGCCGCGCCATGCGCGACATCGCCGAGGGTGAAGGCGACCTGACCCGCCGCTTGGACGTGCAGCGCAAGGACGAGTTCGGCGAACTGGCCACCTCGTTCAACCACTTCGTCGAGCGTATCCACACCTCGATCAGCGAAGTGTCCTCGGCCACGCGGCTGGTGCATGACCTGTCGGAAAAAGTGGTCAACGCCTCCAATGCGTCGATCATCGGCTCCGAAGAACAGAGCCTGCGGACCAACAGCGTTGCCGCGGCCATCAACGAGCTGGGCGCCGCCACCCAGGAAATCGCCCGCAACGCCGCCGACGCCTCGCAACACGCCAGCGGCGCCAGCGAGCAGGCCAATGGCGGGCGGCAAGTGGTCGAGGAAGCGATCAACGCCATGACCGCGCTGTCGCAGCGCATCAGCGAATCCTGCGAGCAGATCGAAACGCTCAATGCCAGCACCGATGAAATCGGCAAGATCCTCGACGTGATCAAGGGCATTTCCCAGCAGACCAACCTGCTGGCGCTCAATGCCGCCATCGAAGCGGCGCGTGCCGGCGAGGCCGGGCGTGGGTTTGCGGTGGTCGCCGACGAGGTCCGCAACCTGGCGCACCGCACCCAGGAATCCGCCGAGGAGATCCACCGCATGATCACCAGCCTGCAGGTCGGCTCACGTGAAGCGGTGCACACCATGAACACCAGCCAGGTGTCCAGCGAGCAAACCGTGCAGGTGGCCAACCAGGCCGGCGTGCGCCTGGCCAGCGTGACCCAGCGCATCGGCGAGATCGATGGCATGAACCAGTCGGTGGCCACCGCCACCGAAGAGCAGACCGCAGTGGTCGAAAGCCTGAACCTGGACATCACCCAGATCAACGCCCTCAACCAGCAAGGGGTGGAGAACCTCAACCAGACGCTGCAGCATTGCGATGCATTGGCTCAGCAGGCTGGGCGGTTGAAGCAACTGGTAGGCAGCTTCCGCATCTGAGTTGAATCGCGGCGATGGGCTGCGCAGCAGCCCTGATCCGTGCCCGGCCGGTTATAACCTAATAACGAACAAGTCTATTTGGCTATAAAAACTACCTATATGCTGGCACCCATCCGATCACGGGCTAAAGCTGGGCAGTCGAGTAGCGTATGGATGTAGGTTCTTTTGGTTTCACCATTGCTGGATTGGTTGTAGGTTTTATCGTGGGCATGACCGGCGTCGGTGGCGGTTCGCTGATGACGCCGATCCTGCTGTGGTTCGGCATCAGCCCGGCCACTGCCGTCGGCACCGACCTGCTGTATGCCGCCATCACCAAGGCCAGCGGCGTCTGGGTGCATGGCCGCAACAAGAACATCGACTGGAAGATCACCGGCCTGCTCAGCATGGGCAGCGTCCCGGCTGCCGCACTGACCCTGTGGTTCCTCAGCACCCTGCACACCGACACCTCGGCGCTCAACGCCGTCATCAAGCAGGGCCTCGCGGTGGTGTTGATCCTCACCGCGCTGGCAATCCTGTTCAAGTCGCGCCTGCAGGCATTCGCCAATCGCCATGCCGGTGACCATTACTCCCTCAGCGACCGCACCCTCAATACCCTCACCGTGCTGACCGGGGTGGTGCTGGGTGTGATGGTCACGCTCACCTCGATCGGGGCGGGCGCGCTGGGTACCGTGGCCCTGTTCCTGCTTTACCCGTTCCTGGTCACCCGCCGCCTGGTCGGCACCGAGATCGCCCATGCTGTGCCACTGACGCTGGTTGCAGGCCTGGGCCACGCCGGCATGGGTAACATGGACTGGTCGCTGCTCGGCTACCTGCTGCTCGGTTCGCTGCCCGGCATTTATCTGGGCAGCCACCTCACCGGGCGGATTTCCGACCGTGTATTGCGCCCTTGCCTGGCCGCCATGCTGCTGCTGATCGGCTACAAGCTGGCGTTCTGAGCCAGGCTAGCCCAGGCGCAAGCGCCACTGCCCGGCAAAACTCAGCGCCAGGCGCGACAGCGGTAGCACATCGATGCTTCGCTGGGCGCTGAGCGGGCCACCCAGCAACTGCACCAGCACCGCACGAATGACCATCGGGTGAGTCACCGCCAACCACTCGCCCGGTGTATCGAATGCCGCCAGCCAGCCCGCCATGCGCTGGCACAGGTCGGCGAACGACTCACCGCCATGGGGCGCACTGTGTGGGTCATGCAGCCACTGCGCCAATGCTTCTGGCTGCTCAGCCTGCAACTGCTTGAGTGAAAGCCCCTGCCAACGGCCAAGGTTGCAATCGGCCAGCGCAGGCTCGATCTGCGCCTGCGCCGAAAACCACGCCGCCGTCTCGCCCGCACGTCGCTCAGGCGCGGTCAGCATGCGCACCTGGGGCACCTCTGCGAATGGCTGAGCATCCAGCGCCAGGATGCCGTCATCGGGATGGGGCAGGCGCCCCAGCTTCTGGGCTGGCGTCAGGGCATGGCAGATCAACGTCAGGCGTATGGCTTTCACCGGGAAGTTTCTTCACAAAGACGGGACGACCGGTTTAGCACGCCAACGGTTTTTTTTCCGCACTATTGTCGCCGCCGGTGAGGAACACTGCGCTACGATCGCCACTCCAACCTAGGCGAAATGCCACTAGAGCCCACCCGATGCCAGCCAGCCCCTCTGCCCCCAGCCCTCTGTTGCTCGCCCTGCGCGAAGGTACCCGTGACTGTCATAAATCCCTCGAAGCACGCCTGCCGTTCTTCAAAACCGACTTCGACATCGCTGCATACCGCCGGCTGATACAGGCTTACTACGGGTTCCACGCGCCGCTCGAAACGCGCCTGGGCGAGTACCAGGAGGCCAGGCGCGCCAAGACGTCGGCGCTGGTTCTGGACCTGCAAGCCCTCGAACTGAGCGCGGCCGACATCGATGCCCTGCCGTTGTGCCAGGCACTGCCGGCCATCAGCAACGAAGCCAGCGCGCTGGGTGTGATGTACGTGCTGGAGGGCTCGACCCTGGGCGGCCAGGTGCTGAAACGGGCAATGGCTGAACGCCTCGGCCTGGGCCCTACCCTCGGCACAGGCTTTTTCGACGTGTACGGCGCACTGACCGGCAACTACTGGCGCATCTTCCTCGACCGGTTGGGCCAGGCATCGTGCGCACCTGCGGCGCAGGCCGCCACGGTGCAGGCTGCCATCGAAACCTTCCAGTGCTTCGAGCACTGGCTCGGCCAACGCAAGGTGCTGGGCTAGCGCGCTCTGGGGGCGCCCGCCTGCCGGCGTTGAGGCCAGCTCAGGCAAACACCTGCAGCAGCCCCCACGCGGGCAACATCAGCACCAGCCCCACTGCCACTTTTGGCCAATAGGGCAACAGCAGCACCAGCACCAGCCCCGCCAACGACATCACCCCGAACCAGGCCACGGGGCCCATGGCCCAACCCCAGGCCTGGGCGCACAACAGCAGGCTGAGCGCCAGGGCAAGCCAACCCGCACCGCGCAGGACACGTCGCCAGGACGCGGGGCAGGCCCTGTTCCAAACGTGCTTGTAATGCCGCTCCAGCCCCTGGCACAGCCCGAGCATCCCGGCGTAGGCGAACAACACGCCACCTGCGAGCAACATCATCATGCTCCTGCCTCCACGCTTCGCGCTGCCCTGCCTTTGAGTGGCGCCGGCACTGCCTGCTGCACGCGCCAAGCCAGCACCCCGAGCAGTACGCCCAGCACCAGCGCGCATGCCACCACACCCTGGCGCAGGCCATCGCTCAGCCCGCCGAACAGCCCAAGGCCGATGCACAGCAGCGCCGTCAGCCCCAACTGCTCGACCCATGCCCGGCGCGCCGGCCTGACCCCCGCATGCAGCAGCGCCAGCAGCCATACGCCAAAGAACGCGCGCACCTCCCAGGCTTCACGCTGCGCCAGTTCGGCCGGCAGCAAACGGCTGGCCCACAGCAAGCCGACGCACGCCAGCAGCAACCCGGCGACGAAACCGATGTTGCACACCTCGGTCAGCCGGTACCAACGCCGCGCCGACGCGTCTGCGCTGGCAGTGGCGTACTTGCGCCCGCGCTTGACGCAGAACAGCACCAGGCCGCTGGCGATCATCACGCAACTGACCACCCCGCAGACGAAGTACAGCCAGCGCATCGGGTAACCGCCGAACTGGGCGAAATGCAGGCCGACCATCACCCGCTGGGTCAAGGGTGCCGCGCGCCACTCGGTCACATCACTGAGCAGTTGGCCGCTGACACCGTCAAAGACCATCGCCTGCCCCTTGGACAGCGCGATGCGGTTGCCCAGCACGGGGCGGATCTCGATGCGAGCCCCGGCGGTGTTGGGGTTGCGAATATTGAAGCCGGCGATCGGCCCCAGCGCCGCCTCGGCCTGCGCCAGCAGCGGCACCACATCGACCAGTTCGCCCGGCTGCTTGGCCAGGCCACGCGGCTGCTCCATACGGGCGTTGCCCTGGGCCTGGAAGTAGGCGCGGCTGTCGCCGGCAAACAGTGCGTCGACACCCGCCGGGATGTAGATGAGCATGAAGATCACCAGGCCGGTGTAGGTGATCATCAGGTGAAACGGCAGCAACAGCACCGCACTGGCGTTGTGCAAGTCCAGCCAGGAACGCTGGCCCTTGTTCGGCCGGAAGGTGAAGAGCTCCTTGAAGATCTTCTTGTGGATGACGATGCCGGTGACCAGCGCCGCGAGCATCACCAGTGCCAGCGCACCGACCACGAAGATGCCCCAGTTGCGCGGCAGGTCGAGGGTGAAGTGGAAACGGAAGAAGAAATTGCCGCCCACACTGTCACGCACCTCGATGGCCTCGCCACTGTGCGGGTCGAGCTGCACCCCGCCGCCATGACGCCGTTCAGCGGTGGACACGCGCAGCCCGGGCGAACGCTCGGTGGGCAGGCTGACCCCCCAGTTGCCGGCCTGCGCTTCATGGGTTTGCAGGTAGCTGATGGCACGCCGCGCGGCATCGGCCTGGGACACCTCGCTGGCCGGGATTTCCGGCTGCATCCAGTGGTTGAGCTCCTTGTCGAACACCGCCAGGGTACCGGTGACGAAGATGGCGAACAGCAGCCAGCCGAAGATCAGCCCACCCCAGGTGTGCAGCCAGGCCATCGATTGGGTGAAGGTGTTCTTCATGCCAACCACTCCAGTGCCTGGGGCCAGAAGCCGATCAATGCCAACGGCGCGGCTACTGCCAGTAGCGCCCAGGCGCGCAACGCGTCACGGCTGGCGAAGGCCCAGAGGATCGCGGCGGTATAGAAGATGAAGGCTGGCAGGGTCGCGACGATGACGGCATCGGCGGGTGCCAGCGGCAGCAGCCGCGCCAGGCAGGCGCTGGCGGCGTAGGTCAGCGCGTAGCCGCCGAGCAGTGCGGCGCCGCTGCGCGAGAGGATCTGCAACCAGGCGGGGGCTTTGTTCATCGGGAATTCCTCGGTGATCAATCTGAGGGCTGCTGTACAGCCCATTCCTCAGAAGGAAATATTCAGCGAAGCAAATACCGCCCTACCCGGCTGGTTATAGGTGTTGGCCCCCGAACTGCTGGCATTGCCACCGCGCAGGATCTGCTTGTCGAACACGTTGTTCACACCCACCCGCACGTCATAGTTGGCGTTGAACGTGTACCCGGCGCTCACGTCCACCAGCCCGTAGGCTTCAACGTCTTCCTGCGCCTCGACGTCATAGTTTTCCTGGGTGCGGTAGTTGTAGGTCGGCGACTTCTGCTTACCGTAATAGGTGCCCGCCACCTGGAACGACAGCTTGTCGGTGGCGCGCCAGTCCAGGGTGCTGTTGACCGTGTACTCCGGGATTACCGACAGCGGCTCGCCCGTCTCGCGGTTGTCGTTGTCGAGCATCCAGGTCAGGTTGGTGTTCCAGTCCAGCGTGGGGGTCAGCTCGACGAAGAAGTTGCCCTCGATACCCTCCACGCGTGCCTCGCCGGCGTTTTCCCACTGGGTCACGCGGCGACCGCTGTTGATGGTGTAGAGCACATCGGTATCACCGATGATCTTGTTCTTGTAATCGTTGCGGAAGTAGGTCGCACTGGTGCGCCAGGTGCCACGGTCGTACAGCAGGCCGATCTCCTTGTTGACGCTGATCTCCGGCTTGAGGTCGGCGTTGCCCTGCAGGTAGCAGCCACCCGAGTTGGCCTGCTGCACGCTGCAACCGTTGCCGCGGCTGTAGAGCAGGTAGTTGGGGTTGGACTGGTACAGGTTGGGCACTTTGTAGGCACGGGCGATACCGCCCTTGACGGTCAGCGCGTCGGTGAGCTTGTGCGACAGGTTGAGGCTTGGGCTGAAGTTGTCGCCGAAGGTTTCGTGGTGGTCGAAGCGCAGGCCCGGGGTGACCGTGGTGTCGCCCAGGATGATGTTGTCCTCGACGAACAGCGCATAGCTTTTGGCGGTCATCTTCGAATTGCTGCGGTCGAAGCCGCTGATCACATCGCTGCCACCGCCGCTGGGGTCGAAGCTCTGCGGGCGGAACGAGCCTTGGTCGTTGAGCGACTCGTACAGGTATTCACCCCCCAGGGTCAGCACGTGTTCGCTGCTGCCCATGGCGAACGGCAGGTTCACTTCGCTGCTCAGGCGCGTGTTGCGCAGCCGCGACACGGCCGCACCGCTGTCGTTGATCGCACCTTCCGGGCCACCGGCCAGGCCTTCGTTGAGGCGCCAGTTGCGCACGTACTCATAGGCCAGGCTGGTCTTGCTGGTACCCCAGCCGAAGTCGCCCAGGTGGGTCAGGTCGTAGGTATTGCGCTGCATGACGTTGGTTTCGTGGCCATACAGGCTGTTGATCAGCTCAAGGTTGCCGCCGCCGTTGCTGTTCATGGTGTCGCCGGCGTAGATGTTGCCTTGGCGGCTGTAGCCGGCGCTGGCTTCGAGGCGGTGCTCGTCGTTGAGCTTCCAGCTCAGCAGGCCGTTGATGTCCTTGTTGCGCACGCCCTCACGGCCGGCGACCAGCGCGCTGTTGGCGTGGTCGGCGTTGATGTCGAGGTCGTCGGCATCGGTCTTGGCCAGGCCGCCGTAAAGGCGCACACCGAGGTTGTCGGTGAGCCCGCCGCTGAGGTTGAAGTTGGCGCGGCGGCTGACACCCTCGGCGCTGTCTTCGGGCATTTGCGTGTAAAGGTTGAGGTTGCCCTTGAACTGCTCGGTGGGGCGCTTGGTGATGATATTGACCACCCCGCCCATGGCGCCCGAACCATAGCGCGCCGCAGCCGGGCCGCGCAGGATCTCGATGCGCTCGACCGCCTCGGCCGGCACCCAGTTGGTCTCGCCACGGGTATCGCGGTCGCCGTTCCAGCCGTAGCGCACGGCATTACGTGCGCTGGACGGCTTGCCGTCAATGAGGATCAGGGTGTTTTCCGGCCCCATGCCGCGCAGGTCGATCTGCCGGTTGTTGCCACGCGCGCCGCTGGCGCTGTTGCCGGTCAGGTTGACCCCTGGCTCGCGGCGGATGATGTCGGACAAGTCGTTGGCCGGCGGGCGGCGCTTGATGTCCGCTTCGGTGATGATCGATGAGCCCAGCGCCTGGCGGGCCTCGCGCTCTGCAGTCACCAACGTGTCCTGGATCACCAGGGCGTTATCGGCGGCCGGCACTTCCAGCACCTCACCGGCGCGCTGCTCCTCTGCTTCGGCTGCGGTCGCCATCATGGCCGGCGACGCCAGCGCGACGAACGCCAGGGCCAGGCTGTTGGGTGAGGTTCTGCACTGCATCGACACATCTCCTGCTATCGGTAAGCGAAAGGGCACATCCCTGCCAGGAAGCCGGGGGCCCACGCCCACCGGCCTCGCAAACACTGCTTTGGGGGCCAACAGGGGTGGTAAATATAGTGATTCTCAAATGGGTTTATATCTTATTTACGAAACTTACATGTTTGTAACGGAACTTTTCCGGCACGCGGGCGACCCGTGTACAGTCGCACCTGCCCTCTTTCCTGCTTCGAGACAGCGTCTTCATGCTCCCAGCCGCGTTGATATTCCTGTTCACCCTGACCTTGGTCATCTGGCAACCCAAAGGCCTCGGCGTTGGCTGGAGCGCCACCCTCGGCGCCGTGCTGGCCCTGCTGTTCGGGGTGGTGTCGCTGCACGATATCCCCGCGGTGTGGGCAATCATCTGGAACGCCACCGCCACCTTCATCGCGCTGATCATCATCAGCCTGCTGCTGGATGAAGCAGGCTTCTACGAGTGGGCGGCGTTGCACGTGGCCCGCTGGGCACGGGGTGACGGGCGCCGCCTGTTCGCCTTCATGGTGCTGCTGGGCGCGGCGGTGTCGGCGCTGTTCGCCAATGACGGCGCGGCGCTGATCCTCACCCCGATCGTCATGTCGATGCTGCTGGCGTTGCGCTTCTCCCCGGCGGCGACCCTGGCCTTCGTCATGGGCGCGGGCTTCATCGCCGACACCGCCAGCTTGCCGCTGGTGGTGTCGAACCTGGTGAATATCGTCTCGGCGGATTACTTCAAGCTAGGGTTCAACGCCTACGCTGCGGTCATGGTGCCGGTGAACCTGGTAGCAGTGGCAGCCACGCTGCTGGTGCTGTGGCTGTATTTTCGCCGCGACATCCCCCGGCGCTACGCCACCGATGAGCTCAAGCTGCCGGCCATGGCGGTGCGTGACCGGGCGACCTTTCGTGTCGGCTGGGTGGTGCTGCTGGCGTTGCTGGCCAGCCTGTTCGTGCTCGAGCCCATGGGCATCCCGGTCAGTGCCGTGGCCGCCGCCTGCGCGGCGGCGCTGTTCGCCGTCGCCGCCCGTGGCCACGTGATCTCCACCCGCCGTGTGGTGCGCGAGGCGCCGTGGCAGATCGTGGTGTTCTCGCTGGGGATGTACCTGGTGGTCTACGGCTTGCGCAACGCCGGCCTTACCGACTCGCTCGTCACCGTGCTCAACTGGCTGGCCGGGCACGGGCTGTGGGCCGCCTCGCTGGGTACCGGGCTCATTGCCGCGCTGCTGTCGTCGGTGATGAACAACCTGCCCAGCGTGTTGATCGGCGCGTTGTCGATCCATGCCAGCGAAGCGCAGGGCGTGGTGCGCGAGGCGATGATCTATGCCAACGTCATTGGCTGCGACCTGGGGCCGAAGATCACCCCGATCGGCAGCCTGGCCACGTTGTTGTGGCTGCATGTGCTGGCGCGCAAAGGGGTGACCATCGGCTGGGGGTATTACTTCAAGGTCGGGGTGCTGTTGACGGTGCCGGTGTTGCTGGTGACCTTGGCGGCGTTGGCGGTGCGGTTGAGTTTCTGACATCGCCGGTGGCCCCTGTGGGCGCCCTTTCTGTGCCGGTGATGGGCGTCAAAGCAGCTGCGGCCAGTCTCACAGATTCACCCGCCACAGCCCAGCCATCTGCGTCGTATACCCCGCACTCATCAACGCCCGCCGCATCGCCCAATCCCCCGCCGCCGGCACCGCTGCGCTGCGCAACGTGCCCCTACCCCACCGCGCGTTCACCCCGTCGATCACGCCCATCACCCGCTCCGCCTGCTGCGTTTGCGCGGGCGTGAACAGGTCGCCGGTGAACTCGCCGCGCTGGCACAGGTCGAGCAGCAGCACCTCAGCCTTGCTGTAGCGAAACCCCAGGCGATACACCCGCTCCACCGCCTCCAGCGCCATGCGGGTGAGCAGCCGCACGTCATCGGTGGGGTATGGCAGTTGCACCACCACGCCATTGGCGTAACGGGGCTCGTCGGGGTTGAACATGCCGGTGCGGATGCTCACCCGCATCCGTCGCGCCAGCGAGCGTTGCTGGCGCAGCTTCTCGGTGGCGCGCATCACGTAGGTGGCCAGCGCTTCCTTGATCGGTGCCAGCTCGGTCAGGCGCATGCCGAACATGCGGCTGCAGCAGATTTCCTGGCGCGGCGGGTCGATGTCCTGCAATTGCAGGCAGGGGGTGCCAGCCAGCTCGCGGGCGGTCTTTTCCACCACCACGCTGAACGTCTTGCGCAGCAGGCCAGGGTCGGCGCGGGACAGGTCCCAAGCCGTGCGGATATTCATACCCTGCAGGTGTGCAGTGAGGCGTTTGCCGATGCCCCACACCTCGGACACATCGCACTTCTTCAGCACCCACTCACGATGCGACGCGTTGCGCAGGTCGACCACCCAACCGCTTTGCACGGCCCAGCGTTTGGCCGCGTGGTTGGCCAGTTTGGCCAGGGTCTTGGTGCCAGCGATGCCGACACCGACGGGAATGCCGGTGTGCTTGAGCACCCGCTCGCGGATGCAACGGCCAAGGTAATCGAGATCGCCCGGCATGCCGGACAGGTCGGCAAAGGCTTCGTCGATGGAGTACACCTCCACGGCCGGGACCATGCCTTCGATCACCGTCATCACCCGCTGGCTCATGTCGCCGTACAGCGCGTAGTTGGACGAAAAGGCCAGCACGCCATGCTCGCGCAGCAGGTCCTTCACCTGGTAGTAGGGCTGGCCCATCTTCACCAGCGGCTTGGCCTCGGCACTGCGGGCGATGATGCAGCCGTCGTTGTTGCTGAGCACGACGATGGGCGTGCGCAGCAGGTCGGGCCGGAACACGCGCTCGCAGCTGGCGTAAAAACTGTTGCAGTCGATCAGGGCAAAAACAGGTAGCGGGTTCATCGGGCGGCATCACGAATACTGTATTTATATACAGTTAACCATGCCGATTCGCAGTTGCCCCCATCCGCTCATCCGATTTGCATCCTGCGCCCAGGCTCCTACAGTTTCGAACGTGACCGCACTGCCGAGGCCCACGATGCGCAGCGTCGAGAAAACCCAGCACCTGGCCACCGCCAAGGCCTTGCCGAAGATCCCGCGCAGTGTCTGGGCGCTGGGTTTCGTGTCGATGTTCATGGACATTTCATCGGAGATGATCCACGCCCTGCTGCCGCTGTACATGGTCACCGTGCTCGGCACTTCGGTGGTGGCGGTGGGTGTCATCGAAGGCATCGCCGAGGCCACCGCGTCGATCACCAAGGTATTTTCCGGCGCACTCAGCGACCGCCTGGGCAAGCGCAAGCTACTGACGGTGCTGGGCTATGGCCTGGGCGCGCTGACCAAGCCGGTGTTCCCCCTGGCCTCGGGGCTGGACTGGCTTATTGGCGCGCGTTTCGTCGACCGTATCGGCAAGGGCATCCGCGGGGCGCCGCGGGATGCACTGGTGGCCGACGTGACCCCGCCCGAGTTGCGCGGCGCGGCATTTGGCCTGCGCCAGGCGCTGGACACCGTCGGCGCCTTCCTCGGGCCATTGCTGGCGATTGTGCTGATGTGGCTGACGGCGAGCCATTTCCAGACGGTGTTCTGGGTGGCGGTGATCCCGGCGTTTGTCGCCGTGTACATCCTCGTGGCCTTCGTTCGCGAACCTGAGGCCCCACCTGCAGCGCGCCCCGTGCGCGCACCGCTGGCGTTGCACGAACTGGCCCGCCTGGGCCAGGCGTACTGGCGGCTGATCGGCCTGGCCATGGTTTTTACCCTGGCCCGCTTCAGCGAGGCCTTTTTGCTGCTACGTGCCCAGGACATGGGCCTGGCACCGTTGTGGGCACCAGCAGTGCTGGTGCTGATGGCGCTGGCCTATTCGCTGTCGGCCTACCCCGCCGGTGCGCTGTCGGACCGCGTGGGCCGGCGCGGCGTGCTGATGATGGGGCTTGGGCTGCTGATCACCGCCGACCTGCTGCTGGCACTGATGCCGGGCTGGCCCGGCCTGGCGCTGGGGGTGGCGGCCTGGGGGCTGCACCTGGGCTTCACCCAGGGCATCTTTGCTGCGCTGATCGCCGACAGTGCACCGGCCAACCTGCGCGGCACCGCCTTCGGCCTGTTCAACCTGCTGACCGGGATGGCGCTGCTGGTTGCCAGTGTGATGGCCGGGCTGTTGTGGGATGGGGTCGGGTTTGAGGCCACCTTCCTGGTGGGTGCCGGCTTTGCGGTCGCGACGTTGGCGGGGGTTGCAGCATCATGAGTGCGGGTCGTGGCTGCGCACACTGAAGGTCACCACACCCCAGATCGTCAGCTCGTCACCCTCCATGATGTAGCGTGGCGCAAAGCGCGGGTTTTCCGAACGCAGCACCACCTGGCTGCCGATGCGCTGCAACCGCTTGCAGAGCGGCTCGCCGTTGACCGCGGCGATCACGATATGGCCATGGCGCGCCTCGATCGAGCGGTCGACCAGCACCAGGTCACCGTCGAAGATGCCGGCGCCCTGCATGCTGTCGCCGTCTATCCTGACCAGATACATGTGCGGCGCACGCAGGTTGAACAGCTCGTCCAGCGAGATGGGTTGCTCCATATGGTCTGCCGCCGGCGACGGGAAGCCCGCCGGCACGCGAAACAGATAGCGTGGCAGCGCAGTGCTGCCGCAGGTGATCGGACCCAGGATGGAAGTCATGTCACGGCCTTGAAATAAACTGTATTTATATACAGTAAACGCTGTGCCGGGTAGCCGGTCAATTTCGCCGTAGGACATTTCGACAAGTGGGGGTACATGCCATGTGCGGACGCTTCGCCCAGTACCAGGGCCTGGCCGATTACCTGCGTGAACTGGACGCCGAGCAGGATGTGATCAGTGGCTACGACAACCTGCCCATCGGCCGTTACAACGTGGCGCCCGGCAGCCGTGTATTGATCCTGCACAACGCTGCCGACGGGCTGCGCATCGCCCCCTGCCACTGGGGCTGGGCGCCGTTTTGGGCCACCGGCAAACGGCCGGCGCCGATCAATGCGCGGGTCGAGACGGTGACCACCGGCAAGTTCTTCAAGGCCCTGTGGCCGCAAGGGCGTGCGCTGGTAATGGCCGATGGTTGGTACGAGTGGGTGAGCGACCCGCAGGACCCCAAACGCAAGCAGCCCTACTTCATCCGCCTGAAAAGCCGGGCACCGATGTTCATGGCCGCACTGGCCGAGGTGCATGCCGGGCTGGAGCCGAACGAGGGGGACGGGTTCGTGATCATCACCGCCGCAAGTGACGCAGGGATGGTCGATATCCATGACCGTCGGCCGCTGGTGCTGGGGCCGGCGGATGCGCGGGTGTGGATCGACACCGAGGTGCCTGCCGAAGAAGCCGAGCGGCTGGCACGGGAGCGGTGCTTGCCGGTGGAGGCGTTTGAATGGTTTGCGGTGGGCAAGGACGTGGGGAATGTGCGCAATGAGGGGGCGGAGTTGATCGTGATGCAACCCTGAAGGTGTCTCGGCTGCACTGGCCTCTTCGCGGGCAAGCCGGCGAAGAGGCCGGTGCAGGCACCCTAGGCCTGCAGCTCAACCTCCGGCTTTTGCTCCAGCAACGACCAGCCACCCTGCCCGTCCACTTCCAGCCGATGGGTATGGAACGCGGCCAAGGTGCTGCGGTGGCCGACACTCACCAGCAATGTCTGCGGCATTTCGTTGCGCAACAGCGCATACAGCGCATGCTCCAGTCCTTCGTCCATCGCCGAGGTGGACTCGTCGAGGAACACCACCTGTGGCCGGTTGAACAGCACCCGGGCAAAGGCCAGCCGCTGCTGCTCGCCCACCGACAGGATATGCGACCAGTCACAGCTGACCGCCAGGCGCTCGGCCAGGTGGGCCAGGTTGACCTGGCGCAGCGCCTGCTGCATGCGCGCCTCGTCCTCGGGCGTGCTGTCTGCCGGGTAGGCGATAGCGGTACGCAGGTCGCCCAGGGGCAGGTACGGGCGCTGCGAGAGGAACAGCGCCTGGGTGCCGGTCGGCCGCCTGACCTCGCCCTCTGCATACGGCCACAAGCCCGCCAGGGCCCGCAGCAAGGTGGTCTTGCCGCTGCCTGAAGGGCCTTTGATCAGCAGCGCCTGGCCCGCGTGCAGGCGCAGGGCGAGGCCGGCGATCAGCGCATGGCCATCGGGCCGCATCACCTGCAGGCCAGCGATGTCCAGCCCTTGCGCCTGCTGGTGGGTGCTGACCCGTGGCAGCGTGCTGGCCTGCTGGTTGGCATCGAGAAAGCCGGTCAGACGGTCGAGGGTGGCGCGGTACTGGGCAAAGGTGTCGTAGGACTCACGGAAGAACGACAGCGAATCCTGTACCTGGCCAAAGGCTTGGGAGGTCTGCATGACATCACCGAGCTTGATCGCGCCACTGAAGAACCGCGGCGCCTGGAGGATGAACGGGAACACCACGGCCACCTGGCTGACGCCCAGGTTGAAGCCGCTGAACTTGAGGTTCCGGAACACCAGCGCCCAGACGTTGACGATCAGCGCGCCGAAGCGGCCCAGCAACGTGCCCCGCTCCACCTGCGCGCCTTGGTAGAACGCAATGTTTTCGGCATTTTCACGCAGGCGCATCAACGCATAACGGAAGTTGGCGGTGAGTTTTTCGTTGAGGAAGTTCAGGCGGATCAACGGGCGCCCGAGGCGGAAGGCGATCCAGGTGGCGATCAGCACATACACGTACACGGCAAACACCATTGCCCGGGGGATCTCCACGCCCGCCACCGCCAGTGGCGCCGACAGGCCCCAGAGAATACTGGTGAAGGCCACCAGCGACACCAGCGCGCTGACCGCCCCTAGCGCCAGCGACACCGAGTTGGTGACGAATGCGTTGACGTCCAGTTCGATACGTTGGTCCGGGTTGTCCACCGGCTCGGCGAGGAATTGCCCACGGTAGTAGGCATCGCCATGCATCCAGTCGCCGGTCATGCGTTCGGTCAGCCAGACCCGCCACTGGATGCTGAAGGCCTGGGTCACATAGAAGGTAAACAGTGAGCGCAGTACGTGAATGGTCGCCAGCACCGCAAACACCCCGAGCAGGTACCAGAAGGCGGCCTGGTCGAGCGCTTGCAGGGCGCTGTAGAAGCCGTTGTACCAGAACGAGAACAGCACGTTCATGCGTACCGAGAACAGCGTCAGCACCAGCAGCACGGCGAACACCAGCAACGGGCGCCAACTGCGTTTGAAGGTGAAATAAGGGCCGGCGAGCTGCCAGAACTGGCTGCCCCAACGCGTGTAACGCACGGCCAGTGTGGCGGCGGCGGTGAAGCCGATCAGCGTAATGAACGAGGCGATTGCAAGCCAGCTCAGGCTCTCTTGCAGGGCCTGGTGCCAGTTCATGTCCATGGTGGGTATCCGTGACGAGTGTTTCCGCGAGCGTAGCATTGCGGCGGGATTCGCCTGGCATTCATGACGGACATTTCATCTTGTCAGTGCTGGCCTTTCGCGGGGCGAGCCCGCGAAGAGGCCGGTGCAGACGTGCGCTAAGCCAAGGCCTCCACCACCTTGGGGTCCAACCCTTCCCCTGCATGGGCCTCGGCCCACTCCCCCAGCTGCCGCCGCATGGCCGGGGTCCAGAAGCTGTGCAAATGCTGGCGCACCCCGTTCACCGCCAGGGCATGGTCCGGCTCGCTGTCGAAGTAGTGGGCAATCTGGTTGGCCATCTTGATCAGGTTGTCGCTGCTCATCGGCGCACCTCGGCTTTCTCCGGTTTTTCGGCCGCGCGGCGCTCCTTGAGCAGGCGGCGCTGTTCGTCACTGAAGTCCTGGTAGCGCTTCTGCCACTCCGACGGGTGGAAGACCTTCACCACTTCCACCGCCGTAACCTTGTACTCAGGGCAGTTGGTGGCCCAGTCGGAGTTGTCGGTGGTGATCACGTTGGCGCCGGACTCGGGGAAGTGGAAGGTGGTGTAGACCACCCCAGGTGCCACGCGGCCACTGACCTTGGCGCGCAGCACCGTCTGCCCGGCGCGGCTGCCGATGCCGACCCAGTCGCCATCACGGATGCCACGGCTTTCGGCGTCGCTCGGGTGCAGTTCGAGGCGGTCGGCGTCATGCCAGGCGGTGTTGCGGGTGCGTCGGGTCTGGGCGCCAACGTTGTACTGGCTGAGGATGCGCCCGGTGGTCAGCAGCAGCGGGTAGCGGCTGCTGACCTTCTCGTCGGTGGGCACGTAACCGGTGAGCATGAAGCGGCCCTTGCCGCGCACGAACTGGTCGATGTGCAGGGTCGGCGTGCCATCGGGCGCGGCGTCGTTGCACGGCCACTGCAGGCTGCCGTGGCGGTCGATCTCGGCGTAGCTGACGCGGTGGAAGCTCGGCGTCAGGCGGGCGATTTCGTCCATGATTTCGGAGGGGTGGCGGTAGCTCATCGGGTAGCCCAGGGCGTTGGCCAGGGCCACGGTCGCTTCCCAATCGGCCTTGCCGGCCAGCGGCTGCATGACCTTGCGTACCCGCGAGATACGGCGTTCGGCGTTGGTGAAGGTGCCGTCCTTCTCAAGGAACGAGCTGCCCGGCAGGAACACATGGGCGAACTTGGCCGTCTCGTTGAGGAAGATGTCCTGCACCACCACGCATTCCATGGCCCGCAACGCGGCGGTGACATGCTGGGTGTTGGGGTCGCTCTGGGCGATGTCTTCGCCCTGGCAGTACAGCGCCTTGAAGCTGCCGTCCAGCGCGGCTTCGAACATATTGGGGATGCGCAGGCCAGGATCAGGCTGCAGGGTTACCCCCCACGCCTGCTCGAACTCGGCCCGCACGCCTTCGTTGGAAATATGCCGGTAGCCCGGCAGTTCGTGCGGGAACGAGCCCATGTCGCACGATCCCTGCACGTTGTTCTGCCCGCGCAGCGGATTCACCCCGACCCCTTCACGGCCGATATTGCCGGTGGCCATGGCCAGGTTGGCGATGCCCATCACCGCCGTGCTGCCCTGGCTGTGCTCGGTCACCCCCAGGCCGTAATAGATCGCTGCGTTGCCGCCGGTGGCATACAGCCGGGCAGCGGCGCGGATCTGCTCGGCGGGCACGCCGCACAAGGGCCCGAGTTGTTCTGGGGCGTTTTCCGGCAGGCTGACGAAATCGTGCCAGCGGGCGAAGTCCTCGGTTTCACAGCGGGCGTCGATGAAGCGCTGGGCCAGCAGGCCCTCGCTGACGATCACATGGGCCAATGCGTTGAGCATGGCCACGTTGGTGCCGGGACGCAGCTGCAGGTGCAGGTCGGCACGGGCGTGCGGCGAATCGACCAGGTCGATGCGCCGGGGGTCGATGACGATCAACCGCGCGCCCTGGCGCAGACGGCGCTTGAGCTGCGAACCGAACACAGGGTGGGCGTCGGTGGGGTTGGCGCCGATCACCAGGACCACGTCTGCCTGCATCACCGAATCGAAACTCTGGGTGCCGGCCGACTCGCCGAGGGTCTGCTTGAGGCCGTAGCCAGTGGGCGAATGGCACACCCGCGCGCAGGTATCCACGTTGTTGTTGCCGAAGGCCGTGCGCACCAGTTTTTGCACCAGGTAGGCTTCTTCGTTGGTGCAGCGGCTGGAGGTGATGCCACCAATCGAGTCACGCCCATGCGTGAGCTGGATGCGGCGGAACTCGCTGGCCGCGTAGGTAACGGCCTCGTCCCAGCTGACCTCCTGCCACGGGTCTTCGAGGCGTTTGCGGATCATCGGTTTGGTGATGCGGTCCGGGTGGGTGGCATAGCCCCAGGCGAAGCGGCCCTTGACGCAGGCGTGGCCGTGGTTGGCGCCGCCGTTCTTGTCCGGGACCATGCGTACCAGCTGGTCGCCCTTCATCTCGGCGCGGAACGAACAACCGACGCCGCAGTAGGCGCAGGTGGTGATCACCGCGCGCTCGGGCTGGCCAATCTGCACCAGGCTTTTTTCGGTCAAGGTCGCGGTTGGGCAGGCCTGTACGCAGGCACCGCACGACACGCATTCCGAGCTGAGGAAATCGTCCCCCCCGGCAGCGGCTACCCGCGACTCGAAACCGCGCCCGGTGATGGTCAGGGCGAAAGTGCCCTGGATGTCTTCGCAGGCGCGCACGCAGCGGCTGCAGACGATGCACTTGCTGGGTTCGTAGTCGAAGTACGGGTTGGACACGTCCTTCTTCTCGGCCAGGTGGTTGGCGCCATCATAGCCGTAGCGCACCTCGCGCAGGCCGACCTGGCCGGCGACGGTCTGCAGCTCGCAGTTGCCGTTGGCCGAGCAGGTCAGGCAGTCGAGCGGGTGGTCGGAGATGTACAACTCCATCACGTTGCGGCGCAGGTCGGCCAAGCGTGGCGTTTGCGTGCGCACCACCATGCCTTCGCTGACCGGCGTGGTGCACGAGGCCGGGTAGCCGCGCATGCCGTCGATCTCGACCATGCACATGCGGCACGAGCCGAACGCTTCCAGGCTGTCGCTGGCGCAGAGTTTGGGGATGTTGGTGCCAAGCATGGCGGCGGCGCGCATCACCGAGGTGCCAGCCGGCACGCTGATGCTGCGGCCGTCGATGTCGAGGTTGACCTGCACATCGCTGTGGCGTTCCGGGGTGCCAAGATCCGTCTCGGGGTCGAAATAATTGATCACTGCGCAGCCTCCGTGGTGGTCAGCCCGAAATCGGCGGGGAAGTACTTGAGGGCGCTGGCCACCGGGTAGGCGGTCATGCCGCCCATGGCGCACAGCGAACCGTACTGCAGGGTGTCGCACAGGTCGCGCAGTAGCAGGGCCTGGTCGTGGCGTTCGCTGAAATCACGGGTGGCGATCAGGCGGTCGACTACCTCCATGCCGCGGGTGGAGCCGATGCGGCAAGGGGTGCACTTGCCGCAGGATTCTTCAGCGCAGAACTGCAACGCAAAGCGCGCCATGTTGGCCATGTTCAGGGTGTCATCGGCCACCACCACGCCGCCGTGGCCCAGCATCGCGCCCATGGCGGCGAAGGCCTCGTAGTCCAGCGGAGTGTCGAAATGGCTGGGCGGTACCCAGGCGCCAAGCGGGCCACCGACCTGCGCGGCTTTTAGCGGCCGGCCGCTGGCGGTGCCGCCGCCGTAGGTTTCAACCAGCTCGCGCAAGGTCAGGCCGAAGGCGCGCTCCACCAGGCCACCGTGGCGGATGTTGCCGGCCAGCTGGAAGGGCATGGTGCCCAGTGAGCGGCCCATGCCGAAATCGCGGTAGAACGCGGCGCCCTTGGCCAGGATGGTGGGCACCGAGGCCAGGGTGAGCACGTTGTGCACCAGCGTCGGCAGGCCGAACAGCCCCTGCAACGCAGGCAGCGGCGGCTTGGCGCGGACGATGCCGCGTTTGCCTTCGATGGACTCGAGCAGCGCGGTTTCCTCACCGCAGATATAGGCGCCAGCGCCGACACGGACCTCCAGGTCGAAGGCGAGGCCGCTGCCCGCCACGTCGGTACCGAGATAGCCGGCATCGCGGACGATGGCGAAGGCTTGATCGAGCACACGGATCGCGTCGGGGTATTCCGAGCGCACGTAGATGTAGCCCTTGTCGGCGCCCACGGCGAGGCCGGCGATGATCATGCCTTCTATCAGCAGGAACGGGTCGCCTTCCATCAGCATGCGGTCGGCAAACGTCCCCGAGTCGCCTTCGTCGGCGTTGCACACCACGTACTTCTGCCCGGCCCCAGCGTCGCGCACGGTGCGCCACTTGATGCCCGCCGGGAACGCCGCGCCGCCGCGCCCGCGCAGGCCGGAATCGAGCACAGCGGCAACCACTTCCGCACCGCCCAGCGCGACAGCACTTTCGAGGCCTTTGAAGCCGCCGTGAGCACGATAATCCTCCAGCGAAAGCGGTCGCGTGACCCCCGCGCGGGCGAACAGCAGGCGCTGCTGGGTATTCAGATAAGGGATTGCCTCCACAGGCCCCAGCGCCAGCGAGTGGCCGCCGGGCTGCCCGGTCAACGCGTCCAGCAATGAAGGCGCATCTTCAGCGGTGACCGGGCCGTAGCCCTGGCGGCCTTCCGTCGTTTCACACTCCACCAGTGGTTCAAGCCAGTACAGGCCACGCGCGCTGGTGCGCTGGATATCCAGCGGCAACTGGCGGCGGTCGGCCTCGCGCTGCAGGGCCTCGGCAACCTGGTCGGCACCCACGGCGCGGGCCACCGAATCGCAGGGGATGAACAACTTCAGCATGCTGTGTCCTCCAGGCAACCGTTCACCAGCGACCGTAGCCGCTCGGGGGTGAGGCGCGCATGCACCTGGCCATCCAGCTCCAGCGCCGGCGAACAGGCGCAGGCGCCCAGGCAGTACACCGGGCGCAGGCTGATGGCGCCGTCGGCGCTGGTGCCGTGGTCGTCCAGCGCCAGCTGTTCACGCAGCTGCGCGGCCAGGGCTTCGCTGCCACGGCTCTGGCATGACTCGGCGCGGCACAGGCGCAGGGTGTGCCGGGCGGGCGGCGAGGTACGGAAGTCGTGGTAGAAGCTGATCACACCGCGCACCTCGGCCAGGCTGAGGTTGAGCGCACGGGCGATGTCGGCGACGGCGGCATCGGGGATGAAACCGATGGCTTCCTGGAGGGCATGAAGGATCGGCAACAGCGCGCCCTGGGTGCCCTGGTGCTGGCTCAGGATGCGCTGGATAACGGGCAGGTGGAGGAATTCATCAGGCATACAGCGGACCTCGGCATCACGGCCCCCGCCTGTTGTTATCAGTGGGCAGGTAACCGGCGTGTTCTGCTGCGGCACACCGCCCACGTCACGGTGGCGGGGTTGTCGGTGGCCTCCTTGCCGATGGCCGCGCGTCTGCGCGCACTGGGCTCATGGGCATCCCACAAGCATGGCACTTGTGGCGCCGAAGGGATGCGCGCGAGCGACCAGGCGCATCCTGAAACCGACCAGAGGGCCGCTCAGCCCAGCACCACATGCGGCAGGAAACGCGAACTGTCCTTGGTGATCAACGAATCGTCTTCACGAATGCCAATCCCCGAAGCCTTGTCGCCAATCACCCACGAACCAATCAGTGTGTAACTGTCAGCGAACTTCGGCAAAGGTGCGAAACCCTGCAGGATATAGGGCGCATCGTTGTAGGGCCCATCTTCGAAGACCCGTAGGCCACCCTCGGTACGGATATCCACGTTGGCGCCCTCACGGGAGAAGTACGGCTTGCGTACCCAGCCTCTGGGTACTGGGGCCTGCGGGTTGTGGTCGACAACAGCCGGCAGCAGGTTCGGGTGCCCTTCGAACCACTCCCACAACAACGGCAGGATGCCTTTGTTGGAAATCAGCGCTTTCCAGGGCGGTTCGAAGAACTGCGTGTCGCAGCTGGCAATCGCCTGACCGAACGCCTCATGGAAGATGTGCTCCCAGGCATGCAGCTTGAACAGGCGCTGGATGGGCTGGCCCTGCAGGTCGACGAACCGGCCGTTGTCGCTCAGGCCTATGTCTTCGAGGTCGATATGCCGCGTACGGACCCCCGCATGCTCGGCCATCCTGCGCAAAAAGTCTGTGGTGCCACGGTCCTCCAGCGAGCCCGAGATGGTCGAAAAATAGAACGCGCCCTGCCCCGGCACTGCGGCAAATGCCTGCACCAGGTCTTCGGCCAGGGTGTTGAACTGGCTGGCGTCTGCAGGCAGCAGCCCACGCGCCATCTGCTCCTCCAGCCAGATCAACTGGAAGGCTGCGGCCTCGTACAGCGAGGTTGGCGTGTCGTAATTGGCTTCGATGAGTTTTGCCGGCCCAGTGCCGTCATAGCTGAAGTCGAAGCGACCGTACAGGTGCGGCTGCGCCTGCTTCCATGACCGGCGCACCAGGTCGAAGAAGGCCGGCGGGATGGCCAGGCGAGTCATCAACGCTTCGCTGTCGACAATGCGCCCGACCGCTTCCAGGCACATCGCGTGCAGCGCTTCGGTCGGCGCCTGCAGGTCGCGAACGACCTGGGCTTCGCTGAATTGGTAATATCCGCGCTCGTCCCAGTAACGTTCGCCGTCGATGGTGTGAAAGGCGAAACCCTCACGCTCGGCGGTCGCGCGCCAGTCTGGGCGCTCCGCCAGCTCGACCTTGCGCATGCTCAACCTCCAAAAAAGCTGCCAGACCTGCCGCCCCAGCCGCTGCGGGCCGTCGCCTGGCTGCCAAAACCACCGCGGGTGATCGATGCCGACGAGGCTGGGCGAGGCTCCTTGCGGCTCCAGCTGCCGCCGCCACCGCCACCGCCGGACGAACTTCCACTGCTGCCTTGCTCATCCTCTTTGGCACGCTGGATTCCACCCAACGCCCCAGTGCGCGGCCCAAGGCCCGCCCCACTGCGGTTGGCATACAAGGGCTGTGCGCGAAAACGACGGTCGCTGTTGCGGGCCATCTGCCCCAGCAGGATCCCGGCTACCGCTGCGCTGGCAACATGCCCATAGCCCCCGCCCTGCGCGTAGCCGGCGTCAAGTTGTGACTGGGTCACCTCAGCGGCGCTTTCCAGCTCGAACCCGTTCATGCGCGGTATGAAGCGCCCACCGACGGTGGCCTGGCAGTTGCCCGCACCGAACTGCGCCTCGCACTCGCTCTGGAACGCAAACGTGGGCGTCAGGCGTTGATACTCGCCCTGCGCCTGCTGGTAGGCATCGGCGCAGACAGCGCTTGGCACGTTGTCACCTACACAGGCAGCAACGGTGTCGTATTTGACCTTCTGGCTGACCGTATACAGTTCTTCCTGCGGGCCGCACGCCGACAGCGCCAGCGGTAGAGAGCCCGCCAGCACCAGTTTCAGGGAGCTGCGTTTCATTGACGATTTCATCGAAACCTCACGCTCAAACCGATGGGGTCATGCAGGCCGAGTTGAGAAAGCCCACGCTGATCGCCACGCTGGCGGCGTAGATGGCAGCGGCCAGCTCGCCCTGGGCAATGCGCTGGGACAGCCCACGCAACACGATGCTGGTCAGGCCGAAGGCGATCAGCTGCACCACGGCTGCAATTACCACCCAGGCGACGAAGTCGAGCACGCTGACGCTGTAGGCGATGATATTGCTGGCCGGCAGGGAGAAACCGATCAGCGAGCCCCCCAGAGCAATGGCCGCCGCCGGGTTGTTTTCACGGATCAGGGCGAACTCGCGGTGTGGCGTGAGGCGGGTGTAGATGAACTGGAACAGCCAGAACAGCAGCAGCGCCACGCTGATATAGAGGATAAAGCCGGTCACCGCCGAAGCATTGAGTGACAGGCGCAGAGCGTCGAGCATGGAGAGGTCCTTGTCAGGTTACGTGAAAGTCCGTGGGAAACAGGGTGACACCCAGCGAGGTGGTGAAGGTGAGCGCACCTTGTTCATCCTCCTCGACCGAGAGCAGCAGGAATTCGCGACGATCAGGCAGGCCGGTGTCGCGGGCATAGAGCATCGACAGGTGCTGGATGCCATAGCGAGTCTCTGGGCTGGCAACCGCTTCATGGAGCGGCACCCACTCGGCCTGCCCTTGTTCGCCGCCCCATTGGCGTGAATAGAGGTAACCATCGTGCTCGAGGATCGGCATACCGACCCTGGTGGCGCTACCAACGAAGCGTTGCAAGTGGGCTTCATCTTCAACCGGCACGGCGCTGTGGTAGCCGAACAACACGATATCGCCCGGCTCGGTGCCCTTCATCAGCACCTGCAACCAGTAGTCTTCGTTATCCAGGTAGAAGCGCAGCAGGCATACCGCCTGGCCGAGGTCCACCTCGCCGATGGCCCAGACCGTTTCCGCGCCGGGCACCTGAAGCGTCGAACAGCCTTCGAGGAGCGGCTTCAAGGCCTGGGCAGGCGTAAAAGTACTACCACTGCACAGGCCGAATGGCGGGCAGGACGGGTGTAGAGGCGACATTGGCACTCCCTTGGGTCGCGGCTTTCCTTGCTGGGGGCGCCACCTTACCGGGATCCGCTTCCAGGGCCAATGCTGAGGGTGCGGCTTTAACGGAGATTCAGAAAAAGACTACTCGCCAGGGCGTTACTCTGCCCGCTCGACCTGGCCGGGGCGCGGGTGCTGATGATCGGCCGCAAGCGCCAGCGCGAACAGGCTGAAGCAATGACTGCAGTCGCCGCCAAGTAAAGCCACACGCGCTACATGACGATGCCCACTTCCCCTCGTAAATGTGGGCATCGTCTTTTTAACGGCACAATCTCGCTCAGCTGTTTTCTCTACGCGGAACAGTAACTTCCCTTCAATCACACCACCCAAGCAGCGAGCCGAGCCCGCGGTGACACTCATTTGCCGACGCTTTCTGGGAATTCCTTGTCCACTTTCAATCCTCTTGATCTGCTTCGGCTGAACGGGCCTCTTCGCGGGTTTACCCGCGAAGGCGGCCGCACAGACGATGAAGCTGCCCGACAGAGCCTCAGTGCAACGTGCACACCGGTCGCCTGCCCTTCAATTTGAGGTGGGCAATCGCCGACTCCAGCAACGTGCGCACCGCCTCCATTTCGTGCATCACGGTCATGGTCATGATCGTGGCGGGCGACCTGTGTAAGGTGGTGATCGCCTGGTGAGCCACGGCCAGACCGCAAAGGACGTATTCGGTGGCTTCGATCACTACAAGCCAGAGGAAAAATCTGATTCATCGTATGTAGGAAGCCGCCAAAGTCCCTATCCCGGTAAAGAACGGTTAAGAATTCTTACATATTCTGTTCACGCTATTTTCACACCACCCCCACTAGCGTCACGGCCTCTCCGGCAGCCCGTCCATTTGGCTGCTGCCATGGTTTACGAGGCACACGTGGCAAACACCGCATCCCCCTCCATGCCAAAACGCGTGGACTGGGCCAGCCTGGGCTGGCTCCTGCTGTTTTTCTGGTATTTCTCCGGCGTCACCCAGGCGCTGTTGCTGTTCAGCGGCACCACCGGTTTTGCCGGTTTTCGCAATGCCGTGTTCCTCAGCACCCTGTGGCTGGTGCCAGTGCTGCTGTGGCCGCGCGCCACCCGCGCCACCGCCGCCGTCATCGGCCTGGTGCTGTGGGCCGCCTCGCTGGTCGGCCTGAGCTATTTCGGCATCTATGGCCAGGAGTTCTCGCAAAGCGTGATCTTCGTGATGTTCGAATCGAACACCGCCGAAGCAGGCGAGTACTTCAGCCAGTACTTCAATGTCTGGCTGATGCTCGGGCTGCTGCTATACACCGCGGGCGCCGTGCTGCTGTGGAAGCGTATACGCCCGGTGGCCCTGCCCCTGCGCAGCCGCCTGCCGGTCGCCGTGCTGTTGCTGGCCGCCAACCTGGTCCTGCCGTTCTACAAGCAGATGGTCACCCAGGAACGCAACTTCGCCGACGCGGCAGAAAAGGTCCAGCAACGCATGGAGCCTGCAGTGCCCTGGCAACTGGTGGTCGGCTACCAGCAATACCGCCAGCAACTGGACAACATGCAGGCCCTGCTGGCCCAGAACGCCTCGCTGCCCCCCCTGCAAAACCTGCAGGACACCAGCGGTGACGCACCGCGCACCTTGGTGTTGGTGCTGGGGGAGTCCACTACCCGCGAGCACATGCATCTGTACGGCTACAACCGCGACACCACACCCAACCTCGACGCCCTGGCCGCCCGCGACAAAAGCCTGACCGTGTTCCACAACGTGGTGTCGCCACGCCCGTATACCATCGAGGTGATGCAGCAGATCCTCACCTTCGGCGACGAGCAGAACCCGGACCGCTTCCTCACCGACCCGTCGCTGATCAACCTGATGAAACAGGCGGGCTACAAGACCTTCTGGATCACCAACCAGCAGACCATGACCAAACGCAACACCATGCTGACCACCTTCTCGCAGCAGACCGATGCGCCGGTGTACCTGAACAACCAGCGCAGCCAGAACGCCAGCCAGTACGACGACGTGGTACTGGCGCCGTTCGAAAAGGCCCTGCAGGACCCGGCACAAAAGAAGCTGATCATCGTGCACCTGCTGGGCACGCACATGGATTACCGCTACCGCTACCCGGACACCTATCAGCACTTCACGGATCGCCAGGGTGTCCCGGCTGCGCTGAATGACGACCAGGCCAACACCTACAACTTCTACGACAACGCAGTGCGCTACAACGACTACGTGGTGTCGAGCCTGATCAAGCGCTACTCGGCGACCACGCCGAACGGCTTCCTGCTGTACCTGTCCGACCATGGCGAAGACGTGTACAGCTCCGGCAAGCACGACCGCCTGGGCCGCAACGAAGGTGCCCCGACCCGGCCGATGTACACCATCCCGTTCCTGCTGTGGACCTCACCCAGCTGGCAAGCCGCCCACCCGCGCGACCTGCAGGCCATGGCCAACCGGCCTTACAGCAGCTCGCACCTGATCCATACATTGTCGGACCTGGCCGGGCTGAGTTATGACCGCTACGAGCCAGCGAAAAGCCTGGTGAACCCGCAGTTCGTGGTGGCACCGAGATGGATTGGCGACCCGTACCGCAAGGACGGGCTGCATGAGTTTGATCTGCTGCCGATGGACAAGGCTGCGCGGGTGCAGGAGACCGCAGAGATCAAGGCTCAGCCAGTCAAACATTGAAGCCGTCAGCGCCTGCTCAATGCCAGGCGCGCGGCGAACAGGACGAAGACCAGGCCTGTCGCCCGGTCCATCCACTGGATGACCTTCTCACGGCGCAACACACCCCCCAGCGACTGGGTTGCGCCGATCAGGATGACCGACCAGAGCAAACCCAGCGCCACGTGAATACTGACCAGGCCGAATGTCCAGGCCATCAGGGGTTCGCCCTGCGGGATGAACTGCGGCAGGAAAGAGACGTAGAAGATCCCAACCTTTGGGTTCAGCAGGTTGCCCAGCATGCCCTTCAGGAACCAATTGGCTTGCGGCCGGGTGTCCGTTTTGACTGTTCCCAGCGACTGCCGCGGCCGCAGCAGCATGTTCACGCCGATCCATGCCAGGTACGCCGCACCGCAGTACTTCAGGACGTCGTAGGCCAGTGTCGAGACGGCAATCAATGCCCCCAGGCCGAAGGCAACTGCTGCGCCCCACAGCAGGCAACCAGCATTGATGCCCAACGCAGCGCGCACCCCTTGCTTGCGGCCCTCTACGGTGGATGTACGCAAGATCAGCGCGGTATCGAGGCCTGGGGTCAGGGTCAACAACGTGGCGGCGAGGGTGAAAGCTATCAGGTTGTCAGCGATGGACATGGATGTCAGGGCCCGCAGGTGAGGTGTGCGAAGGTTAGCATGGGCATGGTGCGCCAGATATCAGCGGCGCGGACGTGGGGCATGGTGCGCCAGATATCAGCGGCGCGGACGTGGGGCCTGCTCGCTTGCGAGTCGACTAAAGCAGCACGCAGGGTATGTACTCATATCCGAATTTTGCTTAAGAAAAATCTAAGCAATGATCCCCAATGCCCATGCAACTGGTCATTTCTCATTCACCTCTACATGGGCACACCGGCTTGGCACTGATGTGTTTTCGAGTGGCAATAGCTTTTTGCCATGCCACCCATCCAATCCCTGTCAGCAACTAGCGGACGCGCTTCGCGCCAGCAGGTATGATGCCGCCCAAAATTTGCACTACCAGGAGCTTCACCCAACAATGACGTCGCTATCACACGCCAAGCTGGCGGACGCCGCTACGCTACAAAACGTACAGAACTATAGGCCGGACATCGATGGGCTGCGCGCCATTGCCGTCCTGGCGGTGATCCTCTACCACTTCAAAGTCCCCTTTTTCACAGGCGGCTTCGTCGGCGTCGACGTCTTCTTCGTCATCAGTGGCTACCTGATCACCAAGGGCATCTTGAGTCAGCAGGGGAAAGGCCGCTTTGACTTCGCTGACTTTTACACCCGCCGGGTCCGGCGCCTGATACCTGCGCTTTTGGCAACGATCATCGCCTCATTCGTCGCCGCAGCCTTTTTGTTTTCCCCGGAAGACTTCAAGCAAATGTCAGGGTCAACGGTCTACGCGCTGGCCGGAATATCCAACCTCTTCTTCTGGATGCAGAGCGGATACTTTGACACTGCGTCAACCGTGAAACCACTCCTGCACACATGGTCACTCAGTGTAGAGATTCAGTTCTATATCCTGTGGCCAGTTCTATTGGTAGGGATCACCCGGGTCACAAAGAACCTGCTGGCAGCAACCTCGGCAATCTTCATTGCCGGGGCCTCTGCCGCATACTTCTTCCTGCAGCAGGATGCATCGGGAGCATTTTTCCTGACGCCCTTCCGAATTCATGAGTTCCTGCTTGGCGCCCTGGTGGTGTTGGTGGAGCGGAACAAGGTAAACACAGCGCTGAAGGAAGCGGCATACCTGGCAGGTCTGGCGCTGGTCATCGCGCCTATCTTCCTCTATAGCAGCGATGCCACGCTCTTCCCCGGGCTGGCCGCACTGGTTCCTGTAACAGGTGCAGCCCTGATGATCTTCGCAGGCGGCAGTGCCAAGACCGCCTGGCCATGCCGATCCTGGGCGGCAACCAAGCTCGGAGAGATTAGCTACTCCCTGTACCTGGTGCACTGGCCGATCTTCGTCTTCGTCAGCTATGCAATGGCCACCGAGGGCGGGGCCCTACTTACAGTTGGCTTGCTGGTTTCTACCTTGGCATTGGCCATCGCGCTCTACTCCCGCATCGAGAAGCCATTGCGCAACAAGGCTAACTCCAGGCTGACCGGAACCGGATTCTCCTTGGCGACAATGGCATGCGCATCATCGATCATCGTGGTTGCAGCCAGCAGTTGGGGGCAAGATGGCTGGGAGTGGCGCGTGCCTGAGGCCATCAGAAACATCAGCCCACTCGATAAAGCTGCAGCTGACAAGTATGTGTGGAACCTTCATCAGCAGCTGAATAAAAAGAGGTTCGACAAAACGTCCTCCAAGCCCAAGCTGCTAATAATCGGTGATTCCCAGGCCGGGGATCTGACCAACATCCTTAATGAATCAGGTTACCTGAACAACTTCGACGTCATTTCGCGAATCGTTTCAAGCCAATGTGCAACACCCTACGTGAACAAGCTCCAGGAGGAGCAATATTTCACCAAATACAATGTACTGACAATGCGCGAACCCAGATACGTCAATATATGCAAGGATTACCTTGACCGAGTATTGAACGACGGCTCAATCCAGCAGGCAGACAAGGTGCTCATTGCATTTTATTGGCGGGACTATGCAGAAAAATATTACACCCACGGCATAGCTGAAATAGCCAGAAGGACGCCTGGACAGGTGTATGTGTTCGCCCGCAAGAACATATCTCTCAGCAGCTCCGAGATAGCAGTTAAGCATGGGCGCATTTCTGGATTGCAAGAATTTGCTGCGTCTTTTGTTGAACCTTCTACCGCCAAGGTCAACGACACGCTCAGAAAACTCCCCAATACAAAATTTATAGACTTGATGAGCATCACCTGCCCCACGAAAGCGAAATGTGTAGTGCTTGACGATAAAAACAACCTGATATTCGCGGACAAAAATCATTTGACTGACAATGGCGCTCGGTACTTTGGAGCTAAGACCGTAGCCCTGATCGAGCAGAAGTAGCTCCGTTGGCCTGGCGCAAGCCAGGCCCCCCCACCAGCGCTTCTCGTGTTGCTTCGGGTAGCGCTGGGTCATGCGCTTTATCCTAGTGCCCTTCCAATGCACCTTCTCGATAGTCCCTGGCTCATTCAGTTCGGGCTTGCGCCTCTTGATCCAGGGCTGCGCCGCCGCTTTGCATTCGAATATCTGGCTTTCCTGATAAACTGTCGTCCCTTCCTACATGATGCGGATCTGGGCGGTGAAGCCAGGCCCCCTCCTTGCGCTTGCGCTGCGCGATGGTTCTCATGGATTTGCTACACGGCTGACTGAAGTTGCTGCGTTGTGGCCATGACCGTAGCAAAGCCAGAATGAACCGGAATGAAGCGGCAACAAACAGAGATAGAGAAATGCACACGAAACAAGCAGAAAGCCCAGCAACCTCAGGCGATACGGTAGTCAGGCGGTTTTCTGTTGCCCCTATGATGGATTGGACCGACCGTCACTGTCGTTTCTTCCTGCGCCTGCTCTCCAAGCACACCCTGCTCTACACCGAAATGGTCACCACCGGTGCCCTGCTGCACAACGACGCCCACCGTTTCCTGCGCCACGACGTCTCCGAGCACCCGCTGGCCCTGCAACTGGGCGGCAGCGTGCCGGCCGACCTGGCGGCCTGCGCGCGCCTGGCTGAAGACGCGGGCTATGACGAGGTCAACCTCAACGTCGGCTGCCCGAGCGACCGGGTGCAGAACAACATGATCGGCGCCTGCCTGATGGCGCACCCGGCGCTGGTCGCCGATTGCGTCAAGGCCATGCGTGATGCGGTGTCGACGCCCGTCACCGTAAAGCACCGTATCGGCATCAATGGCCGTGACAGCTATGCCGAGCTGTGCGATTTCGTTGGCACGGTGCGCGACGCCGGTTGCCGCAGTTTTACCGTGCATGCGCGGATCGCGATTCTTGAGGGGCTGTCGCCGAAGGAGAACCGTGAGATTCCGCCGCTGCGCTACGACGTTGCCGCGCAGTTGAAAACGGACTTCCCGGACCTGGAAATTGTGCTCAACGGTGGCATCAAGACCCTGGCCGAGTGCCAAACGCACCTGGAGACGTTCGATGGGGTGATGATGGGGCGCGAGGCGTACCACAATTCGTACGTGCTAGCCGAGGTAGATCAGCTGCTGTTTGGCAGTGATGCGCCGGTGGTCAGCCGTAGCGAGGCGATGGCGCAGTTGCGCCCTTATATCGTGGCGCATATGGAAAGTGGCGGCGCGATGCACCACGTCACTCGTCATATTCTGGGGCTGGGCCAGGGGTTCAAGGGTGCTCGACGGTTCCGGCAGCTGCTTTCGGCCGATATTCACAAGGCGCCAGAGCCGCTGGTGATTTTCGATCAGGCCGCGGAGCTGTTGCAGGGGCGCTGACGGAACCACTGGCGCGCTTTCGACTCGAATCCTCATTCACTTGCCCGGCCTGCCCCGTCGCCCCTTGAGCGGCCGTCGGGGCTCGGGTAATGTCGAGACATCGCACAGGACAGAGCACGCCATGACCTCCAAGCTGGAACAACTCAAGCAGTTCACCACCGTGGTCGCCGACACCGGGGACCTGGATGCCATCACCCGCCTCAAGCCGGTCGATGCCACCACCAACCCGTCGCTGTTGCTCAAGGCTGCCGCCATCCCTGGCTATGCCGACCTGCTCAAGCAGGTCAAGAGCGACGCCAAGGGCAATGTCGACCTGGCCTGCGACAAGTTCGCCGTGGCCGTGGGCGCGGGCATCCTCAAGGTCATTCCGGGGCGTATTTCCACTGAAGTGGATGCTCGCCTGTCGTTCGATGAGCCGGCACTGCTGAACAAAGCGCGCCAGTTGATTGGGCTGTATGAAGCCGCCGGCGTGCCCAAAGACCGCGTACTGATCAAGCTGGCGTCCACCTGGGAAGGCATTCGCGCTGCCGAGAAGCTGGAGAAGGAAGGTATCCAGACCAACCTCACCCTGCTGTTCTCCTTCGCGCAGGCCCAGGCCTGTGCCGATGCCGGGGTGTTCCTGATTTCGCCATTCGTGGGCCGTATCTACGACTGGTACAAGAAAAGCACCGGGCAGGAATACGTCGGCGCCGAGGACCCGGGCGTGCAGTCGGTCACGCGTATCTACAACTACTACAAGGCCAACGGTTACGACACTGTGGTCATGGGCGCCAGCTTCCGCAATCTCGGCCAGATCGAACAACTGGCCGGCTGCGATCGCCTGACCATCAGCCCAGAGCTGCTGCAGCAACTGAGCGATGATCAGGGTGAGCTGCCGCGCATACTCAAGCCAGGCAATGCCGGCGAGGCCAAGCAGGTGCTGAGCGAGAGCCAGTTCCGTTGGGCGATGAACGAAGATGCCATGGGCACCGAGAAGCTGGCAGAAGGCATTCGTCAGTTCGCGCGCGACCAGGAGAAACTGGAAAAGCTGATGGCTGACAAAGCCTGACACATATCCGGTTTGCCAGACGGGCGGGAAATGTTCAGCATTTTCCGCCCGTTTTTCTTCATGCCGTTAAAAACATCTATAGCACTCAAGGGCCTCTTCGCAGGTAAGCCCGCTCCCACAGGTATTGTGGAGATCCTTGTGGGTGTGGGTTTACCTACAAAAGGCCCGTTTAGCCAGCAGAGCTGTCAATGACCTCCTCCCGTTTGCCCCTCGTTCTTGCTGGCCCTGTACTGCGCCGCCTGGAGCCTCAGCGCCTGGCCATCTGGCTGGTCGGCAGCCAACCTTTGCAGCCTGAGTTCATGGTTGACGGCACGGCCACGGTGGATTGCCAGGTCATCCCGATCGGCCAGCACGCGTTCATCCACCTGCTGGACATCCGCTTCGCCCAGCCCCTGCCGTGCAACATCGCCATCGAATACGACCTGCTGATCAACGGCCACGGCATCGCCGACTGGGCGCCCCACCTGCTCTACCCGGGCAGCCAACGCCCGAGCCTGGTGCTGCGCGACCGCCTCGACCAGTTGCTGCACGGCTCGTGCCGCAAGCCGCACCACCCGGCCGCCGATGGCCTGCTATGTGCCGACCGCCTGCTGGCGGCGTGCGAGCGCCCTGAAGCGCGCCCCGCCGTGCTGCTGATGACCGGCGACCAGGTCTATGCCGATGACGTTGCCGGCCCGATGTTGCGGGCCATTCATTCGCTGATCGAGCGCCTTGGCCTGTTCGACGAACAGCTGGAGGGCGCCGTCGTCACCGACAGCCAGGCGCTGTACCAGCACCCGGCCTGCTATTACCACCGCGCCGACCTGCTGCCCGCTCAGGAACGCAACGAAACCCTACGCGAGCGTTTTTTTGGCGGCAAGCGCAAACCCATCTTCTCTTCCAGCAACGCCGACAACCATCTGGTGACCTTCGCCGAGGTCATGGCCATGTACCTGCTGGTGTGGTCACCCACCCCCTGGCAGCTGGTGGCGCTCGACATGCCCGCCGGCCTCGCCGCCTCGCACCAGGCGCGCTACCGCAAGGAGCTACCGCTGATCGAGGCGTTTGCCGCCAATCTGGGCCACGTAGCGCGGGTGATGGCCCACCTGCCCTGCCTGATGATCTTCGACGATCACGACATCACCGACGACTGGAACCTGTCGGCACAGTGGGAAGAAACTGCCTATGGCCACCCCTTCTCGCGACGCATTATCGGTAATGCCTTGGTCGGCTACCTGCTGTGCCAGGCCTGGGGTAACGACCCGGATGGCTGCTTGGCCATGGCCGAACAGTGCCAGGCGCTTGCCAGCGCGCAGCTGGACAGCCAGGCCCAAGAGCAGTTGATCGGTGATCTGCTGCGCTTCCAGGGCTGGCAATTCAGCTTGCCCAGCAACCCGCCGCTGCTGGTGCTGGACACCCGCACGCGCCGCTGGCGCAGCGAAAGCGACCTGGCCAAACCTTCCGGCCTGCTCGACTGGGAAGCGCTGTGCGAGCTCCAACAAGCGCTGCTGGACCACCCTTCGGCGATTATCGTGTCACCCGCGCCAATCTTCGGGGTGAAGCTGATCGAAACGGTGCAGAAGCTGTTCAGTTGGCTGGGCTACCCGCTGCTGGTGGACGCCGAGAACTGGATGGCCCATCGCGGCGCGGCGCAGGTGGTTCTGAACATCTTCCGCCACTCGCGCACGCCTGGGCATTACGTGGTCTTGTCGGGGGATGTGCACTATTCGTTCGTCTACGAGGTGCTGATTCGCCATCGCCAGCGCAGCCCGCACCTGTGGCAGGTCACCAGCAGCGGGATCAAGAACGAGTTCCCACGGCGCTTGCTGGATGTGCTCGACCGGCTCAACCGCTGGCTGTACTCGCCGCATTCGCCGCTCAACTGGTTTACCCGCAGGCGGGAAATGGAGGTGGTGCCACGTACGCCCAGCCACAGCAAGGCCGGGGAGCGGCTGTGGAACAGCGCGGGGTTGGGGCAGGTGTTCTTTGATGACCAGGGGCGGCCGGCGCGGGTGTTTCAGCTGAATGCCGATGGCGCTGAGGCAACGGAGTTTGCGCGACGGGAGTGATTGGACGGGCTGCTTTGTGATGGCCTTAGCGGCTTCTTCGCGGGACAAGCCCGCTTGCACAGGAACAGTTTGATCTTAAGGGTACGCCGGGCTTAGGGGGAGCGGGCTTGCCCGCGAAGAGGCCCGTGCAGTCGAAAAATCAGGACCGCTCGAGCGCATTCACCAGGTCATGGAAGGCTTCCCGATTGGAGTCATTCAACCCCATCAGGATCTTGTGCGCCTCCAGCACCTTGGAGCGCACCACCTCTTCGTTCTGGTCCTGCGAAGGCAGGTCAGTCAGGCACTCCGGGCACGGCACCGGGCGGTCGACGATATTGAACACCTGATCGAAGCCCATGGACTGCAGCAGGCGCGAAATGTCCGGGTTAGTGGTAACCACCGTCGGCAGCAGGCCAACCTTCTGCCGCGACAGGATCGACAACTTGGCCAGCAGGCCCAGCGTGGTGCTGTCGATGCTTTCGGTTTCCGTCAGGTCGATGACGATGGCCGAAAAATTCAGTGCGGTGAAGATTTTTTCGATCGTCGCATCCAACGCCGAACACAGGGTCAGGCGCACTTCACCGACGAACTTCAGTACGAAGGTGCCACTCTGCTCGGCGAACTGGATTCTACCGGTACTCATTGAAGGTTCCTGCTCAACACCAATAGGGCGATATCATCCGGCATCTCCCCAAGCGTAGCCAATCCAAAACGTTGGCGCAGCCCATCCAGGCTACCCCCCGCTGCCTTGACGATTTCCGGCAAGGCGGCTTCTTTATCTTTGAGCGTGGCCCCTGGCAAAAGGTCCAAAATGCCATCGGACATCAGGCTCAGGCTGAATTGCGGCGGCAGTTCCACGACCAGGTCCTGGTAGGTAGCCTCGTCGAACAACCCGACCGGCAGCCCCCGCCCTTCCAGGTAGCGCGCCTGGCCGGGGGAGTAGAGCACCGGCAACGGCAAGTGGCCACCCACGGCGTAGGTCAGCAAGCCCGTTTCCTCGTCGATTACCCCGCCAACCATGGTCACGTGCTTGCCCAGCTTGCAATTGATCAGGCCGCGGTTGATGTGGCTGAGCACTTCCGAGGGCTTGAACTCACGGATCTTGCTCGTGCGCTTGAATTCGAACATCAGCCGGGTGGTCATGAATTTCAGCAGCACGGTGACGAATGCCGACGACGCACCATGCCCGGAAACATCGGCCAGGTAGAAGGCAATGCGCCGCTCATCCACGCGGAAATAGTCGGCGAAGTCGCCCGACAGATACAGCGACGGAATGATCTGGTGCTCGAAGGCAAACGCTCCGGCAACCCAGGGGCTTTCCGGCAGCATGTTCATCTGCACCTGTCGACCGGCGGTTTGGTCCTCCTGCAACAGGTGCAGGCTGGCCTCCAGTTCGCGGTTGGCGGCTTCGAGCTTGTCGCGGTAACGCTGGTTTTCCACCACCAGGCGCGAACGGTCGAGCGCGCGGCGCACCGAATGCTCAAGTACGGCCAAGTCTTCGAGCGGCTTGATCAGGTAGTCGGCAGCGCCCAGGCGCAAGGCCTCGACCGCGTCGCTCATCACGCCGGCACCCGAAACCACGATCACCGGCAATTGCGGCGCGCGCTCGCTGACCTGGCGGATCAGTTCGAGGCCGCCCATCTGCGGCATGCGCAGATCGCAGATCACGAGGTCGGGCTGGTGTTCTTCGAAGACCTGAAGCCCCTGCTGGCCATTACCGGCCTGGAGGACGCTAAAGCCACTGTCTTCCAGATAGGCGGCGAGGCTCGCACGGACCACGTCGTCATCATCGATGATCAGCAGCGTTGCACTGATTTTCTGCATGTGGGCGAACGGCGCCGATTTGGGTTGGTGCAGGGGCGTCTGCAAGGCTGACATCCGGCTGCAGGAATACTCTGTGGTAACGCTCTACTTGAGTTGTAGGCCAAGAAGGCGGCCCAGGCAACTGGCAGAGCTACCTTGTAAGGCGCAGACGGTACTCCCATCCGCCAGGCGTTTCAAGCATACGTGGGTCGAGTTCGGTGCTCTTTACAGGCTAAATCACCGGGAGTTATAAGAATGCCAACCTTGCAACCCGATGAGAAGGATGCAGCATGCCGCCGACGCCCACCCAGCACAGTGAGAAACGTGACTTTATCCGCATGCGCATCGACACCGAGGTCAGCCTGCTGCACGCAGGCCAGGTGATCGCAGCGGTATGCCTGGACCTGTCCAGCGGCGGCATGCAGGTACGGGCGCCGCAGCATTTTGCGGTGGGTGACCGCCTGGAAGTGCGCATCGATTCCGACCACCCGGCCCTGAAAGGGCTGCACGCCAGCACCGAAGTGGTGTGGATCGCCGATCAGCCCGGTGGGCAGCAGAAATTCGGCCTGCGCATCCTGGCCATGCATTGATCTGTTACGAAAAAGGCGACCCGGAGGTCGCCTTTTTCGTTCAAGCATGACTCAGAAGTCATCTTCGACTTCGCCGTCCTTGACCTTGAACTCACGGTTCTGCAGGTAGGCGTTGCGGATGAAGATGTACTTGTCACCCTGAATGAGCTTTTCTGCCGGCAGCAGGCTGGCGCGGGTATCGACCACATCCAGGGCAAAGATCGAGTTGCGGGTCGGCACGTGGTCGATGTAGCGGTACGGCTTGGTATAGCTGTCCGGGTACTTGGCCAGGCCGTCACGCACAGTGCTTGGGCCAAGCAGCGGAATGACCACGTATGGGCCGCTGGGCATGCCCCAGTAGCCGAGGGTCTGGCCGAAGTCTTCGTCGCTGCGCTGCAGGCCCATCTTGGTGCCCACGTCGAAGAAGCCGCCAAGGCCGAAGGTGGTGTTGACGATCAGCCGCGCGGTGTCGACGCCCGCCGCATGCGGCTTGAGCTGCAACACGTTGTTGGCCAGGTTGGTGACATCACCCAGGTTACGGAAGATGTTATGGATGCCATCCTCGAGAAACTGAGGGGTGACTGCCTCGTAGCCTTGGGCCAATGGCTTGAGGGCATACGTGTCGAGGACATCGTTGAAGCGGAAGATCGGCCGATTGACCGTCTCCCAGGGATCTTCCTCGGTGGCGGCATGGGTAGCCGCCACGGGTGCCAGCAGCAAGCTGGCACAGACACAGGCCTGGGTGACTCGCTCGATCACACCGGCACCGATCCTACGCATAGATGTTTCTCCATCGAATTTCTCGGCCGCAAACGCAACAGGTCGCGCTGCTGGTAAGGCGGCAGTATAGAGACTTGCGGGCTGATAAACAGCTTTACACAGTTTTGCTCAATAAATTGTGAACATCCATTGCCCGTCATAGCACCGTAACAATGGCGTAATAGGCTGCGAAGTATTTCAGGGAAGCTGCCATGCACGATGCACCCGCCTTCACCGCTGTGCTGTTCGGCCTGCGTGGTTGCCTGGTCCAGGCCGCCAGCGGCAGCCCCCTGCCCGCCCCCGGCGCGCTCGACACCCTGGCTGGCCTGCGGCGCCAGCGAGTACCGTGCATCTGGCTGGATGACCTGGGCAGCACACACAGCAAACGCCTGGCCAGCGTGCTGCCCGACTGGCTGCCGGGGCATGCGGCCAATGGCGTGCGCTGGCCCTCGCCCAATGCGTGCTGGCAGGCCTTGATGGCGCTCGACAGCCAACGGCTGGACGGCTGCGTGCTGGTCAGTGGCGAGCCACGCCTGCTGCAATCGGGCCTCAATGCGGGCCTGTGGACTATCGGCCTGGCCGCCTGCAGCCCCTCCTGCGACCTCAGCTCACAGCAATGGCAAGCCATGACCCCGCAAGAACAGGAACGGGCCCGCGGCAAGGCCACGCTCGAACTGTTCCGCCTGGGCGTGCATTCGGTGATCGACCACCTCGAAGCACTGGACACCTGCCTGACAGACATCGCCTTGCGCCGGCGCAAAGGTGAAAAACCCTGACACAGCACTCTTGATGCGGATCATGCAAAGCGTCGGCGAGTGGATTACGCTGAAGACAGGCTAGAACCTTTGCCGCTTCGCTGAGGTCCATGCCTTGCCAAGCCATTGATGGAGAACAGCCAATGCCTGCCCGCGAATTGCAAGAGCGCCTGAACAGCTTGCGCGAGCAACTGGATCGTAACGTACCGCTGACGGATGAAGAGCTGGCCGCGCTGCACGAGGAAGCCAGACAGATCGAGGCGCAACTGAAGCTGGAAGAAGCCACGCCGGACAACAACCTGGTGGATGGTGTGAATCTGGCCATAGAGCGCTTCGAGGCCGACCACCCGGACCTGACCGCCACCCTGCGCAGCATCGCCAACTCGCTGCACAGCATGGGTATTTGATACTGAAAGGGGCCGCTTTGCGGCCCCAGTCATGCCAAAACTACTGACGCACCAACCGCACATTCTGCGGGCTGATCGCCCCAGTACTGCGGTACGGATTGATGTCCAGCCCACCCCGGCGCACATACCGCGCATAAACGGTCAGGTGCTCAGGCTGCAGCAGGTTCTTCAGGTCCAGGTAGATCCGCTCCACACACTGCTCGTGGAAGTCGGCATGCTGGCGGAAGCTGATCAGGTAGGTCAGCAGGCTAGCAGGGTCCAGCGCCCTCCCCTTGTACTCGACAACCACGCTCCCCCAGTCCGGCTGGCCCGTCACCGGGCAGTTGGATTTGAGCAGGTGGCTGTGCAGGGTTTCTTCAACCACACGCTCCGGGTCGCAACGCAACAGCTCAGGCTGTGGCTGTTCGTAATTGCTGATAGCGACGTCCAGCGCATCGATGCACTGCCCAGGCAGTGCCACCACGCCTTGCGCCTCGACTTCACCCAGCGTGCGTACGTGTACGCTCACCGGTTTGCCGGCAGCAGCCGACAAGTCCTTCTGCAGGCAAACCTGCAGCGCCTCGATCGACGCGAACACCGTCTGGTTCAGCGAGTTGAGGTAGAGCTTGAACGACTTCGACTCGATGATGTTCGGCGAGTCGGCAGGAATGGCGAATTCACCGATCGCCACCACCGGTTTGCCAGACGGCAGCAGCCAGGACAGCTCGAAGCAGTTCCAGTAATCCACGCCTTGCCAGGGCAGGGTCTGAGCGGTGACGCCCAGCTCGGCCCACTTGGCCGTACGCGGAATCGGGAACAGCAGCGAAGGCGTGTAGGTGGCGATGTATTCGCTGGACTTGCCCAGCGGGGAATGTTCGGCGGCGGGATGCATGAAAACTGACCTGAAGGTTCGGAAATACCCTTAGTCTACCGGTTTTGCAGCCCGCCTTGCAGCGCCAGTCACTCGATGGTCAGCTTACCGACCATGCCAGCCTGGTAATGCCCGGGGACGTTGCAGGCAAACTCGATGGGCGCTGACTGACGAAAAGTCCAGGTCAGCTCGGCACGCTGGCCCGGCTGCACCAGCACGGTGTTACCCGCATCATGGCCATGGGCAGCGTGGCCCATCTGACCATGATCCATCTGAGCGTGGTCCATGCCCTCGTGGCTCATGCCAGCGGTAAACAACTTGCCCTGCATGGCGATCATTTCCTTCTGGTGCTCGGCGTGCATCGCCTTGTCCCCCAGGTTGAACTCATGGGGCAGCTTGCCTTCGTTGACGAGCACGAAGCGCACGGTTTCGCCCGCCTTGACCTGCAGGCTTTCGGGCTCGAAGGCAATGTCCTTGAGGACCACTTCGACCGTGCGGGTGGCCTTGGCCGCTGGCGCGGGCTCGCCGAATGCGAAATGCTTGCCACCGTCAGCCAGCGCGGGCAGGCTTACCAGGGCAAGGGCGGCGGCGAAGAACAGGTGTTTCATGATGACTCCAAAGCTTGCAGCGGGAATAAGGCCACTTTAGAAAAGGCTGACTGGCAGCTACCTGACAGGAAGATTACAACTTTGTCAGCTTGGGCAGCGGCCGGGATAGTCACGTATCATTTCTGCCATTACACCGTCCCTGACATTGGACACCGCATGAAACTGCTGATCGTCGAAGACCAGGCCCGCACCGGCCATTACCTGAGCCAGGGCCTGAGTGAAGCCGGTTTTGCCACCGAACTGGCCGCCGACGGCGAAACCGGTCAGCACCTGGCCCTGAGTGGTGATCACGACCTGCTGATTCTCGACGTGATGCTGCCCGGGCGCGACGGCTGGCAGATCCTCCAGGCAGTACGCCAGGCAGGCCTAGGCACACCTGTGCTGTTCCTCACCGCGCGCGATGCCGTCGAAGACCGCGTGTACGGCCTGGAACTGGGTGCCGACGATTACCTGGTCAAGCCGTTCGCCTTCTCCGAGCTGCTGGCCCGGGTGCGCACCCTGCTGCGCCGCGGTACCAGCCCGAGCCAGGACACCACGCTGACCCTGGCCGACCTGCGTCTGGACCTGATCCGCCGCCGTGCAGAACGCGCAGGCCAGCGCATCGACCTGACCGCCAAGGAGTTCGCCTTGCTCGAACTGCTGCTGCGCCGCCAGGGCGAAGTGCTGCCCAAGTCGCTGATCGCCTCGCAGGTGTGGGACATGAATTTCGACAGTGATACCAACGTCATCGAAGTCGCCATCCGCCGCCTGCGCCTGAAGCTCGACGACCCACACCCCAACAAGCTGATCCACACCGTGCGCGGCATGGGCTATGTGCTTGAAGAGCGCCCCGACTGATGCGCAGGATTTCCCTCGGCAGCCGCCTGGCGCTGTTGTTCGCCGCCTGTACCGCCACTGTTTCGTTGAGCGCCGGGCTGTTGTTCAACCGCGCCAGCGAGCAGCACTTCGTCGAACTGGACCAGCAACTGCTCGAATCGCGCCTGTCCCTCTTGCGCACTCAGCTCTCAGGCCTGCAACGCCCCGACGAGCTGGAACCCCTGCTCGCCCCCCTGCGTGACGAGCTCAGCCACCAAGCCGACCTGGCCTTGCGCATCACCGGCAGCGATGGCCGCGCCTGGTTCGCCAGCCGCAGCGCATTGCCCGAGGCGCCCGCCGCTTCGGGCCTGACGACCTTGCATGCTGACGGCACCGATTACCGTACCCTGGCCGTGCAACTGAATAAAAACGCGCGGCTGACCCTTTTTCTTGACATCACCCACCACCAGCACTTCCTTCAGGGCATGCAACGCCTGATTTGGCTGACCGTCGGCCTGTCGGCGCTGGCCACGGCGCTGCTCGGCGCCTGGGCAGTGCGCCGGGGCCTTCGCCCGTTGCGGCAGATGGGCCAGGTAGCTGCCAGCGTTTCAGCACGCTCCCTGACCACGCGGCTGCCGGTGGAGCAAATGCCGGAAGAGCTGGCAGAACTGGCCGGTACCGTGAATGCCATGCTGCAGCGCCTGGACGACGCCTTCCAGCGCCTCTCGGCGTTCTCCGCCGACATCGCCCACGAACTGCGCACGCCACTCTCCAACCTGCTGACCCACACCCAGGTGACCCTTACCCGCCCGCGCAGCCTCGAAGCCTACCGCGAGGCGCTGCATGGCAACCTGGAGGAGCTGCAGTGGATGGCGCAGATGATCAACGACATGCTGTTCCTGGCCAAGGCCGACCATGGCCTGTTGGTGCCAGGGCAGGCAGTGCTGGCGTTGCACGACGAGGTCGATGCGTTATTGGAGTACTACGCGCCGCTGGCCGAGGATGGCGAAGTAGCGCTGCTGCGCCAGGGTGAAGCCACGCTGCAGGGTGACCGGCACATGTTGCGCCGGGCTTTGTCCAACTTGCTCGACAATGCCTTGCGGTTTACGCCAGCCGGCGGGGAGATACGCGTAACGCTGGAGGCCGGAGCAAGGGTTTGCGTGGCCAATACCGGCATGCCGATAGAGCCTGCGGCATTGCCCAGGCTATTTGATCGGTTCTACCGGGTGGACCCGGCGCGGCGCGAAGGCAGCAGCGAACATGCGGGGCTGGGTTTGGCGATTACCCGCTCGATCATCCAGGCCCATGGCGGGAGCATCCGCGCGGAGTGCAAGGATGGCTGGACGCGGTTTGTGGTCGAGTTGCCTTGATGATGGGTCTGCTGCGCAGCCCTTCGCGGGACAAGCCCGCTTCCACACGGCCGCCGCCGGATCAGAAGCCCGCGCAGTACCTGTGGGAGCGGGCTTGCCCCGCGAAGGGGCGGCCACCGAATCACTAGACCGCCAGCCCGATCGCCGGCTGCACCTGCGAAGCCCGGTAGGCCGGGTAGATGGTCGCCAGGAAGCTCATCACCAAGCCCGCCGTGCAGATGATCGCCACGTCGCCCCACTGCAGCTGCGAGGGCAAGCTGCTGATGAAGTACACATCCGACGTGAAGATATGCTGCCCGCTGACCCGCTCCAGCCAGCCGACGATCTGGCTGACATTGAACGCGGCAATCACCCCGAGCACGCCGCCAATCAGGGTGCCGACAATACCGATCAGGCTGCCCTGGACCATGAAGGTGCCCATGATCTGTGCCGGCGTGGCACCCAGTGTACGCAGGATGGCAATATCCGGCCCCTTGTCGTTCACCACCATCACCAACGTGGCGATGATGTTGAACGCCGCCACGGCGATGATCATCATCAGCAACAGGCCGATCATGGTCTTTTCCATTTTCATGGCGCTGAACAGGCTGCCCTGGGTGTGCGACCAGTCATCGGCGCGGTAGGCGTCGCCCAGGCCGGCGGCGATGGCCTTGGACACCTGTGGCGCGGCATACAGGTCGTGCAGCTTGAGGCGCACGCCCTGCACCTGGCCCGGCGCCCAGCGCTGCATCTCGCCGGCATCGGCAACGTGCATGTAGGCCTGCGAGCCGTCCAGCTCGGCGCCCACCTTGAAGATGCCGACCACGGTCAGGCGCTGCATGCGCGGGGTGATGCCGCCCGGTTCCTTGCTGATTTCCGGCACGATCAGCGTCAGCTTGTCACCGGTATTGAGGCGGAACCGCCGTGCGGTCAGCTCGCCGATCACCACGCCGTACTCACCCGGCTGCAGGGCTTGCAGGCGGCCCTGGACGATGTGCTGGCCGACGATCGAGACCTTGCCCTCCTCGGCCGGGTCGATGCCACTGACCTGGATCGGCTGCATCGCGCCTTTATAAGAGAGCATGCCCTCCATCTCGGTGATCGGCGCGGCGGCCATCACCGCCGGGTTCTGCAGTGCAGCATCGGCAGCCGTGCGCCAGTCGTCCAGCGGTTGCACGCCAAGAATGCTGGCATGCGGCACCAGGCCGAGGATGCGCGAGCTCATCTCGCGCTGGAAGCCGTTCATCACCGACAGCACCACGATCATTGCCAGCACGCCCAGGGAGAGGCCGATCATCGAGGTCATCGAGATGAACGAGATGAAATGGTTGCGGCGCTTGGCACGGGTGTAGCGCGCACCGATGAACAAGGGCAAGGGTCTGAACATGTAAAACACCCACTGAAAAAGTTGCGGGGTGGCTCAGACCACCCCGTGCAAACGGCTCAGATCGCCACCAGGTGACCGTCGTCGAGCTTCAGCACGCGGTCCATCTGGCGCGCCAGGTTGAGGTCGTGGGTCACCACCAGGAATGCGGTGCGCGACGAACTGGACAGCTCCTGCATCAGTTCCTGGATACCCTGGGCGGTGTGGTGATCGAGGTTGCCGGTCGGCTCGTCGAGCATCACCAGGCCCGGGCGGTTGACCAGCGCACGGGCAATCGCCACACGCTGGCGCTCACCACCGGACAATTCCGCCGGCTTGTGGTGCAGGCGGTGGCCCAGGCCAACGCGCTTGAGCAGTGCCTCGGCGCGCTCACGGGCCTCGGGGATCGCGGTGCGGCCGATCAGCAGCGGCATGCACACGTTCTCCATGGCAGTGAACTCGGGCAGCAGGTGGTGGAACTGGTACACGAAACCCAGCTCACGGTTGCGCAGCAGCCCACGGGCGCGCTCGCCAAGCGCCGACAGCTCTTCGCCGGCCAGCCATACGCTGCCCTGGGTCGGACGGTCAAGGCCACCTAGCAGGTTGAGCAAGGTACTCTTGCCCGAGCCCGAACTGCCGACGATGGCCACCCGTTCACCGGCGTGCAGCTCAAGGTTGAGCCCGGACAGCACTTGCACCGACTCCGGGCCTTCGTCGTAGGACTTGCCCAGGTTGCGGCAACTCAGAACGGCTTTATCACTCATGCGCGACTCACTCATAACGTAGCGCCTCTGCAGGCTGGGTGCGCGCAGCACGCCAGGCCGGGTACAGGGTGGCGAAGAAACTCAGGACCAGCGCCGCACCGCAGACCATGTACACATCCTGGGCCTGGATCTGCGACGGCAGGTAATCGATGAAATACACGTCGGCATTGAGGAACTTGTGCCCGATCAGCTTCTCGATGCCGGCGATCGCCGCGCTGACATTGAGCGCGGCGATGATCCCGACCACGGCGCCGATCAGGGTACCGATCACCCCGATCACCGTGCCCTGGACCATGAAGATGGCCATGATCTGCCCAGGCGTGGCACCCAGGGTACGCAGGATGGCGATATCGCCACGCTTGTCGTTGACCACCATCACCAGGGTGGAAATGATGTTGAACGCCGCCACCGCCACGATCAGCAGCAGCAGCAGGCCGATCATCGCCTTCTCCATGCGGATCGCCTGGTACAGGTTGCCGTGGGTACGGGTCCAGTCGCGGCTGTAGTATTCCTGGTCACCCAACTGCTGGGCGATGCTCCAGGCCACGCGCGGCGCCTGGAACAGGTCGTCGAACTTCAGGCGCAGGCCTTGCACCTGGTCCGGCTTCCAGCGGTGCAGGCGGGACAGGTCGGCGATATTGGTCAGGCCCAGGTAGCCGTCGATTTCGCCAGCACCGACGTGGAAGGTACCCACCACGGTGAAGCGTTTCATGCGTGGGAACATGCCGGCCGGCGTGACACTGACCTCGGGGGCGACGAAGGTCAGCTTGTCGCCGATGGCCACGCCCAGTTTGGCGGCGGCCTTGTCGCCGATCATGATGCCCCACTCGCCCGGCGCCAGCTGGTCCAGGCGGCCTTGCTGGATGAAGTTGTCGATGATCGACACCTCACGCTCGCGGGCCGGGTCGATGCCGTTGAGCAGCACCTTCTGCACCTTGCCATCAAAGGTCAGCAAGCCCTGCATCTGGGTATAGGGCGCAACCGCCAGCACCTGCGGATTCTGCTTTACTTGTTGGGCAAGGGCAGGCCAGTCGTTGATCGGCTGGCCGCTCTCGAGCGTGGCGTGAGGGACCATGCCCAGCACGCGGGTACGCATCTCGTGGTCGAAACCGTTCATCACCGAGAGCACCACGATCATGACCACCACGCCCAAGGCGAGGCCGATCATCGAGGTCAGGGAAATGAACGAGACGAAGTGGTTACGGCGCTTGGCACGGGTGTAACGCGTACCGATGAATGCGAAAAGAGGTCTGAACATGTCGGGGCTTGTTCGGAGGAAAGGGAACGTCCTTGTGGCGAGGCGCCTGTGGCGGCTTTACACTCGGACCACCGCCGCTACCATGGGTTCGCCATGACGACATTAGACGAAGAAGATCGCCGCGAATACTACCGCATCGAAGATCGGATCGCACTGGAAATCAGCCTACTCAGCGCAGCCGAAGCCCTTGAGCCAGAACTGTTGCAGGATGATTCACCACTGTTCAACCTGCTCAGCGAGCTGCACCTGTCCGACTTCGAGTCGCAGCACCTGCTGCGCCAGCTGAGCGACAAGGACCGCACCCTGGCAGCCTTCCTGCGGGCGCAGAACAAGCGCCTGGACCTGCTCAGCGCCGTAGTCGCGCAAACCCTCATCGGCGAGATCGGCCAGCCGCAACGGGTGATCATCTCCGAAGGCGGTATCGAGTTCGCGCAAAACCAGCAGATCGCCCCCGGCACCCGCGTGAAGGTGAAGATGGTGCTGATGCCACGTGCCCATGGCCTGCTGCTGCGCGGCAAGGTCACTCACTGCGATCCGCAGGGGGATGGCAGCTTCGAGTTGGGCACCGAATTCACCGACATGACCGACGCCCAGCGCCAATTGCTGGCCCGCTATATCCTGCAGCGCCAACAGCAGCAACGGCGTCAGCAGCTGGAACAGAGCGACCCCGCCTCCTGAGCCTTTTCATTTTTGACCTGAAGGAACGAACGTGACCCTCATCTACGGCCATCGCGGCGCCAAGGGCGAAGCGCCCGAGAATACCCTGCACAGTTTCCGTCAATGCCTGTCCCACGGCGTCAACCGCTGCGAACTGGACCTGCACCTATCGGCCGACAACCAGCTGATGGTCATCCACGACCCTACCCTCAAGCGCACCACCGGCCGGCGCGGCAAGGTGGTCGAACACCCGGCCGCCGACCTGGTCACCATCGACGCGCGCAAGGGCGGCCCGGGCCATGTGCAGCCCTGCCCTATACCACGGCTGGAAGAGTTGTTCGAAAAATGCGCGTTCGATCACTGGCAGCTGGAGGTCAAGAGCGCATCGCGCACCCGCGCCGCCACTACCGTGCTTGCCATCCGCGAACTGGCTCAGCAATACGGCCTGCTGGACAAGGTAACCATCACGTCGAGCTCACGGGAAGTACTGGGCGCTGCACTGGAGCTGGTGCCCGATGTGAAACGCGGCCTGGTCGCCGAATACGCCTGGCTCGACCCACTGAAGGTCGCGCAGAACTACGGCTGCGAGCTGTTGGCCTTGAACTGGACACTGTGCACCCCCGAGCGCCTGCTCAAAGCCCAGGGCCAGGGTTTGCATGTGTCGGTGTGGACGGTCAACGAACCGGCACTGATGCGCCGGCTCGCTGATTTTGGCGTGGACAGCCTGATTACAGACTTTCCCGGTTTGGCCAAGACCACCCTCGGGTAGGGCTGTAATCGGTCTCCCCGACCGGCTCAGGCCACCGGTCGGAGCCGCTTAAAAAAGCCGGTTCAGGCCGTCGTAAGCAGCTACCCGATAGGCTTCGGCCATGGTCGGGTAGTTGAACGTGGTATTGACGAAGTACTTCAGGTTATTCAGCTCGCCCGGCTGGTTCATGATCGCCTGGCCGATGTGGACGATTTCCGAAGCCTGGTAACCGAAGCAGTGCACGCCGAGGATTTCCAGGGTTTCGCGGTGGAACAGGATCTTCAGCATGCCTTGCGGCTCGCCGGCGATCTGCGCACGCGCCATGCTCTTGAAGAACGCCTTGCCCACTTCGTACGGCACCTTGGCCTGGGTCAGCTCCTGCTCGTTCTTGCCGATCGAGCTGATCTCCGGAATGGTGTAGATACCGGTCGGCACGTCGTTGACAAAGCGCCAGCTGCCGTTGTCGACGATGCTGCCGGCCGCCGAGCGGCCCTGGTCGTGGGCGGCGCTGGCCAGGCTCGGCCAGCCGATCACGTCACCGGCGCCGTAGATGTTCGGCACGGCGGTGCGGTAGGCCTCGTCGACCTCGATCTGCCCACGGCTATTGACCTTGATGCCGATGTTTTCCAGGCCCAGCTTGTCGGTGTTGCCGGTACGGCCGTTACACCACAGCAAGGCGTCGGCCTTGATCTTCTTGCCCGACTTCAGGTGCAGGATCACACCGTTGTCCAAGCCTTCGACCCGCTCATACTCCTCGTTGTGGCGTACGGTGATGTTGTTGTTGCTGAAGTGATAGCTCAGCGCCTGGGAAATTTCCGAGTCGAGGAAGCTCAGCAGCTGGCCGCGGTTGTCGACCAACTCCACCAGCACACCCAGGCCGCTGAAGATCGAGGCGTACTCGCAACCGATCACGCCGGCGCCGTAGACGATCAGTTTGCGCGGGGTGTGGCTGAGGCTGAGGATGGTGTCGCTGTCATAGACTCGCGGATGGTGGAAGTCGATGTCGGCCGGGCGATAGGGGCGCGAACCGGTGGCGATGATGATCTGCTTGGCGTTGAGCTTTTCCACCACACCATTCGGGCAGACCACTTCGATGGTCTGCTCGTCGGCGAAACTGCCGGTGCCGAAGAACACATCGACGCGATTGCGGGCGTAGTAGCCGGTGCGCGAGGCGACCTGCTTGGCGATCACCTTCTCGGCGCTCTTGAGCACGTCCGGGAAGGAGAACCAGCGCGGCTCACCGATGGCACGGAACATCGGGTTGGTGTTGAACTGCATGATCTGCCGCACCGAGTGACGCAGTGCCTTGGACGGGATGGTGCCCAGGTGGGTGCAGTTGCCACCGACCTGACGACGGCTGTCGACCATCGCCACCTTGCGCCCTGCTTTGGCGGCGTTCATTGCCGCGCCTTCTCCGGCCGGGCCGGAACCCAACACCACTACGTCGTAGTTGTAGACAGCCATGCGTACTCCTTCAGAACTGGCCCGCTGGCCACGGTCGCCGCGGGACTCGATCATGCCGCCGCGGCGCCATGAGAAAATTCGGGTGCAGTCTAATCAAGCGTGAACGCCGCGCACATTAACCCTTGGTCGCGTCGTAGGCCAATTTTGCCTGCACTACATGTGCATCGGGTGCATCCACCGATTCCCTGGCGGCGATCTTCCTTGCTTGCGCTTTCACTCGCCTTTCAGCGCCCGTTCGAATGCGGGCGTAGCTCGGGAGACGAAGCCACCCTCGGCCCGAGTCACCAATACCGCCGCCAGGCCATGCGCGATAGCAAAGTCCCAGCCGCGCTCTGGCCCAAGGATCAGCAACAGGGTCGAATAACCGTCGGCCTGCAAGGTCGAGGCATCGAGCACGGTGACGGCCGCCAGGTCGTGCTCGACCGGGCGCCCGAGGCGGGCATCGAAGGTGTGCGAATAACGCCGGCCATTCTGCTCGAAATAGTGCCGATAGTCACCCGAGGTCGATACGCCCAGGCCATTGACCGGGATGACCTGCCGAGCGATCTGGCGATCTTCGCGGGGCAACTCCAGGGCAATGCGCCATGGGCTGCCATCAGGTTTGCGGCCAAGCGCCTTGAGCTCGCCGGTGGCTTCGGCGATGAAGTTGCCTATCCCCATGGCACGCAAGCGCGTGGCGATCAGGTCGACGGCGTGGCCGGCGGCGATGCTGTTGAAGTCCAGCTGCACAGGGGCATCCTTGCACAACGCCTGGCCTTCGATGCGCAGGTGCCGGTAGCCCACGCGCTGACGCGCCTGGGCCAGCGCCAGCGGGTCGGGCACCTGCTCATGGCGGGCCTGGGGACCGAAGCCCCAGAGGTCGAGCAGTGGCTCGACGGTGAGGTCGAAGGCACCATCGCTTTGTTCTGCCAGGTGCTGGCCGAGGGAGACCAGTTCAAGCATGTCGGGCGGCAGTTGCAGGCATTGGTTGGCGGGGAGCTGGTTGAACTGACTGACGGTGGAATCGCCGCGGTAAGTCGAGTAGTGCTGGTCGATGCCCTGGAGGATGGTTTCCACTGCCGCCTGCACCTGCACAGGTGCGGGCCCGCCGGGTTCGCGGACGTACTGGATGCTGTAGCTGCTGCCCATGGTCGGGCCGCCCAGGCGCTCCAGGGTCGGGCCCTGGTTGCAGGCGGTCAGGAGCATCAGGATGAACAGGAGGGCTGTGCGCAAAAATTCAGTTCTCGGGTGTCTGTGCCGGCCTCTTCGCAGAGCAAGCACGCGAAGAGGCCGGCACAGACACCATCAATACAAGCAAAAAAAACGGGAACCCGAAGGTTCCCGTTTCTTTAACACTTTACAAGCGGATCAGCGTGGAAACGCTGGCGGGTTCACACCGGCCATGTCTTCCATCACACGAACCACCTGGCAGCTGTAACCGAACTCGTTGTCGTACCAGACGTACAGAACAACGCGGTTATCGTTGGCGATGGTCGCTTCGGCGTCAACCACACCGGCGTGGCGCGAGCCCACGAAGTCGGTCGAAACCACTTCCTGCGAGCTGACGTAGTCGATCTGCTTGTGCAGTTCCGAGTGCATGGCGGTCTGGCGCAGGTACTCGTTGATTTCGTCGCGGTTGGTGGCCTTCTCAAGGTTCAGGTTGAGGATGGCCATCGACACGTTCGGCGTCGGCACGCGAATGGCGTTGCCGGTCAGCTTGCCCTTGAGCACTGGCAGTGCCTTGGCGGCTGCAGTGGCGGCACCGGTTTCGGTGATGACCATGTTCAGCGGCGCGGCGCGGCCACGACGGCTGCCCTTGTGGAAGTTGTCGATCAGGTTCTGGTCGTTGGTGAACGAGTGAACGGTTTCGACGTGGCCATTGATGATGCCGTACTTGTCGTTGACAGCCTTGAGCACCGGCACGATGGCGTTGGTGGTGCAGGAGGCGGCCGAGATGATCTTGTCATCGGCGGCGATGTCAGCGTGGTTGATGCCATGCACGATGTTCTTCAGCGCACCTTTGCCAGGTGCAGTGAGGATCACGCGGGCAGCCCCCGGGCAGGCCAGGTGCTGGCCCAGGCCATCGGCGTCACGCCATACACCGGTATTGTCGACGATCAGTGCGTTTTCGATGCCGTACTGGGTGTAGTCGACTTCGCTTGGGCTCTTGGCGTAGATAACCTGGATCAGGTTGCCGTTGGCGGTGATGGTGTTGTTGGCTTCGTCGATGGTGATGGTGCCATCGAACGGGCCGTGCACCGAGTCACGGCGCAGCAGGCTGGCGCGCTTGACCAGGTCGTTTTCAGCACCCTTGCGCACGACGATGGCGCGCAGGCGCAGGCCGTCGCCACCACCGGTCTTCTCGATCAGGATGCGCGCCAGCAGGCGGCCAATGCGGCCAAAGCCGTACAGGACGACGTCGGTGCCCTTGCGCGCCGATGCGTTCTGCTGGCCAACCACGTCGGCCAGCTCTTCACGCACGAACTGCTCGGCGGTCTTGCCGTTGCCTTCCTGCTTGAACTTGTTGGCCAGCTTGCCCAGGTCAACCGAAGCGGCGCCCAGTTTCAGCTCGCTCATGGCCTTGAGCAGGGGGAATGTCTCGTGGACGGACAGTTCGGTTTCGTCGGTTTGACGGTGACGCGCAAAGCGGTGGGCTTTGAGGATCGAGATAACCGAACGGTTGATCAGGCTGCGGCCATAGATCGAGCTCACCACATTGTTGTTGCGGTAGAGCTGACCGATAAGCGGGATCATAGCTTCAGCAAGCGCTTCACGATCGATCCACTCACCAAGACACTGGTCGGGCTTCTGAGTCACGGGAACCTTCCACATGTAGGGACAGAAAAAAGGGGCTACATTATGACGCCCCAACGCGTAACCGGCAATGAGCGCCTGTCGCGGCGGCCGAAGCCTGCGTTCATGCCCCTTTCGAGCCTGACAGCACGCACCGGCACCGGTACAATCGATCTCTTTGCCGCAACGCTTGGAGTGCAATCTCCCGTGTCAGTTCTGCGCCTACCGCAAATGTCGGCCACGGCCGGCAAACAAACCTGGGGCAATCTGCCCGGTGCCGCCCTCAGCCTTGCCATCGCCGAGGCCGCCAGCAGTGCTGGCCGCTTCACCTTGCTGCTGACCGCCGACAGCCAGGCTGCCGACCGTCTGGAGCAGGAGCTGCGCTTCTTCGCCCCCGACCTGCCGGTGCTGCCGTTCCCGGATTGGGAAACCCTGCCCTACGACTTGTTCTCGCCGCACCAGGACATCATTTCCCAGCGTATTGCCAGCCTTTACCGGCTGCCTGAGCTGAGCCATGGCATCCTCGTCGTGCCGATTACCACCGCCCTGCACCGCCTGGCGCCGACGCGCTTCTTGCTCGGCAGCAGCCTGGTGCTGGACGTGGGCCAGACCATTGACGTGGAACAGATGCGCACGCGCCTGGAGGCCAGCGGCTACCGCTGCGTCGACACGGTCTACGAGCACGGCGAGTTCGCCGTGCGCGGGGCGTTGATCGACCTGTTCCCGATGGGCAGCAAACTGCCTTACCGCATCGACCTGTTCGATGACGAGATCGAGACCCTGCGCACCTTCGACCCGGAGACCCAGCGCTCGATCGACAAGGTCGATTCGATCCGCCTGCTGCCGGCACGCGAATTCCCCATGCAAAAGGAAGAAGTGACGCGCTTCAAGGCACGCTTTCGCGAACGATTCGACGTCGACTTCCGCCGCAGCGCGATCTTCCAGGACCTGGCCAGCGGCATCATCCCCGCGGGTATCGAGTACTACCTGCCGTTGTTCTTCGAGGAAACCTCGACCCTGTTCGACTACCTGCCGAGCGACACCCAGGTATTCTCGCTACCGGGCGTGGAGCAGGCCGCCGAGCACTTCTGGAACGATGTACGCGGGCGCTATGAAGACCGCCGCGGCGACCTGACACGCCCACTGCTGCCACCGGCTGAACTGTTCCTGCCCGTGGAAGACTGCTTCGCCCAGCTCAAGCAGTGGCCACGGGTGGTGGTCAGCCCCGACGACGTCGAGGCCGGCGCCGGTCGCGAGCGCTTCCCGGCCCGCGCCCTGCCCAACCTGGCCATCGAGGCCAAGGCCAACCAGCCGCTTGCAGCTTTATCCGAGTTCCTCGACCAGTTCGACGGCCGCGTGCTGTTTACCGCTGAATCGGCGGGCCGCCGCGAGGTGCTGCTGGAGCTGCTCGAACGCCTCAAGCTGAGGCCGCAGACGGTCGAAGGCTGGGCCGACTTCATCACCGGCAAGGAGCGCCTGGCGATCACTATCGCCCCGCTCGACGAAGGCCTGCTGCTCGAAGACCCTGGCCTGGCGCTGGTCGCCGAAAGCCCGCTGTTCGGCCAGCGCGTGATGCAACGCCGGCGCCGCGACAAACGCGGCGAGGCGGCCAACGACGCGGTCATCAAGAACCTCACCGAGCTGCGCGAAGGCGCGCCGGTGGTGCACATCGACCATGGTGTGGGCCGTTACCTGGGCCTGGCGACGCTGGAAATCGACGGCCAGGCCGCCGAGTTCCTCACCCTGGAGTACGCCGAAAACGCCAAGCTCTACGTGCCTGTGGCCAACCTGCACCTGATCGCCCGCTACACCGGCAGTGACGACGCCCTGGCGCCGCTGCACCGGTTGGGCTCGGAAGCCTGGCAGAAAGCCAAGCGCAAGGCCGCCGAACAGGTGCGCGACGTCGCCGCCGAACTGCTCGACATCTATGCCCGCCGCGCCGCGCGCAAAGGCTACGCGTTCGCCGACCCGGCCGCCGACTACGCCACCTTCAGTGCAGGCTTCCCCTTCGAGGAAACCCCCGACCAGCAGAACGCAATCGAAGCGGTACGCGCCGACATGCTCGCGGCCAAGCCGATGGACCGCCTGGTGTGCGGTGACGTTGGTTTTGGCAAGACCGAAGTGGCCATGCGCGCAGCCTTCATCGCCGTGCACAGTGGCCGCCAGGTAGCAGTGCTGGTGCCTACCACCCTGCTCGCCCAGCAGCACTACAACAGCTTCCGCGACCGCTTCGCCGACTGGCCGGTGACGGTCGAGGTGATGAGCCGCTTCAAGTCCGCCAAGGAAGTGGCCAGCGCCGCCGCGGAGCTGGCCGAAGGCAAGATCGACATCCTCATCGGCACCCACAAGCTGTTGCAGGACGATGTGCGCTTCAAGGACCTGGGCCTGGTAGTCATCGATGAAGAGCACCGTTTTGGCGTGCGCCAGAAGGAGCAGCTCAAGGCCCTGCGCAGCGAGGTGGACATCCTCACCCTGACAGCCACGCCAATTCCGCGCACCCTGAACATGGCCGTGGCCGGCATGCGCGACCTGTCGATCATCGCCACGCCGCCGGCTCGGCGCCTGTCGGTGCGCACCTTCGTCATGGAGCAGAACAACAGCACGGTCAAAGAAGCCCTGCTGCGTGAACTGTTGCGTGGCGGCCAGGTGTACTACCTGCACAACGATGTGAAGACCATCGAAAAATGCGCTGCCGACCTTGCCGAGCTGGTCCCGGAAGCGCGTATCGGCATCGGCCATGGGCAGATGCGCGAGCGCGAGCTGGAACAGGTGATGAGCGACTTCTACCACAAGCGCTTCAACGTGCTGATCGCCTCGACCATCATCGAGACCGGCATCGACGTGCCCAGTGCCAACACCATCGTCATCGAGCGCGCCGACAAGTTCGGCCTGGCCCAGTTGCACCAGCTGCGCGGCCGGGTCGGCCGTAGCCACCACCAGGCCTACGCCTACCTGCTCACCCCAGCACGGCAGAAGGTCAGCAGCGACGCCGAGAAACGCCTGGAAGCCATCGCCAACACCCAGGACCTGGGCGCAGGTTTCGTGCTGGCTACCAACGACCTGGAAATCCGCGGCGCCGGCGAGCTGCTCGGGGAAGGCCAGAGCGGGCAGATCCAGGCCGTGGGCTTCACCCTCTACATGGAAATGCTCGAGCGCGCGGTCAAGGCCATCCGCAAGGGCAGCCAGCCGAACCTGGAACAACCGCTGGGCGGCGGCCCGGAGATCAACCTGCGCCTGCCAGCGCTGATCCCCGAGGACTACCTGCCCGACGTACATGCGCGGCTCATCCTCTACAAGCGCATTGCCTCGGCGGCCGACGAGGAAGGCCTCAAGGACCTGCAGGTCGAGATGATCGACCGCTTCGGCCTGCTGCCCGAGCCGACCAAGAACCTGATCCGCCTGACCCTGCTCAAGCTGCAGGCGGAAAAGCTCGGCATCAAGAAAGTCGACGCCGGCCCCAACGGCGGCAAGCTCGAGTTCGAGGCCGAGACCCCGGTCGACCCGCTAACCCTGATCAAGCTGATCCAGGGCCAGCCCAAACGCTACAAGTTCGAGGGCGCAACCCAGTTCCGTTTCCTGGTGCCGATGGAACGCCCCGAAGAACGCTTCAACACTCTGGAGGCGCTGTTCGAGCGCCTGACCCCACAGACAGCCTAAGGAAGATCCATGCGTGCCATCCGTTGCCTGACTTTGTTGCTTGCGCTGTTCGCGCCGGCCGCCTTCGCCGAAGGCCAGTATCAGGTGGAAATGATCCTTGTGCGGCAAAACAGCGTGCCCGCCTTCACCAGCCCGTTCGCGCCAGAAGACTGGAGCGCCGGTGCGCCCCGCCTGGACAAAGGCGCCGAGCGCCCGCTAGCGCTGGAGGATGAAGCCACACGGCTGCAGGCAACCGCCGACTACACCGTCCTGCTGCACAAGGCCTGGCAGCAGCCGGTCGTCGAAGGGCCGAGCCGCATCGCCGTGAGCGCGGGCCAGGAGCAGTTCGGGCACTTCCCGATCGAGGGCAACATGAGCATCACCAACGGCCGCTTCATCGCCGTGGACGCCAACTTCTGGGTCAACCAGCTCGACAGCAACGGCAACGTGCTGCAAAGCGAGCAGTTCAAGCAGAGCAACAGCAACATGAAAGGCGGCCAGCTGACTTTCCTCGACGGTGGCCACCTGGCGATACTGCTGAAGGTCACGGCGCCGGGCACCCGCAAGATGCCGGTGATGGACCCGGAGATGATGGAGCAGTGATGTGAGCGCGGGCAATGCGCAGCAGTTGTTGAGGGCGTACCCGGCCTGGATCGATTTCATCGATGCCGGGGCGCTTGCCAGAGGGCGCAGTTATGCCGCGCAGCAGCGCAGCACAATCCTGTCGCTGCATGAAAAAAGCATCGAGTCGAGCTGTGAGGGGTCGGCGGGCCAGTCCTACCATCAAAACATCGAGCTGGTCATCAACGGCCCCGACCTGCGCGTGTTCGGCCGTTGCAGCTGCCCCGTGGGCCTCAACTGCAAGCACTGCGTCGCAACCCTGCTGCATGTGCAAAATGGCGACAGTGACCTGGACGCCCCGGTTACTCAGGAACAGGCCGCGCTCTCGCTGCCACCGGACCTGAACCAGTGGATGCAGGCGCTTGAGCGCCCCGCCCAGCCCGCCACCCGCGAGCCGGCACGCAAAGGCCCTGCCATCTACTACCGCATCCAGATGGACCGCGAGCATTGCCAGCTGGAGGCGGTCAAGGGCACCCGACAAGCCGATGGCAGCTTGAAGCTGGGCCGCATCACATCGATGCCCGAATTGATCTACTACACGCCCCGCTACGTGACCGAAGAAGATGCTCGGTTGCTGCGCCTGATCGACGCCCGCAGCAAAGGCATAGCGCCCGTGGTGCAGCTGGAAGGCAAGCAGGGCGCCGAGCTGTTCGGCTATGCCTTGGCCACCGGCCGGCTGCTGTATGCAGACGACCCAGAGCCGCTGCTGACCGGGCCGGAGCTGCACGCCGATTTCCGCTGGGTCCGGCTGGACAATGGCAGCTATCGCGGCGCCTGGTACCACAGCGAAAACGTGCAGTTGCACGCCTTGCCCATCGAGCCCATGTACTACGTAGACAAGCAGGGGCATCTGACCGGCAAGCTGCGCCACGACCTCGACCCTTTCATCGCCAGCCAACTCGCGCGCGCGCCTACCGTGCCCGAACACCTGGTCGTACCCTTGAGTCATCGATTGAACGCCTTGAACCGCCAAGTCCCCACCCCAACTGCCGTGAGCACCGAGCAGATCGAAGACATCAAGCCTAAGGGCCGACTGACCCTTGGCAGCCTCGAATTCAGCGCCTACATGCCCAAGACCGGCCGCATGCAGCGCCAGATGCAGCACCGCGCGGCGCTGGCGTTCGACTACGACGGCCTGCGCGCCAGCGGCAGCGACGACAAGCCGCTGACCCGCCTGGTCGACGCCACCAGCCAGCGTATTCGCCGCCAGCCCCAGGCCGAGCAGGCACTGCGCAAAACCCTGCGCGACCTGGGCTTCAAACCTGCCACCCGGCAGAGCAAAGCCCTGCCCGACAGCGCCGGCGAAATGCTCCAGCTCCCCGACGACGAAGCCTGGCTGCGCTTCGCCCGCGATGGCCTGCCACGCCTGCGCGAGGCCGGCTGGGAAATCGACATCCACCGCGACTTCGCCTTCAACCTGCAGGAGGTGGACGACTGGTACGCCAGCATCGACGAAGCGCCGGGCCATGAATGGTTCGACCTGGAACTGGGCATCGTCGTCGAAGGCCAGCGCCACAGCCTGTTGCCGATCGTGCTGCAGCTGCTGCGCAGCAACCCCGAGCTGCTGCGCCCCAGCGAGCTGGCCCGGCGCAGCGACGACGAGCACCTGCTGATCGACCTCAACCGTGGCCGGCAGGACAGCCCCGCACTGCGCGTCGCCCTGCCCTACGGGCGAATCAAGGCAGTCATGGGCACCCTCGGCGAGCTGTACCTGCACGAGGACAGCACCGGCCCCGCACTGCGCTTGGACCGTGCCGACGCTGCGCGCCTGAACGACATCGAACACCTGCCCCTGCACTGGGAAGGCGGCACCCATGTGCGCGACCTGGGCCGGCGCCTGCGCGATGCGCGCGACCTGCAGGTCGAACCACCCACCACGCTCAATGCCACCCTGCGCCCCTATCAGCAACAAGGCCTGAACTGGCTGCAAGCCCTGCGTGAAATGGGCACCGGCGGCATCCTTGGCGATGATATGGGCCTGGGCAAAACACTGCAGACCCTGGCCCATCTGCTGCTGGAAAAACAAAACGGTCACCTCGGCCACCCGGCCCTGGCCGTCATGCCGACCAGCCTGGTGCCCAACTGGCTTGACGAAGCCCAACGCTTCGCCCCCGACCTGCGCGTGCTGGCCCTGCATGGCCCAGGCCGCAGCAAGCATTTCGCCAAACTGCACGAATACGACCTGGTGCTGACCACCTACGCCCTGGTGCCGCGCGACCTCGAACACCTGCGCACGCAGCCGTGGAGCGTACTGGTGCTGGACGAGGCGCAGAACATCAAAAGCAGCACCAGCAAGGCCGCCCTTGCCGTCTGCGAGCTGCAGGCCAACCAGCGCCTGTGCCTGACCGGCACGCCGATGGAAAACAACCTCGGCGAGCTGTGGTCGATCTTTCATTTCCTCATGCCCGGCTGGCTGGGTGAAGTCAAACGCTTCAACCAGGACTACCGCACACCGATCGAGCGCCATGGCGATGCCGAGCGCCTGTCACACCTGGTTACCCGCATTCGCCCGTTCCTGCTGCGCCGCACCAAGGAACAAGTTGCCACCGAGCTGCCACCCAAGACCGAAGTGGTCCACTGGGTCGAACTCAGCGATGCCCAGCGCGACACCTACGAAGCCGTGCGGGTGGCCATGGACAAGAAGGTGCGTGACGAAATTGCCCGCAATGGCGCGTCGCGCAGCCAGATCGTGATCCTCGATGCCTTGCTCAAGCTACGCCAGGTGTGCTGCGACTTGCGCCTGGTAAAAGGGGTGGAAACCAAGGGCAATCAGGCCGACAAAGGCAAGCTCGGCGCGTTGCTGGAAATGCTCGAAGAGCTGCTCAGCGAAGGCCGCCGGGTACTGTTGTTCTCCCAGTTCACCTCGATGCTGGCGCTGATCGAGCAGGAGCTGGAAAAGCGCAAGATCCGTTACAGCCTGCTCACCGGTGACACCCGTGACCGGCGCACGCCGGTGCAACAGTTCCAGCGGGGCGACAGTGAAGTGTTCTTGATCAGCCTCAAGGCCGGCGGCGTGGGGCTGAACCTGACGGCGGCCGATACGGTGATCCACTTCGACCCGTGGTGGAACCCGGCCAGCGAGAACCAGGCTACCGACCGCGCCTACCGTATCGGGCAGGACAAACCGGTGTTCGTGTTCAAACTGATCACGCGGGGCACGGTGGAAGAGAAGATTCAGCAGCTGCAGCAGGAAAAGGCCGCGCTGGCGGCAAGCCTGCTCGACGGTGGCGAGGCTGGGCAGTGGCGGCTGGGGGATGAGGAGATCGAGGCGCTATTTGCCCCGCTGCCAGGAAAGCGCAGCCGCTAGCAGTCAGTTGCGGCCTCTTCGCGGGACAAGCCCGCCAAGAGGCCGACACGGTCAATCGACCAACTGCGCCTCGCGCAATGCCCCCAGCGCCTCCAGCCAGCGCGGCTGCTGGCGGTAATCGGTACGGGCAAAACCCTGGCCACGCATCCGCGCAATCCGCGGCGATGGTTTGACTTTCAACCGCTGCGCCGCTTTCAAGGCCAGCTCTGCCGCGGCCCGGTCGTTACACACCAGGCCCATGTCGCAACCCGCACTCAGCGCCGCCTCGATGCGATTGGCCGCATCACCGACCACATGCGCACCGGCCATGGACAGGTCATCACTGAAGATCACCCCGTCAAAGCCCAGCTCGCCGCGCAGGATGTCCTGCAGCCAGCGGCGAGAGAAGCCGGCCGGCTGGTTGTCGATTTGGGGATAGATGACGTGCGCCGGCATCACCGCTGCCAGCTGGCCACTGAGGCGGGTGAAGGGCACCAGGTCTGCCTGGCGCAGCTGCTCGAGGCTGCGCTCGTCGGTGGGGATGGCAACGTGCGAATCCGCCTCGGCCCAACCATGCCCCGGGAAATGTTTGCCACAGGCCGCCATGCCCGCCGCGTTCATGCCGCGAATGAAGGCACCGGCCAGTTGCGTGGCACGCAGCGGGTCGCCCTCGAAGGCGCGGCTGCCGACTACGGCGCTACGCTGGTGATCGAGGTCGAGCACCGGGGCAAAGCTCAGGTCCAGGCCCACCGCCAATACTTCGGTAGCCATCAACCAACCACACTGCTCGGCCAGGTACTCGGCATTGGCGTTATCGGCGATGGCGCGCATTGCCGGCAGCCGCACGAAGCCTTGGCGCAGGCGCTGCACCCGCCCGCCCTCCTGGTCGACGGCCAGTATGAGGTCAGGGCGAATGGCGCGGATGGACGTGCACAGCTCACGCACCTGGCGCGGGCTTTCGATGTTGCGGGCAAAGATGATCAGGCCGGCCACTTCTGGCTGGCGCAGGAGCTGGCGGTCTTCGGCGGTCAGCCATTTACCGGCGATATCCACCATCAGTGAGCCTTGCAGGCTGACGGTCATAGGCAATCCTTCATTGCAGACTTAAAGAAGCCCACTGGGGGCATGCGGCCTCGTCGATGCGCACCGGGCAATGCGCCGGAACACGCTCGAACAGGCCAAGCAGATCGGTGTTGCGCAAGCGTATGCAGCCATGGGACAGCGGTACACCCAAGGGTTCCGTGTCAGGCGTGCCATGTAGGTAGATATAGCGACGGAACGTATCCACCGCACCCAGGCGATTGATACCTGGCTCGCAGCCACTGAGCCAGAGGATGCGGGTGAGGATCCAGTCACGCCCGGGGTACTGCCCATGCAGCTCAGGCGACCAGACCTCACCGGTCCAGCGCCGCCCGCGCAGCACGGCATTGAGGGGCAAGCCGGCGCCAATCTTCGCGCGCACCTGGTGCAGACCGCGTGGCGTGCAGCCGGAACCTTTGCGTTCACCGGCCCCCTTGCGCGCCGTGGACACGCCCAAGCGCACACGCAGCTGCCCACGGGCAAAGCCATAGAGGCGCTGGTCGGCGAGGGAAATATGCAATAAATCGAGGTCGGGCATGGGCGCTAGCTTAGCCGAAGCGCCCTGCCCCGCACAGCCTTCAGGCCTTGGCGGTGGTGCTGGTCTTGCTGCGGGGGCGCAGTTGGGCCGCGGCCATGGCGTCATCGGTAACACCGGTGTCGGCACGCATGCCGGCAGCCAGGAACGGCACCATCAGGCGCATGACCTGCTCGATGGAGGTGTTGATACCAAAATCGGTCTCGGCAATGGCGCGCAGCGCCTTGATACCGGACATGCTGAATGCCGCCGCACCGAGCATGAAATGCACACGCCAGAACAGTTCGAGCGGCGGAATGCGCGGCGCGGCTTCGTTGACCAGCAGCATGTAGCGACGGAACACCTTGCCGTACATGTCTTCAAGGTAACGACGCAAGTGCCCCTGGCTCTGGCTGAAGGCCAGGCCCAGCAGGCGCATGAAGATCGACAGGTCATTGTTGCTGCGCGGCTGCACCACCAGCGCCTGCTCAACGAGCATTTCCAGCAGCTCTTCGAGGCTTGGCTTCTGTTCCGGCTTGGCCTGACGACGCTCCAGCTCACGCTCGAGACTGGCGCAGAACGGCCCGAGGAAGCGCGAGAATACCGCCTGGATCAGGGCTTTCTTGGAGCCGAAATGATAATTGACCGCCGCCAGGTTGACCCCAGCCTTGCTGGTAATCAGCCGCAACGAGGTTTCCGCAAACCCTCTTTCCGCGAACAGCTGCTCGGCAGCATCGAGAATGCGTTCAACGGTTTCAGATTGGGCCATGACCACTCCGCCAGACAGACAAACAAACAGGTGTTTGAAACATACGTTTCAGCCCTGCCGATGTCAAGGTCGGTGACTGTCCGGTCGCCATTTAATCACAGCTTCGGCTGACGCGCTGCACGCCAGCAATCACGCCGTGCCCAGGCTTTTATAAAGGCGCTGCCCGGTTTTTCTCGGCGCCGGGTGCTTGCAGTGGGCCACCCACTGTATATAATCCCAGTCACTGTATAAAAAGACAGAGCGCCCGCCATGTTGAAACTGACGCCACGCCAAGCCGAAATCCTGGCCTTCATCAAACGTTGCCTCGAAGACAACGGCTTCCCGCCGACGCGCGCGGAGATCGCTCAGGAGCTGGGCTTCAAGTCGCCCAACGCCGCCGAGGAGCACCTCAAGGCCCTCGCCCGCAAAGGCGCGATCGAAATGACCCCGGGGGCTTCCCGTGGTATCCGCATCCCCGGCGTCGAAGCCAAGCCTGAAGAAAGCGGCCTGCCGATCATTGGCCGTGTCGCGGCCGGTGCACCGATCCTCGCCGAGCAGCACATCGAGCAATCCTGCAACATTAACCCGACCTTCTTCCACCCTCCTGCCGACTACTTGCTACGCGTACACGGCATGAGCATGAAGGATGTCGGCATCTTCGACGGTGATCTGCTGGCCGTGCACACGTGCCGCGAGGCCCGCAACGGCCAGATCGTGGTGGCCCGTATCGGCGATGAAGTGACCGTCAAACGCTTCAAGCGCGAGGGCAGCAAGGTCTGGCTGATCGCAGAAAACCCCGAGTTCGCCCCCATCGAAGTCGACCTGAAAGATCAGGAACTGGTGATCGAGGGTTTGAGTGTCGGCGTCATTCGCCGTTGATCCAGGAGGCGTCATGCAGCAGTTCGTCCAAGCACAACAGCAGGTCCAGCTTCCACTGTTCGAAGCATTCCTTGCACAACCGGTACTGCCGGGCCTGAAGGCCAGCGAGCAGGCTCGCAAGCGCAGCCAACCGAACCTGTTCAGTGAACTGTCCCTGCGTGGCGCCCCCGAGCATTGCCAGAGCCTGCTGGCTCCCGTACTGCGCGAATTGAGCGAAGAGCAAGAGGCGCGCTGGCTGACGCTCATTGCGCCACCCGCCAGCTTGACCCAGGCCTGGCTACGCGATGCCGGCCTCAATCGCGAACGCATTCTGCTGCTGCATCCAGGCGGTAACCAGAGCGCACTGCAACTGGCCTGTGAAGCCTTGCGCCTGGGCCACAGCCACACGGTGGTCAGCTGGCTTGGCAGCGTCAATGCCACTGCACGGCAACAACTTTTACGCGCCGCCAGTGCCGGAAACGCACAAAGCCTGAACATCCGCCTCGGCTGATGATCAGGCTTTGCCTGCGAATCGAGTAAAGACGGGGTATCAGTGAAGCACGCGCGGCCCTTCGTCGCGCTCCAGTTCGCCATCTATGAGGCGACCTGCCATTTGCACACCGACACTCAGCATGGCCTTGGCCACTTCAACATGTTGACCCTGCAGGAACACCTTGGCGTCTTCCGAGAAATCCAGGGTTACCAGGGAACCTTCGTCCTCGGCGCGACGCAGCTCGATTCGGCCATCAGGCAACTCGACAATTTCCAGAAAAGACGTAGACATAAAGGGCTGTTCTCCGCGAAAGGCCAGTATTGTACCAGCCACTGCGGCTATCAGCACTCACTCAACGCGTCACGGAATCGTCTCACCAAGCCTTTAAGGTTCTCGCGCCAGCTCTCCAGCTCTTCCCGCGACAGCTCAGGCTGCTCAGGTTCGTCGAGATTGACGGCCTGGATCAGGGGTTGAGTAACATCGGTTTTTGCAGATTTTTTCGCGACCGGTGGTCGGAACAAATCGGCATAAGCGCTCAGCAGTTGCGCCACCCAGGTCTCCCGTTGCCTGGCCAGTTCCAACAATTCCGCCACCTCTGGGATCGCAATGCCATTGAGCGCATCGTCAGCCAGCGCCTGCTCGACACCGGCTGCAATCGGCAGGCGGTAGAAACCACCAATCTCGTGACACAACCCCAGCAACGCGCCATACAGATGAAACAGCGCCGATTCGCGCTCAGCCTGGACCAGGCCCTGGGCGTTCATGGCTTGGCTGTCGGCAGCCTTGGCCATGGATTCGAGCGCGAGGCCAGCGAAGAAGAGTTTCTGGTTGGTACGGGTGTAGAGTTCCTGGGCCATCTCGAGTGCCCTCCCTAAAGGCTGCAAGGCGAATACCACCAGTTTCAGGGATCAGCGACAGCTTGTCACCCATGAAAAAATGGGGCCGCAATCAGCGGCCCCATTTACAGTGCTGAAGGATCAGCGCTTGTCTTCCACCTTCCAGGTATTGCCGTCGTAGAACGCCTTCCAGCCGGTCGGCTTGCCATCGACCTCGGACTGCACGTACTGCTCCTTGGTCTTGCGGCTGTAACGGATCACCGCCGGGCGACCTTCTGGGTCTTTCTGCGGCGCTTCGCACAGGAAGTGGTACTTCGGATCGATCTCATGCTTGTGCGGCACGATCTCCAGCACCAAGGGCGCACGGGTCTCGCGATTCTTCGGGAACTGGCTTGCAGCCAGGAACAGCCCCGAGGCACCGTCACGCAGCACGTAGGTGTCGTCGACCTTCTCACACTTGAGCTCGGGCATGTCCACCTTGTCCATCTTCGGCGGCGCCGCCTCACCGCTCTTGAGCAGCTTGCGGGTGTTCTTGCACGCAGGGTTGGTGCAACCGAAGAATTTACCGAAACGGCCGGTCTTGAGCTGCATCTCGCTGCCGCACTTGTCGCACTCCAGGCTCGGCCCTTCGTAACCCTTGATGCGGTAGCTGCCCTCTTCGATCTCGTAGCCGACGCAATCCGGGTTGTTACCGCAGATATGCAGCTTGTGCTTCTCGTCGAGCAGGTAGGCGTCCATCGCCGTGGCGCAGATCGGGCAGCGATGCTTGCCCAGCAGCACGCGTGACTCTGACTCACCCTCGTCATCCGCAGCGATTTCATCGCCCGGCACCAGGTTGACGGTGGCTTTGCAGCGCTCTTTCGGCGGCAGGCTGTAGCCCGAGCAACCGAGGAACACGCCGGTGGAGGCGGTGCGGATCATCATCGGCCGGCCACATTCCTTGCACGGAATGTTGGTCATGGTCGGCTGGTTGGCACGCATGCCGTTTTCGGCCGACTCGGCAGTCTGCAGCTTCTTGCTGAAATCGCCGTAGAACTCGTCCAGTACGTTTTTCCAGTCACGCTCGCCCTGCGCCACGTCGTCGAGGTTCTCCTCCATGCCGGCGGTGAACCCGTAGTCCATCAGGTTGGCGAAGCTTTCCGACAGGCGCTCGGTGACGATGTCGCCCATCTTCTCGGAGTAGAAACGGCGGTTGTGCAGCGTCACATAGCCGCGATCCTGGATGGTGGAAATGATCGCCGCATAGGTAGACGGGCGGCCAATACCGCGCTTTTCCATTTCCTTGACCAGGCTGGCTTCGGTGAAGCGCGCCGGTGGCTTGGTGAAATGCTGACTGGGGTCGATCTGGATCAGCTTGAGTGCTTCACCTTGGACCATTTCCGGCAGCACGTCGTCTTCGCCCGGCTTGCTTACCTGAGGCAGCACGCGGGTGTAACCGTCGAACTTGAGGATGCGGCCCTTGGCACGCAGTTCGAAGTCGCCTGCCGCCACGGTGACGCTGGTGGACAGGTACTGGGCCGGCGGCATCTGGCAGGCAAGGAACTGGCGCCAGATCAGCTCGTACAGGCGCTCGGCATCACGCTCCATGCCGTTGAGCTTGGTCGGGTGGGTGTTGACGTCGGAAGGACGAATCGCTTCGTGCGCTTCCTGGGCGCCTTCCTTGCTGCCGTACACCAGCGGCGTTTCCGGCAGGTATTGCTTACCGAACTCGCTTTCGATGTAGCTGCGCGCCATCTCCACAGCGTCAGTCGACAGGTTGGTCGAGTCGGTACGCATATAAGTGATGTAGCCCGCTTCGTACAAGCGCTGGGCCATCATCATGGTCTTCTTCACACCGAAGCCCAGGCGGTTGCTCGCAGCCTGCTGCAAGGTGGACGTGATGAACGGGGCCGACGGCTTGCTGCTGGTCGGGCGGTCTTCACGCTTGAGCACGGTGTAGCTGGAAGCCTTGAGCTTCTCCAGCGCGGCCATGGCCTGGGCTTCGTTGAGCGGCTTGAAGGCTTCACCCTTCTCGCGCGCCACTTCGAAACGCACCTTGGCGTTCTTGGCCGTGCCAAGGTCGGCGTGCACTTCCCAGTACTCTTCCGGGATGAAGGCGCGGATTTCGCGCTCACGCTCGACCACCAGCTTCACAGCCACCGACTGCACACGCCCGGCCGATAGGCCGCGGGCGATCTTGGCCCACAGCAGCGGCGAAACCATGTAGCCCACCACGCGGTCGAGGAAGCGCCGCGCCTGCTGGGCGTTGACGCGGTCGATGTCCAGCTCGCCAGGCTGCGAGAACGCCTCCTGGATGGCCTTCTTGGTGATTTCGTTGAACACCACGCGCTTGTAGCGGGTGTCGTCGCCGCCGATGGCCTCGCGCAGGTGCCAGGCGATGGCTTCCCCCTCGCGGTCCAAGTCGGTTGCGAGATAGATGGTGTCGGCATCCTTGGCCAGGCGGCGAAGCTCTTCGATCACCTTTTCCTTGCCGGGCAGGATCTCGTACTTGGCCTTCCAGCCGTGATCCGGGTCGACGCCCATGCGCGCCACCAGCTGGCGACGGGCCTTTTCTTTGGGTGACAGGGCCGGAGCCTCACCCGCAGCCTTGCCCCGCTTGGCAGCCGGCTCTTTGCTGGCGCTGGCCGAACCGCTGGTGGGGAGGTCACGGATGTGGCCGATACTCGACTTCACCACGTACTGGTTGCCCAGGTACTTGTTGATGGTCTTGGCCTTGGCCGGGGATTCCACAATGACCAGCGATTTGCCCATGGATCGGAGTATTCCTGAATCTGAAGATGAAAAACGCGTCAGGTGCCGGACGCGGCACCGCTATATATAGTGGCGAAACAGTGAGGTCAAGCGCGGTCGATCATTCGTGCGCCTTGCCAAGCAGCTCGGGCAACCCCACTTCAGCCTTGACCAAAGCAAAGCGTGGCACCTGCTCGCCGTCAACCTCGACGGACTCTTGGAACATGGAAAGGGGTCGTACCCAGAAGCTGTAATCACCATACAGGCATTGGTAGAAGACCATCCACTCTTCGCTCTCGGAATGCCGCGCGACACTGAAGACACGGTACTCAGGCCCTTTGTAATGCCGGTATACGCCTGGTTGTATCTGCATGTCGCCTTCCCTCTTGAAACAAATTCTGTAAAAAACAAAAACCGGGGCACAGGGCCCCGGCTGCTGCCTTGCAACGCGATCAGACGCGTTCGAAGACCGTGGTGATGCCCTGGCCGAGGCCGACACACATGGTAGCGACACCCAGGGTACCGCCATTCTGCTTCATGACGTTGAGCAGGGTGCCGGAAATCCGTGCCCCGGAGCAACCGAACGGGTGGCCCAGAGCAATGGCGCCGCCGTGCAGGTTAACCTTCTCATCCATCTTGTCGAGCACTTTTAGATCTTTGAGCACGGGCAGGGCCTGTGCGGCAAAGGCTTCGTTGAGCTCGAAGTAGTCGATGTCAGCGATGGTCAACCCCGCGCGCTTGAGGGCTTTCTGGGTCGACGGCACCGGGCCGTAACCCATGATTGCCGGGTCCACGCCGGCAACCGCCATGGAACGGATCACCGCCAATGGCTGGATGCCGAGGTCCATGGCACGCTGCCCGGACATGACGATCATGCACGAAGCGCCATCGGTAATCTGCGACGAAGTACCGGCCGTGACAGTACCACCCTTGGGGTTGAACGCAGGCTTGAGCGATGCCAGGCCTTCGAGGGTGGTTTCCGGGCGAATGGTCTCGTCGTAGTCGAAGACCTTCAGGAAGCCGTTCTCGTCGTAGCCCTGCATCGGGATGATCTCATCTTTAAACTTGCCTTCGAGCGTCGCCTTGTGGGCGAGCTGGTGCGAACGCAGGCCGAACAGGTCTTGCTGCTCACGGGTGATGCCGTGCATCTTGCCAAGCATCTCGGCAGTCAGGCCCATCATCCCGGAAGCCTTGGCGGCGTGCAAGGACAGGTGCGGGTTGGGGTCGACACCATGCATCATGCTGACGTGGCCCATGTGCTCTACACCACCGATCACGAATACATCGCCGTTGCCGGTCATGATCGCCTGGGCAGCGGTGTGCAAGGCGCTCATCGACGAGCCACACAGGCGGCTGACGGTTTGCGCGGCTGCGGTATGCGGGATCTGGGTCATCAGCGAGGCCATACGGGCAATGTTCCAGCCCTGTTCCAGGGTCTGGTTGACGCAGCCCCAGATCACGTCCTCGACTTCCTTCGGGTCGACCTTGTCGTTGCGCTCGAGCAGCTTGCTGATCAGGTGCGCCGACATGTCTTCGGCACGGGTGTTGCGGTGCATGCCACCCTTGGAGCGGCCCATCGGCGTGCGACCGAAGTCGACAATCACCACGTCTCTTGGATTCAGGCTCATATCAATATTCTCGCTCTAACTCGTTGACCGCTCAGTTGAAGAAGCGCTGGCCATTCTTGGCCATTTCGCGCAGCTTCGCAGTCGGGTGGTACAGCGGCCCCAGGTCAGCGTACTGGTCGGCCAGGGCGACGAATTCAGCCACACCGATGGAATCGATGTAACGCAGTGCACCACCACGGAATGGAGGGAAACCAATGCCGTAGACCAGACCCATGTCTGCTTCGGCGGCAGTTTCAACGATGCCGTCTTCCAGGCAGCGCACGGTCTCCAGGCACAGCGGGACCATCATCCAGTTGATGATGTCTTCATCGGTCACTTCACGCTGCTCGAAGACGATCGGCTTGAGCACGTCGAGCACGGCGGCGTCGAAGACTTTCTTCGGTTTGCCACGCTTGTCGGTCTCGTAGGCGTAGAACCCCTTGCCGTTCTTCTGGCCCAGGCGGTTAGCCTCGTAGAGAGCGTCGACGGCGGAGCGGCGGTCGTCCTTCATGCGGTCCGGGAAGCCTTCAGCCATCACGTCGCGGCCGTGGTGGCCGGTGTCGATACCGACCACGTCCATCAGGTAGGCCGGGCCCATCGGCCAGCCGAACTTTTCCATGACCTTGTCGATGCGCACGAAGTCAACGCCGGCGCTGACCAGTTTGGCGAAGCCACCGAAGTACGGGAACAGCACGCGGTTGACCAAAAAGCCTGGGCAATCGTTGACCACGATCGGGTTCTTGCCCATTTTCTTGGCGTAGGCCACGGTGGTGGCGACTGCCACTTCACTGGACTTCTCGCCACGGATGACTTCCACCAGCGGCATCATGTGCACCGGGTTGAAGAAGTGCATGCCGACGAAGTTTTCCGGACGCTTGAGCGCTTTTGCCAACAGGTTGATGGAGATGGTCGACGTGTTGGAGGCGAGGATCGCGTCCTCTTTCACCTGGCCTTCCACTTCCGCCAGCACAGCCTGTTTGACTTTCGGGTTCTCGACCACGGCTTCGACGACGATGTCGACATTGGCGAAATCACCGTAGGACAAGGTCGGGCGAATGGCGTTGAGTGCCTCGGCCATTTTCGCCGGGGTCAGGCGGCCTTTTTCGACGCGGTTGCCGAGCAACTTGGAGGCCTCGTTCAGGCCCAGTTGGATAGCGTCCTCACGGATGTCCTTCATCAGGATCGGCGTGCCCTTGACCGCCGACTGGTAGGCGATACCGCCCCCCATGATACCGGCGCCGAGCACGGCAGCCTGCTTCACGTCACGCGCGATTTCGTCGTGGGCCTTGGCCTTGCGCTTGAGTTCCTGATCATTCAGGAACAGGCCGATCAGGCTTTCGGCAACCGAGGTCTTGGCCAGCTTTGCAAAGCCTGCGGCTTCGACTTCCAGGGCCTTGTCACGGCCGAAGTTGGCGGCCTTCTGGATGCTCTTGATGGCTTCGACCGGGGCCGGGTAGTTCGGGCCCGCCTGGCCTGCGACGAAGCCCTTGGCGGTCTCGAAGGCCATCATCTGTTCGATGGCGTTGAGCTTGAGCTTTTCCAGCTTGGGCTGGCGCTTGGCCTTGTAGTCCAGTTCGCCACTGATGGCGCGCTTGATCAGGTCGAGGGCACCGGCCTGGAGCAGCTCAGGGGCAACCACAGCATCGACGGCGCCGACTTTCAGGGCATCTTCAGCGCGGTTTTCCTTGCCGGCGGCAATCCACTCGATGGCGTTGTCCGAGCCGATCAGGCGCGGCAGGCGCACGGTACCGCCAAAGCCTGGGTAGATACCCAGCTTGACTTCCGGCAGGCCGATCTTGGCCGTGCTGGACATGACCCGGTAGTCGGCCGCCAGGCACATTTCCAGGCCGCCGCCCAGGGCAATGCCGTTGATAGCGGCAACGGTCGGCACTTCGAGGTCTTCGAAGGCGTTGAAGATGCGGTTGGCTTCCAGGTTGCCGGCAACCAGCTCGGCCTCGGGCAGCTTGAAGTTGTCGACGAACTCGGTGATGTCGGCGCCGACGATGAACACGTCCTTGCCACTGCTGACGATCACACCTTTCACCGAGGCGTCGGCCTTGATGGCGTCGACGGCCTGGCGCAGCTCGTCCAGGGTCAGGCGATTGAACTTGTTGACGGACTCACCCTTGAGGTCGAACTTCAGTTCGACGATGCCGCTTTCAAGAGCCTTAACCGTGATGGCTTTACCTTCGTAAATCATCAACTGATCTCCACGATATGGAAGCTGAACTGTACACGCCGATCGCTGGTGGAAAAGCAGCCATTGGCTGCCCTTGCCCAGGCACACCCGTCAGCGCGCTAGTCGGGATCATGAACGAGCGGTGTGACATACAAACGCTCAATTCATACGCCCGTTTGATTTGGGTATGCACACATTCTCCGAAATGGTCGGCGTTGTCAAATGCTCGCAAGCACGTTGAAAATGCGACTTTCCGGTCATTTTGTAGAGGCTGGGTGCAAATCATGATGACAGTGATCTCTGATCATTCATGTCAGCGATTGACCACAATTAACGCCTGAGGCTGCATTTTTTTCATGCACGGCACCCGCCAATGGCTACACTGCGACTGGCTTCAAGAAATTCCCGGCCTGCCTGGCCTTTTCTGCGCAGCAGAAACGACAAAGCGGCAACTGGCACCTACCCCCGCCTGGGGTGCTGCCACGTTGCCGCTTTGTCGTTAGTGAGGGGTTAAGCGAGGGCGTCGAAGGCGTGGGCAATATCCTGCAACACAGATTTATCGCCACGCTCGCTCCAGTACAGCGCGAGCATGCGCTTGTCGGCCTCGACCTTGTAGACGCTTGCCGGCAGCCGGGCGAACACCTCGTTCAGGCGCGGCTCATCGCACGCTTCGCGCCACTGGTTCCACCACACCCCTGGGCTGACTTGCCAGTAGCACCAGCTGTCCTCATGCCCCTTGCGGCGCCCGCGATGATACTGCGGGCATGGGCTCGGCGGCTCCTGCGCCAGCCAGTGCGGCCACTGCTGCGGCGCCAGTTGCATGGCCAAACCCATGCGCCGCGCTTCCAGGCGCAAGCTCATCTGCTCACCTTGTTTACGCGACTGGCGCAACCAAGCGAACGGACTGAGAATCACTGCCAGGATTGACACCACCAGCAATACCGTCATATCTGTAGACCCCATAAAGCGTTGCAAATGAGCGGGTTACTCGGTTTCACGGAAGACCCGCCCGAAAGCGACCATACTTCTACTATCGCGATTGTCAGGAGTACAGCTCATGCCCTACGAACATCTTCTGGTCGCCGTCGACCTTACCGAAGAGTGCGACCCGGTGATCAAACGTGCCATGAAGCTCGCCGAGCCCACAGGCGCCAAGGTCTCGCTGGTGCATATCGTCGAACCCATGGCCATGGCCTTCGGTGGTGACGTGCCGATGGACCTGTCGCAACTGCAACAGCAGCAGTTCGACCAGGCCAAGGAGCGGATGGATCGCCTGTTCAACAAGTACCCTGAGATCAACCGTGGCGATTCGCACCTGACCTACGGCCAGCCGCGCCAGGAAATCCACCAGCTGGCCAAGGACCAGAAGTGCGACCTGATCGTAGTCGGTAGCCATGGCCGGCATGGCCTGGCGTTGCTGCTGGGCTCTACCGCCAATGACGTTCTGCATGGCGCACCATGCGATGTACTGGCGGTGCGTTTGCAGAAGAAGGAGTGATCTAGCCTCTACCGGCTTCTTCGCGGGGCAAGCCAGCGAAGAAGCCGGTAGAGGCTAGAAGCTGATCAGCCTTCCAGCTCGGCCCAGCGCTCTACCAGGGCATCCAGCTCGCCCTGCATCAGTTCAAGCTTTGCCAGCACCGCTGAGGTTTCCTCGATCGGCCGCTGATAGAAGTTGGGAGCATTGACCTCTTCCTGAGCGGCTGCCATGCGCTGTTCGACTGCGTCGATCTGCCCAGGCAACATCTCCAGCTCACGCTGCAGCTTGTAGCTGAGTTTCTTCTTCGAGGCGTCGGCCACGGCTGCTACGGGCGCGGGTGCTGCTTGCACTTCCTGTTTCTCGACCACCGCACTGTTGAGTTCGGACTTGCCACCCTTGCTCTCGGTCACGCCCAGCAGGCGCGGCGAGCCGCCCTGGCGGATCCAGTCCTCATAGCCACCGACGTACTCGCGCACCTTGCCCTCGCCTTCGAACACCAGGGTGCTGGTGACGACGTTGTCGAGGAAGGCCCGGTCGTGGCTGACCATCAGCACGGTGCCCTTGTAGTTGGACAGCACTTCTTCCAGCAGCTCGAGGGTTTCAACGTCGAGGTCGTTGGTCGGTTCGTCCAGTACCAGCAAGTTGGCCGGCTTGCTGAACAGCTTGGCCAGCAGCAAGCGCGCACGCTCACCACCCGACAGCGCCTTGACCGGCGTGCGGGCACGCTGCGGGCTGAACAGGAAATCGCCCAGGTAGCTGAGCACGTGGCGGTTCTGCCCGTCGATCTCGATGAAATCGCGGCCTTCGGCCAGGTTGTCGATCACCGTCTTTTCCAGCTCGAGCTGGTGGCGCATCTGGTCGAAGTAGGCCACCTCCAGCTTGGTGCCGCGCTCGACCTTGCCCGAGGTGGGCTCCAGGTCGCCGAGCATCAGCTTGAGCAAGGTGGTCTTGCCGGTACCGTTGGCACCCAGCAGGCCAATACGGTCCTGACGCTGCAGGACCATGGAGAACTCCTTGACCAGCATCGGCCCCTCAGGGTGACGGAAGCTGACGCCCTCCAGCACCATGACCTGCTTGCCGGACTTGTCTGCCGCTTCGATCTGGATGTTCGCCTTACCCTGACGCTCGCGGCGCTCACCGCGCTCTACGCGCAGCGCCTTGAGGGCACGTACACGCCCTTCGTTACGGGTGCGACGGGCCTTGATGCCCTGACGGATCCACACCTCTTCCTGGGCAAGACGCTTGTCGAAGAGTGCGTTGGCGGTCTCTTCAGCGGCCAGCGCGGCCTCTTTGTGCACCAGGAAGCTGGCGTAGTCGCCGTTCCAGTCGATCAGCCCACCGCGGTCCAGTTCAAGGATACGCGTGGCCAGGTTCTGCAGGAAGGAACGGTCGTGGGTAATGAACAGCACCGCGCCGTTGAAGCCGCGCAGCGCCTCTTCGAGCCAGGCGATGGCACCGATGTCCAGGTGGTTGGTCGGCTCGTCGAGCAGCAGCAGGTCGGGTTCAGACACCAGCGCCTGGGCCAGCAGCACGCGGCGGCGCCAGCCACCGGACAGCTCGGCCAGGGTCTTGTCGGCGGGCAGCTGCAGGCGGCTCAGGGTGCTTTCCACCACCTGCTGCAGGCGCCAGCCGTCACGGGCTTCGAGCTCGTGCTGGACGTGCATGAGCTTGTCCAGGTCGTCGTCGCCCTGGATGTTCTGGCTGAGGTGGTGGAATTGCGCGAGCAACTCGCCAACGCCGTCCAGGCCTGCGGCCACCACGTCGAACACCGTGCGCTCGTCGGCCACCGGCAACTCCTGCGGCAGCTCGCCGATCTTCAGGCCGGGGGCACGCCAGATCTCGCCGTCGTCGCCTTTTTGCTCGCCTTTGACCAGGCGCAGCATGCTCGACTTGCCAGTACCGTTACGGCCGATGATGCACACCCGCTCGCCACGAGCGATCTGCCAGGACACTTTGTCCAGCAGCGGCATCGCGCCGAATGCGAGGGACACATCGCTGAATTTGAGCAGGGTCATGTTTGTCTCCAGAAAGCGGGCGCGCATTCTACCTGAGTTGGCCCAATCCAGCATTAAGTTGCCCACGCTGCCAGGGCATTGCGACATCCGGTCGAACTTAACGCCTTGATACAAGCTCAGTGCTTTCACCCGCTGCCGGCAAACGGCTAAGCTAAGGCGATAGCTTCCAACCGTGCTGGCTTCGCCGTCACTTTCCCATGGTTCAACTGCCCGGACGTATCATGCGCAGCCGCCTGTTACAGATTGCCTCCTGCCTGCTGCTTACCGCCGCCACCGCCAGCGCGGCGCAGGCCATCGACCTTTCACAGCAACGCCAGTACTACGACGAGGCCAAGCGTGCGCTGGCCAAGGGCGACAAAGGCCCGTACCTGCGTTATTCCCAGGTCTTGCGTGACTACCCGCTGACGCCTTACCTGGCCTACGACGAACTCACCGCACGCTTGAAAAGCGCCAGCAACGAGGAAATCGAAGGCTTCCTGGCCAAGCACGGCGACCTGCCCCAGGCCAACTGGATGAAACTGCGCTGGTTGCGCTGGCTCGCCGAGCGCGGCGAGTGGAATACGTTCGCCAAGTATTACGACCCCAAGCTCAACTTCACCGAACTGGACTGCCTGAACGGCCAGTACCAGCTGAGTCACGGCCAACGCGCCGAAGGCTACGCCAGCGCCGAAAAATTGTGGAACGTCGGCAAGTCGCAACCCGCGGCCTGCGACACCCTGTTCGGCATGTGGGCCGCCGAAGGCCAACTGACCGAGGCCAAACGCTGGAACCGCGCCAAGCTGGCCGCCCAGGCGCGCAACTATGCCCTGGCCAACAACCTGGTCAATTCGCTGACCACCCTTGGCCCGCAAGGCCGCCTGCTGGTCGACGTGGCGCAAAAACCCGAACTGCTCAACCAGCCGTCGCGCTTCACCCCGGTCAACGAAGCCATGTCCGACGTGGTCAGCCTCGGCCTGCGCCGCCTGGCTCGGCAAGACCCGGAGCGCGCCATGGCGCTGCTCGACGATTACGCCCAGCGCATGCATTTCTCCCGTGACGAGAAAGTCGCCATCGCCCGCGAAATCGGCCTGACCCTTGCCCGCCGCTATGACCCGCGGGCCCTCGATCTGATGACCCGCTACGACCCGGAGCTGCGCGACAACACCGTCAGTGAATGGCGCATGCGCCTGCTGCTGCGCCTGGGTCGTTGGGAAGACGCTTACGAGCTGACCAAGCGTCTGCCGCAGGACCTGGCCAGCAGCAACCGCTGGAAGTACTGGCAGGCGCGCAGCCTGGAACTGGCCCAACCGAACAACCCGCAGGTCCCGCTGCTGTACAAGAACGTGGCCCGCGAGCGTGATTTCTATGGCTTCCTCGCCGCTGACCGGGCGCAAACGCCCTACCAGCTGAACAACCGGCCGCTGGTGCTGAGCCCCCAGCTGGTCAACAAGGTGCGCAATACCCCCGGCGTCCAGCGTGCCCTTGAATTCCATGCCCGCGGCCAGATTGTCGAAGGCCGCCGCGAGTGGTACCACGTCAGCCGCCACTTCAGCCGCGACGAAATGGTCGCCCAGGCGCGCCTGGCCTATGATCTGCGCTGGTACTTCCCGGCCATTCGCACCATCAGCCAGGCACAGTACTGGGACGACCTGGACATCCGCTTCCCGATGGCCCACCGCGACACGCTGGTGCGTGAGGCCAAGGTGCGCGGGCTGCATTCAAGCTGGGTGTTCGCCATCACCCGCCAGGAAAGTGCGTTCATGGAAGATGCGCGCTCCAGTGTGGGTGCCAGCGGCCTGATGCAGCTGATGCCGGCCACCGCCAAGGAAACCGCGCGCAAGTTCAGTATTCCGCTGGCGTCGCCGCAGCAGGTATTCAACCCGGACAAGAATATCCAGCTGGGCGCGGCTTACCTCAGCCAGGTGCACAGCCAGTTCAACGGCAACCGGGTACTGGCTTCGGCGGCGTACAACGCCGGCCCCGGGCGGGTACGCCAGTGGCTCAAGGGCGCCAAGCACCTGAGTTTTGATGTATGGGTGGAGTCGATCCCGTTCGACGAGACACGCCAGTACGTCCAGAACGTGCTGTCGTATTCCGTGATCTACGGGCAGAAGCTCAACTCGCCGCAGCCGCTGGTAGATTGGCACGAGCGGTATTTCGACGATATGTAAAACATGTCATGGCCTCTTCGCGGGACAAGCCCGCCAAGAGGCCATGACTGACAAGCACTACTCCAGCACTTCGACGTCCATCCCCACCTCAACCTGACCGCTGCCATCTGCCGCCAGGTTCTGCCCGAACAGCACATCCCCCTCCTTTTCGCGGAAGGTCTTCAGCGTGGTCAACGGCTCGCGGTCCAGGCTGCGCTCCCCGGTCGATGGGTCCAGCGTGGTGAAGATGCAGCGCACGCTGGGCTTGAGCACACGAAACTCCATCTCGCCAATGCGAATCCGCTTCCAGCCATCCTCGGCAAACGGCGCTGCGCCCTGCACCACCAGGTTCGGGCGAAAACGCAGCATCTCCATGGGCCGGCCAATGCGCCGGTTCAGCTCATCCAGCGAGCCTTGCCCAATCAGCAGTAACGGAAAACCATCGGGAAACGCCGCTCGATCACTGTTCAAGCCATAACCGCTGGGCAGATAGCGCGCCCGGTGTTCCGGGCAATGCACAAGACGCACCGGCTTGCCGAGCGCCTGCGACAGCCAGGCTGCCGCCTCATCGCCGGCATCCGGCACACGCAGTGTGTCACGCCAGATGGTCACGCCACGCAGCTCATCGTCCGCAGAGGGCAGCGCCACTCGCAAAGGCGGCTGCCCCGGGACCTCCAGCAGTAACCTGCCCGCCTGGTCATCAGTGGCCTTGAGCTGGCCGAGCTGCGGCCAGGCACGCTGGGTAAGAAAGCGGCCGTTCTCTTCCTCGACGACCATCCAGCGTCGGTCACCCAGCAACCCCAGGCGCCCCACCGGCGAAGCCTGCAGGCGTTGCGCCTGCCCCGACTTCACCGGGTACCGATACAACTCACTCAGAAACATCCCTGCCTGCCTCGTGCCATGCCAAAACCCCAGCTTATACCCGGCAGGCGCAGGGATCACGCAGTGGTTGCATCCAGCAGCAGGCGTTGCTTGACCACATCGACCAGGCGATCAGGCTGGAACTTGGAAAGGAAATTGTCGCAGCCGACCTTCTTGACCATGGATTCGTTGAAGCTGCCCGACAGCGAAGTGTGCAACACCACGTACAGCTTGCGCAGGCGAGCATCGCTGCGGATTTCTGTGGTCAACCGGTACCCGTCCATCTCGGGCATTTCCGCGTCAGTGAACACCATCAGCAGTTTTTCGCACACATCCTCGCCCGAATCGGCCCAGCCCTTGAGCATGCGCAAGGCCTTCAGGCCGTCGCTGGCCACGTGCATTTTCACCCCCAGCTGCGACAGGGTGTCACGCAGTTGCGCCAGGGCCACGCTGGAGTCGTCCACCAGCAGCACCTCACGGCCACGGGCGCGAGCCAGCACCGGGTCGGCGAGCTTGTCGTTGGAGACCCTGGCGTTGTAGGGCACGATCTCTGCCAGTACTTTTTCCACGTCGATCACTTCCACCAGCTTTTCGTCGACCTTGGTGATGGCGGTGAGGTAGTGCTGGCGGCCGGCGCTGGTAGGCGGCGGCATGATGGCTTCCCAGTTCATGTTGACGATGCGATCGACCCCCCCCACCAGGAACGCCTGCACCGAGCGGTTGTATTCGGTAACGATGATCGTACTGTCAGGCCCAGGCGTCAGCGGCCGCATGCCGATCGCCTGGGACAGGTCGATCACCGGCAAGGTCTGCCCGCGCAGGTTGACCACGCCACAGACGAAGGCGTGGCGCTGCGGCATCAAGGTCAGTTTGGGCAGCTGCAGCACCTCCTGCACCTTGAACACGTTGATTGCGAACAGCTGACGGCCCGCCAGGCGAAACATCAGGATTTCCAGGCGGTTCTCACCCACCAGTTGCGTGCGTTGGTCTACCGTGTCGAGAATGCCAGCCATTGGAAAAACCTCGGGGTCGAGTCGAAAAAGGTGAATTGATACACGCTATATCGGCGGCATGGAGCCCGGCTTGACCCATGTACGAAAATGCCGCGGAGACAATTGATATCACATTAACATCATGCTTTACTGCGAAAGCTCATCTTGGATCCATTGCTTGGGCAATGTGTCGCACCCTAGGCACGCATCAGGGAAACCCCTAGCAGCAATCGGGTGCAACCTGATGTTCGCAATATCTTTTAGCCATTAATGTGACGCCATTCTCACTGCATGAATGGAGTCCGGCTTTTGCTAGCGATCGACATGGCTAGGCCATCCCTTGCTCCCGCCTTACGCGCCGGAGCCTCATGATGGAAAGCACAGCCTTCAACAGCAGCGCCCTGCAGGACTTTCTGCTGGATGCGCAGGTCTTGCTGATCCAGTCCCAGGAATGCCTGCAGCACCTCGAACTGATCGCCAACGACCCCGACGCCTGCCATTGCCTCGACAACACCCTGGTTACCCTCGCCCGGCGCGCCAGCGGCCTAGGCCTGATTGAGGTCGCCCATTACTCCTGCGCCCTGCAGCAACTGCTTGCCCCGGCTTGCCACCAATTGCACCTGCACGGCAAGGCCTTGCCTGCCCTCGCCGCCTGCCTGACCTTGCTGGAATGGCAGCTGGAACTGGTCGACAGGAAAACCGGGAGGCTGACACTCGATGCCAGTGAGCAAATCACACTGCTGGGTGAGCTCGCGACCGCTTTGAATCAGCCATTTCCGCAAACGTGTGCGCCTTGCCACGCTAACGGTAACGCGTGCAATCATCCACACACGGCAGCCGCGGCCTCGTCCAACTTGCCCAATCAGGCGCACTGACGGGCGCTAGCAACATGCAACTAAGCGCATTGTTCAAGCTGAATGCGAGCCGAACTTGTGAAGTGCTGCAAGTTCCGGCGCAGCGTAGTTGCGTAGCTGCCGCGCAAGTTGATTTCGCGAGGTCCTGTACTGCAATCAGTGATAGCACTTAGCTAGTCAAAACGCCTGCCGAAATCTCGCGATCCGCCCGGAAACCTTGAGGTTTCAAAGCATTACCCAGCCGCGACCAAAGCGGCCTGAAGTGTTACCATGCGCACTAACAAGCATCGGCCACCCGTATATGGATCGCCTCAACGCGCACTCGGCGGTTGTTGAAAGCACCATGCCAACGCCCTTGGCAAGACATGTGCCAGGCCTCCATCAGCAAGACAATTCAGTGGCTTCTCATCTATGTTCCCACGTTTGAAGATCCCTCTGCGTTGCCGTTCCCGCGCCAGCTTGTTGCGCTGGACGATCGTATTGCTGTGCGTGGCGTCCCTGCTTGCCAACGTGCTGGTGTTTGTGAGCGGGCATGCCCTCCCGGCCAGCCTGCTGCTGTTGCAACTGATGGCCATGCTCGGGGTCGGCTGGCACCTTGGCCACGGCGCCAGGTCGATAAGCCTGCGCCCGGCGGAGCTGGCCGACCGCATGCTCAAAGTCCAGGAAGGCGAGCGCCAGCACCTGAGCCGTGAACTGCATGACGACATTGGCCAACTGCTCACCGCCGCCAAACTGCAACTGGATTGGTTGCAGCGGCGACTGCCGAGCGATTTGCACGCACACTGCGGCAGCTTGCGCGGCACACTCGAAGACACCCTGAGCAAGGTGCGCGACGTCTCCGCCATCCTCAACCCGCGGCAACTGGCCAGCCTTGGCCTGGAAGCCAGCCTGCGCGCACACATGGTGCGCACCCTGGCAAATACCGACGTGCACTGGAGCCTGGAGTGCCATCAGCGTCTGGGCGGCGTCTCCGAGGAGGTGGCGATGGCCGCTTTCCGCATCGCCCAGGAAGCACTCACCAACATCCTGCGCCATGCCAAGGCGCGCAACCTGACCATCCGCCTGCAGCGCAGCCCCGTCGGCCTGCGCTTGTCGATCCAGGACGACGGCCAGGGTTTCATCCCCGCCGCCAACCCGGCCGAGGCCGGCCAGCGCGGCATGGCCGGCATGCAGGAACGTGCCACCGCACTGCAAGGCAGCCTGGAAATCACCAGCCAGCTCGGCCTGGGCACCCACATCGAGGTGTTGTTCCCGTGGCCACCACGCACCCATGAACGCGCCAGGACCCCCGTTACCCGATGACCTCTAGACTGCTGCTGGTAGATGACCACTCGCTGATCCGCGCCGGGGTCCGTGCCCTGGTGTCCGACATCCCCGGCTACACCGTGGTGGGCGAAGCAGATGATGGCGACCAGTTGCTTGAGCAGGTTCAGCAGCTAGCCCCCGATATCGTCCTGCTGGACATTTCCATGCGCTCGACCAGCGGCCTCGACGCACTCACCCTTCTGCGCGCCACTGGCAACAGCTGCAAAGTGCTGATCCTGTCCATGCACACCGACCCAGACCTGATCATGCGTGCCCTGGAAAGCGGCGCCCATGGCTACCTGCTCAAGGATGCCACCGCCACCGAACTGGAGCAGGCCCTGGCCGCGCTGCGCAATGGCGAGCGCTACCTCAGCCCGGCCATCGCCCATACCGTGATCAACCAGGCACTGATGCGGGCACAGAATGGCAAGCAGCCGAACGCCGATCGCCACAACCTCACCGCCAGGCAACTGGAGATCCTGCGCCTGATCGTGCGTGGCAAATCCACCCGCGAGATCGCCACTGGCCTGGGCCTGTCGATCAAGACCGTCGAAACCCATCGTTCACAGATCATGAAACGCCTGCAGATCTACGACGTCGCCGGCCTGGTGCTGTTTGCCGTGCGCGAAAAGATCATCAGCCTGGACGACTGAGCAGCGGCGAGTTGGGTGCCAAGTGCAGGCGCAATGCCGCTGGTACGGCCTCGAAACGCAGGCTGTCCGACTGTAACGGCTCACCGTCGAGGTTGATGTCCAGGCCCTGGGAACTCTTGATCTCGACCCAAGGCAAGCGCGCCCGCACGAACAGCCCCTCCCCGGCCAGCAGGTCGCGCAGCGCGCCCACCACTTCCTGCGGCGCCGGTAGGATGGCAACATCGAGCAAGCCGTCATCCACCACCGCCTCCGCACACAGCACCTGCCCGCCACCGGCTTGGCGACCATTGCCGATGCCCAGCGCCAGCAGGTCGCCCTGCCAGTGGAAGTCGGGGCCCGTCAGTTCTACCGAGGCGGCCTGAAGCTCGCTGAAGCGAGACAGGCCGGTGAACAGGTAGGCCGCCGCACCCAGTACTTTTTTCAGGTCTTCCGAGGTATTGGCCGTGACCTGGCTGCCAAAACCGCCCGTGGCCATGTTCAGGAACAGCTGATCGCCCACCCTGCCCAAGTCGATCGGCCGCGCCGGCAGGTCCAACAACGCCAAGGCTTCAGCCGGTTGCAATGACACACCGGCTGCCTTGGCGAAATCATTGGCGGTACCCAGCGGCAGCAAGGCCAGGCTGGCCTGCGTACCGGCCTGCGCCATGGCATCGGCCACATCGCGCAATGTGCCATCCCCGCCCCCGGCGACCACGTGGGTATAGCCGGCCGCCAGCGCCTCGGCGACCAGGCGCTGGGCATCGCCCGCCTCCCAGGTCACCCGCACATCCAGCGTCCAGCCACGCTCGCGCTGCGCGAGCACGGCCTTGCGCACCTCATCGTTCATCGCCTGCTTGCCATGCAGGATCACTATCGCCTTGCGCATCGCGCTTCTCCTTGGGAACCAACCCGTTCAGATCTCGACCGCGGCCGTGGGCAGAATGCTGCATGCCACGCGCAATTAACCGCCATGGCAACAGCAAGCCCGAACAAAAAATAATCACATTCACACAAACAGCATTGAAAGCTTAGGGCTTCAAGCGCATGATCGACAATAATTTGGCCTTCATGGATGATGCCGTAGCGAAAAGTCGGTTTTTTGACTTTTACCGCCAGAACCCTGACAGGTCGCAAGTTCCCCTTCACTGCGCTGTGTTAGACAGCGCCCTGAGTCGAGGCTGTGAAATGAGCGTTCTGATCCCCTGCATCATCGCTGGCGGTGCCGGTACCCGCCTGTGGCCGGTGTCTCGCGAAGCCATGCCAAAACCCTTCATGCGCCTGCCCGATGGCCAAAGCCTGCTGCAGAAGACATTTGCCCGCGCCAGTGCGCTCCCAGGTGTGCAGCGTGTGCTGACGGTCACCAACCGCGAAGTGTACTTTCGCACCCAGGATGAGTACCGCCAGGTCAACCCGGGCAATCTCGCCCTCGACTACATCCTTGAATCCAGCGGGCGCAACACCGCGCCCGCCATCGCCGCCGCCGTACTGCACTGCGCCAGGCACCACGGCGACGACAGCATTCTGCTGGTGCTACCCGCCGACCACCTGATCCAGGACTTCGACGCGCTAGCCCAGGCAGTCGACCACGCGCGACAGTTGGCCAATGAAGGCTGGCTGACCACCTTCGGCCTATTGCCCGACCGTGCCGAAACGGGTTTCGGCTACATCGAACAAGGCAGCGCGCTGGGCGATCACGCCCATCAAGTGGCCCGTTTTGTGGAAAAACCCGATGCCCCCACCGCCCGCGAGTATCTGGAAGGCGGGCGTCACCTGTGGAATGCCGGGATGTTCTGCCTGCGCGTCAGCACCCTGCTTGCTGAACTGCAGGCCCACGCCCCCGAATTGCTCGACAGCGTCGCCAAATGCCTGGAACTAAGCACAGTCAAACAGGGCACTGACACCCTGCAGGTCGAGCTGGACCCGGACAGCTTCGCCCTGGCTGAAGACATCTCGATCGACTATGCGCTGATGGAACGCTCCCGCAAGGTTGCCGTGGTGCCCTGTGAGTTGGGCTGGAGTGACATCGGCAGCTGGGAGGCAGTGCGCGAGCTGCGCCAGACCGATGATGACGGCAACCACTGCAATGGCGAAACCGTGCTGCACGACGTGCACAACTGCTACATCGATTCGCCCAAACGACTGGTCGGGGCAGTTGGCCTGGACAACCTGATTGTCATCGACACCCCCGACGCCCTGCTGATCGCCAATGCCGCGCGCAGCCAGGAGGTCAAGGTCATCGCCCAACAGCTCAAGCGCCAAGGCCATGATACCTACCGCCTGCACCGCACCGTCACCCGGCCTTGGGGCCTGTACACCGTGCTCGAAGAAGGGCCGCGTTTCAAGATCAAGCGCATCATGGTCCGCCCGGGCGAGTCGCTTTCGCTGCAGATGCACCACCACCGCAGCGAGCACTGGATCATCGTCAGCGGCATGGCCTGCGTGACCAACGGCGAAGAAGAGTTCCTGCTCGACACCAACGAATCGACCTTCATCAAACCTGGCCGTACCCACCGCCTGACCAACCCCGGCGTCATCGACCTGGTGATGATCGAGGTACAGAGCGGCGAGTACCTGGGCGAAGATGACATCGTGCGCTTTACTGATATTTACGGACGCGTCCCGGCAGCAGCCATCGGCTGACTGCCCACGGGCGCGTTTTTTGTCCGCGGCCTTTAGCGAGGATTGTGGTTCATGCGCATACTTTGGACACTGCCCTACCTGCCCTGGCCCACCACCAGTGGCAGCAAGACCCGGCAATACCACCTGCTGCGCGCCCTCGCGCAGCATGGCCACCGGATCACCTTGCTGGTGCAGTCGAAGATTCCGCTCAACGATGCCACGCGCGAGGCCCTCGAACCCCTGGTCGAACGCCTGATCGTGCTGCCCCGACGCGCACTGCACAGCCCACTCAACCTGCTCGCCTCCCCCATCATCGACTACCCCATGCGGGCAATCATCAACGGTTTGGCGCCCTGTTTGCGTCACCGTTTCGAGCAGTTGCTGGACGAGCCTTGGGACGTGATCCAGATCGAGCACAGCTATGGCTTCCAGCCCTTCGAGAAGGCCCTGCAGGCCCGCGGCCTGCCTTACATGCTCAGCGAGCATACCCTCGAATCGGTCATGGGCGCCGCCTGCCATGACCGCCTCCCCCTGTGGCTGCGCCCGCTCAATGCGTTCGACCGCTGGCGTTACCGGCGTTGGGAGCAGCGCGTACTGAGCCAGCCCAACGAAGTGGTGGCGGTCAGCAGCCATGACGCCGAGCTGATCAGCCAGATCAGCGGGCGCCCGGTGAACGTGGTGGTCAATGGTGTGGACTGCGACTATTACCAGGACGTAAGCCCGGCGCTGCACAGCCAGCGCCTGCTGTTTGTCGGCAATTTCGAGTACGGCGCCAACCTGGAGGCCATCGAATGGGCACTGGAGGAAATCCTCCCACAGGTATGGATGAGCAATCCGGCGGTACGCCTGGCCATAGCCGGCCATGCCCTGCCAGCCAGCTGGAAGCTGCACTGGAACGACCCACGCATTGAATGGGTCGGCTATCGCCCAGACTTGCGCGAGTTGCAACGGCGTTCAGCGCTGTTCTTCGCACCATTGCGCTACGCCGGCGGCTCCAAGGTGAAGATTCTCGAAGCCATGGCCGCCGGGCTGCCGGTGATCACCACCGGCAAGGGCGTGTCAGGCCTTGCCGTGAACAATGGCGAGCATTACCTGGGCAGCGATGACGGTGGCCAGCTCGCCTTGCTGATCACCCAATTGCTCAACCAACCCTGGCGCATGTGCCAGCTCAGCGAAGCCGGACGGCAGTTTGCCCGGCAGCGTCACGACTGGAGCGTGGCGGCCCAGCAACTGGAAAACGTGCACATGCGCCTGACCCAGTCGGCACCGGCCGACGCCACTCAACCCAGCGGCGCCTGGCTCGGGCGTTCAACCAAGTAGTTCGCTCAGCGGTATGAACGGCACGCTGTCACCCTGCTGCGGCGTGCTGCCTTCACGCACTTCCACCAGGCCCTCAGCCCAGGCGGCGCTCCTCAGCACACCAGAGCTCTGGTTCTTGTAGATACGCACGCGGCCATTGTCGATGCGCGCGCGCAAATACTCGCGACGGGTACCGGCCTTGGGCCAATCGAAGCCTGCTGGCACATCGAAGCGCAGCGGCGTGATCTCGACCACCCCTTGGCGGCGCAGCAAATATGGGCGCGTCAATAAACCGAAGGTCACCAGCGTGGACGCCGGATTGCCCGGCAAGCCGATCACCGGTACACCTTGATAATGCCCGAAGGTCAGTGGCTTGCCTGGCTTGATCGCCAACTTCCACAAAGCCAGCTCGCCAGCTTCGCGCAGCGCCGCGCCGAGGTAATCGGCTTCACCCACGGACACGCCACCGGTGGACAGGATCAGGTCGACATCGCCCAGGCTAGCCAGGCATTCACGCGTGCGCCCCAAGTCATCAGGAAGGATGCCCATGTCGCGCACTTCGCAGCCCAGGCGCTGCAACCAGCTGACCAGCAGGCGCCGGTTGCTGTTGTAGATCTGCCCAGGCCCCAGCGGCAAGCCCGGCTCGACCAGCTCGTCACCGGTGGACAACACCGCCACCCGCACCCGCCTTATCACCAGCAACTGTGCATGCCCAAGGGTCGCAGCCAGGCCGAGTTCTATCGGCCCCAGGCGCGTGCCCGCGACCATCACCTGTTCGCCCTTGCGGGTTTCCTGGCCCTGGGGGCGGACGTTCTGGTCGAGCCTCAGCGGCTCGAGGAAGCGCACCCGGCCATCCGCCAGCACCTCGGTGTTTTCCTGCATCTCGACGCAATCGGCACCGGCCGGCAGTGGCGCGCCGGTGAAGATTCGCGCGCAGGTGCCGGGCTGCAAGGGTTCGGGCGCATGGCCTGCGAAGATGCGCTGGCTGACCGGCAGCGGCTCGCCCTGGCAATCGGCCAGGCGCAGGGCATAGCCGTCCATGGCGCTGTTCGGCCAGGGCGGCAGGTCGAGCGAGGCGACCAGATCCGTCGCCAGCACGCGGCCTTCGGCGTCGGCCAACGAGACGGTTTGCGTATCGTTGATCGGCGCCGCCTCGGCCAAGGCCAGCAATTGCTCCAGGGCTTCTTCCACCGGCATCAACGGCCGGGCCTGCGGCGCCTCAGCCACGGCTGTCACAGGCCGCTGCCTGCTTCAGGTGCGGGACAAAATTGCACGGGCGATGGCGGGCATCCAGCTGCTCGGCGAGGATGCCGTCCCAGCCGGTGCGTACGGCATTGGTCGAACCTGGCAGGCAGCACACCAGCGTGCCATTGGCCAAGCCAGCCAGTGCGCGCGACTGCACGGTGGAAGTGCCGATATCGGCCACGGAAATCTGCCGGAACAACTCGCCAAAGCCTTCCACCTGCTTGTCCAGCAGACAGGCAACGGCTTCCGGCGTGCTGTCGCGGCCGGTAAAACCGGTCCCGCCGGTGATCAGCACGACCTGCACGGTATCGTCGGCAATCCAGGTGGCGACCTGGGCGCGGATCTTGTAGAGATCGTCCTTGAGCAGCATGCGTGCCGACAGCTGGTGGCCTGCGGCGGTCAGGCGGTCGACGAACATTTGCCCGGAGGTATCGGTTTCGAAGGTGCGGGTGTCGCTGACCGTCAGCACGGCAATGTTCAGCGCCACGAAGGGGGTATCTGCCTTGGCTTTCATGAGTGTCCGTCGCAGGGAAAGGGATGGCCGCATTTATATCACAGGCCGCCCGAAGCAACCTCGACAGACCCAGGTCAATACCCCGGCATTGACGCTATGCTGCACTGTGAAAGGAACTTGCGCAGACGCCCTGCGTCATAAAGTCATCTAGCACCATCGCACTGGAGAAACACGATGATTCAACGGACCCTTCCCGCCTTCCTGCTCGCCCTGGGCCTGGGCGCCCTGGCCGGCTGCGCCTCGCCGACCGTGATCACCCTGAATGACGGCCGCGAGATCCAGGCAGTGGACACCCCATCCTTTGACGAGGATTCCGGTTTCTATGAGTTTGAACAACTCGACGGCAAGCGCACACGCCTGAACAAAGATCAGATCCGTACCGTCAAAGAGCTTTGATCTGGCAGCTGATTTGAGCATAAGCCCTTTTAACAACAAGGGCTTGCGCTCGAAAAAACGATGCAGTAGGATTTCGTTCATCGGAGTGTAGCGCAGCCAGGTAGCGCGTCTCGTTCGGGACGAGAAGGCCGCAGGTTCGAATCCTGTCTCTCCGACCAAATCCTGCTCAAAAAGCCCGCCATGTGCGGGCTTTTTGTTGTCTGCGATTCGGCCTATGCCGTCAGCCGCGAGGTCACCTCACCCAACTGCCCCGACAACCCATGCAAACGTTGCCCGGCCTGTTCGGTGTGCTGCACGGCTTGCTGGTTGGCCGTGGCGATACGGGTGATCTCGATCAGGTTGCGCGAGATGTCCTCGGCGACGCTGGTCTGCTCCTCAGCCGCAGTGGCGATCTGCCGGTTCATGTCGCGAATGGCTTCCACCGCCGTCGTGATGCGCTGCAGCATCTGCCCGGCCTGCTGCACCTGCTCGGCGCCCTCCTCGCTGCGCTGCTGGCCGCTTTCGATGGCCTTGACCGCCTCCACCGCACCCGACTGCACCGCTTCGATGATCTGATGGATTTCGGCAATCGACGCTGCCGTGCGCTGGGCCAGGCTGCGCACCTCGTCGGCGACCACTGCAAAACCGCGCCCAGCCTCGCCCGCGCGGGCCGCTTCAATGGCCGCGTTGAGCGCCAGCAGGTTGGTCTGCTCGGCAATGCCACGGATCACTTCCAGCACTTTGCCAATGCGCGAACTGTCAGTTTCCAGATCGCGAATCACGGCGGCGGTACCGGCGATCTCACGGTTGACCACCCCGATGATATCGATGGTCTGCTGCATCACCTGCTCGCCCGACTGGGCGCTGTGGTCGGCATCATCAGCGGCACGCGCAGCCTGGGCGGCGTGGCGGGCCACTTCCTGGGCGGTGGCGGACATCTCGTGCATGGCGGTGGCCACCTGGTCGGTACGCTGGAACTGGTCCTGGGTACCGCGCGCCATGTCACCGGCGATGGTGCGCAACTGGCCGCTGGCGCCTTCCAGCTCCTGGGCGTTGTCCTTCAGGCGGCCAACGGTTTCGGCGAGGAAATCACGCAGGGTGTTGGCGGCACGCGCCAGGCGGCCCAGTTCATCCTCACGACGGCTGTCGACCCGGGCGCCGAATCGGCCCTGGCTCAGTTGCGCGACGTACTCGATCAGCTGACCGATGGGTTCGATCAGGCTGCGGTTGACCCGCCACAGGCTGAGCAAACCTACCAGCAGCGCCGAACCGAGCATCACCAGGACACCCAGCCACACGGTGCGTTCGGCACGGGTGTTGATGCTGGCGGCGCGCTCGCGGGCATCGGCGCGCAGTTGTTCGACCAGCACGCTCATCTGCTCGCTGGTGGCGCGGTCGACGCCCTTGACTGCCAGGTCGCCAGCCACCGGGTCACCACCGGTAGCCAGGAATGCCTGGCGCCCCTGCGCATAGGCCACACCCAATTGCTGGTGGCTGTCACGCAACTGCTGCAAGGGCACTTTGAGCGCGTCATCGCTGCTGTCGATCAGTTGCCCAAGCAATTGCTGAACCTGCTGCTCGCGCGCCTGGAACTGCTGCCAGTATTTGTCCAGCTCCGCCGGATGGCGGCCGCGCAGCAGCACGTTCTTCCATTCCTGCACCTGGATCTTGAACTGCAGGTTGGCTTCGTCAATGGCTTGCGAGGCACGCAACGGCCCGTCTACCAGCGCGGCATAACCGCGCACGCTGGAAGACAGGAACTGGAAGCACACCAGGGCGATCAGCAGCATCGCCGCCAGGCTGCCGCCGAGCAGTGTGAGAATTTGCACTCGGAGGGATTTACGCAACATCGCAGGTCTCGGGAACAAGGAGGTAGGAAACAGCGCGCCGCTGGCAGCGCCGCGACAGACATCCTTGTCCTCGTTCGCAGGCCAAAAAAAAGCTGCCATCGATCGATAGCAGCCAATTCGAGCACTTACACAACAGTTGAACGTCATATTCTCAAGCCATTGCTACAGCAATGTTACAGGCACGCGACGCGTCAGCCTGTGGTGAACTGCAGTGAGGCCAAGCGGGCATAGAGCGGGCTTTTTTCGATCAGCTGGCGATGGGTCCCCACCGCGACCAGATGCCCCTGGTCGATGACCGCGATGCGGTCGGCATGCTGCACCGTGGCCAGGCGGTGGGCGATGACCAGCGTGGTACGGCCCGCCATCAGGCTCGGCAGCGCCTGCTGGATCAGGTGCTCGCTCTGGGCATCGAGGGCGCTGGTGGCCTCGTCGAGCAGCAGGATCGGCGCATCCACCAACAACGCGCGGGCAATCGCCAGGCGCTGGCGCTGCCCGCCCGACAGGCCGACACCGCCCTCGCCCAGCGGGGTCTGGTAACCCTGCGGCAGCTGCCGGATGAATTCGTCGGCATGTGCACCACGCGCCGCTGCCTCGACGTCGGCCAGGCTGGCCTCGGGGCGGCCATAGCGGATGTTGGCTTCGACCGTGCCACGAAACAGCGAAGGGTTCTGCGCGACCAGGGCGAACTGGCGGCGCAAGTCGGCGAGTTGCAGGCCGGTGATGGGCTGGCCGTCCAAGAGGATGCGCCCCTGTTGCGGGTCGTAGAAGCGCAGCAGCAGGTCGAACAGGGTCGATTTGCCCGCCCCCGATGGCCCCACCAGCGCCAAAGTCTGGCCTGGCTCGATGACCAGGCTCAGGTTGTCGATCGCCGCAACCGATGGCCGCGACGGGTAGGCAAATTGCACCTGCTGCAGTTCGATACGCCCAGCCGCGTGCGGCCTCTCCAGGGCAAGCGCCTGCTCGGGTTCCAGAATACTGCTGCGCGCCGACAGCAGCTCGGCGATGCGCTCTGCCGCCCCAGCCGCGCGCTGCAACTCACCGATCACTTCGCTGAGGGTACCAAAGGCACTGCCGACGATCAGGCTGTAGAACACGAAGGCGGCCAGTTCACCGGTAGAAATGCGCCCGGCGATAACATCCATGCCGCCCACCCACAGCATCACCCCCACCGCGCCCAGCACCAGCACGATGACCAGAGTGATCAGCCAGGCCCGCTGGGCGATACGCTGGCGTGCCACGGCGAAGGCCGCCTCGACCGTGCCGGCGAACAGGTCTCGGTCCAGCGCCTGGTGGTTATACGCCTGCACGGTCTTGATCTGCCCCAGCGTCTCGGCCACGTAGCTCCCCACATCCGCCACCCGATCCTGGCTTTGCCGCGACAGGCTGCGCACGCGCCGGCCGAACAGCAGGATCGGCGCCAGCACCAGCGGCAGAGCTACCACGACGATGCTGGTGAGCTTGGGGTTGGTGATGAACAGCAGCACCACGCCCCCGATCACCATCAAGGCATTGCGCAGGAACATCGACAGCGATGAGCCGATCACAGACTGCAGCAAGGTGGTGTCGGCGGTCAGCCGGGACTGAATTTCCGAGCTGCGGTTGTCTTCGAAAAAGCCTGGGTGCAGCCCGATCAGGTGATCGAACACGGTGCGGCGGATATCAGCCACGCAACGCTCTCCGATCCACGAGACCAGGTAGAAACGGCTGAATGTGCCGATGGCCAACGCCACCACCAGCACCAGGAACAGCGCGATGGTCTGGTTCAGCTGGTGCGCGGAGCGGGTCATGAAACCCTGGTCCACCAGCAGGCGGATGCCCTGGCCCATGGACAAGGTGATGGCGGCAGTTGCCACCAGTGCCAACAACGCCAGCAGCGCCTGCCGACGGTAGGGCCGCAAGAACTGCCAGCACAGGAACAAGGCAAGACGATGACGAGAAGAAACCGGTTCGGGCATGACGATGACCACAGCAACAGTGAGCCTGCAGCCTAGCACTCATCGGGCCTACCGGTGGCTATAGCCCATCGTTCTAAGACGCCTCTGGAGGTTTGCCGGCGTTTCTGTTGGACTGTAAACGTCGTGACACCCAAGAGCCTCTGTCACAGGCCGGTCACGGCGCAGGTTGACCTTGATATTGGACCTGATGAGGAGACTGTCAAATGAGTCTGCAGCCTGGCAGCGCCACCCAGAAACCCCAGCACAATCCGCAAACCAAACCTTGCGGTTCGATCATCGATGCCCAGGGCCACGAAGTGCCTATCACTGAGCAGATGATCCAGAAGGCCTGCAAAGACCTTGAAGAAAGCCGCGTCAAAAAAGTGAAAAGCTGAGAGAAGAATTGATTGCAACCCGGCGCTTGCGCCGGGCTTTTATTCGCCGTCAGACCACCACGCCACCCAAGGCACTGACCATTTGCGCCAACTGCGGCGCCTCACCGCGCAAACGTACTGCCAGCCCTTCGATCTCCCGCCGAGGCGGATAATGCTTGCGCAGCTGGTCGAATGCCGCGCGTTGTTCCGCCGCATCGTCACTCAGGCTACGGCGGAAATCGGCATCGTCACGGCGCGGGTCGTACACTGCCCGGCACAACGTCGCCAAGGCCCAACCCAGGTCGGCATCGGCATCCAGTTCGACCTGAGCCAGTGGCGGTTTGGGCAGCAGGTCCTGCAACTGCACGCGCTCGGGCTCACTGAGGAAGCGGCACAGCGCCTGGTAGATCTGCGACGTACCGCGCTGGCGGCCATCCAGGCTGTAGCCGGCAATGTGCGGCGTGGCCAGGGTGCACAGGTCGGCCAGTTGCAGGTCGACCTGTGGCTCGCCTTCCCATACATCGAGCACCGCATGCACGTCTTCGCGGTCCAGCAGCAGTTCGCGCAGCGCCAGGTTGTCCACCACCGGCCCACGGCTGGCGTTGATCAACCATGCACCGGGACGCAGACGTGCCAGCTGCGCTTCGCCCAGCAGGTGCCAGGTCGGGTGCTCACCGTCACGCTGCAACGGGGTGTGCAGGCTGATCACATCACACTGTTCGAGCACGCTGTCGAGGCTGACAAAATCACCGCCCTCGGTGGCCTGGCGCAATGGGTCGCAGACCAGCACCTTCCAACCCAGGCCATGCAGCACACGCACCAGCCTGCCACCGACTTCACCGGCCCCCACTACGCCATAGGTGCGTTGTGGCAGCGCTACGCCGTCAAGCTCGGCCAGGGTCAGCAAGCTGCCCAGCACGTAGTCGACCACGCCGCGGGCGTTGCAGCCCGGTGCGCTGCTCCAGTGGATGCCGGCTTCGGCAAAGTAGCCCAGGTCCAGGTGGTCGGTGCCGATGGTGCAGGTGCCGACGAAGCGCACCTTGCTGCCTTCGAGCAGCTGCCGGTCGACCTGGGTCACCGAGCGCACCAGCAGCACGTCGGCTTCTTTGACGCTGGCGGCGTCGAGGCTCCTGCCGGGGTAGCGGCGGATCTCGCCGAAGCCTTGGAAGAAGGCATCGAGCAGCGGGATATTCTCGTCGGCAACTATCAGCATGGCGCTCTCCTGTCTGGGGAACGCAGTGTAGGTGCTATGCCGGATGCGATCCAGCGAGGATCAGTCGGCTTTCTTGCGAATCCAGTACAGGTAGGTACCCGCCTCTTCCTGCTGCTGCAGCAGCTCGTGGCCGAGGAAGTTGCAGAACTTGGGAATATCGCGACGGGTCGAGGGGTCGGTGGCGATGACCTTGAGCAGGCCGCCAGCGGCCAGGTTGCGCACATGGGTGTGCAGCATCATGACCGGCTCCGGGCAGTTCAGGCCGGTGGCATCGAGGATGGCGTCGGGGGTGAAATCAGTCATGGAGGGCTCCGCAAATGATCGCTATTGTGGCGCATCCTTCGACGCAGACCAATAGGGCCGCTTCGCGGCCCTTGGGCTCAGCGCGGCTTCATGTCCAGCCTGCGCAGATGGCAGGTCACTTCCTCACGGTCGTGATACAGCTGCTTGCAGGCAATCGACACCTTGACCTTGCGCGCCTTGAACGTCGCCTCCATGCGGTCCAGCAGGCGCCGCACCTCGGCATAGCGCTGCTTCATGGGCAATTTCAGGTTGACCACCGCCTCACGGCACAACCCCTCACCCAGCCAGGTCTCGATCAACGATGTTGAACGCGCTGGCTTCTCGACGATATCGCAGACCATCCAGTCCACCGGCTGCTTCGGCTGCCAGGTAAAACCGTCGGCCATCAAGTGCTGGACCAACCCCGTGTCCATCAGGCTCTCGGCCATCGGGCCATTGTCGATGGCGGTCACCAGCATGCCACGGCGCACCAGCTGGTACGTCCAGCCGCCAGGCGAAGCACCCAGGTCGACCCCGGTCATGTCATCGCCCAGGCGCTGCTGCCATTGCTCGCGCGGGATGAACTGGTGCCAGGCCTCTTCGAGTTTGAGCGTGGAACGGCTCGGCGCCTCACGCGGGAACTTCAGCCGCGGGATACCCATAGGCCACAGCGCGCTGTTATCAGCCTGGGCAACCCCCAAAAACACCCGACGGCCACTGATGAAGGTCAGCAGCAGGCGCGGCAGGCTGGCGTTGTCGGCCAGCCGCCCGGCCTTTTCCAGCGCCTTGCGCAGCGGCACCTCGAACTTGCGGCAGAAGGTCGACAGCGCTTTGCCGTCGTTGCTGTCGAGCACCTCCAGCCAAAGGCTGCCAAAGACCGGCAGCCCGGCCAGGTGCTCGAGCAGCACGCTGATGCGATCGCTTTCCGGCAATTCGATATAGCTGCCCCGCGCCCACTGGCGCGGGAAGATCAGTTGCGCAAAGCGCAGCTGCGCCATCAACTGTTCGGCACCCTCGCTTTCGGCACAGACAAACTCGGCGCAAGCGCTCTGCGGCTTGCCTTTGGCATAGCCGGCAACGCCCAGTTGGGCCGCGTGTTCGCTGATCTCGGCGCAGACCTCGCCCTCGAAACCGGGCCGGCAATGCATGAACAGGGTATTCATCTCTCACTCCACTACGGCTGGCGCACTTCAGGCGCCGGCAGGGCGGCGATGATAAAGGAAGTTCGGAACCTGCGACACGCCCCGCCGGTCCAGAAAAGGGTCAGGGCAGGCAAACAGGTCTAACCTGACCATTCAGCCAGGTCCGTACCGTGCGGGCCGAAACAGAGCGGTGATACCGGCATCAACCAGCAAATGCCGGGCACCGGTGCATAAGGAGTTGGCAATGCCCTCGCTCGATAGCCTGAAAACCCTCAAGACCTTGAAGGTGGACGATAGCACTTATCACTATTACAGCCTTGCCGAGGCAGCCCGACAGCTCGGCGACCTGCAGCACCTGCCCATGTCGCTAAAGGTGCTGCTGGAAAACCTGCTGCGCTGGGAAGACGGCGTGACCGTGAACAGCGACGACCTGCGCGCCCTCGCCGGCTGGCTGCAGGAGCGCCGCTCCGATCGCGAGATCCAGTACCGCCCCGCGCGGGTACTGATGCAGGACTTCACCGGTGTGCCAGCGGTGGTCGACCTGGCGGCCATGCGCGCCGCCATGGCCAAGGCTGGTGGCGACCCACAGCGGATCAACCCACTGTCGCCGGTTGACCTGGTGATCGACCACTCGGTGATGGTCGACCGCTACGCCACACCCCAGGCGTTCGGCGAAAACGTCGACATCGAGATGCAGCGCAATGGCGAGCGCTACGCCTTCCTGCGCTGGGGCCAGAGCGCCTTCGACAACTTCCGCGTGGTACCGCCGGGCACCGGCATCTGCCACCAGGTCAACCTGGAGTACCTCGGGCGCACGGTCTGGACACGCGAGGAAGACGGCCGCACCTACGCCTTCCCCGACACGCTGGTCGGCACCGACTCGCACACCACCATGATCAACGGCCTGGGCGTGCTCGGCTGGGGCGTCGGCGGCATCGAGGCAGAAGCGGCCATGCTTGGCCAGCCGGTGTCGATGTTGATCCCGGAAGTGATCGGCTTCAAGCTCACCGGCAAGCTGGGCGAAGGCATCACCGCCACCGACCTGGTACTGACCGTCACCCAGATGCTGCGTAAGAAGGGCGTAGTCGGCAAGTTCGTCGAATTCTACGGTGATGGCCTGGCCGAACTGCCACTGGCCGACCGCGCCACCATCGCCAACATGGCGCCGGAATACGGCGCCACCTGCGGCTTCTTCCCGGTCGATGAGGTCACTCTCGACTACCTGCGCCTGACGGGCAGGCCGCAGCAGACCGTGCAACTGGTCGAGCAGTATTGCAAGGCCCAGGGCCTGTGGCGCCTGCCCGGGCAGGAGCCGCTGTTCAGCGATACCCTGGCGCTCGACATGGGCGAGGTTGAAGCCAGCCTGGCCGGGCCCAAGCGCCCCCAGGACCGGGTAGCCCTGGGCGAGGTCAGCCAGGCGTTCAACCACTTCATCGAACAGCAGCCCAAAGTACTGGCCAAAGAGGTCGGTCGCCTGGAAAGCGAGGGCGGCGGTGGCGTGGCGGTGGGCAATGCCGACCAGGCGGGCGAGATCGACTACAGCCACGCGGGCCAGACTCACACCCTGCGCCATGGCGCGGTGGTGATCGCCGCCATCACGTCGTGCACCAATACCTCCAACCCCAGCGTGATGATGGCAGCCGGGCTGGTGGCGAAAAAGGCTCTGGAAAAGGGCCTGCAGCGCAAGCCGTGGGTCAAGACCTCGCTGGCGCCCGGCTCCAAGGTGGTCACCGATTACTACAACGCCGCCGGGCTCACCCCCTACCTCGACCAGCTCGGTTTCGACCTGGTGGGCTATGGCTGCACCACCTGCATCGGCAACTCTGGGCCGCTGGACGAAGCCATCGAGAACGCCATCGGCAGCGCCGACCTGACGGTTGCCTCGGTGTTGTCCGGCAACCGCAACTTCGAGGGCCGCGTGCACCCGCTGGTCAAGACCAACTGGCTGGCCTCGCCACCGCTGGTAGTGGCTTACGCCCTTGCCGGCAGCGTGCGCGTGGACCTGACCAAGGATGCCTTGGGTATCGGCAAGGATGGCCAACCGGTGTACCTGCGTGACATCTGGCCCACCCAGCAGGAAATTGCCGATGCCGTCGCCAAGGTCGACACGGAAATGTTCCACAAGGAGTACGCCGAAGTTTTCGCTGGCGACGCCCAATGGCAGGCAATCGAAGTGCCGCAGGCAGCCACTTATGTGTGGCAGGACGAGTCCACGTATATCCAACACCCACCGTTCTTCGACGACATCGGCGGGCCGCTGCCCGTCATCGAAAACATCCAGGGTGCCCGCATCCTCGCCTTGCTTGGCGATTCGGTGACCACCGACCACATCTCCCCGGCCGGCAACATCAAGGCCGACAGCCCGGCCGGCCGTTACTTGCGAGAAAAAGGCGTGGAACCGCGCGACTTCAACTCCTATGGCTCACGGCGCGGCAACCACGAGGTGATGATGCGCGGCACCTTCGCCAATATCCGTATCCGCAACGAGATGCTCGGCGGAGAAGAAGGCGGTAATACCCTGTACGTGCCCACGGGCGAAAAACTGTCGATCTACGATGCCGCCATGCGTTACCAGGCAGAAGGCACGCCACTGGTGGTGATCGCCGGCCAGGAATACGGCACCGGTTCCAGCCGGGATTGGGCCGCCAAAGGCACCAACCTGCTGGGCGTCAAGGCGGTGCTGGCGGAAAGCTTTGAACGTATCCACCGCTCCAACCTGGTAGGCATGGGCGTGCTGCCACTGCAGTTCAAGGCGGGGCACGATCGCAAGCAGTTGGGGCTGACCGGCAGGGAGCGGATCGACGTGCTGGGGCTGGCCGGCGCACAGCTGAAACCGGGCATGAACCTGGCGCTGCGCATTACCCGTGAAGACGGCCAGCAGCAAGAGATCGAGGTGCTGTGCCGCATCGACACAGTGAATGAAGTGGAATACTTCAAGGCCGGCGGGATTCTGCACTATGTGCTGCGCCAGCTGATTGCAGGCTGAACTTGACCGACCGGGGCGCCATGCGCCCCTTCTACTAAAGGGGGCTGGCTCTTGGCCAGCTAATCAGTCATCATCTGACTCACTCGTCATTTATCAGTATTAAATCTGTAATAATGGCGCCATCTTTCGCGAACAGGCCGGTCTGCTAGCGCAACCGTTGCGGCCGGGCATTGCGCCAGATCAACTCACTTAAATATCCATTCAATAAAAGCAATGGCTTGCCGATATCTGTCGAAAGCCTTGCGGATTACTCAGCCCATGCGTAACAACCAGCCGATCACTCAACGGGAACGGACTTTCCCAGCCCAACAACGGTTGATCTCGACCACCAACGCTAAAGGTGTGATCACCTACTGCAACGATGCATTCGTCGAGATCAGCGGTTTCTCGCGCGAGGAGCTGATCGGCGCGGCGCACAACCTGGTACGCCACCCGGACGTGCCGCCGGCCGTCTTTGCCCATATGTGGCAGACGCTCAAGCAAGGCCAGCCGTGGATGGGCATCGTCAAGAACCGCTGCAAATCGGGTGACCATTACTGGGTCAACGCGTATGTCACGCCGATCTTCGACAACAACCAGGTCACCGGTTTCGAATCGGTACGGGTCAAACCCTCTGCCGAGCAGATTCGCCGCGCCGAAGCCCTGTACCAGCGCCTCAACCAGGGCAAGACCGCCGTCCCGCGCCGTGACCAGTGGCTGCCGGTGCTGCAGGACTGGCTGCCGTTCATCCTGATCAGCCAGGTCGGCTTCCTGATCGGCAACTGGCTTGGCCATTCCTGGGGCTTCGCCCTGGCCGCCGGCCTGTCGGTGCCGCTCGGCCTGCTCGGCCTGGGCTGGCAACAACGCGGCCTGAAACGCCTGCTGCGCCTGGCCGAACAGACCACCTCCGACCCGCTGATCGCGCAGATGTACACCGACAGCCGCGGCGTCCAGGCGCGCCTGGAAATGGCCATGCTCAGCCAGGATGCGCGCATGAAAACCTGCCTGACCCGCCTGCAGGACAGTGCCGAGCACCTCAGCGAGCAAGCGCGCCAATCCGATGCCCTGGCCCACAAAAGCTCTTCAGGCCTTGAGCGCCAGCGGGTCGAGACCGAGCAGGTCGCCGCTGCCGTCAACCAGATGGCTGCCACCACCCAGGAAGTGGCCAGCCACGTGCAGCGCACCGCCGATGCGACTCAAGAGGCCAATCGCCTGACCAGCCAGGGCCGGCAGATCGCCGGGGAAACCCGCGACGCCATCGCACGCCTGTCGGCGGCAGTGGGCGAAACCGGCGATACCGTGACGCAATTGGCCAAGGACAGTGACGAGATCGGCGGTGTGGTCGATGTGATCAAGGGCATTGCCGACCAGACCAACCTGCTGGCCTTGAACGCCGCCATCGAAGCGGCCCGCGCCGGCGAGATGGGCCGTGGCTTTGCCGTGGTTGCCGACGAAGTGCGCCAGCTGGCCCAACGCACCGCCGAGTCCACCGGGCAGATCCACGGCCTGATCGCCAAGCTGCAACAGACCGCCAACAACGCTGTACTGACCATGGAAACTGGCCATCGCCAGGCTCAGGAAGGTGTCGAACGGGTGATGCAGGCTGACCAGGCACTGGTCGGGATCAGCGAGGCGGTGGCCAATATCACCGACATGACCACGCAGATTGCAGCAGCCACTGAGGAACAGACTGCGGTGGCCGACGAGATCAGCCGCAACATCAGCACCATCGCCGAGCTGGCCGACCAGACCGCCGAACAGGCGCAGCATTCGGCACTGCTCAGCGAAGAACTGACCAGCACGGCCGGTGGCCAGTATTCGCTGGTCGAGCGCTTCAACCGCTGACGCTCAACCCCCTTTCGCGGGTTTACCTGCGAAAGGGGGTTACCAATCCAGGGTCAAGCGGCTCTCGAAGTAACGCTCTTCGCCCGTCAACGGGTCGGCAAAGCGCAGGCTCTGCGCCAGCAGCTTCAACGGCCGCTGGTAATCATCCTCTACCTTGAGCAACTCGGGGTAGAACGGGTCATTGCAGATCCCCGCCCCCAACGCTGCCATGTGCACCCGCAACTGATGGGTCTTGCCGGTCACCGGCGACAGGCCGTAGCGCCACAGCTCACCGTGCTTCTCGAGCACCTCGGCCAGGGTTTCGCTGTTGTCGTCCCCTACTACCTCATGCATGCGGAAGAACGGCTCGCCATGCACCAGGCGGCTCTTGTGCACCAGCGGGAAATCACGCTGTGGCAACGCAGCGGCAATGGCCTGGTAACGTTTGTCGATGCGCCGCTCGGGGAACAGGCGCTGGTAGACGCTACGGGTTTGCGGGTTGGCCGAGAACAGCACCAGCCCTGCGGTATGCCGGTCGATACGGTGCAATGGCACCAAGTGTGGGTTGCCCAAGCGGCGGATCAACCGGCGTAACAAGGTCTGCTCGACGTACTCGCCTGTCGGCGTCACCGGCAGAAAATGCGGCTTGTCGGCCACCACCAGGTGCTCATCCACATGCAGGATGGTTTCCTCCACCGGGATTGGCCGCTCGTTGGGCACCTCACGAAAATAGTGCAGGCGCATGCCCCGGCGGTAAGGCAAGTCGGCGGCGATCGCCTGGCCTTGGGCGTCGAGTACCCGCCCGCGCGCAAAGCGGTCAAGCCACTGCGCACGCTCGATGGCCTTGAAGTGGTCGCACAGGCAATCGAGCACCGTTGCCCAGTTGCCAGGTGGCAGGCAAACCGTGCTGGCTTGCTGGCGGGCGGGGTCGAAAGGCGTGGTCATGGCAGGCTCGGCACAGGCAGGGCCGCGCATTATCCCCCAAGCCTGGCCGATCAACCAGCCTGCACCACGCCCTCGCTGCGTTCCTTGAGCCAGCGCAGCACCTGCACGGGCTCCCAACGGCCGGGGTCATAGAGTGCGTAGAGCGAGCCCTGGTAACCCACCACATCCAGCCCTCGGTGGTAACCGGCCCGCTGGAACAGGGCTTCGATCTCGGCGAAGCAGGTATTGAAATGAACCTTGCCAAACGGCGTACGGTCCTCGGTGACCAGCCCCTCAAGGCGCAGTTCCAGCACAGCGTCGTACACCCGCTCGACCGGCATGCGGTTGACGCTGTACTTGAGTTGCTCGACATTGAGCATGGGCTTACCTCGATACTGTATTTATATACAGCATACGAACATGCCCACCCCGCCGTCAATGCATCCACTTTTCAATGCAGCCCGGGCAAGTAGCCGGTGCCCTTGCGAAGGGTCAGTACCTGACGGCGTGGCGCGCCTGCCGACACCGATAGATGAACCCACCTGTCGAACTCAAGGATCAACAGGTCGTCATCGGCCATCAACCACGGGCCAGGCAGGCAGGTGATAGTTCCCAAACCGCAATTACTGCGCGAGAAACGCCACCACTTGCTCGGCATCGAACGGCCAGTGCAATTCGGCTGAATTATCGCAGCGCCGCAGCACAGGAATGATCAGGCCATAGCGCTCGAACAGCGCCTCGCTGTCGGCGATATCGACCAGTTCGACCAGCAAGCCATGGTCGACAAAAGGCATCAGGACGGCTTCGGCCACTTCGCACAAGTGGCACCCGACGGTGCCGAAGAGTTGGCATTCAGGCAGCATGGGGCGGGACTCGGTTGGCATGGATGAGAAGCCTATTCTAGGTCGCCTACGCCCCCTGTGCACCTGACCTCGCTCAATCCTGGCTGGTGGCGCCGATACGGTGCAGCGACAAGTCCGCGCCCTGGAACTCTTGCTCGTGGCTCAGGCGCAGGCCATGCACCGCCCGGATCACGCCGTAGACGGCAAACCCACCGAGCAGCGCGACCACTACGCCCGCAAGGCTGCCGAGGAGCTGACTGGCCAGGCTGACGCCGCCCATGCCGCCCAAGGCCGTCTGGCCAAAGATGCCACAGGCAATGCCGCCCCACACGCCGCACAGCCCGTGCAGCGGCCAGACACCCAGTACATCGTCGATCTTCCAGCGATTCTGCGCCGCGGTGAAGCTCCAGACGAACAGCACACCGGCTACCAGGCCAGTGGCCAACGCGCCAATCGGGTGCATCAGGTCAGAGCCTGCACAGATCGCCACCAGCCCTGCCAATGGACCGTTGTGCAGGAAGCCCGGGTCGTTGCGCCCGGCCAACAAGGCCGCCAAGGTGCCGCCAACCATAGCCATCAGCGAATTGATCGCCACCAGCCCGCTGACACCTTGCAAGGTCTGGGCGCTCATCACGTTGAAGCCGAACCAGCCGATGATCAGGATCCACGACCCCAGCGCCAGGAACGGAATGCTCGACGGTGCAAAGGCCACAAGCCGGCCGTCGCGGTAGCGCCCACGCCGCGCCCCCAGCAGCAGCACCGCCGCCAGCGCCAGCCAGCCGCCCATCGCATGCACCACAACGGAGCCGGCAAAGTCATGGAACGGCGCGCCAAAGCGGGCATTCAACCAGCCCTGAACACCGTAGTTGCCATTCCACACCACCCCCTCGAAAAAGGGATAGATGAATGCCACGATCAACGCGGTGGCACACAGCTGAGGCTCGAACCGTGCACGCTCGGCAATGCCACCGGAAATGATCGCCGGGATCGCCGCGGCGAAGGTCAGCAGGAAGAAGCACTTTACCAGCGCGTAACCGTGGTCAGCGGCAAGCACTGACGCTGGATGCAGAAAGCTAACGCCGTAGGCGATCCAGTAACCGATGAAGAAGTACACCAGGGCCGAAATGGCGAAATCACTGAGGATCTTCGACAAGGCGTTGACCTGGTTCTTGTGGCGCACGGTCCCTACTTCGAGGAATGCGAAGCCGGCGTGCATCGCCAGCACCAGAATCGCGCCCATGAGGATGAACAGGGTATTGGAACCGTGGACCAGAGAGTCCATTGCGCTGTGCATGTTTTCCATGAAGAAGGCAGACCTGCTGAAAAAGGCACCAGGACAGTTCAAGAACCTGCATCCCTGCACCGAATCGGTGCCAGCCTACTGCCCTGTTGCGGCCAACCGGGCGAAGCCTGCGTGGTTTTTTCTTGGGTTTGTCGTGGATTGGGTTAAGGTTTATCGGTATCTGCCGGGGTCGGCGCCCTGAATCGGCGCAACGCTCCGGTCTGTGCCCCGCGTTGTGGCAACGTTCATTAGCAAGGCCCATACCAGCGACCGCAGTGAACCTTCCGCGCGTCGGGTAACTCGAACTACCAACACACCTACACAGGGAGAGCACCATGGCCAGCAAATCGGCAAAGACTGCACAAGAGATATTGATGGCTGACTTCCAGGCCTTGGTCCGCGACACCGAGAAACTCCTGGCCGACACCGCCAACCTGGCGGGCGATCAAGCCGATGATCTGCGTGAACAGATCCACGACCGCCTGACCCAGGCCCGGGAAACCTTGCAGTTGACCCAGGACTCGGTGCGTGAGCGCGGCCAGGCGGCCCTCGGCAGTGCCGAGCATTATGTACAGGAAAACCCGTGGCAAGCCGTAGGCATTGCGGCAGGTGTCGGCCTGCTGATCGGCCTGCTGGCCAATCGGCGCTGAGGAGCCCCCATGGAAAATGACGCCATTGGCACCGGCGCCTCGGGCAGGCGCCTCGGCGCCGCCGTGCTGGGGTTGCTGCACAGCCACATCGAATTGTTCGGTATCGAGCTGCAGGAGCAGAAAGGCCGCACGTTGAGCCTGCTGCTGTTCGCAGGCCTTGCGCTGGTATTCGCGCTGTTGCTGCTGACCGCCTTGTCAGGGCTGCTGCTGGTCATGCTGTGGGACAGCTATCGTCTGGCCGGCATCATTGGGTTGTGCGTGTTCTACGGGTTGGCCGCACTGTATTGTGGGCTGCGGCTCAAGGCGGCGGTGTTCGACGAGTCGTCGCCGTTCGGCGCCACCCTTGAAGAACTTGCGAAGGATCGGGAGCGCCTGCTGCCATGAGCCTGCCTGAACTGCCGAATACCCGTAACCCAAGGGAATTGCGCAAGGCCTTGCTGCGCCTGCGCATGGAAATGCACCGCCAACAGATCCGCGTCGAATCGGGACAAATGCTCGAGCCTCTCCACCGCCTTCGCGGCGTGGGCGGCTCGCTGCAGGATGGCCTGGGTATCAAGCATGCGCCACTGTGGGGCATTGGCGCAGTGGTTGCGCTGGGTTTCCTGACCGGCAAGGGCGTGCGCAGCGGTAACCTGTCGCGCCTGGTACGCCTGGGCAGCAGCCTGCTGCCGCTGGTGAGGCTGTACCTGCAGGGCGGGCGGCGCCCTTGAGGCCTGCACCGCATACCCCTTATGCGGTGCAGATTTGCCACTTGCACAGCGCTCGCCGACACGTGAAGCTACGCCCATCGATCGACAGGAGACCGAGCCTTGGACTGGCACACCCTGCTCACCCGTGAACGCCTGGGCAAAGCCCTCTACAGCCCCGAAGAACTGGGGCGCAGCCCCTTCCACAAGGACCATGACCGGATCATCTTCTCAGGTGCATTCCGGCGCCTGGGGCGCAAGACCCAAGTCCACCCGGTATCCAGTAACGACCACATCCATACGCGCCTGACCCACTCACTTGAAGTCAGCTGTGTTGGCCGGTCACTCGGCATGCGGGTCGGCGAAACGCTGCGCGACAGCCTTCCGGACTGGTGCGAACCCAGTGACCTGGGCATGATCGTGCAGTCCGCCTGCCTGGCCCACGATATCGGCAACCCTCCGTTTGGCCACTCCGGCGAAGATGCCATCCGCCACTGGTTTCAGCAGGCTGCAGGGCGTGGCTGGCTGGATGACATGAACGACGACCAGCGCGCCGACTTCCTCAACTTCGAGGGCAACGCCCAGGGCTTTCGCGTGCTCACCCAGCTTGAATACCACCAGTTCGATGGTGGTACCCGCCTGACCTACGCAACCCTTGGCACCTACCTCAAGTACCCCTGGACATCCCGGCATGCCGATGCGCTCGGTTACAAGAAGCACAAGTTCGGCTGCTATCAGAGCGAACTGCCGTTACTCGAACAGATCGCCCACAAGCTCGGCCTGCCGCTGCTCGAGCCGCAACGCTGGGCACGTCACCCCCTGGTCTACCTGATGGAGGCCGCCGATGACATCTGCTACGGGCTGATCGACCTGGAAGACGGCCTGGAAATGGAGCTGCTGCAGTACGCTGAAGTCGAGGCGCTGCTGCTCGACCTGGTCGGCGATGACCTGCCTGAAACCTATCGCCAGCTCGGCCCTGCAGATTCCCGCCGGCGCAAGCTGGCCATCTTGCGTGGCAAGGCCATCGAGCACCTGACCAACGCCGCCGCCCAGGCTTTCGTCGAACAGCAGCAGGCACTGCTCAGCGGGCAGCTCAGTGGCGACCTGGTCGAGCACATGCACGGCCCGGCGAAGCGTTGCGTGCTCCAAGCCAAAAACATGGCACGCAACAAGATCTTTCAGGACAAACGCAAGACACTGCACGAAATCGGCGCCTATACCACGCTGGAGATTCTCCTCAACAACTTCTGTGCTGCAGCGCTCGAGCAACAGGGTGGGCGCACCCCTTCGTTCAAAAGCCGCCGCGTACTCGACCTGATCGGCAATAACGCCCCTCATCCCCATGACACGCTGCACAACGCCTTCCTGCGCATGATCGACTTCATTGCCGGCATGACCGACAGCTATGCCAGCGAGATGGCCCGGGAGATGACCGGGCGCTCCAGTCCGACCTGAATCTGCGCAATTGCCGCACACCCTCCGTGTGCGTCATCACTTATTGAAGGAAACTTCCTACATAATTTGTTTAGCCTCTAAACATACCATTCAAGATTCAATACATAACCACCCACATCATTCCAAACAGAATCACTTTATTACAATTCGTAGCCCTTATTGTTTTCTGCTGTAAGTCATTTCCCATATACGGTTAATCGCCACCCCTCGCGCCCCGGATCAGTTGCAACTGGGTTAAGGTGCATCCTACCTCGTCATCCGCCGCAGGGAAGTTGAACATGCACTCCGTATTTATTGTCGATGATCATCCGGTCATTCGCCTTGCTGTCCGTATGCTGCTTGAAAACCAGAACTATAAAGTCGTCGGCGAATCGGACAATGGCGTGGACGCCATGCAGATGATTCGCGAAACCCTCCCGGACCTAGTGATTCTCGACATCAGCATCCCCAAGCTGGATGGCCTTGAAGTGCTTTCGCGTTTCCAGGCAATGGCCCTGCCCCTCAAGGTACTGATCCTCACCGCGCAATCGCCGGCGCTGTTTGCCGTGCGCTGCATGCATTCAGGCGCCGCAGGTTATGTGTGCAAGCAGGAAGACTTGAGTGAACTGCTCAGCGCGATCAAGGCCGTACTCGCTGGATACAACTATTTCCCGAGCCAAGCCATCCATAACGGCCACGAAAATGCTGACACCGACCTGCGGCTCTTCCGACAGGTCAATGATCGGGAACTGATGGTGTTACAACTTTTTGCCCAAGGGCGCAGCAACAAGGAAATTGCCAAAGGGATGTTCCTGAGCAACAAGACCGTCAGCACTTACAAAAAGCGACTGATGCAAAAACTTCAAGTCGATACCTTGGTCGATCTTATCGACATGGCCAAACGCAACGCGCTGGTCTGAGGTTAGCCATGCCGCGAATCATTGCCTGCCTGGCCTTCACGCTGGCATTGACCAGCGTTGGAATACAGGCCTCCCCGCCCGATGTGATGCCCTATACCCTGTTGGCCCGCGCTTCCACGCCACCTTTGCACCCGCAACTTACAGTGCCACAAAAGCAGTGGCTGCACGGCCGCCAGCATCTGGTACTGGGTACATCGGCTCCGGATTACCCGCCATTCGACATCACCAGTGGTGGGCGAGACTACCAAGGCCTCACCGCCGAATATGCCAACCTGATAGGCAAAGCCCTGCAACTGCCGATACGCGTGCTGCGCTACCCCAGCCGTCAGGCGGCGGTGCAGGCGCTCAAGCGAGGCGATATCGACCTGCTCGGCAGTGCCAACGGCTATGAGGCTGCCAGCGAAGGCCTGGCGCTATCGCACCCGTATGCGATCGACCAGCCAGTGCTGGTAACCCGCGAAGACGAAAACCGTGCGCTCAACCACGGCCTGGACGGCATGCGCCTGGGCATGCTGTACCACTACCTGCCCACACAGGAGGTCAGCAGCGTGTACCCAAAGGCCGAACTGCTGGCCTTCGGGTCGTCGACCCAAGCCCTGAACGCAGTGGCGTTCGGGCAGGCCGATGTCTTCATTGGCGATACTATTTCGACCCACTACCAGCTCAATCGCGGCCACTTGCCCCGCTTGCGCATGGCCAGCTTCGGCAAGCACGAAAATGTCGGCTTCAGCTTCGCCATGCGCGCACAGGATATTGAACTCAGGGCACTGGTCAATGCCACCCTCGACCAGCAGCCAAGCACCGTGCGCACCAGCATTTTCAAACGTTGGGGCGCCGGCGGCGACCTGCTGCTGACCGATCGCAAACTGCAACTTACAGCGACGGAAGAGCAGTGGCTGCGCGCCCATCCCATCATGCAAGTGGCCATAGACGAGACCGCGGCACCGCTGTCCTACTTCGACAGCAATGGCCATTTCCGCGGGATAACCGCCGACATTCTGGACCTCATACGCCTGCGCACCGGTCTGCGCTTTGAAGTACAGCGGGCCAACGGCATCGCCGAGATGATAAGCCGCCTGGAAGACGGGCGAGTGAACATGATCGCCGCACTGGCTGTGGACCAAATGAGCGACGAGGGCCTGCACATCAGCCGCCCCTACCTCGAAAGTGCCAACGTGCTGGTCACCCGCAGTGAAAACGCTCAGTACACCTCACTGGATAAACTGCGCGGGCGGCGCATTGCGATCACCCGCTACAGTGCGATGGCGAAAATGCTGGCAACCCATTATCCACAGACCGGCTGGATCGAGACCGAAAGCCCTTATTATTCCATGGCCCTGCTAAGCAGCGGTGCGGTGGATGCGGTGATTACCACGCTGATCGATGCCAGCCACGCCTTGGCCGGCAACACCAAACTGGTCATTCGCAGCACCGTAGGCAGCGAACCGGCCAATTTCGCCATGGCCACGACCGACCAGGCGACGGAGCTGGCCTCGATCCTCGACAAGGCGCTCTTGAGCATTTCGCCAGAAGAACTGGGCGCCATAAATAATCGCTGGCGTGGCTACAGCCCCCATGATGACAGCAGTTGGCAGGGCGTTCGGCGCCGGGTTCTGCAAGTGTTGCTGGGTACCGGCCTGCTTCTGTTTCTGGCACTGGTCTGGAACGCCCGGTTGCGCCGCCAGATCAAACAGCGCCAGCAAGCCGAACGCGCCCTGAATGATCAGCTGGAATTCATGGGCGCACTGCTCAACGGCACCCCGCACCCTATGTACGTGCGCGATCGCGAGGGCTGCCTGCAAAGTTGCAACGACAGCTACCTGCAGGCGGTGCAGGCCAACCTCGACGAAGTGCTCGGCAAGCGCCTGGAAGAAAGCCTGTTCTGCGCGGACGAGCACACCCGCCAGATCCACGCCGACTATCTGCAGGTGATGGCCGCCGGCGTGCCGCTGATCATCGACCGCCCACTGCGGCTCAAGGATTACGAAATCACCATCTACCACTGGATCCTGCCTTACCGTGATTCACTGGGTGAAGTGCAGGGCATCATCGGCGGCTGGATCGACATCAGCGAGCGCCGCAAGCTGGTGCAGGAACTGCGCCAGGCCAAGCAACTGGCTGATGATGCCAACCGCGCCAAGAGCACCTTCCTGGCCACTATCAGCCACGAGATCCGCACCCCGATGAACGCGGTCATCGGCATGCTTGAGCTGGCGGTCAAACGCGCCAATCAGGGGCAGATCGACCGCACCTCGCTGGAGGTCGCCCACCACTCGGCCAAAGACCTGCTGGGCCTGATCGGCGACATTCTGGATATCGTGCGAATTGAATCCGGGCATCTGTCCATCGCTCCGGAGCCAGTCGAGCCGGCGACGCTGGTCGAATCGGTCGGCCGCGTATTCGATGGCCAGGCGCGGCAAAAGGGCCTGGCTTACGACATCGTCATCGACCCAAAGACCCACTGCCATGCCCTGCTCGACCCGTTGCGTTTCAAGCAGATCCTGTCCAACCTGATCAGCAATGCCATCAAGTTCACCGAGCACGGCCAGGTGCGCATCAGCCTGGGCCTGGGGCGCGAGAGTGCGGATGCGCCACCCAACCTGGAACTGGAGGTACGTGACAGCGGCATCGGTATTCACGACGATGACGTGCAGCGTCTGTTCAACCCCTTCGTTCAGGTCAACCCACATAGCCAGGGCGCGCGTGCAGGCACGGGCCTGGGCCTGGCTATTTGCCGCAGCCTGAGCGAAATGATGGGCGGTACCCTCAGCATCAAGAGCCTGCCGGATTTCGGCACCCAGGTTCGACTGGTGTTGCCGCTGCAACGCGTCGACGCACCGCCCCCGGTGCCGGAGGCGGAATACGTCGAGGCGCCCGACCCGCAACTGACCGTGCTGGTAATAGACGACCATCCAGCCAACCTGCTGCTGATGGCGCAACAACTGGGCTACCTGGGCCTGAAACTATCCACCGCCAGTGACAGCCGCGAAGGCCTGGGCAAATGGCGTGAAGGGCATTTCGACGTGGTGGTTCTCGACTGCAACATGCCGCACATGGACGGTTATCAACTTGCCGCTGCCCTGCGCGCCGAAGAACGCCGGAGCGGGCGCCCGCGCTGCATCATCCTGGGATATACCGCCAACGCACAGCCCGAAGTCAGGCAGAAATGCCTCAGTGCCGGCATGGATGACTGCCTGCTCAAACCCATCAGCCTGCGCGCACTCAGCTTGCGTCTGGCAGGCATTGCCCCGCAGCTGAACCGGACCAACTCAAGCAATTTGTTCAAACTCGATGGCTTGCACAGCATCGTTGGCGACAACCGCAAAGACCGAGATCGGTTTTTGAGCGCCTTGCACCTGAGCCTACAACAGGACCTGGCCCAGCTCATGGGCCTGGCCCCAGAAAGCGAGGCACCCGCCATTGCCGATCAGGCACACAAGATCCTCAGCGCGGCGCGGATGCTGGAGGCACTCGACATGATGGCGGCCTGTGAGGCCTTGGGGGAAAGCGACTTGCCCACATCACAGCTCAAAATGCGGCGGCAGGCTTTGGCGCGGCATATGCGCCGCGTAGAAAAAGCCCTGGCCAGGCAGCTGGCCAAGGCTTGATGAAGCGGCGCCCGACCGGGCGCCTGCCTCAGGCGTGCATCAGGAAGCCGGGTTGACCGGCTTTTCCGGATACCAGGCGTCCAGCAGCGGGCTGACTTCGATGGTGGTCAGCTCGCTACGGCCCTTGAGCCAGGCTTCGACTGCAGCGCGCTGCTCCTCGTTGACCGAACCACGGTTGGCCAGGCAGACCAGACCGAAATCATCGCCGCCGACATAGTCCAGGCCGTTGGCATCCATGGCTTCTGCCAGGAAGGCGTCGAGGAAGGCATCGATGGCTTCGTCAGACAGGTCTTCCTTGAAACCCAGGTTCAGTTCGAAACCCAGCTCCTGGAATTCATCAACGCACAGCTTCTTGCGCAGACGACGGGAACGGTTGGTAGCCATGAAACAATCCTCTTGAGTAATTACGCGCGGCACTTTAACAGTTTCCGCAGTGCAAGGGCGCTTTTCCGTCGAACGTGGCGCATGAGCGATGCGCTTGGGGCATAATGCGCACTATATTTCGTCATGGGGTCATCATCTCTTACAGCCCCAGTGTCTTTCCCCCTCGTGCGCAGGGTATCAATCTCCTATGATCAAAACGCTCCGTCCCCTTGTTCTCGTCGGCCTGCTCCTGCCCTTCGCCTTGCCCAGCCAGGCCGCGGCCGTCAATACCTCACTGCCACCCAAGGTGCAGCAGGCACTCAAGGCCAACAAGCTGCAGGACACCGCGCTGTCGCTGGTGATGCTGCCGCTCAACGGCCCCGGCACCGCTACCGTGTTCAATGCCGATGTGTCGGTCAACCCGGCCTCTACCATGAAACTGGTCACCACTTATGCGGCCCTTGAGCTGCTTGGCCCGACTTTCCAGTGGAAAACCGAGTTCTACACCGATGGCACCCTGAGCAACGGTGTGCTCAACGGTAACCTGTACCTCAAGGGCGGCGGTGACCCGAAGCTGAACATGGAGAAGCTGTGGCTGCTGATGCGCGACCTGCGCGCCAACGGCGTACGCACCATCACGGGTGACCTGGTACTGGACCGCAGCCACTTCGTACAGCCCAACCTGCCGCAGTTCGACGATGACGGCGGCGACGTCAACAAACCCTTCCTGGTCAAGCCGGACTCCCTGCTGGTCAACCTCAAGGCCCTGCGTTTCGTCGCACGCAACGATGGCGGCAAGGTGACCATCGCAGTCGAGCCACCGATTGCCAGCATCCGCATCGACAACCAGGTCAAGGCCGTGGCCTCCAAGCAATGCAGTGGCGACGTACGCTACAACCCGGTACCTCAGCCAGACGGTATCAGCGTAGTGGTCAGTGGCCAGCTGGGTGATGGCTGCAATTCGCAGACCTACCTGTCGCTGCTCGATCACTCGACCTATGCCGCTGGCGCCGTGCGCGCGGTCTGGAATGAGCTGGGTGGCAGCATCCAGGGCCGCGACCGCATCGAGAACGTGCCCAAGAGCGCCCGCCTCCTGGCCAGGGCATTCTCGCCCGACCTGGTGGAAGTGATCCGCGACATCAACAAGTACAGCAACAACACCATGGCCCAACAGCTGTTCCTGAGCCTTGGCGCGCAGTTCCGCACCGACGCCGATGGCGACGATGCTCGTGCAGCGCAGCGTGTGGTGCGCCAATGGCTGGCGAAAAAAGGCATCACCGCACCGCATCTGGTGATGGAGAACGGGTCGGGCCTTTCACGCGCTGAACGCGTCAGCACCCGCGAGATGGCGGCGCTGCTGCAGGCGGCATGGAACAGCCCTTACGCGGCCGAATTCATAAGCTCAATGCCGCTGGTGGGCATGGATGGCACCATGCGCAAGCGGCTCAAGCGCACTGCCATGACCGGTGAGGGGCACATCAAGACCGGCACCCTGAACACCGTGCGCGCCATCGCCGGCTTCAGCCGTGACAGCAACGGCAATACCTGGGCGGTTTCGGCGATCCTCAACGACCCCAAACCATGGGGTGCCTCGCAGGTTCTGGACCAGGTGCTGCTCGACTTGTACCGCCAGCCGAAGGCAGGTAACAGTACGGCAGCGACAAAACCTTGATTGCTAGGTAGCCCCTACGGCCTCTTCGCGGATAAACCCGCGAAGAGGCTCGTACTGCACTGACATCGTTCAGCCCAACTCCGCCTCAACCCGATCCCTGCCCGCCTGCTTGGCCGCATACACGCCGGCATCCGCACGCAGCAGCAAGGCATCGGCCCCCTCCCCCGGCCGCCACCCCGCCACGCCAAAACTCGCGGTCACCCTGCCCACGCCCTCGACCGGCACGTTGCGCACTCCCTGCCACAATTCCATGGCCAACAGCCGCGCCTGCTCGGCAGTGCTGCCCGGGCACAGCACCATGAACTCTTCCCCACCCAACCGGCAGAACACGTCGGTACGGCGCAAGCGCTGGCCAATACGCTGACACAGGCTGCGCAGCACATGATCGCCCACCGCATGACCAAACTGGTCGTTGATTCGCTTGAAGTGGTCGATGTCGAGCATGATCACCGCAAGGTCCTGGCCATCACGCTGAGCGCGTTCCAGTTCGACTTTGAGCCGGTCCTGGAAGTAGCGACGGTTATGGATACCGGTGAGGGCGTCGGTCACTGACAGCGTGCGCAAATCCTCCTCCACGCCTTTGAGGTCGGAAATGTCAGTGAGGTAGCCATGCCAGAGCGTGCAGCCGTTTTCCCCGACCTCCGGCGTCGCCTCGCCACGCACCCAGCGCAACCCGGCTCGGGGAAGGCACACCCGGTACTCCTCGCGCCAAGGCGAAAGGTGTTCGGCCGAGTAACGCACCGAGCACCGTACCCGTTCCAGGTCATCGGGGTGAATGCGCTCGAACACCGCCGAGGCATTCTCGCGCAGCCGTTGCAGATCGACCTCGTAGATATCGAACAGCCCCTGGCTGGCATATGGAAAGCACGAATGGCCATCGGCATCGAGGCGGTATTGATAGATGCCGCCCGGCACCTCGGCACTGAGCTTTTCCAGCAGACGGTCACGCAATGCCAGCGCCTCATGCACACGGCGCCGTTCGGTGACATCGATGCAGATCGCCAGGTAGCCAACCCACAGCCCCTGCTCGTCGAGCACCGCAGTCACCAGCATGTTGGCCAACAGTTGGCTGCCATCCTTGCGTACCAGGGTCCACTCGCCGGGTTCCGCGCCGCCCTCCTGTATGGTTTCGGCAAACATCGCCTGGCCGCCGGCAATAGGCCGACCGTAGCGCATGCTCAGGGCGTGGGCACGCAGGTTGAGCTCTTCAGGCAGCACTAGGTCCTCTAGCTGCAGCTGCCCGATCGCCTCGCTGGCCGAATAGCCCAGCAGGCGTTCAGCCCCCGCATTGAACGTACTGACCACGCCCTTGAGGCTGGTCGCGATAATCGCCACCTGGGTGGCCGCATCGAGCACGCTGCGCAGCTGGTTATGGGTTTCGCGCAGCGACTGCTCGCTGACCCGCAGCTCGACCGTGCGCTGCTCGACCAGGGTCAGCGCCCGTTGCCGCTGACTGAACAGGTTGTAGAGCAAGGCGCTGAGCAGCAGGCTCAACAGGCCGCCGAGCAAGCCCACTGCCAGTGCCGCCGAGGAGCGGTTGCCCTGCAAGAACACCTGGCTCGGGCGGATATCGAGCTGGAAGTGATGGTCGGCCAGGTGCAGCAGTTGTGTGCTGAGCAACGCCAGTGGCGCAGGCGAGTTCTGTGAGTCGAACAACACTTCCCGGCCATTGTGCCCGCTCGAATCGACGATGCGAACCACCAGGTTGTCCTCGGCGGTGGCCGGCAAGCCGTCGGTGATCAGTTGCCGCAGGTTGAGCAATGCCATGACATAGCCTGCGGGCGGGCCATCGGGATGGGCGTTGGAAAATACCGGCGCCACCATCAACAGCCCGCGGGTGTATTCCGGTACCACATTGATCATGTCCAGCGGCGCGGAAACCGCCATGCTGCCGGGCTGCACCGCGCGCAACAGGGTCTGCTCGCGTGTCACCTGGCCACGCAGGTCCAGCCCGTAGGGTTGCCCCTGCTGATGGGTGGCCTGGGTATACAGTACCGGGAAGTAGTGATCACGGGGCGCTGCCGGCTGCCAGTTACCTTGGCTGTCCAGATCGCTGATCACATAGGCCTGGCCCAATGCGGCACTGGCCTGGCGCTCGAAGTCGCGCCGCTGCATGCCCTCGACCCGCGGCGCCCAGGAGTAAGCCTGAGTGCGGCGCAGCAAAGGCCGCGCGTAGCCATCGAATTCGCCTGGAGTGACTTCGTTGGAGAAGCTGAAGAAGCGCCGCAATCCGTCGAGGCGCTGCTCCTGGTCGTCAAAGCGCTCGGCGATGCGGCTATAGCGCTCGCTGGCCAGCAACTCGAAGCGCTGGCGCAGCTGCTGCTTGTAGAACGCCTGAGTGGCCAGCGCCAGGGCAACCGACAGCAAGCCGCCGGCCACCAACGCCACCAACGCCACGGCCCAAGCAGCCATCGCCTCGCTGAACAAGCCCAGCACCTTCGCACGCACCTTCGACATAGATCGATCTCATCACGTCAGCGTCCTGCGAACATTCTGGCCCTGTGCTGAGTTATAGCTATTGGCCACTAGTGATGCAATGCAACTCGTCCCATTTAGCGCAATTGCAGGCGCCAGGCACGGTGGATGCGGTTGTTGCGGGCGAAGTCCGGGTCCAGGGTCTGGGCACTGATCTCTTCCACCGCGTAACGCGCCGCCAAGTGCTCGTCGAGCTGGAACTTGCGGAAGTTGTTGGAGAAATACAGCACGCCGCCGGGGGCCAGGCGCGCCATGGCCAGGTCGAGCAACTGCACGTGGTCACGCTGCACGTCGAACACCCCCTCCATGCGCTTGGAATTGGAGAAGGTCGGCGGGTCGATGAAGATCAGGTCGTAACTGTCGCGGTTGGCTTCCAGCCAGGCCATCACATCACCCTGCTCCAGGCGGTTGCGCTCGGAGAAGCCGTTCAGCGACAGGTTGCGCCGCGCCCAGTCCAGGTAGGTTTTCGACAGGTCGACACTGGTGGTGCTGCGCGCACCGCCCTTGGCCGCATGCACGCTGGCCGTAGCGGTGTAGCAGAACAGGTTGAGGAAGTTTTTGCCGGCGGCCTCGCGCTGGATGCGCATGCGCATCGGGCGGTGGTCGAGAAACAGGCCGGTGTCGAGGTAGTCGGTGAGGTTGACCAGCAGCTTCACGCCGCCTTCGTTGACCTCCTGGAAGCGCCCCTCGGTGGCCTGGCGCTCATACTGGCGGGTGCCGCTCTGCCGCTCGCGGCGCTTGAGCACCACGCGCTGCGGGTCGATGCCCAGCACCTGTGGGATGGCGGCCAAGGCATCGAGCAGGCGCGACTGGGCCTTTTCCGGGTCGATCGAGCGCGGCGCGGCGTACTCCTGCACGTGCACCCAGTCCTGATACAGGTCGACTGCCAAGGCGTACTCGGGCATGTCGGCATCGTACAGGCGGTAGCAGCTGACCTGCTCCTTGCGTGCCCACTTGCCCAGCTGCTTGAGGTTTTTCTGCAGGCGGTTGGCGAACATCTGCGCGCCTTCTGAAAGGCGTGCCGGCTCATTGGCCACCGGCGCCTGGCGACGTGTGTCGGTGGTTTCGGCCTGGGCCTCACGGCGCTCGCCGGTGACGAACTGGTCAGGCTGCACCTTGAACAGCAGCAGCTTGCACGGCAGCGCGCCGTTCCAGAACGCATACTGCTTGTGGCTACGGATGCCCATGCGCTTGCCCAGCTCCGGCGCGCCGGTGAACACCGCCGCTTCCCAGCCCATGCACGCCTGGCGCAGGCGTTCACCGAGGTTCTGGTAAAGGTACAGCAAGCTCGCTTCGTCACCCAGGCGCTCGCCATACGGCGGGTTGCTGATGACCAGGCCTTTCTGGTTCTGGTCCGGGCGCGGCTCGAAGCTGGCGACTTCGCCCTGGTAGATCTTGATCCAGTCGCCCAGGCCGGCGCGCTCGACGTTGTTGCGCCCCGGCTGTATCAGCCGCGGATCGGCTTCGTAGCCACGGATCCACAGGGGTGGCTTGGCCAGGCCGGCCTGGGCGCGCGCCTGCGCCTCTTCGTGGACTTTGCGCCAGGTGGCCGGTACATGGCCCAACCAGGCGCTGAAGCCCCAGCGCTCGCGCTTGAGGTTCGGTGCCATGTCGGCGGCGATCATCGCCGCTTCGACCAGGAAGGTCCCCACACCGCACATCGGGTCGGCCAGGGCGCCGCCCTCGGCGGCGATGCGTGGCCAGCCGGCACGGATCAGCACCGCCGCTGCCAGGTTTTCCTTGAGCGGCGCGGCGCCTTGCTGCAGGCGGTAGCCACGCTGGTGCAGGCTGTGGCCCGACAGGTCGAGCGAGAGAATCGCCTCGCCACGGTCCAGGCGCAGGTGCACGCGCACGTCCGGGTCGATCTTTTCTACCGAGGGGCGCAAGCCCTCGCGGTTGCGCAGCTTGTCGACGATCGCATCCTTGACCTTGAGCGCACCGAAATGGGTGTTGTCGATGCCCGAACCATGGCCGCTGAACTCCACCGCCAGGGTGCCGTCGGCCGCCAGGTGATCGGCCCAGTCGACGGCATTGACGCCATCGTAGAGGTCGTCGGCGTTTTTCATGTTGAAGCGCTTGAGCACCAGCAACACCCGGTTGGCCAGGCGCGACCAGAGGCACAGGCGGTAGGCGGTTTCCATGTCGGCGACGCCGCGCAGGGCCGAGGTGTGCTCACGCACTTCATCAAGGCCGAGGCCCTTGGCCTCTTCGGCTAGCAGGCCTTCGAGGCCTTTGGGGCAGGTGAGATAGAGTTCGAAACGGTCCGACATGAGTATTCCAGAGCCTTGGGCTATTTAAGTGACGAGGCGACGCATCGCCCCGCCGATGTTTGCCCGAACGCCCTTCCAGCAAGCGTCCGAGTGGCCGCCCCTGCGCGCAATGTGCGCAGCGGACGGGCCGGGCCGCCTGATCGATCTGCTCTCGCCAGTGGCAGAAACAGCTTAGATCATCAGGCAGTGCAAAAAATTTCTGGCAACTTCGGGTCTGATGTGACCCTTCGTCGCATTACCAATTATTTCTGTCACCTCGCAGCAACGCTGGCGAAATGACGTCAAGGGTTGGGCAAACCCCGATCATAGCGGGCTCAACGCCAAACAAGGTTGAGTCGCATTTATTTACTTATCCCCTCACCCTTGGAAACGTTACGTGCTTATGACAAATCGATCATTCCCTCGGTGACCTGCATTCGTTAGAACTGGTCTCAGGCCGCTTCGCAACGAGGCGGCACCTTCAGCCCGCCACGCCGGCAGCGGGCGCAAACCGGCAGAAAGACTCTGCCCGGCCTCGGAGAGGCCGACGGGACATTACAGTCAACAAGTGAGGGCAACACCCTATGAGAAGACTTAAGCGTGATCCGTTGGAAAGAGCATATTCACGTGGCTACCAATACGGGGTCACCGGCAAATCCCGCGAACTTTGCCCTTTCAATCTTCCTTCTGTTCGCCAAGCCTGGATTAACGGCTGGCGAGAAGGTCGCGGTGATAACTGGGACGGAATGACTGGCACCGCTGGCATCCATAGACTCAACGAAAATCACGCCGTTGGCTGATCGAGGACACTGAATTCGAGTTACCATGCACGCCCCATCCGGGCGGCGGGCCACGGCCCAGGGGCCCCTTGATGGGGCCCTTTTTTATGCCCGTCTATTATGCACGCGGCATGGCCGCGATGGCATCCACCGCTTCACGGATCAGTGCCGGCCCTTGGTAGATGAAACCGGAATAGATCTGCACCAGGCTTGCCCCGGCGGCGATCTTCTCAGCCGCATGTCGGCCTTCGGTAATGCCACCTGCGGCGATGATCGGCATCTTGCCACCCAGCTCGGCCGCCAGCACCTTGACGATATGCGTGCTCTTCTGCAGCACCGGCGCGCCCGACAAGCCACCCGCTTCACCACCATGCGGCAGGCTTTCGACGCCTTCACGGCCCATCGTGGTGTTGGTGGCGATGACCCCATCCATCCCCGACTCCATCAGCGTTGCCGCCACCAGCGCGGTTTCTTCATCGCTCATGTCTGGCGCGATCTTGATCGCCAGCGGCACACGCTTGCCATGCTCGCCGGCCAGCTGCTCGCGGCGCTCGGCCAGCGCATCAAGCAGTTGCTTGAGCGAGTCGCCGAACTGCAGGCTGCGCAGGCCCGGGGTGTTCGGCGAGCTGATGTTGACGGTGATGTAGCTGGCCTCGGTGTAGACCTTGTTCAGGCAGATCAGGTAGTCATCGACTGCGCGCTCTACCGGGGTGTCGAAGTTCTTGCCGATGTTGATGCCCAGCACGCCGTCATAACGCGAAGCACGTACCCGCTGAAGAAGATGATCGACACCCAGGTTGTTGAAGCCCATGCGGTTGATGATCGCCGTTGCCTCGGGCAGACGGAACAACCGCGGCTTCGGGTTGCCTGGCTGCGGACGCGGCGTCACGGTGCCGATCTCGACGAAACCGAAACCCAGCTGGGCAAAGCCGTCGATGGCCGCGCCATTCTTGTCCAGGCCGGCAGCCAAGCCAACCGGGTTGGCGAAGTTCAAGCCCATCACGCTCACCGGCAGCGCAGCCGGCTGCTTGCACAGCACGCCATTGAGCCCGAGGCGGCCCCCGGCGCCGATCAGGTCCAGTGACAGGTCATGGGAGGTTTCCGGGGAAAGCTTGAACAGCAGCTGGCGGGCCAGGGTATACATGGGCGGGCAAGGCTCGGGCGGGAGTGAGGGTGCGATTATAGCCAGCGCGCGCGCGCCATGACAGGGCCTTGGCACATGGGTTGCTATATCGCCTGCACACTGCCTAATCCGTACAGGCGAGGATCTACGTGAATACATCAGCCCTGGCATGGGTGAACGGCAGCGACGCGCCGGAAAAACCCAGCCTCGATATCGGCTTCATGGCCCTGACCGACTGCGCCTCGGTGGTGGTTGCCGCCACTCAGGGCTTCGCCCAGCAACATGGCCTGACCCTCAACCTCAAGCGCCAGGGCTCCTGGGCCAGCCTGCGCGACAAACTGGCCAGCGGCGAGCTGGATGCCGCGCATTGCCTGTATGGCCTGGTCTATGCCGTGCACCTTGGCATTGGCGGCGTGCCGGCCAGCGACATGGCCGTGCTCATGGGGCTGAACCAGAATGCACAGGCCATCAACCTGTCCCCCGCCCTGCAGCGCAAGGGCGTGACCAGCCCTGAAGCACTGGTACGCCTGGTGCACCAGCATGGTGCGAGACTGACCTTCGCCCAGACCTTCCCCACCGGCACCCATGCCATGTGGCTGTATTACTGGCTGGCCAGCCAGGGCATCCACCCTTTGCACGACGTCAACAGCGTGGTGGTGCCGCCGGCACAGATGGCCGCGCATATCCAGGCCGGCCGTATCGATGGCTTTTGTGTCGGTGAGCCCTGGGCCGCCGCTGCCGTGGCCCAGGGCCAGGGCTTCACCTTGGCCACCAGCCAGTCGATCTGGCCCGACCACCCGGAAAAGGTCCTGGCCTGTGCCCGCAGTTTTGCCGAACAGTACCCCAACAGCGCCCGCGCACTGATCAAAGCCATCCTCGCCGCCAGCCGTTTCATCGAACAAAGCCAGGAAAACCGCCGCAGTACCGCGCAACTGCTAAGCGGCAGCGCCTACCTGGATACGCCGGTTGAAACCGTCGAACCGCGCCTGCTCGGTGCCTATCAGGACGGCCTTGGTCACCACTGGCAGGACCATCACGCCCTGCGCCTCTTCGACCAGGGCCGGGCCACTGTGCCCTACCTTTCCGACGGCATGTGGTTCATGACCCAGTTCCGCCGCTGGGGCCTGCTGCGCGACGACCCCGACTACCTCGGCGTGGCCGGCCAGGTGCAGCAGCTGGCGCTGTACCGCGAGGCCGCCGACGCGCTGGAAGTCCCTTGCCCTGCGCACGCCATGCGCAGCAGCCTGCTGATCGACGGCCGCCGCTGGGACGGCAGCGATCCGCATGGCTATGCGCGCAGCTTTAGCCTGCATGCCTTGGGCGATACGCCCGATGCCCGTATCGGTCTGTGAGGGTCACCACCATGCTGCGCATCCTGCTGATCGACGACACCCACAACAAGCTTGGCCGCCTCAAGGCGGCGCTGCGCGAAGCTGGCTTCGAGGTGATCGAAGCGCCAGACCTGACCATCGACCTGCCCGCCTGCGTCGAAACGGTGCACCCGGACGTGGTGCTGATCGATACCGACTCACCCGACCGCGATGTGATGGAACAGGTGGTGATGGTCAGCCGCGATCAACCGAGGCCAATCGTGCTGTTCACCGACGAGCATGACCCCGGGGTCATGCGCCAGGCAATCCAGGCCGGGGTCAGCGCCTACATCGTCGAAGGCATCCATGCCGCCCGGCTGCAACCGATCCTCGACGTGGCCATGGCCCGCTTCGAAAGCGACCAGGCGCTCAAGGCCCAACTGCAGGCGCGCGACCTGCAGCTGGCCGAGCGCAAGCGCATCGAGCAGGCCAAAGGGTTGCTGATGAAGATGAAGGACTGCAATGAAGAACAGGCCTATACCCTGATGCGCCGTCAGGCCATGAGCCGCCAGCAGAAGCTGATCCAGGTGGCCGAGCAGATCATTGCCATGCACGAGATGCTGGGGTGAGTCGACGACCGCAAATGTTGGCCCAGCTTTTGCTCAATAAACGCTACCGGTAGCCAACGGCGGTTGCCCCACTAACCCCGACAAAGACGTCGCTCTCCCCTCCACGCCAGTGGACCGGGTAGCGGCGTCTTTTCGTTTCCGTTGCATTGCCGAGTGAGGTGTTCGATGAGTACCAGCTTCTGGAAATCCGGGCATGTGCCCACGCTGTTCGCCGCGTTCCTGTATTTCGACCTGAGCTTCATGGTCTGGTACCTGCTTGGCCCGCTGGCGGTGCAGATCGCCGCCGACCTGCAACTGAGCGCGCAGCAGCGCGGCCTGATGGTTGCCACCCCGATCCTTGCTGGCGCGGTGTTGCGGTTCGTCATGGGCCTGCTGGTCGACCGCCTTTCACCGAAGACCGCCGGCCTGATTGGCCAGGTGATCGTCATCGTGGCCCTGGCGGGTGCCTGGTACATGGGTGTGCACACGTATGAGCAAGCGCTGCTGCTGGGTGTCTTCCTCGGCGTTGCCGGCGCATCGTTCGCCGTGTCGCTGCCACTCGCCTCGCAATGGTATCCGCCGCAGCACCAGGGCAAGGCCATGGGCATTGCCGGTGCGGGCAATTCCGGCACCGTCTTCGCCGCCCTGCTGGCCCCGGTGCTGGCCGCAGGCTTTGGCTGGAACAACGTGTTCGGCTTCGCCGTGATCCCGCTGGTGCTGACCCTGGTGCTGTTCGCCCTGCTCGCACGCAATGCACCACAACGGCCCAAGCCCAAGGCCATGGCCGATTACCTCAAGGCGCTGGGTGATCGTGACAGCTGGTGGTTCATGTTCTTCTACAGTGTCACCTTCGGCGGCTTCATCGGCCTGGCCAGCGCCCTGCCGGGCTATTTCAGCGACCAGTACGGGCTTAGTCCGATCACCGCCGGCTATTACACCGCCGCCTGCGTCTTTGCCGGCAGCCTGATGCGTCCACTGGGCGGCGCCCTGGCCGACCGCTTCGGCGGTATCCGCACCCTGCTGGGCATGTACAGCGTGGCCGCCATCTGCATCGCCGCCGTCGGCTTCAACCTGCCAAGCGCCGCCGCAGCCCTGGCCCTGTTCGTCAGCGCCATGCTCGGCCTGGGTGCCGGCAACGGCGCGGTGTTCCAGCTGGTGCCGCAACGCTTCCGCCAGGAGATCGGCGTGATGACCGGGCTGATCGGCATGGCCGGTGGCATTGGTGGCTTCCTGTTGGCCGCCGGCCTGGGCACCATCAAGCAGCACACCGGCGACTATCAGCTCGGCCTGTGGCTGTTCGCCAGCCTCGGCCTGCTGGCATGGTTCGGCCTGCACGGGGTCAAACAACGCTGGCGCACCACCTGGGGCTCGGCGGCGGTCACCGCAGCGCGGGTCTGAGGCACACCGATGAGCCTGCAACTGAGTTTCGCCCAAGCCAGTGCCACCGGGCCACGCGCCGAAAACCAGGACGCTCTGCGCCTGGTCACCCCGGCGCCGGAGCTGGCCGCCAGCAAGGGCTACCTGTTTGCCTTGGCCGACGGCGTCAGCCAGTGCGCCGACGGCGGCCTGGCGGCACGCGCCAGCCTGCAGGCGCTGGCCATGGACTACTACGCCACGCCCGCCACCTGGGGCGTGGCCCAGGCCCTGGACCGCCTGCTGTTGGCGCAGAATCGCTGGCTGCGCGCACAGGGCAGCCAACCGCTGTTGACCACCCTCAGCGCCCTGGTGCTGCGCGGGCGCCGCTTCACGCTTGCCCATGTAGGCGACTGCCGCGCCTACCGCTGGCACGCCGACCGCCTGCAATGCCTGAGCGAAGACCATGTCTGGGACCAACCCGGCATGCAGCACGTGCTCAAACGGGCGCTGGGCCTGGACCAACACCTGCTGGTCGACTATCTGGACGGCGAGTTGCAGCCCGGTGAATGCTACCTGCTGGTCAGCGACGGGGTCTGGGCCAGCCTGGGCGACCAACACATTCAGGCCGTGCTGCGCGAGCAGCCCGACCTGCAACTGGCCGCCGACACCCTGGTCGCCAGCGCCCATCACAATGGCAGCCAGGACAACGCCAGCGCCTTGCTGGTGCGGGTCGAGCAGCTCGGCCCGGCCAACCTTGGCGACACCCTGGTGCAATTGCAGCAATGGCCGCTGCCTGGCGGGCTGCGCGACGGCCAGGTGATCGACGGCTGGCAGGTCGAAACGCGCCTGGCACACAGCCGCCAGTCGCTGCTCTACCGCGTGCGCGATGGCCTGGGCCAGCCCTGGCTGCTGAAAACCTTGCCCGCAGAACGCGAACACGAACTGGGGGCGGCACAAGCGTTGCTGCTCGAAGAATGGTTCCTGCGCCGGGTTGCCGGCCGCCACTTCCCCGAGCTGCACGCCGCCAGCCAGCGCCAACACCTTTACTACGTCATGCGCGAGCACAAGGGCCGCACGCTGGCCGCGCACGTCGCCGAGCAAGGCCCGCTGCCGCTGGCCCAGTGGCTGGAGGTGGCGCGCCAGCTGCTGCAGGCCGTTGGCGTACTGCACCGGCGCAACCTGCTGCACCGCGACATCAAACCCGACAACCTGCACCTGGGCGACGACGGCCAGTTGCGCCTGCTGGACTTCGGCCTGGCGTACTGCCCAGGCTTGTCGCAAGACCAGCAGCATGATCTGCCGGGCACACCTTCGTTCATCGCCCCGGAAGCGTTCGAAGGGCAGCCGCCAAGCCCACGCCAGGACTTGTACGCCGCAGGCGTCACGCTCTACCACCTGCTGACCGGGCACTACCCCTACGGCGAAGTCGAGGCCTTCCAACGCCCGCGCTTTGGCCAGCCGTTGAATGCAGCGCGCTATCGCCCCGACTTGCCCGAATGGCTGCAGCACAACCTGCAGCAAGCCGTGGCGGCAGACCCGGCGCAGCGCTTTGAAACCGCAGAGCAGTGGCTACTGCTGCTCGAACGCGGCGACCGCCAGGCGCAGGGCAGCCTGCCTCGCCCCCTGCTCGAACGCGAGCCACTGAAGGTCTGGCGCACGCTGGCCCTGCTGTCCCTGGTGCTCAACCTGATACTGCTGCTCTGCCTGCTCAAGGGCTGAGCCCACCTTGCCGATGAGGAAACCCTGATGAATGCGAAAGTCTGGCTGGTCGGTGCCGGCCCTGGTGACCCCGAGCTGCTCACCCTCAAGGCCGTGCGCGCATTGCAACACGCGCATGTGGTGATGATCGACGACCTGGTCAACCCGGCCGTGCTGGAACACTGCCCACAAGCCCGGGTGATTGCCGTGGGCAAGCGTGGCGGCTGCCGTTCCACGCCGCAGGCGTTCATCCAGCGGCTGATGTTGCGTCACGCACGGCAAGGGCGATGCGTGGTGCGGCTCAAAGGCGGTGACCCGTGCATCTTCGGCCGCGGCGGCGAAGAGGCACTGTGGCTGCAAGGGCATGGCATCGAGGTGGAAGTGGTCAATGGCATCACCGCAGGCCTGGCCGGGGCAACCCAGTGCGGCATTTCACTCACCTCACGCGGGGTGAGCCGCGGCGTGACGCTGGTGACGGCGCACACCCAGGACGACAGCGAGCTGAACTGGATGGCACTGGCGCAAGGCGGGACGACCCTGGTGGTATACATGGGCGTGGCGCGGTTGGAGCAGATTCGTCAGGGCTTGCTGGAGGGGGGCATGGCGCCGGGGATGCCGGTGGCGATGATCGAGAATGCGTCACTGCCTGAGCAGCGCGAATGCCGCAGCGATGTGCGGGGGATGCTGGAGGATGCGCGGGCGTTCGGCTTGCGCAGCCCGGCGATCCTGGTGATTGGCGAGGTGGTTGGGGAGCGGGTGATACGAGAACTCGTGGCCGCTGCAGGGTAGTGCTGCGCCCATGTGGGCAGCACAAAACCCAGGCAAAGAAAAACCCGGCCGAGGCCGGGTTTTTCATTGAAGCTTCAGGCCAATTACTTGGACTGGGCTTCTACCTGAGCTTCAACGCGACGGTTGACAGCACGGCCTTCTTCGGTGGCGTTGTCGGCAACCGGACGGGTTTCGCCGTAGCCAACCGAGTCAACACGGGTGGATTCCACGCCGTACTGCTGGGTCAGGACCTGCTTGACAGCGTTTGCACGACGCTCGGACAGCTTCTGGTTGTAAGCGTCTGGGCCCACGGAGTCAGTGTGACCTTCAACCACGGTGGTGGTTTGCGGGTACTGCTTCATGAAGTCAGCCAGGTTCTTGATGTCGCCGTAGCTGTTAGGCTTGACGACCGACTTGTCGAAGTCGAACTTGACGTCCAGCTCAACGCGAACGACTTCGGCAACAGCCGGGCAGCCATCAGCGTCAACGGTAACGTTGGCTGGGGTGTCAGGGCACTTGTCGACGTTGTCGCAAACGCCGTCGTTGTCGCTGTCGGAGCAGACTTCAGCAACTGGAGCTGGAGCGACTGCGGCTTGCTTCGGGCTACCGCCGAAGTTCAGGCCAACGCCAACGCTCGGGGCCCACTCGGTGTCGCCCTGGTCGATGTTGTACTGAGCTTCAACGCCGGCACGGGCGTAGAACATGTCGGTGATGTACCACTTGGCGCCAGCGCCAACGTTGGCGAAGGTGGAGTGGTCACGACCGCCACGGCCGGTCTGGCCCAGCGACTGGTGCGAGAAACCAGCGGAAACGTACGGACGGATTGCGTCATACGGGTTGTTGAAGTGGTAAACGGCGTCCAGGGCGGTGTTCGAGCCCTTGATGTTCTTGCCGTCTTCGCCACGAGCGTTGTGCACTTCGTCGTAGCCCAGACGCAGTTCAACGTCGTCGGTCAGGAAGTAACCAACCGAACCGCCGAACAGGTTGCCGTCGTTCTTGAAGTCGCGCTGGCTGTCGAAGAATTCTTTCTTGTAGAAGATTTCAGTCTCGACGGCGCCTTGACCTTGTGCCATAGCGCCAATCGAAGTGGCGGCTACGAGCGAACCAATGGCCAAGCCCAAGGTGTTTTTCAATTTCATCCGTTAAATCCCCATCTGGTGATAGTTAAGCAGTCCCACCAACAAAACGGGGGACAACTCGACGGCAAGTCTAGCAGAACTCGCCGGTTGGTTAGAGATATTTGCGTAGGACTAAGTTTCATCCATACCCGAATATTTCTCTCTAAGCTTGTCTAGCGCACGCTTGTAGCGCATTTTCGTTGCGCTCAAACCCATGTGCATGATGTCGGCGATCTCCTGGAATTCCAGTTCCGCGACAAAGCGCAGCACCAGGATCTCCCGATCGATCGGGTTCACATACACAAGCCACTTGTCCAGCCCGCCCTTTTCTTCGGGTTTCGGTGCCTTGTCTTCAGTCGCCTCTTCAACAGGGTCAAGACTCAAGGCATCCATCAACCGACGTTTCCTGCGCTCCTTGCGGTACTGGGTGATGCACTCGTTATAGGTAATGCTGTAGAGCCAGGTCTTGAACTTGGATTTACCCTCGAAGTTCTTCAGACCGTACAGCACCTTCAGCATCACTTCCTGACAGACATCGTCAGCATCCCGGTCGTTCCCCAGATAACGCGCACAGACGTTGAACAGGGTTCGCTGGTAGCGCCGCATGAGCTCCTCATAGGCGCGGGTAACGTGATACAGCTCCTCATGCGAACGCGCCACCAACTCCTCGTCGGTGAGCTCGCGGGGGTCGTAACGCATGGGCGGCGAATAGACTTTATTCAAAACGGATCTGGCCGACAGTCAGGTCAATGTCGCCGCTCGGCCACGTGGGCCGATTTTTGCGGCGGCATACATTAACAGCTTTTGTGCGGTTAGCGGCTATTGACACGCTGCTCAAGCAACACGCGGTTAGACAGCGACACCAGTTCGCCATCATCGGTCAACAGCGTCGTCTTCACCGTGCCAATCGCCTCGATCTGCCCTTCGACCTCTCCAATCCGCACTTGCTGGCCGACTTGGTAAAGTTCGCGAACGTAGATGCCAGCCAGAATCTGCCCGGCAATTTCGCGGCTGCCGAGGCCCATCGCAAGCGCAACGGCCAGACCAACGGTAATCAGCCCGATCACGATCACATGGTTCAAGAGATCGGTTTTCACCTCGAGCTGGCTGATGGCCACCGAAATGCTGATGATGATGACCAAGCCCTGAGTGATACGCCCAAGCCCGGCGGAGTATTCCAGGCCGATGCCTTCGGCGGCGCCACGCACCAGGCCGTTGGCCACCTGCGCCAGCAGCACGCCGGCCAGCAGCACCAACGCGGCGCCAAACACCTTGGGCAGGTACAGGGCGAGCATGTCGAGGGTTGCCGAGACCCGCTCAAGGCCGAGCGACTCAGCGGCAGAGACCAGGAAGATCAGCAGCACGAACCAGTAGACGATCTTGCCGATCAAGGTCGAGATCGGCACCTGGATGCCGCCTCGGCTGAGCATCTTGGTTAACCCGGTGCCGGCCATCAGGCGGTCCAGGCCGAACTTGGCCAACAGTTTGGACAGCAGCGTATCGAGCAGCTTGGCCACCACGAAACCGAGCAGCACCACGACCAGCGCGCCGAACAGGTTGGGGATGAAGTTCGCTACCTTGGTCCATAGGGCGGTCATGGCAGTGACCAGGCTCTGGGTCCAGAGATCGAGTTCCATATTCAATCGGCCTTATCAGCTTTGCTGCCAGCGGCAGCGTTACGGGCAGAATGGCGGCGCACCGGCGCAACGTGCGCCGAGCCGTTGTTCACGGCGATCAGCAGCGCCTGGCTCCAGCGGCCAAGCAGGCTGAACAGATCACCCGCACCAACCTGGCGGTTGGCGGTTTTCAGCACGCGACCCAGGCACGCGGCGTCGTCCCGATCCTTACCGGAGGGCGACGCCTTGAGCAGGTCACGCAGGGATTCTTCAAACGGATCGTGCATGTGCACCTCGCGCAGTGTCAGTCAGAGACGAGGGTGCAGGGCGATGGGTCACACATCGCGTTGGCACCAATGTTTCAAATTGAATCGACACGCTCACACCCAGCGCAGCCGTCGAAACAGCCACCACTGCCCCACCGCCAGCCCCAGTACGACGATGCAGGCAAACAGGAAGCCATAGGGGTTCTCAGCGCCCGGGATGCCGCCGACATTAATGCCCAGCAGCCCAGTGATGAAACTCATGGGCAGGAAGATGCACGTAATGATGCCGAAGCGGTACATCGTCCGGTTCATACGCTCACTGCGCCGCCGATCCTCGCTCTCCAGCACCAGCGCCGCGCGCTCGCGGGCCAGCTCAAGCTCCTCCAGATAGCGAATCAGGCTGTTGTTCAGCTCGTTCCAGTAGTCGGCATCGGCATCGGCGAACCAGCTCCATTTGCTGCGCGACAGCTGGGCGTAGATTTCCCGTTGCGGGGCAAGAAAACGCCGCAAACCGGCGGCGCGGCGGCGAATCTGCTGCAGGCTGCCCTGCTCAGGCGTGTACCGTTCGTCGGATTCGACCTTTTCTTCCTCCAGGTCGACCAGCTCCGACAAATCGCTGACCAGCCCCTGGACCTTTTCGGTCAGCAATTCGCCCATCAGCAGCAACAGTTCGGACGCCGATTTCGGCCCCCTGCCCTCGTCCAGCAGCTGGAGCATCTCGTCACTGGCCCGCAACGGCCGCAAGCGCAGCGAAATGACCCGCTGCGCCTGGGCAAAAATACGCACCGAGACCATGTCTTCGGGCTCGGCGCCCGGGTTGAGGTTGACCCCGCGCAAAAACAGCAACAGCTGTTCATCGGCCAGCGGCAACAGGCGAGGACGGGTATTCTCCTCCAGCAGCAGGTCACAGGCGAACTCGCTCAGGCCGCTCTCTTGCAGAAGCCAGGTGCGGGTTTGTGGGTGACTGCGGTCCCAGTGCAGCCACAGGCTCTCCTGAGGCTGCAACTGCAGGCCGTCCAGCTCGGTCCGGGCGATCGAGCGCGCGCCGCCTTTACCATCGAGCACCAGGGCATGCACCAGCCCCCACTGCGCGTTGTCTTCCTCGAACATCAAAGCTCCATCAGCGCGTGCGGCGCATCACTCCGGCATTTTCAGCGGGCTTGGCGAGACGATCACGCCATTGTTGTCGGCATAGACGTATTCGCCCGGACGGAACGTCACGCCGGCGAAGGTGACCGGCACGTTGAGCTCACCGACGCCGCGCTTGTTGCTTTTTCTCGGGTGACTGGCCAGCGCCTGCACGCCAACGCCCGTCTGGATCAAGATGTCCACGTCACGCACGCAGCCGTAGACCACCAGACCTTCCCAGCCGTTCTTGGCGGCTTTTTCGGCGAGCATGTCGCCCAGCAGCGCACAGCGCAGCGAACCGCCGCCATCGACCACCAGGACCTTGCCCTTGCCGTCGAGCTCGACCTGCTCCTTGACCAGCGAGTTGTCTTCGAAGCACTTGAGGGTAACGATCTGGCCGCCGAACGAATCACGGCCACCGAAGTTGCTGAACATCGGTTCCAGCACCTGCACCAGGTCCGGGTAGGCGTCGCACAGGTCGGGCGTTACGTAATGCTGCATGGGAAGCTCCTGTCAGTCACAACGAATGCGGGTGTCGGCCAAGGCTACACCGGGGAGGCTGTCGCAGTCATCCGGGACTGAGCGGTCATCTGCATTTCGTCTACCCCGGCCTCTTCGCGGGCTTGCCCGCGAAGAGGCCAGTAAAGCCAACACAGGATCAGCTGACCGGGACAGGCTCCGCGACCACCGTTGACGCATGCACCGGCACCCTCGGGTCACGCAACCATCGCTCTACCAACGGCCACACCTGCGTCTGCGCCGCCTTGCTGACCAGCATGTCGACATGCCCGAAGGCCTCGAAGCCTTCCTCGCGGCCCAGCCTGAGGAACTGCTTGCGCTCGCCGCCCAACTGGTCGAACAGCTTGCGGCAGGCCCACACCGGGTCCTGGAAGTCGCCTGCACCGGCCACTGCCAGCACCGGCACATCCACGTCGGCCAGCCCAGCCCACCAGTCATGGTCCTTGTCACCGAAGCGCCCGAACAGGCCGTGCCAGCGCATGCTTTCCAGGGCCAGGCCGATCGGCTCGTCCTCAGGCCCACGCTTGAAGCGCGGGCCGGAAATCTGCCCCCAGCGCTTGAGCAGCAGCTTCGCCCCCCACGTCACAGGCGGCACCTTGAGCGGCCAGTACACCCGGCTGATCTGGGTGCCGAAAAACGCGGCACTGGCGACCTGCTCCGGGCGCAGAAAACCACCGCCCAGGGCTGCCGCCAGGGTGGTACCGCCCAAAGAGTGGCCAATCCAGTGCGGTGCCTTGCCGGACTGCTCCTGCACGAAGGCCGCAATCAGCGGCAGGTCATCACGGGCATAATCGGCCACCCGGTTGTGCCGCCAGTGCCGATTGCGTGGCGACAGGCCATGGCCGCGCATCTCCGGGATCCATACATCGAAGCCCGCGCGTGCCAGGTGGGCGCCCAGGCCAATGCCCTTGGGCGAATACCAGAAGCGCCGGTTGGAAAAACTGCCGTGCAGGAGAATGACCGGCACGCCCTGGGCACCGCCCTGGTCGGCCAGGCCCAGGCGGGTCACGGCCAACTCGACGCTGGGGTCAGGGCTGTTGCCGGCCTTGATCCGGTACACGTCTTCGCTGAGGTCACCGCGGCGTTCGGCACTGAGCAGGGCCACGGGAAATAGAGTGCTGCTGCTTTGCATAAGGTAGCTTGGTGCACAAAAAAGGGCGGGGTCCATTGCTGGAGCTCGCCCTGGAAAAAACCAGGCGGGGGCGCGCCAGACGCACCCCCGCGTTTTACCACATCAGGCCGCGCCCTGGCCCTCGGCCAGGAAGAACCAGGTCTCGAGCACCGAGTCCGGGTTCAGCGACACGCTTTCGATGCCTTGTTCCATCAGCCACTTGGCAAGGTCCGGGTGGTCCGATGGGCCCTGGCCGCAGATGCCGATGTACTTGCCGGCCTTGTTGCACGCCTGGATGGCGTTGGCCAGCAGTTTCTTCACCGCCGGATTTCGCTCGTCGAACAGGTGAGCGATGATCCCCGAGTCGCGGTCCAGGCCCAGGGTCAGCTGGGTCAGGTCGTTGGAACCGATGGAGAAGCCGTCGAAGAATTCCAGGAACTCTTCGGCGAGGATCGCATTGGACGGCAGTTCGCACATCATGATCACGCGCAGGCCGTTGTCGCCGCGGGCCAGGCCATTTTCGGCGAGCAGGTCGATGACCTGGCTGGCTTCGCCCAGGGTACGCACGAACGGCACCATGATCTCGACGTTGGTCAGGCCCATTTCGTTGCGCACACGCTTGAGCGCACGGCATTCGAGCTCGAAGCAGTCACGGAACGATTCGCTGATGTAACGCGAAGCACCGCGGAAGCCCAGCATCGGGTTCTCTTCTTCCGGTTCGTACAGCTTGCCGCCGATCAGGTTGGCGTATTCGTTGGACTTGAAGTCCGACAGTCGCACGATGACCTTTTTCGGGTAGAAGGCTGCCGCCAGGGTACTGATGCCCTCGACCAGTTTCTCGACGTAGAAACCGACCGGGTCGTCGTAGCCAGCGATGCGCTTGTCGACGCTTTCTTTAAGCTCCGGCGGCAGGCCGGCGTAGTTCAGCAGCGCCTTGGGGTGCACGCCGATCATGCGGTTGATGATGAACTCCAGGCGCGCCAGGCCGACACCGGCGTTGGGCAGCTGGGCGAAATCGAACGCGCGGTCCGGGTTGCCGACGTTCATCATGATCTTGAACGGCAGCTCCGGCATGGCATCGACCGAGTTCTGCTTGATGTCGAAGCCCAGTTCACCTTCGAAGATGAAACCGGTATCGCCTTCGGCGCAAGACACGGTTACGCCCTGGCCATCCTTGAGCAGCTGGGTGGCGTTGCCGCAACCCACGACGGCCGGGATACCCAGTTCACGGGCGATGATCGCCGCGTGGCAGGTACGCCCGCCGCGGTTGGTGACGATGGCGCTGGCCCGCTTCATCACCGGTTCCCAGTCCGGGTCGGTCATGTCCGAAACCAGCACGTCGCCCGGCTGGACCTTGTCCATTTCGGACACGTCCTTGATCACGCGGACCTTGCCGGCCCCGATGCGCTGGCCGATGGCGCGGCCTTCAACCAGAACGGTGCCCTTCTCTTTGAGCAGGTAGCGCTCCATGACGTTGGCGCTGGCACGACTCTTCACGGTCTCAGGGCGGGCCTGGACGATGTACAGCTTGCCGTCGTCACCGTCCTTGGCCCATTCGATGTCCATCGGGCGCTGGTAGTGCTGCTCGATGATCATGGCCTGCTTGGCCAGTTCATTGACTTCGGCATCGCTCAGGCAGAAGCGCGCACGCTCGGCACGGTCGACTTCGACGGTCTTGACCGAACGACCGGCCTTGGCCTCGTCGCCGTAGATCATCTTGATCGCCTTGCTGCCCAGGTTGCGGCGCAGGATGGCCGGGCGGCCGGCCTGCAGGGTGTTTTTATGTACGTAGAATTCGTCAGGGTTGACTGCACCCTGCACCACGGTTTCGCCCAGGCCGTAGGCGCCGGTGATGAACACCACGTCGCGGAAGCCCGACTCGGTGTCGAGGGTGAACATCACGCCGGCGGTGCCGGTTTCGGAGCGGACCATGCGCTGCACGCCGGCCGACAGGGCCACCAGCTTGTGGTCGAAGCCCTGGTGCACGCGGTAGGCGATGGCACGGTCGTTGAACAGCGAGGCGAACACTTCCTTGGCCGCGCGGATCACATTGTCGACGCCACGGATGTTGAGGAAGGTTTCCTGCTGGCCGGCGAACGAGGCGTCTGGCAGGTCTTCGGCGGTGGCCGAGGAGCGCACGGCGACGGCCATGTTGTCGTTACCGGCGGCCATTTCGGCGAAGGCCGTACGGATTTCCGAATCCAGGCGCGCCGGGAACTCGGCTTCCATGACCCATTGGCGGATCTGCGCGCCGGTCTTGGTCAGGGCATTGATGTCGTCCACGTCCAACGCATCGAGCGCGGCGTGAATGCGGTCGTTCAGCCCGCTCTGCTCGAGAAAGTCACGGTACGCCTGAGCCGTAGTGGCAAAGCCGCCCGGCACCGACACGCCGGCACCGGCGAGGTTACTGATCATCTCGCCCAGGGATGCGTTCTTGCCCCCCACATGCTCCACATCATGGACGCCGAGCTTATCGAGGGAAACTACGTACTCTACCAAGGTGATCTCTCCACTAACTGTATTGGAAAAGCTCAAAGGGCGCCCGCCTGCCTTTTGACTGGGCCGGGCGCTTGTGGCCTGTACCTGGAAAATAAGTGAGAATGCCGACAGCCGCATTCGGCAAACCGAACTTATCATATCCAAGAAACGTCATCAGCTTAAGGCCCAGATCGCAAATGAAACGAACCGCGTTCTTTATCTCCGATGGCACCGGCATCACAGCCGAAACCCTGGGCCAAAGCCTGCTCGCGCAATTCGATAGCATTCCGTTCAACAAATTCACCCGCCCGTACATCGATACGCCGGACAAGGCGCGGACCATGGTGCAGCAGATCAATGCGGCCGCCGAACGCGACGGCATGCGCCCGATCATCTTCGACACCATCGTCAACCAGGACATCCGCGAGATCCTGGCGACGTCGAACGGCTTCATGATCGACATCTTTTCGACGTTTTTATCCCCGCTTGAGCAGGAATTGACCGCCCATTCGTCGTATTCCGTCGGCAAATCGCATTCGATCGGCGGCAATTCCAACTACATGGAGCGCATCGAGGCGGTGAATTTCGCCCTCGATAACGACGATGGCGCGCGCACCCACTACTACGACAAGGCCGACCTGATCCTGGTGGGCGTGTCACGTTGCGGCAAGACCCCGACATGCCTGTACATGGCCATGCAGTTCGGCATCCGGGCGGCCAACTACCCGTTGACCGAAGACGACATGGAGCGCCTGCAGTTGCCGGCGGTGCTTAAAAAACACCATAACAAGCTGTTCGGCCTGACCATCGACCCCGACCGCCTGACCGCCATCCGCCACGAGCGCAAGCCCAACAGCCGCTATTCGAGCTTTGCCCAGTGCGAGTTCGAGGTACGTGAGGTCGAGAGCCTGTTCCGCCGGGAGAACATTCCCAACATCAATTCCACGCATTTTTCGGTGGAAGAGATTTCGGCGAAGATCCTGGTGGAGAAAGGTGTGGAGCGGCGCTTCAAGTAGCCCCCGACAGTACACGCCCGTCAAAGCGCCCGTGAATGAGTCACGGCCTGAGCATGGCCGCGCCTGACAGAGGCCCGGCAAGCGTAATAGAATCGCCCGCGAATCAATCTCACAAGGAGGTGTTGTATGTCGCGTTTCATGAAAGGTGCCGCAGTGGGCGCGCTGGCCGGCCTGGCCATTCCGGTGGCCGGGCTTTCCGGCCTGGCAACTGCTGGCCTGGGCTTGTCGATGCTGTTGGCACTGTTCGATGTCGGCCCCGCGAAAATGCCGCATGCCTCACTGTGGCAGTTGCTGACCAGTGGAACCATGCTGGCGCTACTGATCGCCGCAGCGATCTTCACGGTATCGTTCAGGTTCCTTGCCCAGTTGCAGGTGCAAAGCAAGGCGCTGGTGGCTCAAATCAACGCCAGCGAAGGGCTTGCTCTCGATGCCGGACACCTGCTGGGCTACCCGTCACCGGGTTTCGTGGTATTCGACCCTAAGAACCGCAAGGTGGCGGTCTGCTCGCTGATCGATGACAGTTACCGCATCCATGATTATTCCTGGGTCATCGGTTGGCAAGTGACCTGGCGCGCGTCTGAGAGCATGGAAATGGGTGGCGGCACCCGTCAGGTCAATGCCTCCGGCATGAGCGCCCCGACGTTCGAGCGCACGGTTCGGCTCAAGGATTTCGCCATCGAGCTGACGGTGGCTGACCCTGACCGACCGATTCTCAAATTCCCGATGAGCCGCAAAGCCACGCATGCCTGGACGGCACGCCTGGCGGCGTTCTTCAACTGACGCATCGTGCCCTCGGGCAAATGAAAAAGCCCCGGCATCACTGCCGGGGCTTTTTCATTTCAGCCTGAGGATCAGGAAGGCACCACCGCCGCCTGCCCACTCATTGCCAGGTCGACCAGCTCGCGGTTGGCCACCGCGTACATCGCATAGTCAGTCCCCGTGGCATTGCGCAGGTCGTCCAGCATGGCGCGCCAGCGCTCGACCATCACCCGGTGCTGCTCCGCCCACAAGGCCACGCGGGCGTCCATGTCTTCGGGGGCATCGGCCATCTGCAACACGGAAATGGTGATCGACCGCTGCTGCAGGTCGATGTCGTCGCGGAACGCCTCGCGGGCCAGGGCCTGCCAGTTGTTCTCCACCGGCAGGTTGCTGATTTCCTGCAGGTACCAGGTCAGGTCCAGCGAGCTGCCCACGGCGAAGAACGCCTTGGCCACCTGCGCAGGATCATGCCCGGTAACGTCGGCCGCCTCGATGATCGGCAGCAGCGTGTACAGGTGGCTGGTGCCCGCCACCATGCGCGCCAACAGCTCCGGCACACCGGCGTCGACGAAACTCTGGTAGCGGACCATCCAGCGCTCGCGGGTCGGGCCTTCCAGCAGCTCGTCGAGCTTCAGGCCCAGCTGCGCGATCTTCGGCCCGAAGTGCGCGGTGTCACGCCCGGCATCCTGCTCGTTGCGGCGGCTGCGCAGGAACCAGCGGGTGGCGCGGCGGCCCAGGCGCATCAACTCGTCCATCAGGGTCAGCTGGATTTCCGCCGGCACCTGGTAGTCCAGCGCCTCGATCTGGCGGAACCAGTGCGGCAAGTGGAAGATGTCGCGCACAATCACATAGGCCCCGGCGACGTTGGCCGGGCTCATGCCAGTCGACTCTTTGAGGCGCTGGACGAAGGTGATGCCCATGTTGTTGACCAGGTCGTTGGCGATCTGGGTGCTGACGATCTCGCGTTTCAGGCGGTGGCGGCGCATGGCCTCGGCGAACTTGCTGACCAGCGACGGCGGGAAGGCGGTTTCCATGTCGCGGGTCAGGTAGTCGTCGTCCGGCACCTGCGATTTGAGCAACTGCTCCTTGAGGTCGATCTTGCTGTACGAGATCAGCACCGACAGCTCGGCACGGGTCAGGCCCTGGCCGGCAGCCAGGCGCTCGGCCAGTTGTTCCTCGGACGGCAGGAACTCGATGGCCCGGTCCAGCTTGCCGCGCCCTTCCAGGTCAGCCATCAGGCGCTTGTACTCGGCGATGCGTTCGCGGGCGCGACGCGCCGCCAGCGATAGCGCCTGGGTCTGCTTGTAGTTGTTGCCCAGCACCAGGCCGCCCACTTCGTCGGTCATGCTGCCGAGCAGCTGGTTGCGCTGCTTCTCAGTCATGTCGCCACCCTGCACCACTTCGTTGAGCAGGATCTTGATGTTGACCTCGTGGTCGGAGCAATCCACGCCGCCCGCGTTGTCGATGAAGTCGGTATTGGTCGCACCGCCGTTGAGGCCGAATTCGACGCGGCCAAGCTGAGTCATCCCCAGGTTGCCACCCTCACCCACTACTTTGCAGCGCAGCTCGTTGCCGTTGACCCGCAATGCATCGTTGGCCTTGTCGCCCACATCGGCGTGGCTTTCGGTGCTGGCCTTGACGTAGGTGCCGATGCCGCCGTTCCACAGCAGGTCCACCGGCGCCTTCAGCAGCGCATGCAACAGCTCGGTCGGGGTCAGGCGGTCGGCCTCGATGGCGAAGCGCGCTTTCATCTGCGGGCTGATGGCAATGCTCTTGGCACTGCGCGGGAAGATCCCGCCGCCTTCGGACATGATGCTCGTGTCGTAGTCGCTCCAGGCCGAACGAGGCAAGTCGAACAGGCGCTGGCGCTCGGCAAAGCTGGTGGCCGGGTCCGGGTTGGGGTCGATGAAGATGTGCAGGTGGTTGAACGCCGCCACCAGCTGCAGTTTGTCCGACATCAGCAGGCCGTTGCCGAACACGTCACCGGCCATGTCACCGACGCCGATCACGGTGATCGGGTCCTGCTGCACGTTGATGCCACGCTCGCGGAAGTGGCGCTGCACGCCCACCCATGCGCCGCGGGCAGTGATGCCCATCTTCTTGTGGTCGTAGCCGGCCGAACCGCCCGAGGCGAACGCATCGCCCAGCCAGAAGCCGTAGTCGATGGCGATACCGTTGGCGATGTCGGAGAAGGTGGCAGTGCCTTTGTCGGCCGCCACCACCAGGTACGGGTCGTCGTCATCGTGACGCACCACGTTGGCCGGTGGCAGCACGCCGCCGTCCTTGAGGTTGTCGGTGATGTCGAGCAGGCCGGAAATGAAGATGCGGTAGCAGGCCACGCCTTCGGCGGCGATTTCGTCGCGCGTGCCGCCCAGCGGCAAGCGCCGTGGCAGGAAGCCGCCCTTGGCGCCGACCGGCACGATCACCGAGTTCTTCACCTGCTGGGCTTTGACCAGGCCAAGCACCTCGGTGCGGAAGTCTTCCTCGCGGTCCGACCAGCGCAGGCCACCGCGGGCGACATTGCCGAAGCGCAGGTGCACGCCCTCGACCCGTGGCGAATAGACGAATATCTCGAACTTCGGCACCGGTTTGGGCAATTCGGGAATCAGCTTGGGGTTGAACTTGAAGCTGAAATACGACTTGTTCTGGCCGTTGGCATCGGGCTGGTAGAAGTTGGTACGCAAGGTGGCCTTGATCAGGTCCAGGTAGCGACGCAGGATGCGGTCTTCGTTGAGCACCTGAACCTCGTCCAGGGCACTGAGGATGGCCTGTTCCAGGCGCTGCTGCTTGTCGTCCAGGTCATCGACCGTGAGCTTGCGCGCCAGGTAGAAACGGGTCTTGAATAGCCGCGTCAGTTCGCGGGCGATGTCGGTGTGGTTGTTCAGGGTGCTGGCGATGTAGCCCAGGTCGAAGCCCAGGCGGATCTGCTTGAGGTAGCGGGCGTAGGCGCGCAGCAGCGCCACGTCGCGCCATGGCAGGCCGGCGGTGAGCACCAGGCGGTTGAACGCGTCGTTCTCGGCATCGCCCTGGACGATATGGATGAAGGCGTCCTGGAGCACGTCATTGAGCTGCTGGATGTCCAGGCTCAGTCCTTCGCTGTAGGTGAAGGCGAAGTCGTGGATCCAGTACTCGCGGCCACTGGCGTGGCGCAGGCGATAGGGGAATTCGCCGAGCACACGCAGGCCGAGGTTCTCCAGGATCGGCAGCACGTCCGACAGCGCCAGCGGGGTGTCGGCATGGTACAGCTTGCAGTGCAGCAGGCGGTCACCCAGGCGGGTCAGCGGCTGGTAGAAACTCATCGCCAGCGGCCTGCTCTCGGACAGCCCCAGCACGTGCTGCAGGTCGACCACCGCCGAGTGCGCGGCGAAGCGCTCGCGGTATCCGGCCGGGAAGCCTTTGGGGAAGTCGGCAAGGATGTTGGTGCCCTGGGCTTCACCGAAGTTCTCGACCACCAGCGCCGAGTAGTCGTCATGCCACGAGCGGCAGGCCTGGATCACTTCGTTTTCCAGTTGCTGCGGGTCGATGTCGATGCGGTTCTTCGGGTCGACCCGCAAGATCAGTTGCACGCGCGCCAGCACCGACTCCGAGAAGAACGTCCAGAACTCGCAGTCGCTGGCCTTGAGGCGCTCCATCAGCACCTGCTGGATCTTCTGCCGCACTTCGGTGGAGTAGATTTCCCGTGGCACATAGGCCAGGCAGTAGCAGAAGCGCCCGTAGGGGTCTTTGCGCAGGAACACGCGGATCTTGTTGCGCTCCTGGATCTGCACGATCGACATCACGGTGCTGAACAGCTCGTCGATCGGGGTCTGGAACAGGTCGTCGCGCGGCAGCACTTCGAGCACCTGCGCCAGCTCCTTGCCCAGGTGCGCCTTGGGGTCGAAGCCGGAGCGGCGTTCCACTTCAGCGACCTTGACCCGAATGTAGGGGATGGCATGCACGCTCTCGCCATACACCGAAGAGGTGTACAGGCCCATGAAGCGGTGCTCCTTGACCACCTTGCCGTCGGCGTCCAACTGGCGGATCGACACGTAGTCCGGGTAGGCCGGGCGGTGCACGCGGCTGGGCAGCGCGGCTTTGGCGAACGACAGCAGCAGCGGCTCGGCGAGGTAGGCCACGGCGTAGTCTTCGATGCGCAGCTCTTCGGCCGTCAGGCCCACGCGCAGGCGACGCGGCAAGCCGAGGAACGACTGCTCGTCGTAGACCATCTGGCCGCCGTCACTGCCGGCCTGCACGGTGAATTCTTCATAGCCGAGGAAGGTGAAATGGTTGTCCAGCAGCCATTCGAGGAACGCCTTGACCTCACCCTTTTCATGTTGCGCCGGGGCAAAGGCGGTTTGCTCCACCTGCGCCACCACTTCCCGCAGCTTGGCTTTCATCGGCTCGAAATCGGCCACCGCCACCCGCACCTCGGCCAACACCTGCTCGATTTCGCGGGTCAGCACGTTCAGTTCGGCGGCATTGGCGCAGCGGTCGATTTCCAGGTACATCAGCGACTCATGGCGCACCCCTTCGCCCTGGCTGCCCTTGGGCAGCAGTTCCAGCAGCTGCCCCTTGGCGTCCCGGCGCACACTCAGCACCGTGGTCTGCAGGGTGTGGATGCTGTAGCCACGGCGGTTGAGTTCGGTACGCACCGAGTCGACCAGGAATGGCAGGTCGTGGTGCAGCACCTCGACCACGGTGTGGGTCGATTGCCAGCCATTGCGTTCGTAATCGGGGTTGTATACCCGCACCTGCGGTTGCTCGGGGTCAAAGCGCTCGATGATGCGCCAGGCAGACAGGGTGCAGCCGGCCAGGTCCGACAGCCTGCGCTGGGTCAGCTCGTCCATGGAAATGATGCCGAAGAACTGCTCGGCGAACAGCGCCACTTGTGGCAGTGACTGCTCGCCGATGTGCTGCGCCAGGGCCGCTTGCAGTTGATGCTGGAAGTCGGCTTTGCTGGCTGCGGTGAAGAACGCCATCTGTGGTACTCCGCTTGGGCTTTGTAATAATTGAAGCGTCGCGTGCGTCCGACGATTACCGATCAACGATAGCCAACCTCTGGCAAGCCGGACGCCAATGTTCAGGGCTCGCGGAAGCTTAACGACTGATGGGTCATCGACGCTTGCGGCGCTGCGACAATTTCGGTCAAGGGGGGGTAACTTTACGTTTATGGATGCGCCCAAGGCTGTCAGAATTCACTTTCGTTTCCATTGACCCGAGCCGCCCCCATGCAAATCAACACTGCCCTGCTGTTCGCCACCCCTTGCGACGACGAGGAAGACAACATGGCGACCCTGTGTTGCCACAGCGACAAGGGGCAGATGTTCTTGCTGACCCGTTATCCGGATGAGGACACCGTCGACCTGACCCTGGACGATGAGCCGTCGACGCTGGATGGCCTGAAGGTGACCTTGAGCGCCCAGCGTTTGCTGATCGAGGTGGCTGCGGGTGATCGCGATGCGTTGAAGGGGGATGAAACGCTGGAGATCGTGCTGACTTCGGCGGGGACGGACCTGGAAGAGGTTGCGCTGACCTTGCAGAACATCCTCGAAGGCACGGGCACCTTCGTCAGCGAGCTCTGAGGTTTTCAGTTCCGGCCCTTTCGCCGGCAAGCCGGCTTCCACACTGACGGCGGCGCTGCCTCAACCCTGTGGGAGCCGGCTTGCCGGCGATGGGCCATCACAGGCAATGCATCACGGACTGAAAACATTGACAGTCGACAGCCACCACAGGCATTGTCTGACAACCTGACCACTAGGCAACCGTTTCCATGTTAGAGCTCCAGCGCCCCGATACCTTGGTCGAACGGGTTGTCAGCGCCATCCGCGCAGAGATCGATTCCGGCCGCCTGGCCGCCGAAGCGCGCTTGCCCACCGAACAGCAACTGGCCGAACAGCTGAACGTCAGCCGCTCGGTGGTGCGCGAGGCCGTGGCGCAGCTCAAGGCCGATGGCGTGCTGATTGCCCGCCGCGGGCTCGGCTCGTACATCTCGAAAACGCCCAGTGGCACGGTGTTCCGCTTCCCCGGCAGCAACGGGCGCAAGCCTGACCTGGTGCAGATGTTCGAGATGCGCCTGTGGATCGAAACCCAGGCCGCCGCCATCGCCGCGCGCCGCCGCGACGAACAGGACCTGGCGAACATGGCCAAGGCCCTGCAGGAAATGCTCGACAAGCGCAGCGACTTCGCCACCGCTTCGGCCGCCGACGTGGCCTTCCACCGTGCCATTGCCGAAGCCAGCAAGAACGATTACTTCGTGGCCTTCCATGACTTTCTCGGTGGCCAGCTGGCCAGCGCGCGGCGCAACGCCTGGGAAAACTCTGCCGCGCATTCGGTGGGTGGTTCGGCCGATGCCAACCGTGAACACCAGGCGCTGTACCAGGCCATTGCCGACGGTGACCGCCAAGGCGCCGCAGCGTGCGCCGAAGCGCACCTGCGCGCCTCGGCCAAACGCCTGAAAATCGACCTCCCCACCCTCGACTGACAGCGCAGAACCCACCGCGGCCTGACGCGGCCTTTTTCACGCATTACTTAGTCTGACAACCTGATAAGCAGATCAACCGACAAGAACATCAAGGTACCCTGCATGACTTACGATTACTGCATCATCGGCGGCGGCATCGTCGGCCTGGCCACCGCGATGGCCCTGCTCCAGCAGCGCCCCGTCGCGTCATTGCTGATTCTGGAAAAGGAAGCCAGCCTCGGCCGCCACCAGACCGGCCACAACAGCGGCGTTATCCATGCGGGCATCTACTACGCCCCAGGCAGCCTCAAGGCCGAGCTGTGCAAGCGCGGCGCCCAGGCGACCAAAGACTTCTGCACCGAGCACGGCATCGCTTTCGACGTCTGCGGCAAGCTGCTGGTGGCGTCCAACCCGCTGGAGATGCAGCGCATGCAGGCTCTGCATGAACGCTCGCAGCAGAACGGCCTGAAGGTCGAACGCCTCGACGCCACCGAGCTGAAGCACCGCGAGCCCAACATTGCCGGCCTTGGCGCACTGTTCGTCGATGCCACCGGCATCGTCGACTACAAGCACGTGTGCGATGCCATGGCCAAGGTCATCGAACAGGCGGGCGGCGAAGTGCGCCTGTCTACCACCGTGCGGGGCATCCGCGAGCTGGGCGAGCATGTTGAAATTCGCGACGACGGCCACACCTGGCGAGCCCGCCAGCTGGTCGCCTGCGCCGGCCTGCAGTCCGACCGGCTGGCACGCCTGGCCGGCGTGAAGATCGACCATCAGATCATCCCCTTTCGCGGCGAGTATTACCGCCTGCCGGCCAGCAAGAACCAGATCGTCAACCACCTGATCTACCCGATCCCCGACCCGGAACTCCCGTTCCTCGGCGTGCACCTGACCCGCATGATCGACGGCAGCGTTACCGTCGGCCCCAACGCGGTGCTGGGCTTCGGCCGGGAAAACTACCGCAAGTTCGCAGTGAACTGGCGCGATGTGGCCGAGTACGCACGCTTCCCAGGGTTCTGGAAAACCATCTGGAACAACCTGGGCTCGGGCACCACCGAGATGAAGAACTCGTTGTTCAAACGCGGCTACCTGGAGCAATGCCGCAAGTACTGCCCATCGCTGCAGGTCGAGGACCTGCTGCCCTATGAAGCCGGCATCCGCGCCCAGGCTGTAATGCGCGACGGCACCTTGGTGCACGATTTCCTGTTCGCCGAAACCCCGCGCATGGTGCATGTCTGCAATGCCCCGTCGCCGGCTGCCACTTCGGCTATCCCGATCGGCCAGATGATCGCCGAAAAGATCCTCAAGGCCCGCTGAACCCTGCTGCACCTCACTATAAAGACAATAAGGAAAACCCCATGTCGGTACACGAGGCGGCCCCGGCCGCGAGCGAGACCCCGCAACAGCAACGCAAACGCCTGCGCAAGGTGGCTGCGGCGACCATCTTCGGCTCCATGCTGGAGTGGTACGACTTCTACCTCTACGCGACCATGGCGGCGATCGTGTTCTCGAAGATCTTCTTCGATGCCAGCAACCCGGCGGTGGCCTCGCTGCTGGCCTTCTCCACGTTCGCCATCGGCTTTGTCGCGCGCCCGTTCGGCGGCATCCTGTTCGGTTACCTGGGCGACCGCTTCGGCCGCAAGCATGTACTGGTGATCACGTTCTGCATGATGGGCATCTGCACCGCGCTGATCGGCCTGATCCCGAGCTATGCCGCGATCGGCATCTGGGCGCCGATCCTGCTGGTGGTGATCCGCATCATCCAGGGCCTCGGCGCCGGTGCCGAGCTGTCTGGTGCGGCGGTCACCTCTTACGAACATGCCAGCGAAGGCAAACGCGGCAGCCAAGGCGCCTGGCCGGCATTGGGGCTCAACCTGGGCTTGCTGCTGTCGTCGCTGACCGTGTACCTGCTGACCATGAATGGCAACGAATTCCTCCTGGCCGGTGGCTGGCGCATCCCGTTCATCGCCAGCATCGCCTTGGTGGCGATCGGCTTGTGGGTGCGCAAGAGCATCCCAGAAACGCCTGACTTCAAGGAACTCGACAAGGCCGACGACAAGCCGCAGATATCGCCTTTGAAGCTGTTGTTCAAAAATGACCTCAAGGGGCTGGCCGTGGTGTTTTTCGTGGCCATCGGCTACAACGCACTCAGCTACATCTTCAAGACGTTCTCGCTGGCCTACCTGACCCAGTTCAAAGGCGTTGAAGCGCATGTGACATCGCTGTCGGTGACCATCGCCAGCTTGGTGGCGATCTTCGCCGTGCCGTTCTTCGGCTGGCTGTGCGACCGCTGGAGCAGCAAGACCGTACTGATGCTTGGCGGGGCGCTGTCGGTGCTGTTCGCCTACCCGTTCCTGCAATTGCTGAGCACCGCAGAGCCCATGCTGATCTATGTGGCCATTGCCATCGGCACCGGTATCCTGGCGCCGATGATGTTCGCTCCGCAGGGCTCGTTCCTCAGCCGCCAGTTCCCGACCCAGACCCGCTCGTCGGGCTTTGGCACCGGGCGCGAGATCGGCACGGCGGTGGCCGGCGGCCTGGCGCCGCTGGGCGGGCTGGCGTTGGTGGCGAGTTCGGCGACGCATTCCACCGATGGCGTGGCGGTGATCCTGGCGATCGCCGGGGTGCTGGTGGTGGTGTTCGCCCTCTGCGATCAGGGGCGCAAGCATTCCCGTTCGAAGAACTGATCAGTTCAGGCAGTGTCGGCGCCCCCACGGATAGATTAAAGTATCCCCCCCTGCCAGGTCGGTTGCCTTTCGTGCCCGCCCTGGCGCTATTCCAGGAACCGCCACCGATGGAACACCGTGAAGCGCTGATCGCGCTACGCACCTTTCTTTCCTCCCAGATCCTAGGCCAGGAGAAGCTGGTCGAGCGGCTGTTGATCGTGCTTTTGGCCGACGGCCACATGTTGGTCGAGGGTGCGCCGGGCCTGGCCAAGACCAAGGCCATCAAAGAGCTGGCCGAAGGCGTCGAGGCGCAGTTCCATCGTATCCAGTTCACCCCCGACCTACTGCCTGCCGACATCACCGGTACCGAAATCTATCGCCCGGAAACCGGCAGCTTCGTGTTCCAGCAGGGGCCGATCTTCCACAACCTGGTGCTGGCCGACGAAATCAACCGCGCGCCTGCCAAGGTGCAGTCGGCGCTGCTCGAGGCCATGGCCGAGCGCCAGGTCAGCGTGGGCCGCAGCACTTACGACCTGTCGCCGCTGTTCCTGGTGATGGCCACGCAGAACCCGATCGAGCAGGAAGGTACCTACCCGTTGCCTGAAGCCCAGCTCGACCGCTTCCTGATGCACGTCAAAATAGGGTTCCCCGATGCCGCCGTGGAGCGGCGCATCCTCGCCCAGGCGCGCGGCGAAGCCCTGGGTGGTGAGGTCAAGCCCGAGCGGCGGGTCAGCCAGCAGGCGATCTTTGCCGCACGCAAAGAGATCCTCGGCCTGTACATGGCCGACGCGGTAGAGGAATACCTGGTGCAGCTGGTCATGGCCACGCGCACCCCGGCCAAGTTCGATGCCGAGCTGGCCGACTGGATCGCCTACGGCGCCAGCCCGCGTGGCTCCATCGCCCTGGACCGCTGCGCACGGGCCCATGCCTGGCTGGCCGGGCGCGACTTCGTCAGCCCCGAGGATATCCAGGCCGTGCTGTTCGACGTACTGCGCCACCGCATCATCCTGTCCTTCGAAGCCGAGGCGGCGGGGGTCGACCAGGACCGCGTGGTTCAGCGTATCCTCGACGTCGTCGCCGTTGCCTGAGCCCATGCCCACTGCGCAGCAGGCCGAACCCGGCATCCGCATCGGCCTCGCCGAGCTGATCGACATGCGCCACCGTGTGCGCGAAATCCAGCTGTTCTCCCGGCCCGGCCAACGCAGCCCACTGGTGGGTCTGCACCACTCCAAGCTGCGTGGCCGCGGTGTGGACTTCGACCAGGTGCGCGTGTACCAGGCCGGCGACGATGTGCGCAACATCGACTGGCGCGTCACCGCCCGCACCCAGGAACCGCACACCAAGCTGTTCCATGAAGAGCGCGAGCGGCCGATCTTCATCCTCGTCGAACAAAGCCAGCGCCTGTTCTTCGGCTCGGGCCTGCTATTCAAATCGGTACTCGCGGCCCAGGCGGCGGCGCTGTTCGGCTGGGCCGCACTGGGCCACAACGACCGCATCGGCGGGCTGGTGTTCGGCGACAACGAGCATCACGAAATCAAGCCACGGCGCAGCAAGCAGAGCCTGCTGCAGTTGCTCAACCGCATGGCCAAGGTCAACCAGGCCCTGCACACCGAAGCCGTGCCGCACGCCGACAGCCTGGGCCTGGCCCTGCGCCGCGCGCGTGAAGTGCTGCGCCCCGGCAGCCTGGCCATCGTCATTTGCGACGAGCGCTCGCTCAGCGCCCAGGCCGAACAGCACCTGGCAATGCTCTCGCGTCATTGCGACCTGCTGTTGCTGCCGGTGTCCGACCCGCTCGACCATGCCCTGCCCGCCGCCGGCCTGCTGCGGTTCGCCCAGCGCGGGGCGCAGCTGGAGCTCGACACCCTGGACGCCAACCTGCGCCAGGCTTACCGTCAACAGGCCGAGACACGCATCGAGCGCTGGGAGCTGATGGCGCAAAAGCTGCGCGTGCTGCTGATGCCGCTGAGCACCCAGAGCGAAATGATCGAACAGCTGCGCGAGTACCTGAATGCCCAGCGCCCTGGGAGCAGTCGATGAACCCACTGGATCAGCTGCAACCGCTGATCGCACCCGCGGCGATCGGCCTTTGGCCACCGGCGCCCGGCTGGTGGTTGCTGCTTGCCGTGCTGCCGCTGTTGGCCTGGGGCCTGTGGCGGCTGCGCCGTTGGCGGCCGGGCAAGCGCCGAGTAGTGCGTGCCGAGCAACCGCTCGACCCCGTGCGCGTGGAGGCCCTGGCCGAACTCGCCCGCCTGCCCCGCCCCTACGACAGCGCGCCAGCTGGCGCCTGGCTGCAGCAGATCAACGCACTGCTCAAACGCCTGTGCCGCAACCATTACCCAGGGGCCAACAGCCATACCCTCAACGGCCGCCAGTGGCTGGCGTTTCTTGACAACCGTTGCCCCGCCGCCGGCCTGACCCGCTGGATGGTCCTGGTCGAAGGCGCCTACAAGCCCGAGTGCAAGCTTGATGACAAGGCCATCGTCGGCTTGAGCCAGGCCGTCGAAACCTGGATTCGCAAACATGTTTGAACTGGCCTGGCCGTGGATTTTCCTGCTGCTGCCGCTGCCGTGGCTGGCGCGCCTGGTGCTGCCGGCCGCCGACAGCGGCGAGCCGGTGCTCAAGGTCGGCTTCCTCGACGAGCTGGAAGGCCTGGCCGGCCGGCGTGCACGCCTGAACCTGCCAACCTGGCGCCAACAGGCGCCGTTCGTACTGATCTGGCTGTTGCTGCTGCTTGCCGCCGCCCGCCCGCAATGGCTTGGCGAGCCGGTGCCAGTGGCCGCCAGTGGCCGTGACCTGCTGGTGGCCGTGGATGTGTCCGGTTCCATGGACTTCCCCGACATGCAGTGGAAGGACGAAGAAGTCAGCCGCCTCGACCTGGTCAAGGCGCTGCTCGGTGATTTCCTCCAAGACCGCAAGGGCGACCGCGTCGGCCTGATCCTGTTCGGCAGCCAGGCCTACCTGCAGGCACCGTTGACCTTCGACCGGCGCACCGTGCGCACCTTCCTCGACGAGGCGCAGATCGGCATCGCCGGCAAGAACACCGCCATCGGCGACGCCATCGGCCTTGCGGTCAAGCGCCTGCGCCAGCGCCCGGCACACAGCCGGGTGCTGGTGCTGATCACCGACGGCGCCAACAACGGCGGCCAGATCCACCCGCTGACCGCCGCCCGCCTGGCCGCCCAGGAAGGCGTGCGCATCTACACCATCGGTATCGGTGCCAACCCCGAGGCCAGCGGCACCCCTGGCCTGCTCGGCCTCAACCCGAGCCTGGACCTCGACGAAGCCTCGCTCAAGGAAATCGCCGACCTGACCCGCGGCGCCTACTTCCGCGCCCATGACGGCGCCGAGCTGGATGCCATCGGCGATACCCTCGACCAACTGGAACCTGTCGCCCAGCAGCCGACCCAGGCGCGCACGGCCAAGGCCTTGTACGCCTGGCCATTGGCCCTGGCGTTGCTGCTCAGCGTGCTGCTGGTGGTGGCGGTGCAATGGCCCGACAACCTGCTGCAACGGGCGCTGCGCAGGCCGCGCTTCCTGCAACCCCACCCGGAATGGCGTGACCGCTTGAAACGGCTGCGCCTTAGGAAGCGGCGATGATCGATCTCTGGCCGCAATGGTTGCGCCCGCTCTGGCTGCTGGTTGTGCCGCTGCTCGCCTGGCTGTTGTTCAAGCTGTGGCACCGGCGCAGGCGCGCCGGGCGCTGGCAGATGATCCTGCCGCAGGCGTTCCATCCGGTACTGCTCGGTGGCGGCAGCGGCAGCAACAGCAAGCTGCCGTGGATTGCCCTGGGCCTGGCTTGGTTGCTGGTTGTTCTGGCTTTGCTCGGACCAAGCTGGCAGCGCCTGGAAGAAACCCGCCAGCGCCCGGCCGACCCGCTGGTGATCCTGCTCGAACTGACCCCGCAGATGCTCGCCGAGGACACGCCGCCCAACCGCCTGCAGCAGGCCCGGCGCAAGGTGCTCGACCTGCTCGAGCATCGCCACGACAGCCAGACCGCGCTGATCGTCTACGCAGGCAGCGCCCACACCCTGGTACCGCTGTCCGACGACCTCGGCACCACGCGCAACCTGCTTGAGGCGATTGACCCATCGATCATGCCGCAACCTGGCCAGCGCGCCGACCTGGCGGTACAGAAAGGCCTTGCCCTGCTGGCGCAGAGTGGCCTGGGCCAGGGCCGCCTGTTGCTGGTCGGTTCAGCGCTGAGCGCCGCGGAACGCCAGGGTATCGCCCAGGCCCTCGGCCGCCAGGGCCCAAGCCTGCTGATGCTGGGCATCGGCACCCGCGACGGCGCGCCAGTACGCCAGGCCAACGGCGAATTCCTCAAGGACGACCAGGGTGGCATCCTCGTACCGCGCCTGGACAGCGCCGGCCTCAAGGCCTTCATCAACAGCACCGGCGGGCGCTACCGCCATGCCCGCATCGACGACCTCGACCTGCGTGGCCTCGGCCTGTTCGACAACCCGCGCATCCTGCGCAACGACGGCCAGAACGTGCAGCTCGACAGCTGGGCCGACCAAGGCTACTGGCTGCTGATTCCGCTGTTGCTGCTGGCTGCCTGTGCCGGCCGGCGCGGCTGGCTGTTCTGCTTGCCGCTGCTACTGGCGCTGCCGCAACCGAGCCAGGCCTTCGAGCTCAATGACCTGTGGCTGCGCCCCGACCAGCAAGGCCAACGCCTGCTGGAACGCAACCAGCCGGCGGACGCAGCCCGGCACTTTCAGGACCCGCAATGGCGTGGCATGGCCCTGTATCAGGCCGGCGACTACGCCGAAGCTGCCAAGGCCTTCGCCCAGGGCAATAGCGCGGCGGCCCACTACAATCGAGGCAACGCGCTGGCGCGCAGCGGTGAGCTGGAAGCTGCCCTGGACGCCTATGAGCAGGCACTGGAGCGCCAGCCCGACCTGAAACCGGCGCTGGACAACCAGGCGCTGATCCAGCAACTGTTGCAGCAACGTGAAGCCCAGGCCGAGGAACAACCGGCCAAGGACGATGCCCAAGGCACGCCCGGCAGCGAAACCGAGGGCAACAGCAGCTCGGCCAGCAACCCAGCGCAGGGCGCGCCCGGCGACGATGAACAGGCCAACCCCGGACAACCCGGCGAAGGCAACAGCAACAACCAGGCCACCCCGGGTAACCAGGGCGGCGATGACGACGGCGTGACCCAGCCGCCCCAGCGGCCGGTCTCGACCAGCCTCGACGCCGAGCAACGCCAGGCCCTGGAACAATGGCTGCGGGAGATCCCCGATAATCCGGCGGAGCTGCTGCGGCGCAAATTCTGGTATGAACAGCAATTGCATCAGGAAACCCCACGATGAGTCGCCTCGGCGTCTTTCTCCTCGGCCTTTTATGGGCCGTACTGGTCCAGGCCGAACCGACACTGCAGGCCAGCGTCGACCGCACCCGCCTGGAAGCTGGCGAAACCCTGGAGCTGACCCTCGAAAGCCAGGACGTGACCCAGTTCGGCAAGCCCGACCTGCGCGCCCTTGACGGCGACTTTGAAGTGCGTGGCACACGCCAGCTGAACAGCCTGCACACCCTCGACGGCGAAACCCGCGCCAGCACCCGCTGGATCATCACCCTGCTGCCACGGCGCAGCGGCAGCCTGCGCATCCCCGAGCTGCAACTGGGCCAGTCACGCAGCCAGGCCATCGACCTGCAGGTGCTGCAGGCCGACGCCAGCCGCCCGGACAGCGCCTCGCAGGTGTTCGTCGAAGCCACCTTGGACAACAACGAGGTGTACGTCCAGGCGCAGGCCGTGCTGACTTTGCGTATCTACCATTCGGTGTCGCTGTACGACGACAGCAGCCTCAGCCCGCTGCAGCTGGAAAACGCCAAGGTCGAACCGCTGGGCGAGTCGCGCACCTATGAAAAGGAAATCAACGGCGTGCGCCACGGGGTGATCGAGACGCGCTACGCACTCTACCCACAGCAAAGCGGCGACCTGGATATTCCACCGCTGACCTTCACCGCCACCGCCGCCGACAACGCGCAGCAGCCCCCCGGCAGCACGCGAGTTGGCCGCCAGGTACAAGTCAGCTCACTGCCACTGCGCCTGACCGTACGCCCTATCCCCGCTGCCTGGCCCGCCAATGCGCCGTGGCTGCCCGCCCGCAGCCTGAGCCTGGAAGAGCACTGGAACCCCGACCCCGGCAGCCAGCAGACGCAGATTGGCGACTCGCTGACCCGCAGCATCACCCTGCGTGCAGAAGGGCTCTCCAGCACCCAGTTGCCGCAACTGCCGGCCACCGAAATCGTCGGTTTGCGCCGCTACCCGGACCAACCGCTGCTGCGCAATGAAATCAACGAACGCGGCATGACCGCCAACCGCGAGGAGCGTGAAGCGTTGGTGCCGACCCACAGTGGCGAACTGGCCCTGCCAGCGCTGGAAGTCACCTGGTGGAACACCCGCGAAGACCACCTGGAGCATTCCAGCCTCCCTGCGCGCACGCTGAACGTGCAGGACAACCCGGCCTTGAGCGCCGAAACCCCGGTCGGCGACACGGGCAGCGCCAGCCACCTGCTCTGGCCCTGGCAGCTCGCCACCCTGGTGTTCGCCCTGACCACGCTGCTCGGTTTCACCCTGTGGTGGCGCGCCCGCTCGCAGCCAGCGGTGCTGCGCGCCGCGCAGGCAGGCCCAAGCCCACGCACCCTGCTGGACGACCTCAAGCGTGCCTGCCTGGCCAACGACCCACAAGCTACCCGCCAGGCGCTCGATGCCTGGGCGCGCCAGCAGCCGCAGACCCTGGCCGAAATGGCCGCGCGCTTCGTACCCTTGTCGGATGCGCTGGATGGGTTGAACGGGGCGTTGTACAGCGAGAGTGGCCAGTATTGGCAGGGCGAGGACCTGTGGCGGGCGATCGGCACCATCCCCCCGGCCGAGCAGGTGTTGTTGCCTGCGGGTGAAAACGGCAGTTTGCCGCCGCTCTACCCCAAGTAGAACAGCCCCCAGTTGAGTTACCATACCGCCCCTTCAAAGAGCCCATTCAAGCCAAGCACCCTGCTTGGCTGAATCGACACCGACAGGTCATCCATGCGTCTGTTTCACACCTCCGACTGGCACCTGGGCCAAAGCCTGCATGGCCAGGAACGCGACTTCGAACACGCCTGCTTCCTTGATTGGCTGCTCGGCCAGCTGCACCTGCGCCAGCCCGACGCGCTGCTGATCGCCGGCGATATCTTCGACACGGTCAACCCACCGGTCAAAGCCCAGGAGCGGCTCTACGACTTCATCGTGCAGGCCCACGAGCAACAGCCGAAGCTGGACATCGTGATGATCGCCGGCAACCATGACTCCGGCTCGCGCATCGAGCTGCCCGCCGCGCTCATGCGCCGTTTGCGCACCCACGCGCTGGGCCGCGTGCACTGGCTCGACGAAGGCCAGCTGGATGCCGAGCGCCTGCTGATCCCGCTGACCAATGGCCGTGGCAAGGTCGCCGCCTGGTGCCTGGCCCTGCCCTTCCTGCGCCCGGCCGAAGTCACCGGCCCGCAGCTGGGCGAGGACTACCTGCAGGGCATCACCCAGGTGCACCAGCAACTGATCGCCGCCGCGCAGAAAAAACGCAAGAAAGACCAGGCACTGGTCGCCATCAGCCACGCGCACATGGCCGGCGGCTCGGTGTCCGAGGACTCCGAGCGCAGCCTGATCATCGGCAATGCCGAAGCCCTGCCGGCCAAGCTGTTCGACAAGGCCATCAGCTACGTCGCTCTGGGCCACTTGCACAAGCCGCAGAAGGTCAACCGCGAAACCCGCATCCGCTACAGCGGCTCGCCGATCCCGCTGTCGTTCGCCGAAATCAATTACCCGCACCAGGTGCTGGAAGTCGAGCTGGACGGCGCCGAGCTGGTCAGCGTCGAAGCGCGCCCAGTGCCGCGCGCCGTGGCCCTGCAACGCATCGGCCCGGCACCGTTGGGCGAACTGCTGGAGCAACTCGCCGAGCTGCCGGTGATCGACCTGCTCGAAGACCCCAACCGCCAGCCCTGGCTGGAGGTGCGCGTGCGCCTGGACGAGCCGCAGCCCGACTTGCGCCAGCAAATCGAAAGCGCCCTGCACGGCAAGGCGGTGCGGCTGATACGCATCAGCGCCGAATATGCCGGCCACGGCAACGAGGTTGACAGCGAGCTGGCGTTCGTCGAGTTGTCGCAGATGACCCCGCAGGACCTGTTCAGCCGCGCCTGGGAACAAGCCTACGGCAACCCCGTCGACGAACAGGCCCTGGCCGACTTTGCCTTGCTGCTGCAGGACGTCCAGCTGGAAGAGGAGCAGCCATGAAGATTCTCGCCATTCGCCTGAAGAACCTGGCATCCCTGGCCGGCCCTGTGGAGATCGACTTCACCGCCGAACCGCTGGCCAGCGCCGGCCTGTTCGCCATCACCGGGCCGACCGGCGCCGGCAAGAGCACCCTGCTCGACGCCCTGTGCCTTGCCCTGTTCGGCACCGTGCCACGGCTCAACGACATCGGCCGCGAAGCCAAGGTGCCGGACGCTGACGGCGAAATCCCCACCTCCGACCCGCGGAACCTGCTGCGCCGCGGCACCGGCAGTGGTTTTGCCGAGGTCGACTTCGTCGGCATCGACGGCCACCGCTACCGCGCGCGCTGGGAGGCCAACCGCGCCCGCGACAAGGCCAACGGCAAGCTGCAGCACAGCCGCCAGAGCCTCTATGACCTGAACAGCGAGCAGGTACTGGGCAGCGGCAAGAACGAATACAAGCAGCTGATCGAGGCCCGTCTGGGCCTGAATTTCGAGCAGTTCACCCGCGCGGTGATGCTGGCCCAGAGCGAGTTCAGCGCCTTCCTCAAGGCCGACGACAAAGAACGCAGCGAGCTGCTGGAAAAGCTCACCAACACCGCCATCTACACTCGCCTAGGCCAGCGTGCTTTCAGCAAGGCACGAGAAACGGGTGAAGTACACAACGCACTGAAAGAGCGCGCCAGCCACCTGCTGCCGATGGCCGCCGAAGCCCGCGCCGAACTCGACCAGCGCCTGGAGCAGGCGCAGCAGCAGTTCAAGGCCGAGCAGGCGCACCAGCGCCAGCTGGAGCAGCAGCGCACCTGGCTCAACGAACAACGCCAACTGCAGGCCCAGCACAGCGAAGCCGGTGCGGCCTTGCGCACGGCCGAACAACACTGGCAAGCACTGGCCGAGCAACGCCTCGACCTGCAACGCCTGGAGCGCCTGGCACCTCAGCGCCACCAGTTCAACCGCCAGCAAGTGCTGGCCGCGCAACTGGCGCCATTGGCGGCGCAGATCGCCGAGCAGCAACACCAGCAAGGCGAGTTGCAAACGCGCACCGACGAACTGCAACAGGCGTTGCTCGCGGCTCGCCAGTCACTCGCTGACAGCCAGGCCCAGCACAGCGAAAACACGCCTCGCCTGCGCCAGGCCTTCGCCGGCCAGGACAGCCTGGCACGGCTGGACAGTGAGCTGACAGCACAACGCACGGCCAACCAGCAGGCCGAACAGCACGTTGCCGAAGGCCAGCAGCACCTGCAGCAGCTGGAAGAAAACCAGCAATGCAGCCTGCAACAGCTGGCACAGATTGATGAGGCGTTGACCGATAGCCAACACCTGGCGGGGCTGGCCAACGCCTGGCAGGCCTACCTGCCGCAGCTCAAGCAAGTGATGCTGATCGGCGGGCGTTTGACCAAGGGTCGCGAAGAGTTGCCAGGCCTGCAGGCTCAAGCCAGCCAAGCCAATGCTCAGTTGCAGGGCCAACGCGAGCATTACGCGTTGCTGTTCCGCGAAGCCAATGCCGAACCGCAAGCGCTGGCCGAGCAGATCGACCTGCTCGGCGGCATGCTCCAGGACAACCGCAAGCAGCAGCGTGCCGTCGAGGACGTATCGCGCCTGCATGGCCGCGAGAGGGAGCTGCGCCAGCAACTCGAAGCCGTGCGTGAGCGCCAACAGCACGCCATGCAGCAACGCCAGCAACTGATCGGCGAAGGCACTGCGGCCAAGGCCGAGCTGGAGGCGGCCGAGCAGGCGCTGAACCTTACCCGCCAACTGCTTGAACGCCAGCGCCTGGCACGCAACACCAGCGTCGAAGAGCTGCGTGCCCAGTTGCGCGACGGCGAACCGTGCCCGGTCTGTGGCAGCGCCGAGCACCCGTTCCATCAACCCGAAGCTCTGTTGCAGAGCCTGGGCCGACAGGATCAGGCCGAAGAGGACGCGGCGCAGAAGCAGGTCGAAAGCCTCAACGGCAAACTGGTGGAACTGCGCACCCAGCTAGGCGTGGTCAACGCCCAGCTCAAAGACTACCAGCAGCAACAGGTGCAGCTGGGCGAGCAGTTGCAGCCGTTGGTGGCGCAGGTGCAGGCACACAGCCTCTGGCCCGCCCTCGCGCCCCAGGACGACAAGGCCCGCACCGCCTGGCTGGCCAGCCAACTGCAGCGCCTGGACGATGAAATCGGCAAGGACGAAAAACGCCAGAGCGCCCTGCTCGCCCTGCAAAAGGATGCTGCCCGCCTCAACCAGCAATTGCAGGCGGCGCAAGAGGCGCAACAGCAGGCGCAGCGCCACCTGGACCAGCAGCACCAAGCCCTGGCCAACGATGAACAGCAGTTGCAGCAAGGCCTCGATGACCTGGCCAGCGTGTTGCCGGTCGATGTCCTCAAGGCCCTGAGCGACGACCCGGCCAACGCCTTCCTCGCCCTCGACCAGCAGATCGCCCAGCGCTTGCAACAGCTGGAACAGCGCAAAGACGAGCAGGAAGAACAACACGCACGCCAGGTGCAGTTGGACAAGCTGCGCGACCAGCAGCAAACACGCCTGCAGGCTCAGCAACAGTTGCAGCTCACCCTTGCCAGCCTCGAGGAGCAGCGCCAGCAGGCCCAGGCGGCACTCGCCGAGCTGCTTGGCCAGCACTCCAGTGCCGAAGCCTGGCAACAGTACCTGGACGTACAGCTGGAGCAGGCGCGCGCGGTCGATGCCGACACCGCCCAGCGCCTGCAGGAATTGCGCAATCAGGGCGTGCAACTGGCTGCCGAGCTCAAGGCCAATAGCCAGCGGCAGCAGGCGCTGGAGCATGAATGCCAGCAGCTGCACGGCGAGATCGTACAGTGGCGCAGCGAACACCCCGAGCTGGATGACAGCGGCCTCGACCGCTTGCTGGCCATCGACGATACGCAGCTGGGCGAACTGCGCCAGCACCTGCAAGGCGCAGAAAAAGCCATCGAGCAAGGTCGCGTACTGCTGCAGGAACGTGAACAGCGCCTGCAGCAACATGCCGCCCAGGTACAAGGTGAGCTACCCGATAATCTGGAGCAGACCCTGGCCGAGCTTGCGCAGCAGCTCAACATTCAGGAACAACAGTGCGCCGAACTGCGCGCGCAACAGGCAGACGACCAGCGCCGCCAGCATGCGCACCAGGCCCTGGCCGCCGAAATCGACCAGGCCTACCAGCAGTGGCAGCGCTGGGCACGCCTGAGCGCGCTGATCGGTTCGGCGTCCGGCGATGTGTTCCGCAAGATCGCCCAGGGCTATAACCTGGACCTGTTGCTGCACCACGCCAACGCCCAACTGCGCCAACTGGCGCGGCGTTACCGCCTGAAGCGCGGCGGCAGCGCGCTGGGCCTGCTGGTGTTGGACACCGAGATGGGTGACGAACTGCGCTCGGTGCACTCGTTGTCCGGCGGGGAAACTTTCCTGGTGTCGCTGGCACTCGCCCTGGGCCTGGCTTCGATGGCTTCGAGCACCTTGCGCATCGAGTCGCTGTTCATCGACGAAGGCTTCGGCAGCCTCGACCCCGAATCGCTGCAACTGGCCATGGACGCCCTCGACGGCTTGCAGGCGCAGGGCCGCAAGGTGGCGGTGATCTCCCACGTGCAAGAGATGCACGAGCGCATCCCGGTGCAGATCCAGGTACGGCGCCAGGGCAATGGCCTGAGTGATGTGGAGGTGTGCGGGTGATTCTCTACTCGTTCCGCCGTTGCCCATGGGCCATGCGAGCGCGCCTGGCCCTGCGCTATGCCGGGTGCGAGGTGCAAGTGCGCGAAGTAGCGATGAAGCACAAGCCGGACGAGCTGCTGGCCTTGTCGCCCAAGGGTACGGTGCCGGTGCTCGATACCGGTGACGGTGTGCTCGAAGAGAGCCTCGACATCATGCGCTGGGCACTGGCGCGCAACGACCCGCAGGACTGGCGCCTGCAAGCCGACCCCGTTGCCGCGCAGCAGGCCGAGAGGCTGATCGCCCGCAACGACAGCGCGTTCAAGGCGCAGGTGAACCTGTACAAGTATGCCGAGCGTTACCCCGAGCACTCACGCGAGCATTACCGCCAGCAGGCCGAGGCCTGGCTGGTTGAGCTTGAACAGTTGCTCGAGGGGCGGCCCTACCTGTTGGCCGAACACCCCAGCCTGGTCGACGCCGCGCTGTTGCCCCTGATGCGCCAGTTTGCCGGGGTCGAACCGCAATGGTTCGCCGAGGCGGCTTATCCGCAGGTGCGGAGCTGGCTGGAGGGGTGGTTGGCGTCCGAGTTGTTCAAGGCGGTGATGGCCAAGTAGCTATCAGCCCGCTCCCACAGGTTCAGTGCTCACATCTGGATCAATGGTTGTGCTTACCACTCAACGCCGCATGAAAATGCGCGCTCTGGCGCAGGTACTGTTCGGTGTAGCTAGGGGTGGCGGAGGCCTTGCTGCTGGTGTCGGCATGGGCATGCGCCGGCAGCACGACCGAAGCGGAAATGGCGGATGCGGCGATGACCGGGAAGAGATTGAAGTTCATCTGGGTTGACCTCGTCTGCGCTGGTTTGACGTTGGCCCGTCTGGGCCTTGGGTCAAACTTACGCCGCTGAGGTCAGCCATAGAAATTCATTGCGGTGGTAGGGATTATCACGCGTATCGATAGTCACTCGATAAACTTAAGGTCCGAAGGCGCAGCCTGCGGCAAGGTCTGCACGGTCTTGCCCAGCATGCCGGTACGCGGATCGCGGCGCATGACCACAATCTGGTTGCTCTTCTGATTGGCCACCAGCAGGAAGTTGTCGCTCGGATCCAGGGCAAACTCCCGCGGGTGGTCGCCCTCGACCGAGCGGCGTTGCAGGAACGCCAGCTGGCCGTCGTCCTTGCCCACGCCGAACACCACGATCTCGTTGGCCGTGCCACGGTTGCTGACATACAGGAATCGCCCATCCGCCGACAGGTGCAATGCACCCGCCGCCTTGGCTGCGGCATCCTGCTGCTCGGTCAGCGGCAGGCGCTGGCGCTCGTGCAGCGCATCGTCCTTGACGTCGAACATGACCACTTCAGCGCTCATCTCCAGCGTCAGGTAGGCATGCAGCCCCTTGGCATCGAACAACAGATGGCGTGGCCCACTGCCCGGCGGCAGGTCGACCGATGCCGGAATTGCCGGAGTCAGCGGGCGGTCGACGCTGGCACCGTCGTAGCGGTAGATGAACACCTTGTCGGCGCCCAGGTCACTGGCATACAGGTGGCTGCCATCCGGCGACAGCACCAGCGAATGCACATGGGCACCGGCCTGGCGCTCGGGGTTGACGCCACTGGGCTTGTGCCGAGCCTGCTGAACCACGTCCTTGAGCTTGCCGTCCTTGGCCACCGGGATGACTACAAGGCTACCGCCCGGGTCGGGGGCGACGGCGTAGTTGGCGACGAACAGATAGCGCTGGTCGCGACTGAGGCTGGCATGCGTCGGCTCGTCACCGCGCGTGGCCACCTCGTTGAGCGGTTTGATCTCGCCTTGGCTGCTAACGCTGAAGCTGCTGGCATGGCCCTGCGGCGTTTCGTTGACCGCGAACAGCTGCCGCTGATCGGCCGAGAGCACCAACCACGAGGGGCTGACGCTCTCGACCACCTGCTGCGGCGTGGGGTCGACCTGGCCGGTCTTGCTGTCGAACGCGTAGCGGTAGATGCCTTGGCTGGCGCCATCGGTGTAACTGCCCACCAGCAGCGTGGCAGCCTGGGTAGAGAGGGTCAGGGTCATGAGGCTAGCGGTCAGCAGGCTCGTCCAGGTCCGGTTCATGGTCTTCTTCTTCATCCGGGGCGCGAAAGGCACTCATACAGACTAGACGATGCTCACCCTGGGCATCGTTCAGCTGCCAGTCATCACCCACCGCGATGGCGGCGGCGATCTGCTCGGCGGTGAACGTCCAGCGGCGCAGTTGGCGGCCGTCCATGCATTCGACCGTGAGGCCGGTTTCGTCAGAGGTGAAGTCGAAGGCATGCAGGCCGTCGATCAGCAGCATGTCGCAGGATGCGAGGGCGGTGGCGAGGGGGGACATGGGGATACCGATGAAAAATGAGCCGGTAGTATAGCGACCTCTGTGGGAGCAGGCTTGCCCCGCGAACAAGGGCAGCGCCCTTGCAGGCAAGCCCGCTCCCACAACAGCCCGGATCAATGGGCGAAGATCGAGCCGCCCTCCTTGCCCACCATCTTCTCGGGCTTGATCAGGAAGCGCGCCAGCGCTGGCAGCAGCCACAGCGCACCGAACATGTTCCACAACAGCATGAAGGTCAGCATCAGGCCCATGTCGGCCTGGAACTTGATGGCCGAGAAGATCCAGGTGCACACGCCGATCGCAAGGCACAGGCCGGTGAACAGCACCGCTTTACCGGTCGAGCGCAGGGTCTGGTAGTAGGCCTCCTGCAGCGGCAGGCCGGCACGCAGGAAGCTTTCCAGGCGGCTGTAGATGTAGATGCCATAGTCCACGCCGATGCCCACGCCCAGCGCCACCACCGGCAAGGTGGCGACCTTGACGCCGATGCCCATGAACGCCATCAGCGCGTTGCCCAGTACCGAGGTCAGCACCAGCGGCAGGACGATGCACAGGGTGGCGGCAAAGGAGCGGAAGGTGATCATGCACATGACCGCGACGCACAGGTACACCAGCACCAGGATGGTCAGCTCGGCCGACTTGATCACCTCGTTGGTGGCCGCTTCGATGCCGGCATTGCCCGCCGCCAGCAGGAACTGCAGGCCGTCCTTGTTGTGGCTGTCGGCAAACGCCTTGGCGGCGCTGGTCACGCGCTCCAGGGTTTCGGCCTTGTGGTCGTTGAGGAACACCAGCACCGGTGCCAGCGAGCAGTCACCGTTGTACAGGCCGTCGGCGCGGGCAATGGAGTTGTTGAGGATGTCCGGGTTGCGCGACAGGGTCTCCCATTTCAGGCTGCCCTCGTTCATGCCCTTGATCACTTGCTTGGACACCGTCACCAGGGAGATCGCCGACTGCACACCCGGGGTGTTCTGCATGGTCCACATCAGTTCGTCGATCGGCGCCATGGTCGAGTGGATCGAGCAGCTCTCGGCCGGCGTCTTGACCATCACCACCAGCACGTCCGAGCTGGTCGAGTAGTTGCTGATGATGAAGTTGTTGTCCTGGTTGTAGCGCGAGTCCGGGCGTAGCTCCGGCGCGCCCTGGTCGAGGTCGCCGATCTTCAGGTTCTGGCTGTACCACAACCCCCCGGCGAAGGCGACCAAGGCCAGGGCGATGGACACAGGTGCCACCTTGGCACTGGCGAAGTTCGACAGCAGGCGCCAGAACGGGTGCTCGCGAGTCGCGTCTTTCTTGCTGCGCTCGATGGCCTTCTTGCTGATGCCTACGTAGGAAATCGCCACCGGCAGCAGGATCAGGTTGGTGAAGACGATCACCGCGACGCCGATCGAGGCGCCAATGGCCAGCTCGCGGATCACGCCGATGTCGATGATCAGCAAGGTGATGAAGCCCACCGCGTCGGCGAGGATGGCGATCATCCCCGGCAGGAACAGCTGGCGGAAGGTGCGCCGGGCGGCGGTCAGGGCATTGTCGGCGTCACTCGACTGCAGGGCGATGCCGTTGATCTTCTGCACCCCGTGGGAAATGCCGATGGCAAAGATCAGGAACGGCACCAGCATCGAATACGGGTCCAGGCCAAAGCCCACCACATGCATCAGGCCCAGCTGCCAGACCACTGCGACCAGGGTGGTGATCAGCACGGCAATGGTGCTGCGGATGCACCAGGTGAACCAGTACAGCAGGATCCAGGTAATGACCAGTGCCACGCCGAAGAACATGGCCACCATCACCAGGCCGTCGATCAGGTCACCGACCTTCTTGGCGAAGCCGACAATGTGCACTTTCACATTGGGATTCTGCGCCTGGAACTTGTCGCGGATCTTTTCTTCCAGCAGGTGCGAGAACTGCTGGTAGTCGAGCTTGACCTGCTTGCCGGGGTCGTTCGGGTCGGGGTAGCTTTCCAGCAGCGGCACATCGACGATGCTGGACTTGAAATTGTTACCCACCAGGCGCCCGACCTGGCCGGACTTGAGCACGTTGTCGCGCAGGGTATCGAGGCTGTCTTGCGAGCCGTTGTAGGTATTGGGGATCACCTCGCCGCCCGAGAAGCCCTCTTCGGTCACTTCGCTCCAGCGTACGCTGGGGCTCCACAGCGACTTGAGGCCCGCGCGGTCGACACCGGGGATGTAGAACACCTCGTCATGGATCTGCCGCAGGGTCTCCATGTAGTCCTTGTCGAAGATGTCGCCGTTGACCGCCTCGACCGAAATGCGCACGGTGTTGCCGAGGTTGGCCAGGTCGTTGCGGTGCTCCATCATCTGTTCGATGAACGGGTGCTCGAGCGGGATCATCTTCTCGAAGCTGGTCGAGGGGCGGACCTGCGTGGCCTGCCAGAACAGGAAGATGCTGACCAGCACGCACAGGGCGATGACCACCGGGCGGTTGTTGAAGATCAGGCGTTCCAGCAGCGTGGCCTTGTCCTGGTGGTGCGGGTGCATGGTGATGCTCTCTCGGCTGGTCATGGACGCGCCCCCCCGGCAGCCTGGTCTGCGCCCTCGGCGCTGGCCAGATGTACCCCCCCTTGCCCCACCAGCAGCAAGCCACCGTTGGCCAGGCCACTGACACCGGCCAGGGCAATGCGGTCGGCGCGATTGTAGACGCTGAAGGTCTGCCCATCATCGACACTGCGCAGCACGCTGCCGCCATTGCCGACCAGTACCAGGCTGCCGTCATCGAGAAGCGTAGCGCTTGCCAGGCCGAATTCGAGGTTGCCGCGCGCCGCCTTGAGCTCGATCTGCTGCCAGCTGTCACCGAAGTCGGTCGAACGGAACAGGTTGCCGCGCAAGCCATAGGCCAGCAACGTCTGCGCCTGGGTGGTGCCGATCACGCCGAACAGCGAGCCCTCGTAGGGGCCGGCGACCTTGGCCCAGGTCTGGCCGTTGTCGCTTGAACGGAACATGCTGCCCTGCTCGCCGACGATGAACAGGCCAGCGTCCTTGATCACGGCGATGCCGTTCAGGTGCAGCTGGTCGGCGTTGTCCAGGCGCTCGGCGACGTCTTGCCAGTGCTGGCCTGCGTCGCGGGTTTCCAGCAGTGCGCCATAGGCGCCCACGGCAAAGCCGTGCTGGGCGTCGAGGAACGTGACGTCGAGCAGTGGTGCTTCACGGGAAAGGTCTTCGAACTGCTTGCTCCAGGTCGCGCCGCCATCATTGCTGGCGAGTACCTGCGCATCATGGCCGACGGCCCAGCCGCGTTTGTCGTCAAGGAAGAACACGGCGGTAAGCAGTTGCCGGGTGGGCACCCGGGCCTGGGTCCAGGTGTTGCCCTGGTCATCGGAAAACAGGATATGACCGCGGTCACCGACCACCACCAGGCGCTTGCCGGCATGGGCGGCATCGATCAACAGGCTCTGGCTGGCCTTGGCCGATTCGGTCGAGTAATCGTCGGCGGCAGCCGCTTGCGCGCTGTCGGCCCACAGTCCCAGTGCCAGCGCCAGCATCGCGCCAGCCGCCAACGGCCAGGCACCGCGCCTGGCGTGCGTCATCAACCGCTCCCTCATGACCATCCCCTGTTGTGTTTTTCTTGGTGGGTCTGTGCGTTGAAAAGCCTGTGTTAGAGGCTTGGTGGGATCGTATCGGGGAAGGCTGAAGAATTACAACGAACGGGACGTTATGTTTTGTTAACGCCAAAAAGCCGGGGCCGCTGTGCGGCCCCGGGATCGGCCAGGCTTACGCCAAGCTCTTGCTCACCACCTCATACACATCACTGGACAGCGCCCCGGAAGCGAGAATCCGCTCCAGCTCACCCTTCATCAGCGCCTGGCGCGCATCGTCATACTTGCGCCAGCGGGTCAGCGGCGCCAGCTGGCGCGAAGCGATTTGCGGGTTCAGCGCATTCAGCTCGATCACCAGGTCCGCCAGGAAGCGATAGCCGGAGCCATCGGCCGCATGGAAGTTGACCAGGTTCTGCCCGGCAAAGGCACCGATCAGCGCCCGCACCTTGTTCGGGTTTTTCAGCGTGAACGCCGGGTGCTGCATCAGCGCCTTGACCCGCGCCAACCCGCCCGGCAAGGCGCTGGCCGCCTGCACGCTGAACCACTGGTCCATGACCAACGGGTTGTCCTTGAAATGCTCAGCGAAGGTTTCCAGTGCCTTGGCGCGCTCGGCCTCAAACGGCGAATTGACCAGCACCGCCATGGCGGTCAGGCGTTCGGTCATGTTGTCGCACTGGTCGAACTGCTCCAGGGTCGCTTCCAGCACCTGGGGCTTGCCGCTCTGCATCAGGTACGACAGGGCGATGTTCTGCAGGCTGCGACGGGCAAAGTGCTCGGCAGCGGCGACGTAAGGGGTGTTGCGCGACACCTCGCGGTGCGCCTGGTAGCGCGCCCACAGGCCATCGAACAGCTGCGCGGCGATCTGCTGGCGGGCGAACTCGCGGGCGGCGTGGATGGCGTCGACGTCAGCCACCTGGCTGATCTCGGTGAGGTAAGCCTCGCCCGGCAGCGACAGCATCTCGGCCACCATGGCGGCGTCCAGCGACTCGTTGGCCAGCACGGTGCCCAGGGCGGTGATCAGGCGCTGATCGAGTTGCAACGCTTCGCCACGCTGGTGCTGGCCGATCAGTTCCTGCAGCACTTGCACCGACAGCTGCTGGCCGGCTTCCCAGCGGTTGAAGCCATCGCTGTCGTGCTGCATGAGGAACATCAGCTGGTCGCGGTCGTAAGGGAAGCTGAGCTTCACCGGCGCGCTGAAGCCGCGCAGCAGCGAGGGCAGCGGCTTGGCCTGGATACCTTCGAAGGTGAAGGTTTGCTCGGCCTCGGTCACCGACAGCACGCGGCTGCTGCCGCCAGCAGCGGCCTCACCGGCGAGGCGCAGCGGCAGGTCGTGGCCGTTGGCGTCCAGCAGGCCCAGCTCGACCGGGATCACGAACGGCAGCTTCTCGGCCTTGTCCGGGGTCTGCGGGCAGTGCTGGCGGAAGGTCAGGCTGTAAGTCTTGGCGCCGGCGTCGTAGGTTTCGCTGACGTCCAGGCGCGGCGTGCCGGCCTGGCTGTACCAGCGCTTGAACTGGGTCAGATCTACACCGTTGGCGTCTTCCATGGCCTTGATGAAATCGTCGGTGGTCACCGCCTGGCCATCATGGCGCTCGAAGTACAGGTCACTGCCCTTGCGGAAGCCCTCGGCGCCCAGCAGGGTACGGACCATACGCACCACCTCGGCCCCCTTCTCGTACACGGTAAGCGTGTAGAAGTTGGAGATCTCGATGAAGCTGTCCGGGCGCACTGGGTGGGCCATGGGGCCGGCGTCTTCGGCGAACTGGTGGGTACGCAGGTAGGCGACGTCCTCGATGCGCTTGACCGTGCGTGAGTTCATGTCGGCGCTGAACTCGGCGTCGCGGAACACCGTGAAGCCTTCCTTGAGCGACAGCTGGAACCAGTCGCGGCAGGTCACGCGGTTGCCCGACCAGTTGTGGAAGTACTCGTGGGCGACCACGCCTTCGACACGCTGGTGAGCGGCGTCGGTGGCGGTTTCGGCGCGGGCCAGCACGCAGCTTGAGTTGAAGATGTTCAGGCCCTTGTTTTCCATGGCGCCCATGTTGAAGTCGTTGACCGCGACGATCATGAAGATGTCCAGGTCGTACTCGCGGCCATAGACTTCTTCGTCCCAGCGCATGGACTTCTTCAGGCTGACCATGGCGTGGTCGCACTTGTCGAGGTTCTCGGGCTCGACGTAGATGCGCAGCATCACATCGCGGCCGGACTGGCGGGTGAAGGTGTCTTCGACACACCACAAGTCACCGGCCACCAGCGCGAACAGGTAGGCCGGCTTTTTGAACGGGTCTTCCCAGGTGGCCCAGTGGCGGCCGTCTTCGGCCGGCCCACTGCCGGTCGGGTTGCCGTTGGACAGCAGCACCGGGTAACGATGCTGCTCGGCGATCACCGTGGTGGTGAACGTGCTCATCACGTCCGGGCGGTCGAGGTAGTAGGTGATCTTGCGGAAACCCTCGGCCTCGCACTGGGTGCAGAACATCTTGCCGGACTTGTACAGGCCTTCCAGCGCAGTATTGCTCTCGGGGTGGATCTTCACGCTGGTGTCGAGGGTAAAGCGCTCGGCCTTGGGGTGCAGCGTCAGGCTGTCGGCTTCGAGCTGGTAGTCACTCGCCTGCAGCTCCAGGTCGTTCAGCGAGGCGCGCAGCAGCTCCAGCTGCTGGCCGTCGAGCACCAGGGGCGGCAGGCCGGCACCGCGTGCCGGGTTGCGGCGCATGACCAGTTGCGCATGGACCAGCGTGTGGTCCTCGAACAGCTCGAAGGTCAGGTGCGTCTCGTCAATCAGGTACTCGGGCGCCTGGTAGTCCTTGAGGTAGATCACTTGCGGTTGTTCGGTACGCATGTGCAGGTCCTTTTTACTGGAGCACGGCCAACTGGTAGGCCGTGTACTTGCGAATGTTGATCACGCCGGTGTCGAAGATCAGGTACTGGCCCTTGATGCCCAGCAGCGTGCCTTCCACCACCGGGTCCTTGTCGAGGTTGAAGCTGACGATTTTCTTCGGGTAGGCCTCGACGGGGTAGTTCATCTGCACCACTTCGGCGTCGGGCAGCGGCTGGATCGCCTGCAGACCGAAGCGCGACTGCAGTTCACGCAGGCCATCGGCGCAGGCGTCGAAGATCTGTTCACGAATGGCCACCAGGTCGAGCGCTTCGGCGTCGCCCTTGAGCAACGCGCGCCAGTTGGTGCGGTCCGGCACCTGGCTGCGCAGCACATCCTCGACCAGGCCGGATTGCTGGCGGGTGGCCACGCGCATGATCGGCAGCGCCTGGCTGGCGCCCTGGTCGAGCCAGCGGGTGGGCAGCTGGGTGGCGCGGGTGATGCCGACCTTGATGCCGGACGAGTTGGCCAGGTACACCACATGGTCGGTCATGCAGAACTGCTCGCCCCACGACGGCTCGCGGCAGGTGCCGGCGTCGTAGTGGCAGCGTTCCGGGGCCATGATGCACACGTCGCACTGGGCCAGCTTGGTCATGCACGGGTAGCAGTAGCCTTGGCTGAAGCTGGTCTTGGTGCGCTTGCCACAATGGCTGCAGTGGATCGCACCGAGGTACTCCAGGCGCAGGCGCTGGCCGATCAACGGGTTGACCGGCACCTGCGTGTCATCCAGGCGGAAGCTGTACTGCACCAGCGGTGCTTGCAGGCTGACCGCCATCTTGCTCAAAGAGCCACGAGCGAGTTCGATCAATGTACCGAGTCCGACTTGAACAGAATGTTGGCAATCGGCGCGGACTTCGACGCGCATTCCTGCGGGCCCATGTAGCCGGTACGCTGGTCTTCGGGCAGGTTTTGCATCTCCCAGGCGATCACGGCCTGCAGCGACAGCTCTTTCTGCTCGGCGGTGAGCTTGCGCCCGTCCGACCATTTGCCGATTTCGACGGCCGTTTTCAGGCTTTCGTAGATTTCCGGGGTGATGTTTTCGATCATTTGCGCGAACGTGGACATAGCGTCTCCTAAATCAAGCGGACAGTTTACGCCGGGCCACCATTCCACCCAAGAGGCCCGTCAGGCATCCGATGAGCAGCCCGCCGACGTGGGCGGCGTTGGCGATCTGGCCAAAACCCAGCTGGCCGACCACGCCGGTCAGGCAGATGACCAGCCAGATGAGCATCATCACCAGCACGCCCTTGGGCAGGTTGAAGTGGGGGTTGGGCGCCAGCCACTGGTACAGCCACACATGGCCGAGCAAGCCGTACAGCACACCGGACAAGCCGCCGAACAGGCTCGGGCCGCTGGTGTAGTGCTGGGCCAGGTTGGACACCAGGCTGAACAGCAGGGTCAAGCCCGCTAGCAACCACGGGCCTTGGCGCAGTTCGATGCGCTTGCCCAGCTCCCAGTACCACATGCCGTTCATGGCCAGGTGCAGTACGCCGAAGTGCAGCAGCATCGGCGACACCAGCCGCCACCACTGGCCATCGGCGAGGCCTTGGGCCAGCGGGATGAAATACAGGTATTCGCCCTGCACGCGGTAGTCGAGGAAAGTGAACCAGCTGATGGTGGTGAGGTTATCGCCCAGGCGGGTAAGGCCGGCGACGATCAGGCAGAGGATGAGAATGGCGGCGGTGACCTTGCAGGCGCGCGCCTGCTCGGCCAGCGTCGGTCCCTTCGCGGCCAAGCCCGCTCCCACAGGGTCGGTGACCGCTTCGATGTCGGCGTTGCCGTCGGGGTAGCGCTGGTAGAGTTGAAGGACATCCGCGGCCATGGTTTCCGGGGCCCAAAGCACCTGGACTTCGCCCTCCTCGCTGACCCGGTGCGGCACCTGCAGGCGCTGCAACAGGTGCACGAAGCCACTGAGGTCGACCGCAAGCGGCAGGCGCATCACTTCGACGATATTCATTGATTGGCCTGCGGTCGGTCGACGTCGACCCAGACGAACTTGTGCGGGTCGATCTGGGTTTCATCATCCAGCCGATAGGCCGCCAGCTTGCCGTAAAGCACCGCACTGTAGTCCAGGCAGGCCAGGTTGCCGCGGATCGGCGTGGGGCGGCCGCTGCGCCAATAATGGCCGACGAACAGCAACGGCTCGTCCTCGGCATAGCGCAGCAGGGCGTTCTTGTCGGTGTGGCTGAGCGGCGTACGGGCCACGTCGTCAGGCAGCGCGTCGGGCTGAAAGACGATGTCGCCGTAGGTTTTCGGGTCTTCTTCCCAGAACTTGGTGCGGAAGAAGGCGCGGGTCAGGCCGTCGCCGCCGGTCAGCGTCAGGCCGTCCGGCAGGCGCATGTCGGTGCCGCGCAGCAGGCGGTTGCAGACGGTGGCGGCAAAGCTGCCGGGCACGGCCGAGGCCTGGATGAAATGCTCGTCGATGCGCCCGTCGGGGTACTGCTGGCGCAGCGGTTCGATCAGCCGCGGGTCCCAGCAGGCATGCACCAGGCGGAAGCGCCCGGCGTCGACGAACAGCGGCATGTCGTAGAACCACTGCAAGAAATCGTGCCAGTCGCCAGGGTGGTGGGCGAACTGGGTCAGGGTCTCGTCGATCAGGCGGGCATGGCGCGGCGTGTGCTCGCGCACATAGGCCTTGCCGCTGCCGGGCAGCGCGGGGGTTACCCAGCCCAGGGCGTTGTACTCGTGGTTGCCCATGATGCAGTAGGCCTGGCCGGCCTCGACCATGTCGTGGACGATGTGCAGCGCCTCACGGATGCGCGGGCCACGGTCGACGATGTCGCCGAGGAACAGCGCCTGGCGCCGCGGGTGGCGCCAGACGCCGCCGACACGCTGGTAGCCGAGGGCGTCGAGCAGGCGTTCGAGGGTCAGTGCACAGCCGTGCACGTCACCGATGATGTCGAAACTGCGCGCCGGATCGAGCATCAGTCGTCCCTGCCTCCCAGGCGGCTGCCCCAGCCGAGCTTGGTGCGGCAAACCTCGTAGTAATTGTGGTCGAGCGGGTGGATCAGGCGCAGTTTTTGCGGCTTTTTGCTGACCGTGATGGTGTCGCCAGGGGCGCAGGTGAAGTGGTTCTGGCCGTCACAGGAGACCTGCGGGTAGATCTGCAGGTCCTTGGAGACGACGATTTTCAGCTCGCTGTTGCCGTCCACCACAATCGGCCGGCCCGACAAGGTGTGCGGGTACATCGGCACGATAACGATCGCGTCGAGCTTGGGGTGCATGATCGGGCCACCGGCCGACAGCGCGTAGGCGGTCGAGCCGGTCGGGGTGGCGACGATCAGGCCGTCGGCCTTCTGGCTGCAGACGAACTGGCCGTCGATGTAGATCTCGAACTCGATCATCCGCGTCGACTTGCCGGGGTGCAGCACCACGTCGTTGAGCGCGTCGCCCTGGCCGATGGCCTCATGGTGGCGGCGCACCTCGGCCTGCAGCAGGAAGCGGTTTTCCACCAGGTAGTGGCCGTCGAGCACCTCGGCGACTTTTTCTTCCAGCTCGTCGGGGCGGATATCGGTGAGGAAGCCCAGGTTGCCGCGGTTGATCCCCAGCACCGGAATGTTGTGCCGGGCCAATGCGCGGGCGGCGCCGAGCAGGCTGCCGTCACCGCCGACGACGATGACCAGGTCGCAGACTTCGCCCAGCAGCTTGCGGGTGGAGGTCTGCAGGCCGTGGCCGGGCAGCACTTCGGCAATGGTGTCCTCGAGGATCACGTGCAGGTGGCGCTCGAGGAGGAATTTTTTCAGTCGGCGAATGGTGTCGAGCACCTGCGAGCTGCCAAGGCGTCCGATGATACCGATATTGCGAAATTGCTCCATGGGGCTCCTGCGAGGCTCTGCGGCGGGTGACTATGCGCCGATTATGGGCGAAACGACCGGGCAGCGGCAAACCGGCTATGCTCGCAGCATGATGCCTTTTGCCGAACTCCACGAGCTGCCCCGCCAGTTGCGCCGCCCTGCCGTGCGCGACCTGGCCTGGACCCTGCTGTCGCCACCGCTGCTCAGCGCACCGCCTTGCCCCCAGCGCCACCCGTTGGCAGGCAGCGCCTGGGCGGCCGACCCGCAGCGCCTGAAGGCGTGGTTGCAACGGCTGGATAATGACGACCAGCCCCTGCGTGAGTGGCTGGCAACCCTCACCAGCCGCCGCCTTGGGTTGTATTACGAAGGCCTGTGGCAATTCGCCCTGAGCCAGGCGCCGGGTATCGAGCTGCTGGCGGCCAACTTGGCGATCCGCATGGGCGGCCGAACACTGGGCGAGTTGGACATCCTGCTGCGCGACGCTGACGGCACTCATCACCTGGAGCTGGCGATCAAGCTGTACCTGGGGCCAAGCAACGGTCAAGGCTGTGACCCCGCCCAATGGCTCGGGCCGGGTTGCCATGACCGGCTGGGCACAAAGCTTGCGCACCTGGCCGGGCATCAGTTGCCCATGTCGAGCGATGCGCAGAGCCGCGAGGCGCTGGCCGGGCTTGGGGTTCATGAAGTGCAGGCGCACCTGTGGCTGGCGGGTTACCTGTTCTATCCCTGGCCGGGGCATGCCGCCCCACCCGAAGGGGCAAATCCGCTGCACCTGCGTGGGCGCTGGGTGCGGCGGGGGGATTGGTTAGTGGCCGGCGAACAACGCTGGCAGCCGCTGCCTCGCCATGCCTGGCTGGCAGCGGCACGGGTCGACGCGGATATGTGCTGGGCGCCGCAGCAGTTTGCCGCGTGGTTGCACGCGCTAGACCCGCAGGCACCGGCGCAGATGCTGGTGAGGCTTGAGCCGGGTTCCGATGATGCCTGGCATGAGGTTGAGCGGTTGTTTCTCGTGGCTGATAGCTGGCCGCACCTGCCAAACGTATGAGGTTGCCTGCGCCGCCCTTTCGCGGGCTTACCCGCGAAAGGGCCGGCCTGACAACACCATTTTCACCGACCCAGCGCAAAGCTTTATTCCCGGCAACAATTACAGTTACCCCTGAGCGCCAACAAGAGCGCCACCCCGACCTGATGACGAGGACCTCCCATGGTTTCAACCTCCCCCGCGCCCCATTACGCGCGCCTGTCCATCGCCCTGCACTGGCTGATGCTGGTGCTGCTGGCCGCCGTGTACGCCTGCATCGAGTTTCGCGGGCTGTTCCCCAAGGACAGCGCCGAGCGCAACCTGATGAAGGACCTGCACTTCATGCTCGGCCTCACGGTATTCGTGCTGGTGTGGCTGCGCCTGGCCGTGCGCCTGAGCCGCCCCGCGCCGCCCATCGTGCCCAAGCCGCCGGCCTGGCAGACCGGCCTCGCCCACCTGATGCACCTGGCGCTGTACCTGCTGATGATCGGCCTGCCCCTGGCCGGCTGGCTGATCCTCAGCGCCGCCGACAAGCCGGTGCCGTTCTATGGCCTGGAACTGCCGCACCTGATCGGCGCAAACCCGGACCAGGCCAAGTTCATCAAGGGCTGGCATGAGCGCGTGGCCACCTGGGGTTACTGGCTGATCGGCCTGCATGCGCTGGCTGGGCTTTACCACCACTACGTGCAGCGCGACAACACGCTGCTGCGCATGCTGCCCTACAAGTAACCGCGCCGGCCCTGCAGGCCGCCGGTGTGGAGGAAGATCAGCCGGGTGCCGGGCGCGAACAGCCCGGCCGCGGCCTGGTCGCGCAGGGCCAGCAGGGCCTTGCCGGTGTAGAGCGCCTCCAGGGGAATGCCAGTGTGGCGCTCGGTTTCATCGATGAACGCCAGCAATGGATCATCAAACCTGGCAAAACCGCCTCGGCAGGCCTCATGCAAGTGATAGCCGCGAGTGCCGGCCAACGCCGCAACGGCCTCGGGCACACCATGATCCAACGGCACCGCCAGGGCGCCATGCACGGCGTGCGCCCCCGCCTCGGCCAACACCAGGCCGGCCAAGGTGGTACCGCTGCCAGCGGCCAGCCACCAGGCGTCAAAGTCCGACCAGCCCAATGGGGTGAGTTGTGCCCGGGCCTGCTCGACGAGCAAAGCACATCCCCTGGCTCCCGCCAGGCCACCACCGCCTTCGGGGATGCAATGCCAGCCGGGGTAAAGCGCTTGCCAGGGCTCCCAGAATCCGGGTTCATGGCGGCCACGGTACCCCCCATAGCCGAGCCAGTGCAGTTCCATGCCGAGCGCCTGCAGGTCACGCACGGTAGGCGTGTCCTGGGCATGACCGCGCAACAGGCCGGCGGTTGCGAAACCAAAACGCTTGCCGGCGGCGGCCAGGGCATGGAGGTGGTTGGAATGGTTGCCACCCAGGCTGATCAGCCCGGGTGCGCCTGCTTGATGGGCCTGCAGCAGGTGGTGGCGCAGCTTGAACCATTTGTTGCCGCTGATCAGCGGGTCGATCAGGTCGAGCCGCAGGACCGCAGCTTCGATCCCGGCCCTGGTTAACCAGGGTAGATCCAAAGGTTGCAGAGGGGCTTGGGGAAGGTCGAGGAAGTGAGTCGCCATGGGCAGCAGTTTACAGTGAAATCGGGGGCCGCAGAGCGGCCCCCTGCCCTGTCAAAGCGCCGCCGCCAAGCGCGAGCCCTGATTGATTGCCCGCTTGGCATCCAGCTCTGCCGCCACATCCGCGCCGCCGATCAGGTGCACCGACTGCCCCGCCGCGACCAGGCCGTCATGCAGTTCACGCAGCGGCTCCTGCCCGGCGCAGATCACCACATGATCGACCTCCAGCACTTGCGGCTCGCCCTCGCCGATACGGATGTGCAAGCCCGCATCATCAATGCCCAGGTACTCGACGCTGTTGAGCATCTGCACGTGCTTGTTCTTCAAGCCGGTGCGGTGGATCCAGCCCGTGGTCTTGCCCAGGCCGTCGCCGACCTTGGACTGCTTGCGCTGCAGCAGGTACACCTGCCGCGCCGGCGCATGGGGCTCGGCCTTGATCCCCGCTACGCCGCCACGCGCCTCAAGGTGGGTGTCAATGCCCCACTCCTTCCAGAACGCCTCGCGGTCCTGGCTGCTGGCCACGCCCTGGTGCACCAGGTATTCGCAGACGTCAAAGCCGATCCCGCCCGCACCGATCACCGCAACCGCCTCACCCACTGGCTTGCGCTGCAGCAGCACGTCCAGGTAGCTGAGCACCTTTGCATGCTCGACGCCCGGAATCGCCGGGGTCCGCGGCGCGATGCCGGTAGCCAGGATGATTTCGTCAAAACCACCTTTCAGCAGCGCCGGCACATCGACCCGGGTGTTCAGGCGCAAGTCGACACCCGTGCGCTTCACCTTGTTGCGGAAGTAACGCAGGGTCTCGAAAAACTCCTCCTTGCCCGGGACCCGCTTGGCCACGTTGAACTGCCCGCCGATCTCGCTGGCACTGTCGAACAGGGTCACCTCATGGCCACGCTCTGCAGCCACGGTAGCGGCTGCCAGGCCAGCAGGGCCAGCACCGACCACGGCAATGCGCTTCACGGCACGCACAGGCAGGTAATTCAGCTCAGTCTCGTGGCAGGCACGCGGGTTGACCAGGCAACTGGTCAGCTTGCCGCCGAAGGTGTGGTCCAGGCAGGCCTGATTACAGCCGATACAGGTGTTGATTTCGTCGCTACGCCCTTCAGCCGCTTTGTTGACGAAGTCCGGGTCGGCAAGGAACGGCCGGGCCATCGACACCATGTCGGCGTCGCCCTCGGCCAGCACGGTTTCGGCCACTTCCGGGGTGTTGATGCGGTTGGTGGTGATCAGCGGGATCTTCACCGCGCCACGCAGCTTGGCCGTGACCTTGCTGAATGCCGCGCGCGGCACCTTGGTGGCGATGGTCGGGATGCGCGCTTCGTGCCAGCCGATACCGGTGTTGATGAGCGTGGCGCCGGCCTGCTCGATGGCTTTGGCCAGCAGTTCGATCTCGTCCCAGGTGCTGCCACCCTCGACCAGGTCGAGCATCGACAAGCGGAAGATGATGATGAAATTCGGGCCCACGGCGTCGCGCACCCGGCTGACGATGTCCACCGCCAGGCGCATGCGGTTTTCATAGCTGCCACCCCAACGGTCGGTGCGGTGGTTGGTGTGGGCGGCGAGGAACTGATTGATGAAGTAGCCTTCCGAACCCATGATTTCCACGCCGTCATAGCCGGCGCGCTGGGCCAGCACGGCACAATTGACGAAATCGACGATCTGCTTTTCGATGCCTGCCTCGTCCAGCTCTTTGGGCTTGAACGGGTTGATGGGGGCCTGGATCGCACTTGGCGCGACCTGCCGCGGGCTATAGGCGTAGCGCCCGGCATGCAGGATCTGCAGGCAGATCTTGCCACCGGCGGCATGCACGGCCTCGGTGACGATGCGGTGCTTGTCAGCCTCTTCCTCGGTGCTCAACTTGGCTGCGCCGGAATACACCCCGCCCTCATCGTTGGGCGCGATACCGCCGGTCACCATCAGGCCGACGCCACCCCGGGCACGCTCGGCAAAATAGGCGGCCATGCGTTCAAAGCCACCCGGGCGCTCCTCAAGACCTGTGTGCATGGACCCCATCAGGGTGCGGTTGCGCAAGGTGGTGAAGCCCAGGTCGAGCGGGGCCAGCAAGTGCGGATAGCGGTCGGCAGCCATGGAACGGTTCCCCATGTGGCGTGATCACGGAATGCGGGTGCCTCGATGGGCCCCGTCGTTTATCTGTCAGCGACATTAAACAGCCGTTTGAACGCGCTCAATGATCGAAACTGACAACTTATTGATCCTCCCGCACAGCAGGACTACCCTAGGAACCTTCGTTCCTCAAGGCGCTGTACCGCTGCATGCGAAAACTCCTGGCAAGCGCCCTGGCGCTGGTGATGATTACCGCCCTCTGCGGCTATGGCTTCTGGACCCAACAGCGCCCAGAAGGCCACTACCTGTCCGACTTGCGCATCGAGCTGGCGCTGAACCATGGCGTACCCGGCGCGCAGGGCAACCTGCTGGGCGTCGAGCCACTGCTCTACCCCAGCGATTACCAGAACCTGCAACGCCTGCACCGCAAGCTCTCGGCGTACCTGCAACAAGCCCGCGCCCAAGGCCTGATCGGCCCACGCACGGTCGTGGTGCTGCCAGAACACATCGGTACCTGGCTGTGGGCGCGGGGCGAGAAGAACGAGCTGTATCAAGTCACCCGCAACCGTGAGGCAGAGCAGTGGCTGGAGCTGAGCAACCCGCTGCGCTATGGCCTGGCGATGCTGCGCGCCAACGGCGACGACCGCCGCGCCGACGCGCACCTGCGCATGAAGGCCCAGCAGATGGCCAGCGACTACCAGCAACTGTTCGGCGGCCTGGCCAAGGAGTTCGGCGTCACGCTGGTGGCCGGCTCGATCGTTCTACCGGCTCCCTATGTGGAACAGGGGGTGCTGCACGCCGGCAGCGGCCCGCTGTTCAACAGCAGCCTGGTGTTTGCCGGCGATGGCTCGCTGCTGGGTCAACCACAGCGCCAGCAGTACCCCGACAGCGAAGTACGGCGCTACATTCATCACGGTCGGCAGTTCCCGCTTCAGGTCGTGCAGACCCCGGCCGGGCGCCTTGGCGTACTGATCGGCAGCGACAGCTGGTACCCGGAAAACCAACGCCAGCTGGCGCAACAACAGGTGCAGTTGATCGCCAACCCGGTGTTCCTCAGCGGCAAGGGCAGCTGGGATGCGCCGTGGCGCGGCAACCGGCATCAGGACGCCGCCGCCGAACTGGCCCTGCAACGTGGCGAAGTCAGCGAGCAGACTGCCTGGCAGCGCCTGACCCAAGCCGCTGGCGCCGGGGTCAGCAGCATGAGCGTGTTCATGCGTGGGCAGTTCTGGGAACAGAGCAGCGACGGCCAGGGCTTTGCCCACCAGGCCGGCGAGTTGCTGGCAGGGCCGCCCAGCCACGGCGCGCGCTTGCTGAACGTGTGGTTGTAGGCCCATGGCCCGCCCACGTGTACGCCTGGGCGACCTGTCGGTAGGTTTCGTCCAGCCCCTGGCCGAGGCCCTGCACGGCCTTGGTCACGACCCGCGGCCATTGCTGCGCCGCTATGGGCTGGATGCCACACGCCTGGCCGAAGCCGGGGGGCGCTTGTCGATCCCCCGCTACATGCACTTGGGGCATGCCGCCATCGCGCTGAGCAGTGAGCCGGCCCTGGGCCTGCACATGGGGCGCTTGAGCCGGCTGGCCCAGGCCGGCCTGGCAGGCGTCACGGCGGCCCAAGCGCCAACCCTGGGTGACGCTGCCCGCACGCTGCTGCGCTTCGAGCCGCTGTATGCCGCCAACTACCGTGGCCACTCAAGCTTCCAGGAAGATGCCCAGGGCGCCTGGCTGCGCTTCTACTCGATCAGCCCCTACAACGCCTACAACCGTTTCGTCGTCGATTCGCTGCTGGCCGGCTGGCTGGCCCAGCTTGCGGCCCTGGCTGCCACACCGCTGCAGGCCGAACGCCTGGAAATAGAATTCGACGCCCCCGATTATGCCGCTCAGTACCAGCCCTTGTGCAGCAACGCCGTGCAGTTCGGCGCCAGCGCCAATCAATTGCGCCTGAGCCGCGCCACCTTGGAGCAGGCCAACCCACAGCATTGCCCAAGCACCTGGCAGCACCTGCTGCAGCTGTGTGAAACGGAAATGTTGCAACGCACGCGGGTGCGCAGCCTGGGTGAGCGCATTACCCACCTGCTCGGCCCGCTGCTCAATGGCGGTCGAGAACCGGACCTGGAAGAAGTGGCGCTGCGCCTGCAACTGCCCACCTGGACGCTGCGGCGCAAATTGGCCGAAGAAGGCACGCGTTTTCGCGATTTGCTCAATGACACAAGGCGCGACCTGGCCGAGACCTATATCCGTGATACGGAGCTGGCCTTCGGCGAGATTGCCTATTTGCTGGGTTTTGCGTCGGCTGAGGCCTTCCAGCGCGCATTCAAGCGCTGGACGGGCCTGACACCCGGGGAGTTCCGCCGCAACCAGCGGCAGGTCGGTTAAAGCTCGGTGGCGTCTTCGGCAGGTTCCGGGGTGTCCAGCTCGTAGGCCTGAAACTCGAGCAGCTCTTCCTGATAATCATCCATTGCCCTGCGTCCTCTTCACTCATTTGTCTTCGTGGGTCATGCCTTCAACCTAAGCAGGCTGGATGAAGAAATGATGACAAGCTCATGAGTGGTAAACGTAGCAGGTGTTTGGGAAGTTATCGCCGCTCATCTGTAACAGTGTCTGTACCGGGCTGAATGCATTCAGAGCGGTGCGGGAGCCGCCTCGGCGGGCTGTGCATCCTGCTGCACCTGGATGGGCGCAGCCTCCGACGGCGGCGCGACAGGTTGCGAACCCTGGCTGTCATCCACCACCGGCGCCGCTGCAGCTTCATTTGCCGGCGCGATGGCCGCTGGCGCGGGTGCGGGTGCGGCCTGCGTTACAGGAGCGGCCACAGGCGCTGCCGATACCTGCTCTGGCAGCCCAAGGTCAGGCGCTGCCTTCTCGGCCTTTGGCGCGGGCGCCTCGACCTTGGCCTTGCTGACCTTCTTTGGCTTGGGCAGGTAGCTTTCGACCAGTGCGAAATAACGCTCGTAGAACTGCGGCGCGGTGACGGTTTCGCTGGCGACCTTGACCATGGAGTCGTCACTGGAGCCGATCGGCATCGATACAGAGCCCAATACGCCAACACCGAGGCTGGCCGAGGTATTGGACTTCTTCAGTGCGTAACGGTCCTGCAGCGCGTTGGCGAACATGGTCGAACGCTGCTCATCGCTGCTGTCGGGCGCACAGGTGACGCTGAAGCTGATCTGCAGGTGGTTATCGCTGTTCTGCTGGAAGCTCTTGTTGCCCGCGATCTGATTGGGGCCACTGCTGGTGATGATATAACCCTGGCTCAACAGCGCCCTGCGGGCAGCCTCGCACGAGCCGGCCTCGCTGACCGGGAAGCTGCGCGAGTAGGTGCCGGAGTCATCGAAGTTCTCGTGCTCGTAGATGGCGGTTTTTTTCGAGGAGCAACCGGACACGCCCGCCAGCACCAGGGCCAGCCCGAGCGCACCAAAGACGGATGATCTGGTCATTGCGAATTCCGGGTAAGTCGAGAGGTGCCTATTGTGCATCACAGCGCCCTTGCACTGAAACCGTTGATCCGTGAAGAGTCTGTCAGCATCGTGTAAATGTTGATTACGCGGGCGCAGAAACGAAAAAAGCGACCCGAAGGTCGCTTTCTCGTTTTGCTTCGAGGCGTTCAAGGGGCCTCGAGGCGAAGATGGCGCAGCGGACGGGACTCGAACCCGCGACCCCCGGCGTGACAGGCCGGTATTCTAACCGACTGAACTACCGCTGCGTATCGCTTGGGCTTGCGCCCGGTTGAAACTGGGATCCACCCTTCCGGCAACAGGGCCTCAGGGCAGGCACAAAAAAAGCGACACGATGATCGCTGTTTTTGTTGTTTCAAGGCGTTCAAGGGGCCTCGAAACGAAGATGGCGCAGCGGACGGGACTCGAACCCGCGACCCCCGGCGTGACAGGCCGGTATTCTAACCGACTGAACTACCGCTGCGTATCGTTCAGGCTTGCGCCCGATTGAAACTGGGATCGCCTCTGGCATAACTGCCTTTGGCTGCAGACCGATGCAAAGCACCCATCTGTTACTGAAAAATGGCGCAGCGGACGGGACTCGAACCCGCGACCCCCGGCGTGACAGGCCGGTATTCTAACCGACTGAACTACCGCTGCGCAGAATGGCTTATCAGGCCTTGTTCCTCTCTGGCGAACCGCTTCTTTCGAAGCTTCCTGCACCAGGAACGCTCAGGAAGTGGTGGGTGATGACGGGATCGAACCGCCGACCCTCTGCTTGTAAGGCAGATGCTCTCCCGGCTGAGCTAATCACCCCGCGATGTAGCTTGTTGCGTTTGCTTCGCTGAGGCCGCGAAATTTACGCAGGTGCCGATGCTAAGTCAATAGCCCCGTTGAATTTTTTTCAAAAAAAGCAAAAACAGAAAAGGGACCTTTCGGTCCCCTTCCCTTCAGCGTCACGCTCAGGTGTAGATCATCTTGCGGGTCATGCCGCCATCGACCACGAACTCCTGGCCGGTGACGAACGCCGCCTGGCGTGACAGCAACCAGGCAACCAGAGCCGCAACGTCTTCCACCGTCCCTACCCTGCCCGTTGGATGCTGGGCATGATCGGCTTCGGTCAACGGCTCGGCACGGCGCTGCGACGGATCACGCGTATCGATCCAGCCAGGGCTCACCGCGTTGACGCGGATCTCCGGGCCCAGGCTCATGGCCAACGCGTGCGTCAGCGCCACCAGGCCGCCTTTGCTGGCTGCGTAAGCCTCGGTGTCCGGCTCGGACTGCCGGGCACGGGTCGAGGTCAGGTTGACGATCGCGCCATTGTGCGCGCGCAGATAAGGCGCGCAGTGCTTGGCCAGCAGCATCGGGCCATTGAGGTTGACCCCCAGCACCCGATTCCATTGCGCCAGGCTCAGGCTCTCGAGGGTCTGGTTGTGCGGGTTGGCGATGGCTGCGTTGCACACCAGCGCGTCCAGCCGCCCGAACTGCCCCAGCACCTCGGAAACCCCGGCGCTCACCTGCGCTTCGTCGGCCACGTCCATGGTCACGAACCAGGCATTGTCGCCCAACGCCTTGGCCACCTTGGAACCGCGCGGGCGGTCCAGATCGCTGAGCACCACTTGCCAGCCCTCACAGATCAACCAGGCGGCGATACCCAGGCCGATGCCGCGCGCAGCACCGGTTACCAGGGCTACCCGGCCGTTGTGGCCTGGCTTAGCGCCGCCGAGCTCGATCACAGTGCGGCCAACCCACGTGCAAGGTCGGCCTGCAGGTCGGCAACATCTTCCAGGCCGACGGCAACGCGCACCAGGCTGTCGCGGATACCCGCCGCTTCACGCTCCTGCGGCGACAGGCGGCCGTGGGAGGTGGTGGCCGGGTGGGCGATGGTGGTCTTGCTGTCACCCAGGTTGGTGGTGATCGAGATCACCCGCGTGGCATCGATGAAGCGCCAGGCGCCTTCTTTGCCACCCTTGACCTCGAAGCTGACCACTGCACCGAAGCCAGTCATCTGGCGCTTGGCCAGCGGGTGCTGCGGGTGGCTTGGCAGGCCGGCGTAGTGCACCTTCTCGATCCCCTCCTGCTGCTCCAGCCATTCGGCCAACTGCTGGGCACTCTCGCAGTGCGCACGCATGCGCAGCTTGAGCGTTTCCAGGCCCTTGGTGAAGATCCAGGCGTTGAACGGGCTGAGGGTCGGGCCAGCGGTACGCAGGAAGCCCACCACTTCTTTCATCTGCTCGCTGCGCCCGGCTACCACGCCGCCCATGCAACGGCCCTGGCCGTCGATGAATTTGGTGGCCGAGTGGAACACGATGTCGGCACCGAGCTTGAGCGGCTGCTGCAAGGCTGGGGTACTGAAGCAGTTGTCCACCACCAGCATGGCGCCACGGGCGTGTGCGATCTCGCTCAGGGCGGTGATGTCGACCAGCTCGGCCAGCGGGTTGGACGGCGACTCGACGATCAGCAGCTTGGTGTTGGCCTTGATGGCCTTTTCCCAGCCCGCCAGGTCGACCAGCGGCACGTAGTCCACCTCGACACCGAAGCGCTTGAAGTACTTCTCGAACAGGCTGATGGTCGAGCCGAACACACTCTGCGACACCAGCACATGATCACCGGCGCTGCACAGCGACATGACCACGGCGAGGATCGCCGCCATGCCGGTGGAGGTGGCCACGGCCTGCTCGGCGCCTTCCATGGCCGCCAAACGCTCCTCGAAGGCACGTACGGTCGGGTTGGTGTAGCGCGAGTAGACGTTACCCGGGGTTTCACCGGCAAAACGCGCGGCCGCATCGGCGGCCGTGCGGAAGACATAGCTGGAGGTCAGGAACAGCGCTTCGCTGTGTTCTGCCTCCGGTGTACGGTTCTGACCGGCGCGCACCGCCAGGGTGTCGAAACCGACACCCTCGAGGTCACTGTCCAGTCGCCCGGCATCCCATTGATCCGTCATGCCGCCACTCCCTGAATCAGTTGTTGTAGAGGTCGATGATCGCGCTGACCGCCTGGGTCTTCACCTTGGCCAGGTCATTACGGGCCTGCTCGATACGGTCGAGGTAGGCTTCGTCGATGTCGCCGGTGACGTACTCACCGTTGAACACCGCGCAATCGAAGTGCTCGATCTTGATCTTGCCGCCACCGACCGATTCGATCAGGTCAGGCAGGTCCTGGTAGACCAGCCAGTCGGCGCCGATCAACTCGGCCACCTGTTCGGTGGTACGGTTGTGGGCGATCAGTTCGTGAGCGCTCGGCATGTCGATGCCGTAGACGTTGGGGTAACGTACTGCAGGGGCTGCGGAGCAGAAGTAGACGTTTTTCGCGCCGGCTTCGCGGGCCATCTGGATGATCTGCTTGCAAGTGGTGCCACGCACGATCGAATCGTCGACCAGCATCACGTTCTTGCCGCGGAACTCCAACTCGATGGCGTTGAGCTTCTGGCGTACCGATTTCTTGCGCGCAGCCTGGCCGGGCATGATGAAGGTACGGCCGATGTAGCGGTTCTTGACGAAACCTTCGCGAAACTTCACGCCCAGGCGGTTGGCCAGCTCCAGCGCGGCGGTACGGCTGGTGTCCGGGATCGGGATGACCACGTCGATGTCATGCTCCGGGCGCTCACGCATGATCTTCTCGGCGAGTTTCTCGCCCATGCGCAGACGTGCCTTGTACACCGAAATGCCGTCGATGATCGAGTCCGGGCGCGCCAGGTACACGTGCTCGAAGATGCACGGCTGCAGCTTAGGGCTCTCGGCGCACTGCTTGGTGTACAGCTGGCCTTCTTCAGTGATGTACACCGCTTCGCCCGGCGCCAGGTCGCGGATCAGGGTGAAGCCGAGCACGTCCAGGGCAACGCTTTCCGAGGCGATCATGTACTCGACGCCTTCGTCGGTGTGACGCTGGCCGAACACCACCGGGCGGATGCCGTTCGGGTCGCGGAAACCGACGATGCCGTAGCCGGTGACCATTGCCACCACCGCGTAACCGCCAACGCAACGGCTGTGCACGTGGGAAACCGCGGCGAACACATCTTCTTCGGTCGGCTGCAGCTTGCCGCGCACTGCCAATTCATGGGCGAACACGTTCAACAGCACTTCCGAGTCGGAGTTGGTGTTGACGTGACGGAGGTCGGACTCGTAGATCTCCTTGGCCAACTGCTCGACGTTGGTCAGGTTCCCGTTGTGCGCCAGGGTGATGCCGTACGGCGAGTTGACATAGAACGGCTGGGCCTCGGCCGAGGTCGAGCTGCCCGCAGTCGGGTAGCGAACGTGGCCGATGCCCATGTGGCCGACCAGGCGCTGCATGTGGCGCTGCTGGAAGACATCGCGCACCAGGCCATTATCCTTGCGCAGGAACAACCGGCCGTCGTGGCTGGTCACGATACCGGCAGCGTCCTGGCCGCGGTGCTGGAGGACCGTAAGCGCGTCATACAGCGCCTGATTGACGTTCGACTTACCGACGATACCGACGATGCCACACATGCGACGCAACCCCTACTTTGATGAAACTTGAGTGAATAGCGCTCAAGGCTTTGCAGGCCCGAGCAACTGTTCCTTGAACGGAAGATCAGCCGGAGTGCTGATCATCCCACTGGACATCCACTGGCTGGAGAAACCCAGAATCAGGTTTTTGGACCAGTCAGCGACCAATAGAAATTGTGGTATCAGGCGAGATTCCTGCCACCAGGGATCCTGTTGCACCGGCCCCAGGCTGAGCAGGCCGATGGCCACAACCACCAGCAAGCCACCGCGCGCGGCGCCGAAGGCCATGCCGAGAAAGCGATCGGTACCGGACAACCCGGTCACGCGGATCAGCTCGCCGACGAGGAAATTGACCATTGCCCCCACCAGCAGGGTGGCGACGAACAGAATGGCGCAGCCGGCGATGATGCGCATCGACGGGGTCTGGATATAGCTTTCAAGGTACACCGAGAGCGACCCGCCGAACATCCAGGCGACTGCGCCAGCAATGATCCAGATGAGCAGTGACAAGGCTTCCTTGACGAAGCCGCGCTTGAGACTGATCAGTGTGGAAACGGCGATGATCGCGATGATCGCCCAATCAACCCAGGTAAATGCCACGGTGCTGCCTGCAGACGTTTGAGGCGGCGCATTTTACCAGAGCAAAGGGCTGTGGGTAAGCAGAATGTCAGGTCGTTTGGCAGCGCTTCATTTACGGCGCGAGCCTGCTGCCACAGGCTTTTCGTGGACCCTGAAGTCAAGAAAAGCCAGTGACAGCAACGCCGCAGCGATCCGCACCAAGCGTCAACCACGCTCCGGCTGGAAGCGCACCACGAAACCCTTCAGGTTCTGCTTGCGGTTGATCGCATCGCGCACTCGCTCAGCCTCGGCACGCTCGATCAATGGCCCGACATACACACGGTTCATGCCACCGGCCGAACGGATGTAGGCGTTGTAGCCCTGGCTACGCAACGTATTCTGCAGGCTTTCGGCACCGGCACGATTGGACAGGCTGGCCAGCTGGATGGACCAGCTCACCGGCAAGCCATTGACGTCGACTTTCGACGGCGCACTGGCGGTAGCCGCGGGCGCAGCCGTCGTAGCCGGGCGCGTTTCAACCTTGGCCGCGGGCGTTGGCACCGGCGTCTGCGGCTTGGGCTGCACCTGCGCCTGAGTCTGCGGCGATGGCGTGATCGGCTGGCTGGGCGTAGTGACCGGCGCGGTGGACTCATCAATCACCACCGGCGGCTGCTGCGACTCTTCAGGCAGGGCTTGAGGCTCGGGCACCGCAACCGGCTCCACCTTGACTTCAGGCAGGCTCGGCATCGCCGGGGCCTGCGGGGCCTCGACGCGCACCTGGCGCATCTCGTCCTCGCGGCTGAACAGCATCGGCAAGAAGATCACCGCCAGTGCCACCAGCACCAACGCACCCACCATGCGCTGTTTCATCCCTTTATCCAGCACTGCCATCTACTCACCCCTCCAGGGCATGCCGCTCCAGCCATTCCAGGGCCTCGGCGACACAGAAAAACGAACCGAACAGCAGGATCTGGTCATCTGCCGTCGCCTGCGCGCATTGCCCTTCGAGGGCGGCGTCGACACTGGCATAAGACTTCACCGCGGCGCCGCAGTTCGTCAAGGCATCCGCAAGCTCGCCGGCCGGACGGCTGCGTGGCGATTGCAACGGGGTTACCGCCCAATCGTCGACCAGCCCCCTCAAGGGCTCGAGGACGCCTGCCAGGTCCTTGTCGGCGAGCAGACCGAAGACCGCCAGGCGGCGACCATTGCGCGGTCGCGCCGACAGGCGACGCGCCAGGTACTCTGCCGCATGGGGGTTATGCCCCACATCCAGCAGAAGCTCCACGCGCTTGCCTTGCCAGTTGACCGTGCGACGGTCCAGGCGCCCGGTGATACGGGTGTCGAGCAACGCCTGGCGAACCTGCCCGGCATTCCAGCGCAAGCCCATCAGCAGGTAGGCCTGCAGCGCCAGGGTGGCGTTTTCCATCGGCAGGTCGAGCAACGGCAGATCGCGCAGTTCTACCGACGCGCCATCGGCTGAGGTGCCACGCCAGTGCCAGGCATTTTCGACGCTGACCAGATCGAAATCCCGGCCACGCAAGAACAATGGCGCCGTCAGTTCAAGCGCCTTGTCCAGCAGCGGCTGAGGCGGATCCAGGTCACCACACAGCGCAGGCTTGCCCGGGCGGAAGATACCGGCCTTTTCAAAGGCCACCAGCTCGCGGGTGTCGCCCAGGTAATCGACATGGTCGACGCCGATGCTGGTAACCAGTGCCAGATCGGCATCGACCACGTTCACGGTGTCCAGACGGCCACCAAGGCCCACTTCGAGCACCACGGCATCCAGCGCGGACCGATGGAACAGCCAGAATGCCGCCAGGGTGCCCATTTCGAAGTAGGTCAGGGAAGTCTCGCCCCGCGCCGCCTCGACGGCGGCGAAGGCTTCGCACAGTTGCTCATCACTGGCCTCATGGCCTTCGATCAGCACCCGTTCGTTGTAGCGCAGCAGGTGGGGGGAGCTGTACACGCCAACCTTGAGCCCCTGGGCACGCAACAGCGACGCCACGAAGGCGCAGGTCGAGCCCTTGCCGTTGGTGCCGGTGACCGTCACCACCCGCGGCGCCAGCTTGCCCAGCGCCAGCCGGGCAAGCACCTGTTGCGAACGTTCCAGCCCCATGTCGATGGCCGACGGGTGCAGTTGCTCGAGGTAGGCGAGCCATTCGCCCAGGGTTCTTTCTTTCATCACGCGACCGCAACGGCCTCACGTGCCTGCTCAGGGGTTTCCTGACCGGTCATCTGTGCCAGCAGGCGCGCCAGGCGTGGACGCAGCTCGCCACGCGAGATGATCAGGTCGATGGCGCCGTGCTCCAGCAGGAACTCGCTGCGCTGGAAGCCTTCCGGCAGTTTTTCGCGCACGGTCTGCTCGATCACGCGCGGGCCGGCGAAACCAATCAGCGCCTTCGGCTCACCGACGATGACGTCGCCGAGCATTGCCAGGCTGGCGGAAACACCGCCGTAAACCGGGTCGGTCAGCACGGAGATGAACGGGATGCCTTCTTCACGCAGGCGCGCCAGCACAGCCGAGGTCTTGGCCATCTGCATCAGCGAGATCAGCGCTTCCTGCATACGGGCGCCACCGGAGGCCGAGAAGCAGATCATCGGGCAGCGGTTTTCCAGGGCATAGTTGGCGGCGCGCACGAAGCGCTCACCGACGATGGCACCCATCGAGCCACCCATGAAGGAGAACTCGAAGGCGCTGACCACGATCGGCATGCCCATCAGGGTGCCGCTCATGGAGATCAGCGCATCTTTCTCGCCGGTCTGCTTCTGCGCACCGGTCAGGCGGTCCTTGTACTTCTTGCCGTCACGGAACTTCAGGCGGTCGACCGGCTCCAGCTCGGCGCCCAGTTCGGCACGGCCTTCGGCGTCGAGGAAGATGTCGATGCGCGCACGTGCGCCGATGCGCATGTGGTGGTTGCACTTGGGGCAGACATCCAGGGTCTTTTCCAGCTCCGGACGATACAGCACGGCCTCGCAGGCTGGGCACTTGTGCCACAGGCCTTCTGGCACCGAACTCTTCTTCACCTCGGAACGCATGATCGAAGGGATCAGTTTGTCGACTAACCAGTTGCTCATGCTCTATTTCTCCAGTATTGGCAGGCGGGGACCGGTCTGGCCGGCGCTGCCCTGCCCTTTGAGCTCAAATTCTTCAATGAAACGATGACGACTCGGCCACCGGGGCTGCCAGCGTACCGCGCCGTCTTCAATGTGTGCTTTGGCTGCCCGGCACGCCGGCAGCCGCCCCGCAGGGCTGCGATAGCTATGGACGATGGCGCGCAGCCAGCCGTCACATCTGGCATCACGCCTGTTTTACCGCCTGCATGAACGCTTCGATCTTCGCCGCGTCCTTGATGCCTTTTGCCTGCTCCACACCACCACTGACATCCACCGCATACGGCCGCACCTGGGCGATGGCCTGGCCGACGTTGGCAGCAGACAACCCGCCGGCGAGAATGATCGGCTTGCTCAGCCGTGCCGGCACCAACGACCAGTCGAACGCCTCACCGGTACCGCCAGGCACGCCGGCAACATAGGTGTCGAGCAGGATGCCACGGGCGCCGGAGTAAAGCTGGCAAGCCGCCTCGATATCGTCACCCGGGCGCACCCGCAGCGCCTTGATCCAGGGGCGGTGGTAGCCCTCGCAATCGGCCGGGGTTTCATCGCCGTGGAACTGTAGCAGGTCCAGCGGCACCACTTCGAGGATCTCGCCAAGGTCGCAGCGCGAGGCGTTGACAAACAAACCGACCGTGGTCACGAACGGCGGCAGCTCGGCAATGATCGCCCGCGCCTGACGCACATCCACGGCACGCGGGCTCTTGGCGTAGAACACAAAACCGATGGCATCGGCACCCGCCTCGGCGGCGGCCAGTGCGTCTTCGATGCGGGTAATCCCGCAGATCTTGCTGCGAACGATGCTCATGGACTGCAAACCCTGGGAGACCACTGAAAGGCCCGATGGTAGCAAAAGCCTTTTCAGCCGTCAGTCGGCCAACGCTTCATAGCCGGTTAGAAAGTGTGGGCCGATGTAACGCTGGGGCAGCTGGAATTCCTCCGGGTACTCCACCTGCACCAGGTACAGGCCGTAAGGATGCGCCGTCACGCCACCTTCACGGCGGTTGCGCCCTTCCAGCACTTCACGGGCCCAGCTCGCCGGGCGCTCGCCCGCACCAATGGTCATCAGCACACCGGCGATGTTGCGCACCATGTGGTGCAGGAACGCGGTGGCACGCACGTCCAGCACGATCATCTGGCCATGGCGGGTCACGCGCAGGTGATGGATATGCTTGATCGGCGACTTGGCCTGGCACTGGCTGGCACGGAAGGCGCTGAAGTCATGGGTGCCGAGCAGATACTGGGCAGCCTCGGCCATGCGCTCGACATCCAGCGGACGGTGGTTCCAGGTCACCTCCTCGGCCAGGTGCGCCGGGCGGATCGGGTCGTTGTAGATGACGTAACGATAGCGCCGTGCGGTGGCCTTGAAGCGCGCATGGAAGTCCGCCGGCATCGGCCGCGACCAGACCACACTGATGTCGTGGGGCAGGTTGAAGTTGGTGCCCAGGGTCCAGGCGCGCTCATCGCGAACGGCGCGGGTGTCGAAATGCACGATCTGCCCGCACCCGTGCACGCCAGCATCGGTGCGTCCGGCACAGAGCACGCTGATCGGCTCGTTGGCCACTTTCGACAGGGCCTGCTCCAGCGCCTGCTGGACACTGGGCACGCCGCTGGCCTGGCGCTGCCAGCCGCGGTAGCGCGAGCCTTTGTATTCCACGCCCAGGGCAATGCGGGTAAAGCCTGCGGCGGCCGATTCGGAGGCGGTGTCGATGATGTCCAAGCGCGTGAAACCTGTGGGAAAAACGGAATGGCGGGGATTATAACGACAACGGCAGCCTTGTTGGGCTGCCGTTGGCTTGGTGGTGCCGCTACCTGCCTCAGACCAGGCGGGAGAGCATCTCCTCGGCTTCCTGACGCTGCGTGTCGTCGCCATCCTTGACCACTTCGTCGAGGATGTCGCGCGCGCCCTGGTGGTCGCCCATGTCGATGTAGGCCCGCGCCAGGTCGAGCTTGGTGGCCACTTCGTCACTGCCGGAGAAGAAGTCGAAGTCCAGGTCGTCCAGTGGCTCCTGCTCCAGCGCCGCATCTGCAGCGGTGAAATGCGGCTCCAGCGACGGTGATTCGAGGTTCTGCGACAACTTGTCCAGCTCGGCGTTGACGTCACTGAGCTCCGAGGCAAAGCTCTGCGCAGCCGGCGACTGGTCATCCAGCGAAAGCGACAGGTCGAAGTCTTCTGGCAATTCGAGCTCGGAAATCGGATCGAACGCCGGCATGGCGTCGAATGCCGCCAACTCGGCAGCAACGTCCACCGGCTCTTCCGTGCCTGCCTCAGGCAGGCTCGGCTCGCCAATATCCAGATCGAAGTCGGCCAGATCGTCGACACCCTGTGGCTCGGCCTGGGCCTGGGCGAGCAAGGCCTCGAAATCGGCATCGGCGTCGGTTTGTGGCTCGTCAGCCGTGGCAGCCGGCTCATCTTCTGCCTGCAGCTGCGCCAGGGTGGCGTCATCCAGCATGGGCGGTTCGAGGTCGTCCAGCGGCAGATCGTCGCCGAGGCTCAGGTCGAATGCGCTGTCCAGGTCATTGTCATCGAGGGCTGGCGCATCGGTAACGGCTTCAGCGGCGGGCTCGACCTCCGGCTCAGGCGTCAACTCAGGCTCCGGCTCCGCTTCCGGCTCGACGGCGACCGGTGGCTCTGGCTCGACATCGGCAACGTCTTGCACCTCAGGCTCCACCGCCGCTGGTGTTTCCGGCTGATCCTGCAGCAGATCCTGCACGTATTGCTCATCTAGCTCGGCAGCCAGTGCAGCAGCACCCAGGCCCGCCGCAGCGATGCCCAGCATGGCCGGGAAACGCTCCTTGAGCCCGTTGACCTGCGCGATGTTGTCATCGTTACCGGGCAACTTGCGCTCTTGCTCGACAAAGGCGCTGTGATCACCCTGGCGCGCATACACTTCCATCAGCTTCAGGCGCAAGCCGTCATGCTCCGGCTGCGCCGCGACAGCCGCTTCCAGCAAGTCGGCCGCATGATTCAAGCGACCGCGGGCCAGGCTCTGTTCGACTTGGGCCAACAGCTCGGCGTGCGGATCCTGGGCATCCACCGGTTCTGCAACCGGGGCTGGCGTGACGGGTTTTTCCGCAGCCGTGGCCGCAGCAGCCGAAGCCGCTACCACCGCCGGCGACAGGGTCACGCTCGGGGCCGAAACATCCAGCTCATCGAAGCTGCTTGCAGGCAGGTCGAGGTCCGGGCTGCGTTCGCCCTCCTCGGACAGCGCACGCGCCATGCGCAGGTGCTTTTCGGCCTCCTGCTGGGCATTGCGCCTGCGGAGCAACAGCAATATCAGGAGCAGCAAAACAAGAATGGCCGAACCTGCAATCAGGCCAAGCAAGAGCGGGTTACCCAACAACTCATCCAGCGCGCTTGGCTGTTGCGCGACCGGCGCATGTTCGCCAGCGGCGACAGTTTCAGGTGCGGTGTCGACGGCCGCCGGCGCCGGTGTCACGACGGGCTCGACAGGGGGCACCTGGGCAGGGTCAGCAGGCTGCGCCGGAGCCGGCTCGGCGGGCACCGTGGCGGCAGGCGCGGCATCACCGGCGGCACCCTGTGCCTCCAGGCGCGCCAGCTGGTCGTTTTTCAGCTGGATCAACTTCTGCAGCTTGTCCAGCTGGCTCTGCAGGTCGGTCATCCGGCTCTTGAGTTCATCATTGTCACGACGGCTGGTGTCCAGGCTCTCCTGAGCCACGGCCAATTTGTCGTTGAGCGCCTTGGCGCCGGCACCTGCCTGGTTGCCCGGGCTGACCAGGCGCAGGTTGTCGCCCTGGGCGATACGCTCCGGCGCCGCATCGGCGGCACCCCGCCGGGTAGCATCCAGCTGCCGCGCACGCGGGCCCAGGCGGCGACCTTCACGCCAGGCCGCGTACTGCTCGGCCACTTCGCGATTCGCCTCGCCCTGCGGGATGCTCTGCACCTGCTGCTGATCAGGCAGGCGCAATACCTGGCCAACCTTCAGCTGGTTGATGTTGTTACCGATGAACGCATCCGGGTTCAGCGCCTGGATAGCGATCATGGTCTGCTGCACCGAGCCGCCACCCTGGGTATTGCGCGCAGCAATCTGCCACAAGGTATCCCGGCGCTTGGTGGTGTAGCTGCCAGCACTGCTGGTGGCCGGCGTGACATTGGCCGCGCCAGGCTGCTCGCCTTGGGCCTTGGCCTGGTCGAGCAGGACGCTGTAGTCACGCAGCAGGCGGCCCTGGGGCCACATCACCTGGACCAGGAACTTGACCACCGAACCCGGCAGCGGCTGGCTGGAGGTAACCCGCAGCACGCTCTTGCCGTTGGGGTTGATCACCGGGGTGAAGGTGAGGTCTTCGAGGTAGGTCGGATAACTCACCCCGGCCTTGCTGAACTCTTCCGGCGGCGCCAGGCTCGGCGCCACTTCGGCAGCGGTGAGGTCGCGCACGTCGAGCAATTCGATCTCGGCGTCCAGTGGCTGGTTCTGCGCCGACTTGAGCGTCAGCTCACCCAACCCCAGGGCATTCGCCATGCCAGACGACAGCGCCGACGCTGCCGCCATGGCCAGAACCAGTTTGCGAATTCGAAGCATGACCTCTTCCCTTGTATGAATCGTCCCAAAACCGCATGCGATGTAGGACAAAATTGCTCGCCAGTATCTTTTACGCCATGCGTTTAATCAACAATTGCGCCACCTGCACGGCGTTGAGCGCGGCGCCCTTGCGCAGGTTGTCGGTGGTCAGCCACAGGTTGAGCTGCTGGTCTTCGTCGATACCACGGCGTACACGACCAACATAGACCACGTCTTGGCCTACTGCGTCACCGACCGGGGTCGGATAATCATCGCGCTCGACCAGTTCGACGCCGCCTGCGCCTTCCAGCGCGGCATTGACCGCCCCCAGATCGACCGGATTACGGCTTTGTACCGCCACACTGAAGCTATCGCCGAAAAACACCGGGACTTGAATGCAGGTCACGGAAATCTTCAGTTCGGGCTGATTCAGCAGTACCCGCAGCTCGCTGACCAGGCGCTGCTCCAGGCCGGTGTGGCCTTGCTCGTCGACTGCGCCGACCTGGGCCAGCAGGTTGAATGCCACCTGGCGATCGAAGAAGCGCGGCTCCAGGGGGCGAGCATTGAGCAGCTCGGCGGTCTGCCGGGCCAGCTCGTTGACCGCTTCGCGGCCCTGGGCAGACACCGCCAGGGCAGCCATGACCTGCACCCGCTCGATACCCAGCAGGCCTTTGAGAGGCGCCAGCGCAACGGCCAGGGCCACCGCTGCAGAGCTTGGGCTGGCCAGCCGCGCCGGCAACTGGAGGTTGGCGATGCTGTCGGCATTGGCCTCAGGCACCACGGCGAGTGCGTCATCCAGGCCGCCGGACAGGTCGATGACCGTGCAACCGGCCGCATACGCCTTGCTCGCAAAGCTGCGGCTGACAGCGGGGCTGGCGGCGAAGAAGGCCAGTTTGACCTGGGCGAAGTCGAAGCTGTCGACTTCGCGCACCTTGATCTTCTTGCCAGCGAACATCACGCTACTGCCCGCCGACTCCATGCTGGCCAGCAAGTGCAAGGTCGCAACCGGAAAATGCAGTTCTTCGAGGATCTGTACGAGGGTTTCACCGACACTGCCGGTGGCACCAACGACGGCGATATCCAGGGCTTGGGTCATGGAGGGGATCCTTATGCTGAAACGGCGGGGGCGGCACTTTACTCGGATTGTACCGCTTTGTCTGTGCTGGCCTTATCCACCGACCGGCATAAAAAAACCCGCGCTGTTGCCAGCGCGGGTTTTTATCGACACAGAACGATCAACGCTCCAGCAGGATCCGCAGCATGCGCCGCAGCGGCTCGGCAGCACCCCACAGCAGCTGGTCGCCGACGGTGAACGCACCCAGGTACTGGGAACCCATGTTCAGCTTGCGCAGACGGCCAACCGGAATGTTCAGGGTACCGGTGACGTTGGTCGGGCTCAGCTCCTGCATGCTGATTTCGCGCTGGTTCGGCACCAGCTTCACCCATGGGTTGTGCTGGCTGATCATGCCTTCGATATCGGCCAGCGGCACGTCCTTGTTCAGCTTGATGGTCAGTGCCTGGCTGTGGCAGCGCATGGCGCCAATACGCACGCAGATGCCATCGACCGGAATCGGGCTCTTGAAGCGACCGAGGATCTTGTTGGTTTCGGCCTGGGCCTTCCACTCTTCACGGCTCTGGCCGTTCGGCAGTTCCTTGTCGATCCAGGGGATCAGGCTGCCGGCCAGCGGCACGCCGAAGTTCTCGGTCGGGTAGGCTTCGCTGCGCATGGCCTCGGCAACCTTGCGGTCGATGTCGAGGATGGCCGCAGCCGGGTTGGCCAGGTCATCGGCCACGGCGGCGTGGGTAGCCCCCATCTGCTTGATCAGCTCCCGCATGTTCTGCGCGCCGGCACCGGAGGCCGCCTGGTAGGTCATGGCGCTCATCCACTCGACCAGGCCAGCTTCGAACAGACCACCCAGGCCCATCAGCATCAGGCTGACGGTGCAGTTGCCGCCGATGTAGTTCTTGGTACCGGCATCGAGCTGCTGGTCGATCACCTTGCGGTTGACCGGGTCGAGCACGATAACGGCATCGTCCTGCATGCGCAGCGACGAGGCGGCATCGATCCAGTAACCCTGCCAGCCGGCTTCACGCAGCTTGGGGAAGACCTCGTTGGTGTAGTCGCCGCCCTGGCAGGTCAGGATCACGTCGAGGGTCTTGAGTTCTTCAATCGAATAAGCGTCCTTGAGCGGAGCAATATCCTTGCCCACGTTCGGGCCCTGGCCACCGACATTGGAGGTGGTGAAGAACACCGGCTCGATAAGGTCGAAGTCCTGCTCCTCCAGCATCCGCTGCATGAGCACGGAACCGACCATGCCGCGCCAACCGATCAGACCTACACGTTTCATCGCAACTACACCTTTGCTAAAAGTGGGCCGCCACCGACCAAAAACGGTGGCGGGCCAGAGAGATTACAGATTCCGCAGCGCTGCGACTACTGCGTCGCCCATTTCCTGCGTACCGACTTTGGTGCAACCGGCCGACCAGATGTCACCAGTGCGCAAGCCCTGGTCCAGCACCAGGCTGACCGCCTGCTCGATGGCCTCGGCCGCGGCGTGCTCGTTGAAGCTGTAACGCAGCATCATCGACACCGACAGAACGGTCGCCAGCGGGTTGGCGATGCCCTGGCCGGCGATGTCTGGCGCCGAGCCGTGGCAAGGCTCGTACATGCCCTTGTTGTTGGCGTCCAGCGATGCCGAAGGCAGCATGCCGATGGAACCGGTCAGCATGGAAGCCTCATCCGACAGGATGTCACCGAACATGTTGTCGGTCACCACCACGTCGAACTGCTTGGGCGCACGCACCAGCTGCATGGCGGCGTTGTCGACGTACATGTGGCTCAGCTCGACGTCCGGGTAGTCCTTGGCCACTTCCTCGACCACTTCACGCCACAACTGGCTGGAGGCCAGGACGTTGGCCTTGTCCACCGAGCAGAGCTTCTTGCCGCGCACGCGCGCCATGTCGAAGCCGACGCGGGCGATGCGGCGCACTTCGCTTTCGCTGTATGGCAAGGTGTCGTAAGCCTGGCGCTCGCCGCCTTCCAGCTCACGCTGGCCACGCGGTGCACCGAAGTAGATGCCACCGGTCAGCTCACGCACGATGAGGATGTCCAGGCCTGAAACGATTTCCGCCTTGAGCGACGAGGCATCGGCCAGTTGCGGGTAGAGAATGGCCGGGCGCAGGTTGGCGAACAGGCCCAGTTGCGAGCGGATTTTCAGCAGGCCGCGCTCTGGGCGGATGTCACGCTCGATCTTGTCCCACTTCGGGCCACCCACGGCGCCCAGCAGCACGGCGTCGGCCTGGCGCGCGCGCTCCAGGGTCTCGTCGGCCAGCGGCACGCCGTGCTTGTCGATGGCAGCGCCGCCGATCACGTCATGCGCAAGGCTGAAGCCAAGCTGGAACTTGTCGTTGGCCAGTTCCAGCACTTTGACCGCCTCGGCCATGATTTCCGGGCCAATACCATCACCTGGGAGAATCAGAATCTGCTTGCTCATGCTTTCCTCTATCCATTCAAGCGGCGCGGCCAGCTCGGCCGCACCGTAAAATATTCAGCGCTCAGCCCACAACACGATGACATCGGTGCTGAACGAACCATCGGCTTCGATCTGGTAATACTCCCGCACTTCCTCGCCCATGGCGTGCTGCAACTGGCGAATAGCCACGCGCAGCGGCTCGGGTGTGCGCATGCGCTCGACCCACGAAGCCCACTCCAGGCGCAGGCGCTGACGGGTGTGGCTGCGGGCATGCAGGCCGGCTTCGCTGACCTGGCGCTGCCACTCGGCGGCAGAATAATCGCGTACGTGGCTGGTGTCGCGTAGCACTTCGACTGTCTGCAGGTAAGTGTCGAGCAGCGGGCTGCCCGGCGACATCACGTCGATGAACGCGGCCACCCCACCCGGCTTCAGCACCCGACGCACTTCGCGCAGGGCTACACCCAGGTCGCTCCAGTGGTGCGCCGAATAGCGGCTGAAGACGAAGTCGAACGAGGCATCGGCAAACGGCAGGCGCTCGGCAGCGCCGCGCTCGGTGGTGATATTGCCCATGCCACGCTCGGCGGCGGCGCTGGCCACCACATCGAGCATCGACTGCGACAGGTCGTAGGCGACCACCTCTGCCACCAACGGCGCAACGTGGAAGCTGACATGACCGGCACCGCAGCCCAGGTCCAGCACGCGAGCCGCGCCCTGCCCTGCCAGCTCGGCCTGCAGCAGGGCAAATTCGCTGCCCTGGGCGTGCACCGCACTGCTGAGGTAGGCGCTGGCCTGTTCGCCGAACTGGCGTTGGACCACATCGGTGTGGGTGGTGCTGGTCATGGTGTTTCCCTCTGGTTTCAGGTTGCTTGTACTGCCGCTATCGCCGGCAAGCCGGCGCCTACAGAGACTCCACAAGCGCCAAGACCTGTGCAGTACTTGTGGGAGAGCCGGCTTGCCGGCGATGAGGCCAGCAAACCCAACTGCATCACTCAGGCATCCCGAAACAGCCAAGGCTGCGCGGCACGGTGCTTGCCTTCGAACGCCTTGATCGCATCGCTGTCCTGCAGGGTCAGGCCGATGTCGTCGAGGCCGTTGAGCAGGCAGTGCTTGCGGAAGGCGTCGACCTCGAAGTGCAACACCTTGCCGTCCGGGCGCGTCACCGCCTGCGCCTGCAGGTCGATGGTCAGCTGGTAGCCCGGGTTGGCTTCGACCTGCTTGAACAGCTCGTCGACTTCCTCATCGCTCAAGATGATCGGCAGCAGACCGTTCTTGAAGCTGTTGTTGAAGAAGATGTCGGCAAAGCTTGGCGCGATCACGCTGCGGAAGCCGTATTCGTCCAGCGCCCAAGGGGCATGCTCACGGCTCGAACCGCAGCCGAAGTTTTCCCGCGCGATCAGCACGCTGGCGCCCTGGTAACGCGCGTGGTTGAGCACGAACTCCTGGTTCAGCGGGCGTTTGCTGTTGTCCTGGTAAGGCTGGCCCACGTCCAGGTAGCGCCACTCGTCGAACAGGTTGGGGCCAAAGCCCGTGCGCTTGATCGACTTGAGAAACTGCTTGGGGATGATCTGGTCGGTGTCGACGTTGGCACGGTCCAACGGCGCAACGAGGCCGGTGTGCTGGGTAAAGGCTTTCATGCTGCGCTCCCTTGGATCAACTCGCGGACATCGATGAAGTGGCCGGTCACCGCAGCGGCGGCGGCCATGGCCGGGCTGACCAGGTGGGTACGGCCACCAGCGCCCTGACGGCCTTCGAAGTTGCGGTTGGAGGTGGACGCACAGTGTTCGCCGCTTTCGAGGCGGTCCGGGTTCATTGCCAGGCACATCGAGCAGCCCGGCTCACGCCATTCGAAACCCGCCTCGAGGAAGATCTTGTCGAGGCCTTCACGCTCGGCCTGCGCCTTGACCAGGCCGGAGCCCGGCACGACGATGGCCTGCTTGACGGTGGCAGCCACCTTGCGGCCCTTGGCGATTTGGGCCGCGGCGCGCAGGTCTTCGATGCGCGAGTTGGTGCACGAGCCGATGAACACGCGGTCCAGGTGGATATCGGTGATCGCCTGGTTGGCGCTCAGGCCCATGTACTTCAAGGCACGTTCGATCGAACCACGCTTGACCAGGTCGGCCTCGGCAGCCGGGTCCGGCACGCGCTGGTCGACGGCCAGGACCATCTCGGGCGAGGTGCCCCAGCTGACCTGCGGCTTGATTTCGGCTGCATCGAGCTCGACCACGGTGTCGAACACTGCATCGTCATCGGAGACCAGGTCTTTCCACGACTCGACTGCGCGCTCCCACTGCTCGCCTTTCGGCGCGTACGGACGGCCTTCGACATACGCGACGGTGGTGGCATCGGTGGCGACCAGGCCAACCCGCGCACCGGCCTCGATGGACATGTTGCAGATGGTCATGCGGCCTTCCATGGACAGTTCACGGATGGCGCTGCCGGCAAATTCCATGGCGTGGCCGTTGCCACCGGCGGTACCGATCTTGCCGATCACGGCAAGCACGATGTCCTTGGCAGTGACGCCGGCAGGCAGGGTGCCTTCGACGCGTACCAGCATGTTCTTCATCTTCTTGGCGACCAGGCACTGGGTAGCGAGCACGTGCTCGACCTCGGAAGTGCCGATGCCATGGGCCAAGGCACCGAAGGCGCCATGGGTAGAGGTGTGCGAGTCGCCGCAGACCACGGTCATGCCCGGCAAGGTGGCACCCTGCTCCGGGCTGATGACATGGACGATGCCCTGACGCACGTCATTCATCTTGAATTCGACGATGCCGTATTCGTCACAGTTCTCATCGAGGGTCTGCACCTGCAGGCGCGACACCTGGTCGACGATGGCTTCGATTCCGCCCTTGCGTTCCGGCGTGGTCGGCACGTTGTGGTCGGGCGTGGCGATGTTGGCATCGATGCGCCACGGTTTGCGCTGGGCCAGACGCAGGCCTTCGAAAGCCTGGGGCGACGTCACTTCGTGGATGATATGGCGGTCGATGTAGATCAAGGAGGAGCCGTCATCACGGCGCTTGACCTCATGGGCTTCCCAGAGTTTGTCGTAGAGCGTTTTGCCAGCCATCAGACTGTTCCTCATCAGCGTCTTTCTATGCCAAAGACCCCTTGGCTTGTACGGACGATGCTATGGGTTTAGATTGAATTACTCAAATTCATAATTTTTATGCTTTGGATAACCAAAAGGAATTCAAGCTGTGGACCTGGCCAACCTGAGTGCATTCATCGCCATTGCCGAAACAGGCAGCTTTTCCGGCGCTGGCGAGCGCCTGTTCCTGACACAGCCGGCCATCAGCAAGCGCATCGCCGGGTTGGAGCAACAACTGGGCGTGCGCCTGTTCGATCGCCTTGGCCGGGAAGTGACCTTGACCGAAGCTGGCCGGGCACTGTTGCCGCGTGCTTATCAGATCCTCAACGTTCTAGATGATACTCGACGCGCACTGACCAATTTGACTGGGGAAGTGAGCGGTCGCCTGACCCTCGCCACCAGTCACCACATCGGCCTGCACCGCCTGCCCCCGCTGCTGCGGGCGTTTACCCGGCAGTACCCGGCGGTAGCATTGGATATTCAGTTCCTCGATTCAGAAGCGGCCTACGACGAAATACTCCATGGCCGCGCCGAAATAGCCGTGATTACCCTGGCACCCGAGCCCCACCAGCTGGTCAAGGCCGTTGCGGTGTGGGATGACGCCCTGGATTTCGTCGCCGCCCCCGAGCACCCGCTGGCCAGCAATACCGAGGTCAGCCTTGCCGACGTTGCGCGCCACCCGGCGGTGTTCCCCGGCGGCAACACATTTACCCACCATATCGTCCAGCGCCTGTTCGAAAGCCAAGGCCTGACCCCGAACATCGCCATGAGCACCAACTACCTGGAAACCATAAAGATGATGGTCTCCATCGGCCTGGCCTGGAGCGTGCTGCCGCGCACCATGCTCGACGATCAGGTTGCACCCATCGCTTTACCCGGCATACAGCTGTCACGCCAGCTAGGCTACATACTGCATACCGAGCGAACGCTGTCGAACGCGGCCAGGGCCTTCATGGCCCTGCTCGACAGTCATGCAGGGTCCGCCTGACCGGTCGTCAGCCCGGCACTTCCAACTCAAGGACGCGTCAACCGCCAAAGGTCTGGTACCAATGCCCAAATCAGCAAACCGCTTTCCGCGCCTGCCGCGTATCCCTGCGGCCGACCCTCAGGAGTCGGAACAGGCCTGGCAGAACGCCCCGCAGCTGCTGGCCGCGCTCAACGGCGCACGCCTGGGGGCCTGGCTCTGGGACATCGACAGTGGCCGGGTGAGTTGGTCACGTGGCACCCAGGCCCTGTTCGGCTTCGACCCGCAGCGCCCCTTGCCCAACGACATCGACTACCTCGACCTGCTGCCCGAAGAAGACCGCGCCCGCACCCGCCAGCTGTTCCAGGCAGTGGTCAACGGCGAACCTGCCGAGAAAGCCATGCGCCATCGCATCCGCTGGCCGGACGGCAGCCTGCACTGGCTGGAAATCAACGGCAGCCTGACCCACGACCGCCAGGGCCGACCGCAGATGATCGGGGTGATCCGCGAGATCACTCGCCAGCGCGAACGGGAAACCGCGCTGATCAACTCGGAAAAGCGCTTCGCCACGCTGTTTCACCTGAGCCCCAACGCGATCCTGCTCACGCGCCGCAACGACGGCATGATCTTCGAGGTCAACCAGCACTTCGAAGACATCTTCGGCTGGCCCGGCGACCAGGTGATCGGCAAGACCAGCCTGGAACTGGGCCTGTGGGTGAACCCCGAGCAACGCTACCAGGTGCTCGAAACGATCCGCGCCAGCGGCGGCCCGGCGATCATGGAAGTGCAGTTCCGCGCCAGCACCGGCAAGGTCCACGACGGCATCCTGTGCACCCAGGCGATCGAGCTGGAAGGCGTGACCTTCCTGCTCAGCACCTTCGTCGACACCTCCGAGCGCAAACGCGCCGAACAGGCGCTCAAGGACAGCCAGGAACGCCTCGACCTGGCCCTGGACTCGGCGCAACTGGGTACCTGGGACTGGCACATCCCCAGCGGCATGCTCTACGGCTCGGCCCGCGCCGCGCAGTTGCACGGGCTGGAGCCGATGCCCTTTCATGAATCCTTCGACGCCTTCTTCGAGGGCGTACCGGAAGAAGAACGCGATTCAATGCGCCAGGCTTACCGCAGCCTGCGCGAAGGCCCGGCGGGCAACTACCAGATCACCTACCGCGTACAGCTGGATAACGGCGCCTCGCGCTACATCGAGAGCCGCGCACGCCTGTACCGCGACGACCTCGGCAAGCCGCTGCGCATGGCCGGCACCTTGCTCGACATCACCGAGCAAGTGGAGCGCGAACTGCGCCTGAGCGCGTCGGAGGAGAAGTTCGCGAGCCTGTTCCAGGTCAGCCCCGATCCGATCTGCGTGACGCGCCAGGACTCCGGCCAGTTCATCGAGATCAACCCGGCATTTACCCATACTTTCGGCTGGAGCGCGGAGCAGGTGATCGGCCGTACTGCCGAAGAAATCGGCCTGTGGGCCGAGTCGATCGAGCGCGCCCAACGCATCGAGCGGGTGATCCGCGAGCAGGCCTTGAGCAACGTTGCCGTGGTGGTCAACCACCGCAACGGTTCACCGCTGACCTGCGTGATATCCAGCCGCCTGATCAGCGTCGACAACCAGCCCTGCAGCGTCACCACGCTGCGCGACATCACCCAGCAGCAACGCTCCGAGGCGGCGCTCAAGTCCAGTGAAGAGAAGTTCGCCAAGGCGTTTCACTCCAGCCCTGACGCCATCACCATCAGCGAACGCCGCAGCGGGCGTTACGTGGAGGTCAACGACGGCTTCTGCCGGCTGACCGGCTACAGCAACGCCGAGGTGATCGGCCGCAGCGTCTACGACCTGGGCATCTGGGCCGATGACAAACAGCGCAACGCCCTGCTCGCCGAACTCAAGGAGCGTGGCCGCGTGCACCACCGCGAAATGCTCGGGCGCAACAAGCGTGGCGACATCCTGACCGTGGAAGTGTCGGTCGAGCCCATCAGCCTCAACGAGGTCGACTGCCTGCTGCTTACCGCCCGCGATGTCAGCCAGCTGAAGAACGCCCAGGCGCAGATCCGCCACCTGGCCTACCACGACCCGCTGACCAACCTGCCCAACCGCGCGCTACTGATGGACCGCCTGAGCCAGCAGATCGCCCTGTTGCGCCGGCACAACCTGCGCGGCGCCCTGCTGTTCCTCGACCTTGACCACTTCAAGCACATCAACGACTCGCTTGGGCACCCGGTCGGCGACACGGTGCTGAAGATCATCACCGCCCGCCTCGAAGCCAGCGTGCGCCTGGAAGACACCGTGGCGCGCCTGGGCGGCGATGAGTTCGTGGTGCTGCTCAGTGGCCTGGAAGGCAGCCGCGAGGCAGTTGAGCACAAGGTCCGCGAGCTGGCCGACACCCTGCGCGAGCTGCTCGCCGAACCGATGTCGCTGGACGGCCAGCGCCTGCAGGTAACACCAAGCATCGGCGTGGCACTGATCCCCGACCACGGCGCCACACCGGCCGACCTGCTCAAACGCGCCGACATCGCCTTGTACCGGGCCAAAGACTCGGGCCGCAACACCACCCAGTTGTTCCACACCACCATGCAGAAGGCCGCCAGCGAGCGCCTGCGCATGGAAAACGACCTGCGCCTGGCCCTGGCCCGCGGCGAACTGGCGTTGCACTTCCAACCCCAGGTGGATGCCCGCGACAACCGCATCGTCGGCGCCGAAGTCCTGTTGCGCTGGCACCACCCGCAACTGGGCCAGCAGCCGCCGGCGCAGTTCATTCAGGTATTGGAAGAAAGCGGCCTGATCCTCGAAGTTGGCAGCTGGATACTCGACGAAGCCTGTGATGCCTGTGCGCACATGCTAGAAGACGGGCTGATCGACGCCGGCGATTTCAGCTTGTGCGTGAACATCAGCCCGCGGCAGTTCCGCCAGAACGACTTCGTCGAGCGGGTATTGCGCAGCCTGGACGACTACCGCCTGCCACGGCACATGCTCAAGCTGGAGATCACCGAAGGCATCGTGATCCAGAACCTGGAAGACACCATCAGCAAGATGCGCGAGTTGAAACGCTACGGGGTGAGCTTCGCCATGGACGATTTCGGCACCGGCTATTCCTCGCTCACCTACCTCAAGCGCTTGCCCGTGGACGCGCTGAAGATCGACCAGACCTTCGTTCGCGACGCCCCGGTGGACCCCAATGACGCCGAGATTGTCCGCGCCATCGTCGCCATGGCCCGCAGCCTCGACCTGGCAGTGATCGCCGAGGGCGTGGAGCTGACTGAGCAGCTGGAGTTTCTCGAACGGCTGGGGTGCCACCTGTACCAGGGCTACCTGCACAGCCGGCCGCTGCCGCTACCAGAGTTCAGGCAGATGCTGCTGGAGGCGCCGGCGGACTATTGACCACGAAAAAGGGCACCCGAAGGTGCCCTTTTGTTCATCCCGCCGAACTCAGTTCAGCACAGGCTTTTCGCCATTGATCGGGATGCGCTTGGCCTTGGCTTCTTCCGGCACGATGCGCAGCAGGTCGATGCTGAGCAGGCCATTGGCCAGGCCGGCGGATTTGACCTCGATATGGTCAGCCAGGCGGAACGACAGCTTGAACGCGCGCTGGGCAATGCCCTGGTGCAGGTAGGTCACCTCTGCGGCGGCGTTTTCGCGCTTGCCGCCGATCACCGTCAGGACGCCTTTTTCGACCTGAAGGTCGAGGTCCTGCTCCTGGAAACCGGCTGCGGCAACCACGATGCGATAGTGGTCATCGCCATGTTTTTCAACGTTGTAGGGAGGGTAGCTGCTACCCGCCTCGTTACGTGCCGCAGACTCGAAAAGGTCATTGAACCGGTCGAAGCCGACGGAGTGGCGGAAAAGGGGTGCGAGAGAGAAAGCGCTGGTCATGGTCATAAACTCCTGAAATTCAGCAAGTAAGTCATTACGCGACCCGACTTCGGCATCGCGTACTGAATAAATGAGGTTCAGGAAATCGCTTTCAAGGGTGGCAAGAAAAAAATTTTGCGCTGACTTCAACGGCCCTTTTTGTGGGAAAGGCCCGCGAAGAGGCCAGATCAGGCAACGCATGCCTCAAATGCCTGCACCTGCACGCCAAGCAACCGGCTGATGCGCTGGCAATCATCCTCGCGCCGCAGCTCGGCAAACAGCACCACCGCCTCCGGATAGCTGCGCGTCAGCATCGCCAGCCACTGCTTCATACGCCCGGGCGCATAGCGCGGCGACAGCTTGGCCTGGGCCTGGCGCCAGAATTCGCGCAGCAACGGCAACAGCGCTTCCCAACTCATCGGCTGGTACTCATGCCCGTCACGCGCGGCAGCGATCTGCAACGCGAGGTCCGGCCGCGACACCAGCCCTCGCCCGAGCATGATGTCCTCGGCGCCGCTGACCTCACGGCAACGCCGCCAGTCGTCCACGGTCCAGATCTCGCCATTGGCGAACACCGGCACCTTGACCACGTCCTGCACCCGCGCCACCCATTCCCAATGGGCCGGCGGCTTGTACCCTTCGACCTTGGTGCGGGCATGCACCACCAGATGCGCCGAGCCCCCTTCGGCCAGGGCCGTGGCGCACTCCAGCGCACCGTCCGGGCTGTCGAAGCCCAGGCGCATCTTCGAGGTGACCGGAATGTGCGCCGGCACGGCGCGGCGCACTTCACGCACGATGGCATGCAGCAACTCCGGCTCCTTGAGCAGCACCGCGCCGCCGCGCGACTTGTTCACGGTCTTGGCTGGGCAGCCGAAGTTCAGGTCGATCACCGGCGCGCCCAACTCACAGGCCAACGCCGCGTTTTCGGCCAGGCAGACCGGATCGGACCCCAGCAACTGCACACGCATGGGCACGCCGGCAGCCGTGCGCGCGCCCTGGCGCAGCTCAGGCGCGAGCTTGTCGAACGAGGAGGCTGGCAGCAGGCGGTCGCACACGCGGATGAACTCGGTGACGCACCAATCGATGCCGCCCACTCGGGTCAGGACGTCGCGCAGGATGTTGTCGACCAGCCCCTCCATCGGGGCCAGGGCAATTTGCATTTCGGGGTCTCGCCGGGAAAAGGCGGCAGTCTAGCAAAAAAAACCGGCAGTTCAGGCGCCGATCAGCGCCGGACCATACCCGTCGACGAATTCCGCCGGCATGCGCTTGGGCTTGCCGCTGGACAGCTCGATGCAGGCGAAGGTGGTCTGCGCCCGCAGCAGGGTCACGCCATCACGCGGGCGCTTGAGCTGGAAGCGCCGGGTCATGCGCAAGCGCTGGTCCCAGTCGATGATCCAGGTCGCCAGCTGCAGCTCGTCGTCCTCATAGGCGGCGGCGAGGTAGTCGATTTCATGGCGCACCACTGCCATGGCCCGGTCCAGGCGCCGGTATTCGGCCAGGTCCAGGCCCAGGCGCTGGGAATGGCGCCAGGCGCAACGCTCCAGCCAGGTGACATATACCGCGTTGTTGGCGTGGCCGAGGCCGTCGATGTCCTCGCTGCCGACGCGCAGGTCGATGATGAATGGCGTTGCCAGGTCCCAGCTCATGCCCGCTCCCAATGTCAGTGAACGGGCAGAGTGTATCGGATGTTCAGGCGCTTTGCCGCGCGGGTGTGCTGGCACGCTCGAGCAATTCGAGCACCGCCTCGCTCAGCCGCGGGTCGGCCAGCACACGCTGGTGGCCACCCTCCTCCAGCCGCAGCAGGCGGCTATCGAACCAGGCCTTGTGGATGACCTCGGCTTCGCTGGCGGCCACCAGCGCATCATCGGCGGCGTGCACCACCAGCCCCGGCAGCTCCAGCTGATAACCACTGACATCCAGGCGGTTGATCTGCATACCGACGTCCCTTTCGACCTGGCGGATGAACGCCGCCCTGGCCCGTGCCGGCAGCCCCAGGTGCCGGGCGAAGCCGCGCAGCACGCCGAGCAGCTGCGCCGGCGCGGCGATGCTCACCGCCGCTTCGGCGCGCAGCCCCATCTGCAGCGCCAGCATGACACTGGCACCGCCCATGGAGTGGCCGATCACGGCGCGCAGCGGCGGCAGTTCGGCGGCAGCCTCGAGCAGGGCACGGGCAAACAGCACCACATGCGCCTGTTGCCCGGGCGAGCGCCCGTGGCCGGGGCCTTCCAGCGAGACCACGGTGTGCCCGGCCTTCACCAGGGTTTCGATCAGCGCGGCAAACTGGGTCGGGCGCCCTTCCCAGCCGTGCATCAACAGCACGGTCGGGCCTTTGCCCCAACGCAAGGCGGACAACCCAAAACGCAAGGTGATGCGCTCGGCGCTCGCCAACAGGGGTAATTCCCACTGCCTTGGCGGCAGGTTGCGCGGGGTCATGAAGGCACGGCGCATCTTGCCGGCGACATGCTCGGGGGCCAGTCGGCCGAGGGTGCCATTCACACCACGAATCCAGCTCAGGGTAGTCATCGCCTTGCTCCAGGGTCTGAGGCTTAGATAACCGCCGACTTGGCGGCGCGCAGAATACGGTCGGACAACTCGCCAGTGCCCAGCGCACGGGCCAGCGCCAGACCACCAATCATCAGAGCCAGGTCGGCCAGGGCCTTGTCGGCATCTTCGGGGCGATCAACCATCGCCGCAGTCATCAGCTCGACATGCTCGGCCAGCACCTCACGAAACACCTCCGGCAGGCGCTGCATCTCGCCAATCGAATTGGGCAGCGGGCAGGCATGCACTTCGGCATCACGGTGCTTGCGCGACAGGTAGAAGGCACTCACCAGTGCCCGCCGCGCCTCCCCGTCCAGGCTCGGATCAACTTGGGCCAGCAAGGCCCGGCGCTCGCTGAGCAGCTGCCGGAATGCCTCCAGCATGAGCTCGTCCTTGCTGTCGAAGTGCGCGTAGAAACCACCGACGGTAAGGCCAGCAGCCCCCATGACCTGGCTGACGCTCGGCTCGGCGGGGCCGTGCTGGATCAACGCGCTACGGGCGGCTTCGAGAATGCGTTCGCGCGTTCTGGTTTTCTTGTCACTCATGGACGGCTCGCCGGCAAAATATGATGATTGAAATATTATTCTCATCATATTTTTTGGCAAGCACCATTTGCAACCGTTTATCGGCGTGCATTTTATGAAGGGGGAGAAAAACAAAAGGCCCATTCAATAAGCGAATGAGCCTTTAAAGTCCCGCAAAACGCGGGTAAACGTGGCGTCCCCTAGGGGACTCGAACCCCTGTTACCGCCGTGAAAGGGCGGTGTCCTAGGCCACTAGACGAAGGGGACGTAACCTTCGCGAAGGTTCACTGATGTGAACCCTGGCTAAATTGGTGGAGCTAAGCGGGATCGAACCGCTGACCTCCTGCATGCCATGCAGGCGCTCTCCCAGCTGAGCTATAGCCCCGAAAACAAAAGGCTCATCCAATATGCGAATGAGCCTCTTTAAGCCCCGCAAAACGCGGGTAAAAGTGGCGTCCCCTAGGGGACTCGAACCCCTGTTACCGCCGTGAAAGGGCGGTGTCCTAGGCCACTAGACGAAGGGGACGTAACCTTCGCGAAGATTCACCGAAGTGAACCCTGGCTAAAATTGGTGGAGCTAAGCGGGATCGAACCGCTGACCTCCTGCATGCCATGCAGGCGCTCTCCCAGCTGAGCTATAGCCCCGGATTTCTAGCCTCTCGGCCCAGCGACATCATAAAGCATCGCTTGTGCGAAACTGGCGTCCCCTAGGGGACTCGAACCCCTGTTACCGCCGTGAAAGGGCGGTGTCCTAGGCCACTAGACGAAGGGGACGAACCTTCTTACCTTCAAGACCCGGTTGCTGGACCCGATCTTGCTCGACAGCCTTGGCTGCCAAGCGGAATTTGGTGGAGCTAAGCGGGATCGAACCGCTGACCTCCTGCATGCCATGCAGGCGCTCTCCCAGCTGAGCTATAGCCCCACAATGTCGCTTTGAACTGAATCACCGGCTGGGTGCCTGGCGCTTCGTTTCGTTCATCGCTGTGGACGGGGCGCATATTAAGATCGGATTGCAAAGCTGTCAAACGAAATTTTGAAAATATTCAAAAGTTTTTTCACAGATAACAACCACTTACCGCCCTGCCCCGGTTCTTCGGGGTTAGCTGGACCTGTGGGAGCGGGCTTGCCCGCCCCACAGGCTAGGTGCAAACCTGAATCAGGCGATGTTCGCCAGCAGCTTTTCCCACTCTTTGTTTTCTTTCTTCGACACACCACCCAGCAGGTCCAGCGCCTGACGCAGGCGGTAGCGGGTCAGGTCAGGGCCGAGGATTTCCATGGCATCGAGCACCGATACCGAGCTGGCCTGGCCAGTGATGGCGGCGAACATCAGCGGCATGGCATCACGCAGCTTCAACTCCAGCGCTTCGACCACCGCCTGGATGCAGCCGGTGATGCGCTCTTTTTCCCACTGACGCAGGCTTTCCAGCTTCCACAGGATCAACTGCACTACCTGACGCACCTGGTCGGCAGACAGCTTCTTGCTCTCGAACAGCTTGGCGTCCAGCTTCAACGCACCTTCGAAGAAGAACCCACCCAGCGGGGCGACCTGGCTGAAGGTTTCGACCCGGCCCTGCACGTGCGGGGCGATCTTCATCATGTAGTCGCTGTTGAACGCCCACTTCTGCACGCGCGCAGCGAACTCTTCCACCGGCAGCTCACGCAGCCACTGGCCGTTGAGCCAGGACAGCTTCTCGATGTCGAAGATCGGGCCACCCAGCGAAATACGCGACAGGTCGAAGTGCTCGACCATCTCGGCCAGGGAGAACTTCTCGCGCTCGTCCGGCATCGACCAGCCCATGCGGCCCAGGTAGTTGAGCATCGCCTCGGGCATGAAGCCCATACGCTCGTAGAAGGTCACCGAGGTCGGGTTCTTGCGCTTGGACAGCTTGCTCTTGTCCGGGTTACGCAGCAGCGGCATGTAGCACAGCTTGGGCTGCTCCCAGCCGAAGTATTCGTACAGCTTGATCAGCTTAGGCGCCGACGGCAGCCACTCTTCGCCGCGCAGCACGTGGGTGATGCCCATCAGGTGGTCGTCGACCACGTTGGCCAGGAAGTACGTCGGCAGGCCGTCGTTCTTCATCAGCACCTGCATGTCCATGCGGTCCCACGGGATCTCGACATCGCCACGGAGCATGTCGGGGACCACGCAGATGCCTTCGCTCGGCACCTTCATGCGGATCACGTGGGGCTCGCCAGCGGCCAGGCGGCGCTGCACTTCCTCGTCGCTCAGCAGCAGCGCGCGGCCGTCATAGCGCGGGGTTTCGCCGCGGGCCATCTGCTCGGCGCGCATCTGCTCAAGCTCTTCGGCGGTGCAGAAGCAGTAGAAGGCGTGGCCGGCATCAACCAGCTGCTTGGCATACTTGGCGTAGATTTCGCCACGCTCGCTCTGCCGGTATGGGCCGTGCGGGCCACCAACATCCGGGCCTTCGTTCCATTCGATGCCGAGCCAGCGCAGGGCGTCGAAGATCTGCTGCTCCGATTCGCGGGTCGAGCGCAGCTGGTCGGTGTCTTCGATGCGCAGGATGAACTCACCGCCGTGCTGCTTGGCAAAGCAGTAGTTGAACAGGGCGATGTAGGCGGTGCCGACATGGGGGTCGCCAGTGGGCGATGGCGCGATACGCGTGCGTACGGTGGTCATGGAGAGTCTCGAGCGAAAGATGAAACAAAGGCGGGATGTTAGCAGGGAGCAGGCACCGGGCTCCAGCAATGGCGCGAACGACACTTGTGGGAGGGCCGTGTGTCGCTGTTAAATTTGCTTACATTTCTGGAACGATAGTCCCCATGCCCGCTCAACTCAAACGCCGCCTGCTGATCTTCTTCACCTTGGTAGCGATCATCGCCCTCGCCTTCTTCGCCCATTGGTATTTCAAGGGTCGTTTCTACGAAAGCACCGACAACGCCTATGTCCAGGGCGAGATCACGCGCATTTCCAGCCAGCTCGGCGCACGGATCGACGAGGTGCGCGTGGAGGACAACCAGCCTGTGCGCAAGGGCGATCTGTTGGTGCGCCTGGAAGCTGCCGACTTCGAACTGGCCGTGGAACGCGCCCGCGCCGCCCTGGCCACCCGTGAAGCCGAGCACGTGCAAGCGCAAAGCCGCCTGACCCAACAGGGCAGCCTGATCGCCGCCGGCCAGGCCCAAGTCGCGGCCAATCAGGCAACGTTCGACCGCTCGCGCCTGGACCTCAACCGCGTCGAGAAACTGCGCAAACCGGGGTTCGTTTCCGAGCAGCAAGTCACCACCCTTTCGGCGGAAAGCCACGTTGCCGGCTCCCAGGTGGACAAGGCCCGCGCTGACCTGCAAAGCCAGCGCCAGCAGGTCAATGCACTCAGCGCCGACCTCAAGCGCCTGGATGCACAGATCGCCAACGCCCGCGCCGAACTGGCCCAGGCCGAACTTAACCTGACCCGCTGCGAGATCCGCGCCCCGATCAACGGCATCATCGGCCAGCGCAACGCCCGTAATGGCCAGGTGGTGCAGGCCGGCGCCTACCTGCTGTCGATCGTGCCCGACGAAGACATCTGGGTACAGGCCAACTTCAAGGAAACCCAGATCGGCCACATGCAGCCCGGCCAGCGCGCCGAACTGCTGTTTGACAGCTACCCCGACACGCCGATCGAAGGCCGCGTCGACAGCCTGTTCGCTGCCTCCGGCGCGCAGTTCAGCCTGCTGCCCCCCGATAACGCCACCGGCAACTTCACCAAGGTGGTGCAGCGCATCCCGGTGAAACTGACCTTCGCCGCCGACAACCCGCTGCATGGCCGTATTCGCCCGGGCATGTCGGTGAACGCCACCGTCGACCTGCGCGCAGAAGATGAAGGCCACGATGGCCGGTGATCAGCTGCTGAGGCCAACCGCGGAGCCTTCCCGGCGCGACTGGATCGCGGTGATGAGCGTGATGCTCGGCGCCTTCATGGCGGTGCTGGATATCCAGATCACCAATTCTTCGCTCAAGGACATCCAGGGCGCGCTATCAGCCACCCTGGAAGAAGGCTCGTGGATCTCCACGTCCTACCTGGTGGCCGAGATCATCATGATCCCGCTGACGGCCTGGCTGGTGCAGTTACTGTCGGCCCGCCGCCTGGCGGTGTGGGTATCGGTCGGCTTCCTGCTGTCGTCGCTGCTTTGCTCGATGGCCTGGAACCTGGAGAGCATGATCCTGTTCCGGGCCTTGCAGGGCTTCACCGGCGGCGCGCTGATCCCGCTGGCATTCACCCTGACCCTGATCAAACTGCCGGAACACCACCGCGCCAAGGGCATGGCCATGTTCGCCATGACGGCCACCTTTGCCCCCTCCATCGGCCCGACCCTGGGTGGTTGGCTGACCGAAAACTGGGGCTGGGAATATATTTTCTACATCAATATCCCGCCGGGCCTGGTGATGATTGCCGGGCTAATGTATGGGCTGGAGAAAAAAGAAGCGCACTGGGAGCTGCTCAAAAGCACCGACTACGCCGGCATCGTCACGCTGGGCGTTGGCCTGGGTTGCCTGCAGGTGTTTCTGGAGGAAGGCCACCGCAAGGACTGGCTGGAATCCAACCTGATCGTCGCCTTGGGCAGCATCGCCCTGGTCAGCCTGATCACCTTTGTCATCCTGCAGTTTTCCAAGCCCCATCCGCTGATCAACCTGCGCATCCTCGGCAACCGCAACTTTGGCCTGTCGAGCATCGCCAGCCTGGGCATGGGCGTCGGGCTGTATGGGTCGATCTACCTGTTGCCGCTGTACCTCGCGCAGATCCAGGGCTACAACGCCTTGCAAATCGGTGAGGTCATCATGTGGATGGGGGTGCCACAACTGTTCCTGATTCCGTTGGTGCCGCAACTGATGAAGGTGATATCACCCAAGATCCTGTGTGCCTTGGGCTTTTGCCTGTTCGGTGCAGCGAGCTTCGGTTCGGGGGTACTCAACCCAGACTTTGCCGGCCCCCAGTTCAACCATATCCAGATCATTCGTGCGCTGGGGCAACCGATGATCATGGTGACCATTTCGCTGATTGCCACAGCCTACATCCAGCAGCAGGATGCCGGGTCGGCGTCGAGCCTGTTCAACATCCTGCGCAACCTGGGGGGCGCCATTGGCATCGCCTTGCTCGCCACTCTGCTGGATGCACGCACCAAGGTGTATTTCGACTACCTGCGCGAAGCGGTGGTGCCGAGCAACCCGCAGGTGGCCGAGCGGCTGGCGCAGCTGGCGGAGCGGCTGGGCAATGACAATGCGGCACTGGGCAAGTTGAGCGAAATTACCCACCAGCAGGCGCAGATCATGGCCTACAACGATGCCTTCCATTTTGTCGGCATTGGGTTGGCGGTGAGCATGGTGGCGGTATTGCTGACCCGCAAATTACCAGAAGGGCTGAAGGCTGGAGAGGCTCATTGAGTTGATGCTGGCTGTACTGGCCTCTTCGCGGGACAAGCCCGCGATGAGGCCAGTGCAGGCTAGTGATAATCAGCTGGTAATCAACCGCTCCCGAAGCTGGGTGATCTCGTCACGCAATTGCGCCGCAGCCTCGAACTCCAGGTCGCGTGCAAACTGCATCATTTTCTCCTCCAGCTGTTTGATAAGCTTGGTGATCTCACCCGGCGTACGCAGCTCGGCCTCGTAGCGGGCGCTCTCCTCCGCGGCTTTAGCCATGCCCTTGCGCTTCTTGCTGCGCGCACCGGGCACGGTGGCGCCTTCCATGATGTCGGTGATGTCCTTGACGACGCCCTTGGGCACGATGCCGTTGGCTTCGTTGAAGGCAACCTGCTTCTCGCGGCGGCGCTCGGTCTCGTCGATGGCCCGCTGCATGGAACCGGTTATCTGGTCGGCATAAAGGATGGCCCGGCCGTTGAGGTTACGCGCAGCACGGCCGATGGTCTGGATCAATGAACGCTCCGACCGCAGGAAGCCTTCCTTGTCGGCGTCAAGGATCGCCACCAGCGACACTTCAGGCATGTCCAGGCCCTCGCGCAGCAGGTTGATGCCCACCAGCACATCAAAGGTGCCCAGACGCAGGTCACGGATGATTTCAACCCGCTCCACGGTGTCGATGTCCGAGTGCAGGTAGCGCACCCGCACATCGTGATCGGCCAGGTAATCGCTGAGGTCCTCGGCCATGCGCTTGGTCAGCGTGGTGGCCAGTACCCGCTCGCCCACCGCCACGCGCTTGCGGATCTCCGACAGCAGGTCGTCGACCTGGGTCAACGCCGGGCGAATCTCGACCTGAGGGTCGACCAGGCCAGTGGGGCGCACCACCTGCTCCACGACACGCCCTGCATGCTCGGCCTCATAGGGCCCCGGGGTGGCGGACACGAAAATGGTCTGCGGGCTGACCGACTCCCACTCGTCAAAGCGCATCGGCCGGTTGTCCAGCGCCGAGGGCATGCGGAAGCCGTATTCGACCAGGGTTTCCTTGCGCGAACGGTCGCCCTTGTACATCGCCCCCACCTGGGGAACGCTGACGTGGGACTCGTCGATCACCAGCAATGCATCCGCCGGCAGGTAATCGTAAAGGGTCGGCGGCGGCGCCCCGGCCGGGCGCCCGGACAGGTAGCGCGAGTAGTTTTCGATACCGTTGCAGTAGCCCAGCTCAAGGATCATCTCCAGGTCGAAGCGCGTACGTTGCTCCAGGCGCTGGGCCTCCACCAGCTTGTTGGCCTTGTGCAGGTACTCGAGGCGCTCCTTGAGCTCCTCCTTGATGCCTTCGACCGCGTCGAGCAGGGTTTCACGCGGGGTGACGTAATGGCTCTTGGGGTAGAACGTGAAGCGCGGCAACTTGCGGAAGACCTCGCCGGTCAGCGGGTCGAAGGCGGCAATGTTCTCCACTTCATCGTCGAACAGTTCGATGCGGATTGCTTCAAGGTCGGATTCGGCCGGGAACACATCGATCACATCGCCGCGCACGCGGAAGGTGGCACGGGCGAAGTCCATCTCGTTGCGGGTGTACTGCAGATCGGCCAGACGACGCAGCAACGCGCGCTGGTCGAGCTTGTCGCCGCGATCGACGTGAAGGACCATCTTCAAGTAGGTTTCGGGGCTACCCAGGCCGTAGATGCACGACACCGTGGTGACGATGATCGCATCGCGCCGTTCCAGCAGCGCCTTGGTCGCGGACAGGCGCATCTGTTCGATGTGATCGTTGATCGAAGCGTCCTTCTCGATGAACGTGTCCGACGATGGCACGTAGGCTTCGGGCTGGTAGTAGTCGTAATAGGAGACGAAATACTCCACCGCGTTGTTCGGGAAAAACGCCTTGAACTCGCCATACAGCTGCGCTGCGAGGGTCTTGTTCGGCGCCAGCACCATGGTCGGGCGCTGCACCTGCTGGATGACATTGGCGATGCTGAATGTTTTGCCCGAACCGGTCACCCCGAGGAGGGTTTGGTGCGACAGGCCCGCTTCGATCCCCTCGACCATCTGACGGATGGCCTCGGGCTGGTCGCCGGCCGGCTGGAAACGGGTGACGAGCTGGAACTCGGACATGTCGGACCTCGCGGTAACGCAGCAACTGTAAATTTAGCCAGTAGTCTATACCCAAATGCGCCCGCCCGGGGGCGGATTCAAGGCAGAGGTGTGAACGCTCATTGCGGTGGACCCGGCAATTCGACCAATGGTCGAAAAATATTTGCGCAAATCGCCGGAAAAGCTGCGCCACACTGTCGCAGTGACCGTTCGGTATCACTATACTGACTCCCCGTTTGTGCACCGCTTCAGTGCATTCGGCTGGAGCGTGTACGCCCTATCACTCTCCATTCAGAGCCAAGGTAACAATGAGCCTGTTTTCCGCTGTCGAGCTGGCACCCCGCGACCCTATTCTGGGCCTCAACGAAGCATTCAACGCCGACCCACGTACCGACAAGGTCAACCTGGGCGTGGGCGTGTACTGCAATGAGGAAGGCCGCATTCCGCTGCTGCGCGCCGTGATCGAAGCCGAAACCCAGCGTGCCGCACAGCACGCTTCGCGCGGCTACCTGCCGATCGACGGCATCGCCACCTACGACCAGGCTGTACAGAAACTGATCTTCGGCGCCGAGTCGCCACTGCTGGCCGCCGGCCGCGTGGTCACCGTGCAGGCCGTTGGCGGCACCGGTGCACTGAAGATTGGCGCCGACTTCCTCAAGCGCCTGTCGCCCGACGCCGTGGTTGCCATCAGCGACCCGAGCTGGGAAAACCACCGCGCGCTGTTCGAGACCGCTGGCTTCCCGGTACAGACCTACCGCTACTACGATGCCCCGAGCAACGACGTCAACCGCGCTGGCATGCTCGAAGACCTGAACGCCCTGCCGTCCGGCTCGATCGTCGTCCTGCACGCCTGCTGCCACAACCCGACAGGCGTCGACTTGGGCCTGGACGACTGGAAAAACGTCCTGGAAGTGGTCAAGGCCAAGGGCCACGTGCCGTTCCTCGACATGGCCTACCAGGGCTTCGGTGACGGCATCGCCGAAGACGCCTTCGCCGTGCGCCTGTTCGCCGAATCGGGCCTGGACTTCTTCGTCTCCAGCTCGTTCTCCAAGTCGTTCTCGCTGTACGGCGAGCGCGTCGGCGCGCTATCGATCGTCACCGGCAACAAGGACGAAAGCACCCGCGTGCTGTCGCAAGTCAAGCGTGTGATCCGCACCACCTACTCCAACCCGCCGACCCACGGCGCGACCATCGTCGCCACCGTGCTCAACAGCGCCGAACTGCGCCAGATGTGGGAAGCCGAGCTGGGCGAGATGCGCCAGCGGATCCACGGCATGCGCCAGCAGATGGTCAGCCTGCTGGCCGAATATGGCGCCAAGCGCGACTTCAGCTTCGTTGGCCGCCAGGCCGGCATGTTCTCCTACTCGGGCTTGACCGTCGAGCAGGTGGCGCGCCTGAAGAACGAGTTCGGCATCTACGCGCTGGACACCGGCCGCATTGCCGTTGCCGCGCTGAACCAGAGCAACATTCACGTGGTCACCAAGGCCATCGTCGAAGTACTGTAACTGCTTGATTTGGCTGGCTGATTTTCCAGGGGTGGGTTGACTTGCCCTTGGCAATCAGTAAGATATACGCAGATTCCGCGATAGCTCAGTCGGTAGAGCAAATGACTGTTAATCATTGGGTCCCTGGTTCGAGTCCAGGTCGCGGAGCCAAATTCTGAAAAACCTCCAGATGCGCAAGCACTGGAGGTTTTTTTATGCCTGCCTGATTATTTGTGCAGCGGCTCGGTCACTGGCGTGCCTTCATCCACCAGGCTCCAGACCAGCAACTTGGCAGGCTTGGTCTTGCTGGCATTACGCGAGACGCGGTGCACGGTGCCTGGCGCTTCGTACCAGTATTCACCGGCCTTGTAGGTCTTTTCCTGCTCATCATTGAGCTTCGACACCACCGCGCCCTCAAGCACATACGCCATCACGGCACCGGGATGCTGGTGAGCAGGCGATGCCTGGCCAGGCGCATAGCTGACGGTGAGCATGACGGCGTTCTTGCCGGGGGCATTGCTGGGCTGCTTCTCTTGCAGGACCTTGACCTGGTCCGCCACATCCCCATGCGCCCAGGCGCTAGGCTGCCCCATGAGCAGGCCAGCGCTGACGAGCAGGGCAACGGAAAGATTCGAGGGTTTCATAGCGGGCGTCTCCTGATTGGCGTCTGCCAGCAGGTTAGGCCCAAGGGCGCGGGTGACAAACGGCCAATTCTGGGAAAAAACAGGGGGCCGCTTCGCAGCCCCGACGCTTCAGTTGCTGCGCCCGATAAGATAGAACTGGCCATGGCTCCACACCCCGAGCCACTCCTCTCCCTCGATTTCACGCGGCACCGCCAGCTCAACCAGCTGGTAGAACACGTTGCGATGGATCAACGCCTCAAGATTGCTGCGCATAAGCACATAGGGCGAGGGCTCCTGGGTGACCGGATCGATCTCTACCCGCAACGGGTTCGCCGGGCCCGCCTCTACCTGGTCGTCGACATTGCTGGTAAAGGTCAGCACCTGATGCTCACCACTGCCTTGCACGTCCAGGGTGACGGCAACGAATGGCGCATCATCAACACGGATACCTACCTTCTCCACCGGCGTGATCAGGAAGTAGTCATCACCATCGCGTCGGATGATCGTGGAAAACAGCCGCACCATCGGCTTGCGACCTATCGGCGTGCCCAGGTAATACCAGGTCCCGTCGCGAGCGATGCGCATATCGATGTGGCCGCAGAAGTCCGGATTCCACAGATGCACCGGCGGCAGGCCCTTGTGCTTGGGGATCTGCGCCAGAAGATCGTTGGCCTTGCCGGAATCCGTCATCACACTGCCCTCACTCGCTCATGCCCAGAAGGCTACGAGCGTACTCGCGCATGGGCGCTGACAGCAAATCCTGCGGGGTGTTGTCGTGAAACGTCAACAAACCGCCACGGCTTTTGATCCGTGCAGTGTCGATCAGGTAGCGGGTGCTGGTTTCAATCAACATCATCTGCACGACGCCGGTATCCCAACCCAGACGGTCGACCGCCTGTTCGTCATACCACTCATCGCCATTGCCGATGCGGTCATCGGTGCGCGCGAATCGGGTATACAGCACGTAGTCGGCGCCCACCGAGCGCGCCTCGGCCAGCGCGTCTTCAAGGCCCAGCGGGCCCTGGGCGCGACGCACCAGCGGGAAGTACTCGACGAAACTCTTGAAGGCCTCCTCGGCCACCACGTTCTGTTTCGGCACAGGCCCTTTGCCCGGCGGCATGAAAGCACCCTGGCCGATGAAGATGAACGAATCGGGCTGCAGGCGAATCGACAGGGTGCGGCGCGTATCGCTGTGATCCAGCAGGCCGGCATCGCTCATGTGGTAACGGACGCCTTCGCCCATATCGCTGACATTCATGCAGCCGCCCAGCGCCAACAGCGCCAGCGGCAAGACCAGGCTACGCATCTTCCCTCCAGTGGCCGGTGACGAAAAACCGGCGAATAGCCGGCGGATGCAGCTTTTGCGCCAGATCAGCCGCCGATCACTTTCATCACCATCACATCACCGGCAAACGCCAGCTCCTGCTTGTCGGCCAAGGCCTTCACCAGCAACCGCTGCAGGGCGGGCAGCGCCTGGTGACGGGGCTGCTCCAACAGGTCGCCGACAAAGTGACGATTACTCGACGACAGGCAACCATGCAACCAGCCGGTGGAAGACAAGCGAAGGCGCGAGCAGGTGCGGCAGAACGGTACGCTCTCGTTGGCGATCACGCCGAAGTGGCCTTTGCCCGGGACCTGGTAACGCAGCGCGGTAGCGTCCAGCGGCGCATCGACCTGCTGATAGCCATGTTCCTGGCCAATCAGGCCCAGCAACTGATCGAGCCCCACGAATTGCTGCAGGAAGGTGTTGTGGTCACGGGCCAGATGCCCCATGCGCATCAATTCGATGAAGCGCAACTCGTAGCCACGGGCGAGGCAGTAATCGAGCATGGGCACGACCTGATCCAGGTTCTGCCCACGCATGGGCACCATGTTCACCTTGACCTGCAGGCCCATGGCACTGGCCTGCTGCATGCCCGCCAGCACACTTGCCAGGTCGCCACCGCGGGCGATGCGGCGGAACGCCTGGGGGTCGAGGGTATCGAGTGAGACATTCAGGCGGCGAATGCCCGCCGCCTGAAGTTGCGGCAGCTTGCGCGAGAGCAACTGGCCATTGGTGGTCAGGGTGATGTCCTCGAGGTCGAGCCTGGCCACTGCGACCAGAAACGCCTCCAGCCTGGGGCTGACCAATGGCTCGCCACCGGTGATGCGCAGCCGCTCGATACCGGCAGCCTCGATCAGGTAAGCAACGCCACGGGCCAGCGCCTCTGCCGACAGTTCGTCCTGCGCCGCCACCAACCGCTTGCCATTGGGCACGCAGTAGCTGCAAGCGTAGTTACAGGCAGCCGTCAGGCTGACGCGCAGGTTGCGAAAACGCCTGCCTTGACGATCGACGATCATGGATGACTCCGGCATGGATGAAACGGGGCTGGCAAAACCTGACTCAAAATTCAGGTTTTTGCAAGCCCCGCCTTCATGCCGTGTTCAGCCAAAAAAGCCGAGACGCTTCAGTTCGCGGGTTCCGGGTCGCGTTTGCGCTTGTTGCCCATGCGCACGCCAATGTCCATGAGGAACTGGAAGAAGCCTTCCTGGTCCTCCAGCACGTTGCTCCAGAACGGCGAGTGGTACAGCGCCACGGCACCGTGCACCAGCGCCCAGGCGGCGCAGTAGTGGAAGTACGGCGGCACGTCTTCGAGCTTGCCTTCGCTGATGCGGCCCTTGATCAGCTGCGTCAGCCGATCGAAGTTGGAGGCACGAATGCTGTGCAGCTCCTCGACCATCTCCGGCACCTGGTTGCCCTTGACTACCTTTTCTTCCAGGCGGTCGAACAGCCGGTAGCGCTGCGGGTCGCGCATGCGGAACTCGAAATAGGCGCGCGACAGCGCCTCCTTGTCGCGATCGACATCGGCCGAATGCAACAGCGCGTTCAAGTCGCGCTCGTAGTCGAGCATCAGGCGCAGGTAGATCTCCGCCTTGGACTTGAAGTGCTTATAGATCGTACCTTTGCCGATACCTACGGCGTCAGCGATCATCTCGACGGTGACGCTGTCTTCACCTTGTTCGAGAAACAGCTTGAGCGCAGTATCGAGGATTTCCTGTTCGCGACGGCGAAACTCACGGACCTTACGAGGTTCTTTCTGCATGGGAAGGACTGGATGACATTGAAGCGGTTTATTATGCCTAACTTGCAGCAAATTGCACGGATCATCCAACCATGTCTATGTTTCACGATGAGTTCGACCAGGCCCCGGGGCTGCGCTACCTGAACCACGCGGCTATCGCTCCCTGGCCGCGCCGGGCCTGCGAAGCAGTTGCGCGCTTCGCGCAGCACAACGTGCACCTGGGCGCCAGCGAGTACCCGACCTGGCTGGCCACCGAGCGTCGCTTGCGTGAACGGCTGGCACGCTTGATAAACGCGCCCTCCTCGGGCGATATCGCGCTGGTGAAGAACACGTCCGAGGCCCTCTCGCTGGTCGCATTCGGCCTTGACTGGCAAGCCGGTGACCAGGTGGTGATCAGCGATGAGGAGTTCCCCTCCAACCGCGTGGTGTGGGAGGCCTTGGCCGAACGCGGTGTCGAGGTGGTGCAGGCGAGCCTGGCCGGCGCCGACCCTGAGGCTTCGCTGCTGGCAGCCTGCGGCGCGCGTGCACGCCTACTGGCGGTCAGCGCCGTGCAGTTCGGCAGCGGCCTGCGCCTGGACCTGGCGCGCCTCGGCGAAGGCTGCCGGGCGCGCAACATACTCTTCTGCGTCGATGCCATCCAGCAGATCGGCGCCCTGCCCTTCGACGTGCAGCACGCTCAGTGCGATTTCGCCATGGCTGACGGCCACAAGTGGATGCTCGGCCCAGAGGGCCTGGGGCTGTTCTATTGCCGCGCCGCGTTGCGCCCGCAGCTAAGGCTCAATGCTTATGGCTGGCACATGCTGGAGCGGCTGGGTGACTTCGAGCGCCGCCAATGGCAGCCGGCACGCAGCGCGCGACGCTTCGAGTGCGGCAGCCCGAACATGCTCGGCGCCTGCGCACTGGAGGCGAGCCTGTCATTGCTTGAAGAAATCGGCATGGATGAGGTTGCCCGGCAGCTGCAGCAGCGCGTCGAGCAGCTGCACCAGGGGTTGGCGAGTATCCCCGGCGTGCACCTGTACAGCCCGGGCAAGCCAGAGCGCCGCGCGGGCATCGTCACATTCGGTATTTCGGGGCTGAACAGCGCCGACATCTATCGAACCTTGATCGCCGACCGGACCATTTGCGCACTGCGCGGGCCAGGTGTGCGGTTCTCACCGCATTTCTACACCGATGAGCGACTTATCGACGAAGCTATCCAGCAAATAAGGCGCCTGGCCATGCATTGAGGAAGGATGCGACCCCTGACGTATTCCAAATCTGTTTAAAAAACGATCAACACACACTGGCACTGCGCCAAACCTGACCAATACTTGAAGTGTTGGCGCGACGCATCCCCCCCAGTGGCGCGCCGATAAAGGTGCTCAGGGACCGCGTACCTTTGTTTTACTCCTAATGGTCTTAACCCGGATTCCTCCCCCAGAACCCGGGTTTTTTTTGCCCTCGACACTGCAATGGCGGCTACTCAGGCAACGCGTGCCAGCGGGAACAAGCGCTTGAAGTTGGCGGTGGTCTGCTCGGCCAACTGCGCGTAACTCACGCCACGCAGCGACGCCACATATTCGGCAACCTCACGTACGTACTGCGGCAGGTTCGGCTTGCCACGGTACGGAATCGGCGCCAGGTAGGGTGAATCGGTCTCCACCAGCAAGCGGTCAACCGGCACCTGCCGCGCCACCTCGCGCAAAGCGTCGGCATTGCGGAAGGTAACGATGCCGGAGAGCGAGATGTAGTAGCCCAGGTCCAGGGCTGCCTTGGCCATGTCCCAGTCTTCGGTGAAGCAGTGCAGCACACCGGCCTGGGGCAGATTGGCCTCGCGCAGCAGCGCCAGGGTGTCGGCCCTGGCCGCACGGGTATGCACGATCACCGGCTTGCCGGTCTGGCGCGAGGCTTCCAGGTGCAGGCGGAACGATGCCTGCTGCAGCTCCGCGGCCTCCGGCTCGTAATGGTAGTCCAGCCCGGTTTCGCCGATCGCGACGACATGCGGGTGCGCCAGTTCGCGCAACAGCCATTCGAGCGCCGGCGTTTCGCCCGGGGCCAGGTCGAGGGGGTGCACGCCGACTGAGCAATCGACATCAGCGTATTGCTCGCTCAGGGCCTTGACTGCGCCGGCATTCTCGGCGCTCACGCCAATGCACAGAAAATGCCCGACCCCACGCTCGCGGGCCGCCTGGAGGGCGGCATCGAGGGAGCCCTGGTAGGCACTGAGGTCAAGACGGTCGAGGTGGCAATGGGAATCTACGAGCATGGGAGACGGCACACATGAAGAAATGGAAAATCAGCGGGAACCCGGCAACTGCACCCAATGGGCAAGCAAGGCCTCCAGCAACAGGACGCGGTTGAGGTTGGCCTTGCCCAGCACCTTCTGGCGCTGCGCGAGGATCCACGCCTGAACCTCGAGCACCTTGGCCTGCCGGCTCTTCTGCGCCAGGTATTGCAGCACCTTGCGCATGTCGGCCAAGCCTAGCCCGTCCTCATCCTGGGTCAACTGATAGCGCAAGATGAGGTGCGACCAGTCGCAAAACCAATCGAACAACAGCAACAACGGCACGCTGCCCCAGGCTTCGGCCAACTGAGTGGGCGATTGCTGCTGCTTGAGCAACTTCTTCACCCCGTCAGTCACCAGCGCTCGCTGCTCGCGCACGCCCTGGGCCTGCAGCTTCAGCGCCATCAACGGTGAACCGGCGGCCAGGGTCAACAGTTCGTCGCGCTCGGCCTCGTCACTGTCGGCCAACGCCGTCGCCAGCCAGGCCTGACTCTCGGCCAGGCGGGGCTGCGGACAGGTGACTTGTTGGCAACGGCTCTTGATGGTCGGCAGCAAACGGCTGGGTTGGTGACTGACCAGCAGCAGCACGGTATTGCCGGACGGCTCCTCCAAGCTCTTGAGCAGGGCGTTGGAAGCATTGACGTTCATCGCCTCCACCGGCTCGATCAAAATCACCTTACGCCCGCCAAGCTGCGCCGTCTGCACCACAAAGGAGACCAGCTCGCGCACCTGGTCGACCTTGATGGGCTTTTCAGCCTCTTCCGGCTCCAGCACGAAGTTGTCCGGGTGGCTGCCAGCGCTGAGCAACATGCAGGACTTGCACTGCCCACAGGCATCCAGCCCCATTGGCTGCTGGCACAGCAGCCGGGCCATCAGGCGCTCGGCCAGGGCGCGCTTGCCGATACCCTGCGGCCCGTGCAGCAGGTAGGCGTGGGCATGCTGGGCACGCCCGGCCAACTGCTGCCACAGGGCCTGCTGCCAGGGGTAGGCTTCAGCCACGGCAACGCTCCAGGATGCGTGGCAACAGCGCATCGATGGCACGCTGCACGGCGTCCAGCGGCTGCGCGGCGTCCAGCAGTTCGTAGCGCTGCGGCTCGCGCTGGGCGCGCTGCAAATAGGCCTGGCGCACCGCCTCGAAGAAGGCCTGGCCTTCCTGCTCGAAACGATCCAGACGACCGCGTGCGGCTGCCCGGGCCAGGCCGACTTCCACCGGCAGGTCGAACACCAGGGTCAGGTCGGGGCGCAAGTCGCCCTGAACGAATTGCTCCAGCGTGGCGATACGCTCCACCGACAAGCCCCGACCACCGCCCTGGTAGGCATACGTGGCATCGGTGAAACGATCGCACAGCACCACCGCGCCGCGGGCCAGTGCGGGGCGGATGACCTGCGCCAGGTGCTGGGCACGTGCGGCAAATACCAGCAGCAGCTCGGTGTCGGCTGCCATCACTTCATCGCTGGGTGCCAGCAGCAGCTCGCGGACCTTCTCGGCCAGCGGCGTGCCGCCGGGCTCGCGCGTCAGCACTACATCCAGCCCCTGCTCGCGCAGACGCGCGGCCAGGTAATCGCGGTTGGTGCTTTTGCCCGCGCCTTCGGGGCCTTCCAGGGTAATAAACAAGCCGCTCACAGGCAGTCCTTAATGTTGTTCGTCAGGCGCTGGCGTTTCGGCCGGCGCGGGTTCGCTGGCCGGCGCCGGGTCCTGCACAGAGGGTTCGGGCAACGCTTCAGACGGCGCGCCCTGCGTATCCGGCTGAGCCTGCGGGGCCGGGCTGGAGCGATAGTCCGCGCGCCGTTTGAGCTGAAACTCGCGCACCGCCGAATTGTGATCATCCAGGTCGTCGGAGAACACGTGGCTGCCATCGCCTCGGGCGACAAAGTACAGGCTGGTGCCATCGGACGGGTTGAGCGCGGCGTGGATTGCTTCGCGCCCAACCATGGCGATCGGCGTCGGCGGCAGGCCGGCGATGGTATAGGTGTTGTAGGGGGTTGGCTCACGCAGGTCGGCACGGGTGATCCGGCCGTTGTAGCGCTCGCCCATGCCGTAGATGACCGTTGGGTCGGTCTGCAGCATCATGCCCAGGCGCAGGCGGCGGACGAATACGCCAGCGATCTGCCCGCGCTCCTGGGGGATGCCAGTCTCTTTCTCGACCAGCGAGGCCATGATCAGCGCCTGATAAGGGTCACGGTAAGGCAGGTCGGTGGTGCGCTCGGCCCACTCCTTCGCCAGCACCTCGTCCAGGCGCATATAGGCCTGCTGCAGCAACTCTGCATCACTCATGCCCCGCACGAAGCGGTAAGTGTCGGGGAAGAAGCGGCCCTCCGGGAACACCCCGGTATGGCCCAGCTTGTCCATGACCTCCGAATCGGAAAGGCCGTCGAGGGTGTGCTTGATCTTCTCATGCTTGGCAATCGCTGAACGCACTTGGCGGAAGGTCCAGCCCTCGACCAGGGTCAGGTTGTACTGCACCACATCGGCACGGCGCCAGGCGTCGAACAGGTCTTCCACGGTCATGCCGGGCGTAACGCGATATTCGCCGGTCTTCAGTGGCGTGCCGGCCATGTTGAAGCGCCAATACAAACGCAGCCAGAAGGCGTCATCGAGCAACCCCTCGCTTTGCATGCGGTAGAACATGCGATTGGGGTTGGTGCCATTGGGCACGTCGAGCAGGCGCTCCTGCGTCACGTGCAGGGGCTGCTCGAGCACCGAGTTGACCTTCCAGGCCGACCAGCCCAATGCCAGGCCGGCCAGGATCAAACTGATTTCCAGCAGCAGCAGGAATTTGCGTCTCACGAATTCAGGTATCCAGTAACGTACGGGCAACGGCCTGCAGTTTACGGGTGAGCGGGCCCGGCGACCAGTTCAGGTTCAGCGCGGGGATGCCTTGCACAGGCCAGACACCATAGACGCTATTGCAGACAAACACTTCGTCCGCCTGCGCCAGCTCGTCGAATGGCACGTCACGCACCTGCACCGAGATGCCCAGTGCCTGCGCCTGCTCCAGCAAAGCGCCACGCATGACCCCGGCAACGCCGCAGCGGCGCAGGTCAGCGGTCAGCAGCACGCCGTCGCGCACCAGGAAAAGGTTGCTGTAAACGCCTTCGACCACCCTGCCCTGCCCATCACACATCAGCCCCTCGGCATGTTCGCTGTCTTGCCATTCGGCACGAGCCAGCACCTGCTCCAGGCGGTTGAGGTGTTTGAGGCCAGCGAGCAAGGGTTGTTCCCCAAGCCGTGTCTGGCACGCAAATAGACGCACGCCGTGCTCGGCATGTTCGACAGGATAGGTGGGCAGTGGGCTGCCCTGAAGGATGCGCCGCGGCGCCGCACCGGCAACCGGAGCGTAGCCCCGCTGGCTGTCGCCACGGGTGAGGATGAGCTTGGCGACACCGCCACCCAGCAGGCTCGCATAACGCAGGATTTCATCGCGGACCAGCGCCAGGTCGGCGTCGATTGCCAGGCGCTGGCAACCCAGCGCCAGGCGCGCCAGGTGGCCGTCCAGCAAGCTGGGCCGGCCACCCCGCACGGCGATGGTCTCGAACAGGCCATCGCCGTAGGCCAGGCCGCGGTTCTGCAGGTTGACTGCAGTCGCAGGCTGGCCGTCGATCCAGCTGTGCATCAACCGGCGAACCGGCGGAACACCAGCGAGCCGTTGGTGCCACCAAAGCCGAACGAGTTGGACAGCACCACGTCGATCGGCATGCTGCGGGCTTCATGCGGCACGAAGTCCAGGTCGCAACCGTCGTCCGGCTCGTCCAGGTTGATGGTCGGCGGCGCCATCTGGCTGTTGATTGCCAGCACGCTGAAGATTGCCTCTACCGCACCGGCCGCACCCAGCAGGTGGCCAGTCATCGACTTGGTCGAACTGACCGCAAGCGTGTAGGCGTGCTCGCCGAACACGCGCTTGATCGCCGCGACTTCGGCGATGTCGCCAGCCGGGGTCGACGTGCCGTGGGCGTTGATGTAGCTGACTTCATTCGGCTGAATGCCAGCATCGCGCAGGGCGTTGGCCATGCAGCGGGCCGCGCCTTCACCGCTGTCGGGCGGCGATGTCATGTGGTAGGCGTCGCCGCTCATGCCAAAGCCAACCAGCTCGGCATAGATAGTCGCACCACGGGCCTGGGCGTGCTCCAGCTCTTCGAGCACCAGCGCACCGGCGCCGTCGGAGAGCACGAAGCCATCCCTGCCCTTGTCCCACGGACGGCTGGCACGGGTTGGCTCATCGTTGCGGGTCGACAGCGCGCGCGAGGCACCGAAACCGCCCATGCCCAGACCACAGGCCGCCATTTCGGCACCGCCGGCGATCATCACGTCGGCTTCACCGTAAGCGATGTTGCGCGCGGCCATGCCAATGCAGTGAGTACCGGTGGTACACGCCGTGGCGATGGCGTAGTTCGGCCCCTGCAGCCCCAGGTGGATCGACAGGAAACCGGAGATCATGTTGATGATCGAGCCCGGCACGAAGAATGGCGAAATACGGCGCGGACCTTGCTCATGCAGGGTGCGGCTGGTTTCTTCGATGTTGGTCAGGCCACCAATGCCCGAGCCCATGGCCACGCCGATGCGCTCACGGTTGGCGTCGGTGACTTCCAGGCCGGCGTTGCGGACCGCCTGGAACCCGGCCGCCAGGCCGTACTGAATGAACAGGTCTAGTTTGCGAGCTTCCTTGGCCGACAGGTACTGCTCGACCTCGAAGCCCTTCACCGAGCCGCCAAAACGGGTGGAGTAGGCAGACAGGTCCGTGTGTTCGATCGGACCAATGCCACTGCGGCCAGCCAGAATGCCCTGCCAGGTGCTCGGTACATCGGTACCCAGTGGCGACAGCATACCCATACCGGTGACCACGACGCGTCTACGCGACACAGTACTCTCCTTTGTCTAATAACAGAGTCTCTTGCCATTGCATTCAGGCAATGGAATGAAATGGCAACAGGCTCTCGAAGCCCGCGGATCGAAGCAGGGCCTTCGCAAAGAAAAAACCGCACGCCGGTAAAGGCAGTGCGGTTTTTCTCGTCAAGAAGCGACGACTACAGCGTCTTAGGCCTTGTGGCTGTTGACGTAGTCGATTGCAGCTTGAACGGTAGTGATCTTCTCGGCTTCTTCGTCAGGGATTTCGGTCTCGAATTCCTCTTCCAGAGCCATCACCAGCTCAACGGTGTCAAGCGAATCGGCACCCAGGTCATCGACGAAGGACTTCTCGTTGGTCACTTCCTCTTCCTTGACGCCCAGTTGCTCGGCGACGATTTTCTTGACGCGTTCTTCGATGGTGCTCATACCTAGTTTTCACTCCTAATGGACATATGTCAGGCAGCTGGCCGGTGACCAAGTTTATAGAAAGACGTTCGCTTTTCAAGCGGAACACACCTTCAGTTCAGTCACCCGACCCTCTGTCCGGAATCTGGTTGCAGCTTTATAACGGATTTTAGGCTCGGAGTATGACTCTTTTTTTAAGCAATCCGTCACATTGAGTTGCAGTGTTACATGTACATCCCGCCATTGACCGGCACGGTGGCGCCGGTCACATAGGCTGCGCCGTCGGATGCCAGGAACGAAACCACCTTGGCGATTTCGTCCGCCTGGCCCAGGCGCCCCAGCGGAATCTGGGTCTGCAGGGCTTCGCGCTGCGCTTCTGGCAGCTCGCGGGTCATGTCGGTATCAATGAAGCCCGGGGTCACCGAGTTTACGGTGATGCCACGCGAGCCCACCTCACGCGCCAAGGCGCGGCTGAAGCCTTCCAGGCCGGCCTTGGCGGCCGCGTAGTTGGCCTGACCGGCGTTGCCCATGGCACCCACGACCGAGCCGATGCTGATGATACGACCCCAACGCGCCTTGGTCATGCCACGCAGCACGCCCTTGGACAAACGGTAGAGGCTGTTCAGGTTGGTGTCGATCACGTCGAACCACTCGTCGTCCTTCATGCGCAGCATGAGGTTGTCACGGGTGATGCCGGCATTGTTGACCAGAATGGTCGGCGCGCCGAACTGCTCGCCAATGGCGCCCAGTACTGCTTCGACGGATTCGGCGCTGGTCACGTTCAGCTCCATGCCGGTGCCGGTGATGCCGTGCTCCTTGAGGGTAGCGGCGATGCGTTCGGCGCCGGAGGCCGAGGTCGCGGTACCGATCACGGTCGCGCCCTGGCGGCCCAGCTCGAGGGCGATGGCCTGGCCGATACCACGGCTGGCGCCGGTAACCAGTGCAACTTTACCTTGCAGGCTCATGCAAGCTTCTCCAATTCAGGCCAGCGCCGCGCGGGTGGCGGCGACGGCGTCAGGGGTATTGAGGTTGTAGGTGGTCACGCCGTCGGCGCAACGCTTGTTCAGGCCCGCCAGGACTTTGCCCGGGCCGCACTCGACCAGGTTGACCGCACCGTTTGCGGCGAGGGTCTGCACGCACTCGACCCAGCGTACCGGTTGGTACAGCTGCGCCAGCAAGTCGTGCTTGAGCGCATCGAGGTCGGCGGCAATGGCAGCGGTGACGTTCTGCACCACCGGGATCTGCGGCGCCTTCCACTCGATGGCGTTGACGTGCTCGGCGAAACGCTCGGCAGCCGGCTTCATCAGGGCACAGTGCGACGGTACGCTGACCGCCAGTGGCAGGGCGCGCTTGGCACCGGCCTCTTTGCACAGTTCCATGGCACGGTCGACCGCAGCCTTGTTGCCGGCAATCACAACCTGGCCCGGCGAGTTGAAGTTCACCGCGCTGACCACTTCATCTTCGGCCGCCTTGGCACAGATCTCGACCACCACGGCGTCGTCCAGGCCGAGGATCGCGGCCATGGCACCGTGACCGGCCGGCACGGCTTCCTGCATCAGCTGACCGCGACGCTCGACCAGGCGAACGGCGTCTTTCAATGCCAGGCTGCCAGCGGCGACCAGGGCACTGTATTCACCCAGGCTATGGCCGGCAACGAAGGCCGGCTGCGCACCACCCTCTTCCAGCCACAGGCGCCACAGCGCGATGGAGGCGGTGAGAATCGCAGGCTGGGTCTTGTCGGTTTGATTGAGTTGCTCTTCCGGACCTTCCTGGACCAGTTTCCACAGGTCGTAGCCCAAAGCTTCGGACGCTTCCTTGAAGGTCTCGACGATCACCGGCTTATCGGCGCCGAGTTCCTTGAGCATGCCCAGCGACTGGGAACCTTGACCGGGGAAGACGAATGCGAGGGATGCAGACATTGAACAAGCCCTTATGATCTTGTCGTCGGATAGGGTGCGCCAAGCCCGAGGCTAGACGCGGAATCTGAAAACTTGGATGGAAACGCAGACCAACCGGTCACATTTAAGCACTTCATCGGCGAAATACCTAAGGCAACAGGTCTTCAAGGCGCCCATGCAGGCGCTGCGGCAGGTTTTCCTGAATCTCGATCAGCGCACGCTGAATGGCGCTCTGGAAGCCCTGCACGCCCGCCGAGCCGTGGCTCTTGATGACGATGCCCTGCAGCCCCAGAAAGCTTGCACCGTTGTGCCGCGCAGGTGCCAGGTCGGCTTGCAGGCGTTTGAGCAACGGCATCGCCATGGCGCCGGCAGCACGAGCCAGCACGCCACCTTTGAACAGTTGCTCGATCCGCGCGCCAATCATGGTCGCCAGGCCTTCGCTGGACTTGAGCAGGATGTTGCCGACAAAGCCGTCGCACACCACCACATCCGCTTCGCCGCGATACAGGCCATCACCTTCTACAAAGCCTACATAATTAAGCCCACGGGCATTTTGCAGCAATGTTGCAGCCAGCTTGACCTGCTGATTACCCTTGATGTCTTCGGTACCGATGTTCAACAAGGCAACGCGCGGACGGTGAATCCCCAGGGCCTGCGCGGCCACCGAGCCCATCACGGCAAACTGGTAGAGATTTTCCGCACTGCAATCGACATTGGCACCCAGGTCGAGCAACTGACAATAACCCGCCTGGGTCGGGATAGCCGCCACCATGGCCGGCCGATCGATACCCGGCAGGGTCTTGAGCACGAAGCGCGACAGCGCCATCAGCGCCCCGGTATTCCCGGCACTGACGCAGGCATGCGCCTTGCCGTCACGCACCTGTTCGAGGGCGATGCGCATCGACGAATCCGGTTTGCCACGCAATGCCTGGGATGGCCGCTCGTCCATACCGATCACCTCACTGGCAGCGACAATCTGCAGACGCGCGCGATCCGCAGCCGCAAGGCCACTGACAAGATCTTCTAGGAGGGAGGGTTGACCGACGAGGGTCAGGTGCAGCGAGGGTGTAGCCGAAAGGCAGGCAATGCTAGCCTGGACAATGCTGCGGGGACCGAAGTCCCCGCCCATTGCGTCGATCGCGATGATCTGAGCGGACAAGGATTACTCGTCAGCGCCCTTGTCGATCACTTTACGACCACGGTAAACGCCTTCTGGCGAAACGTGGTGGCGCAGGTGGATTTCACCGGTGGTCTTTTCTACCGACAGCGCGTTTTCCGACAGGGCGTCGTGCGAACGGCGCATGTCACGGGCAGAGCGGGATTTTTTGTTCTGCTGAACAGCCATAATTGATTAACTCCTAAACGTTTGGGTCACGCTTTAACTGCGCCAAAACACTGAACGGGTTGGACCGCGATACCTCGTCCTTGCTCGAATCGGGCTCGTCTGCGCCCGCCGGCTGCTGGCATTCTTCCGGATGATGAGCAGGCACGATGGGCAAGGCGAGCAAGAGCTCCTCCTCGACCAATGCCTGCAGATCCAAAGGATCTTCGCCCAGTTCCAGCACGTCATAGCCTTTCGGCAACGACTGGGTATTCGCACCCTCCTTCACCACGGCGTATGTACATTCGCTGTGGATCGGCAGGGTGACCAGCTCAAGACAACGCTGGCAAACCATTTTGACTTCGACGTCCAGCTCGGTGTGGAGAACCACCACGTGCTGTTCATCTCGTTCAAAATCGAACTTCGCCTGCACCGTACCGACATTGTCGGAAAGCGGGTCGCAGAGTCTTTCCAAATCAGCGAGTTGCAGCGAACCGTTAAGGGTTACGCCACGATCGGCTAATTTGCGCGGGTCAACGTGAGGTGGAATCGGGTCATTCAACATAGGCGCAGCATTCTAGGGATGCCCCCCGCCCCTGTCAAAGGAAATTAGGCGGCATCTTGCATGTTAGAATTTGGCTCACTTGAACAGGAGTCTACCATGCTGCCTTTGTTGCTGGCTTCCAGCTCCCCTTACCGGCGCGAACTGCTCACCCGCCTGCGCCTGCCTTTCACCTGGGCAAGTCCCGACCTAGACGAGCGGCGCCTGGCCGACGAGCCCGCCACCGAACTGGTGCGGCGCCTGGCCAGGCAAAAGGCCGAGGCGCTGGCAAGCAGCCACCCGGGGCACCTGATCATCGGCTCGGACCAGGTGGCCGTGCTCGGTGAGCAGATCCTCGGCAAGCCCCACAGCTTCGAGCGCGCCTGCGAGCAACTGCTGGAGGCCAGCGGGCAGCAGGTCACCTTCCTGACCGGGCTGGCGCTGCTCAACAGCGCCACAGGGCAATGCCAGGTCGATTGCGTGCCATTCACGGTAACGATGCGGGAACTGGATCGAGCGCGCGTGGAGCGCTACGTGGCCGCAGAGCAGCCGCTCGATTGCGCAGGCAGCTTCAAGGCCGAAGGGCTGGGGGTGAGCTTGTTCAAAAGCACCCACGGGTGCGATGCCACCAGCCTGATCGGGCTGCCGCTGATTCGGCTGGTGGATATGCTGACCACGGAAGGCGTGGCGATCCCTTGAGATAGCGGGGCCGCCCTGCGGCCCCCAAAAACCGGATCAGCGCAGGGCAGGCCCCTGGAAGCCCATGTACAGGGCCAGATGCTCGGCCACGCTAGCACCGATACGCTTGGAGAAGCGATCGAACGGCGACTCCTGAACGGTGAAGTCGACCAGCTCTTTCTCCCCCACGATCTCGCGCGCCACGTAGCTGGCACTGCCCAGGCCATCCACCAATCCCAGCGCCTTGGCCTGCTCACCCGACCACACCAGGCCACTGAACAGCTCTGGATGCTCCTTGTCCTTCAGGCGATCACCGCGCCCCTGCTTGACCATGGCGATGAACTGCTGGTGCGTGGTGTTCAGCACACCTTGCCAGAACGCTCGCTCATCCGGCTTTTCTGGCGAGAACGGATCGAGAAAGGCCTTGTGCTCACCCGCGGTATACGTGCGCCGCTCGACCCCCAGCTTCTCCATCGAGCCGACGAAACCATAACCGGCCGCCGTGACACCAATGGAGCCCACCAGGCTGGCCTTGTCGGCGTAGATTTCGTCCGCCGCACTGGCGATGTAGTAAGCACCGGAAGCACCGAGGTCGGCAATTACCGCGTACAGCTTGATGTCTGGATACTCGGCACGTAGGCGACGGATCTCGTCATACACATAACCGGCCTGCACCGGGCTGCCGCCCGGGCTGTTGATGCGCATCACCACGGCCTTGGTCTTGGGGTCCTTGAACGCATCGCGCAAGCTCTTGACCAGGTTGTCGGCGCTGGCGGCCTCCTGGTCGGCAATCACCCCGCGCACTTCCACCAGTGCGGTATGGCTGGCACTGCGCGTGGCGGCCTTATCCATGTCCGCCCAGGGCAGGAACAGGGCCAGCATGCCGAACAGGTAGGCGAAGGTCAGCAGCTTGAAGAAGATCCCCCAGCGCCGCGCCCGACGCTGCTCCTGGACATTCGCCAGCATGGTCTTCTCGAGCAGCTTCCAGCTTTTACGCTCTACACGCTCATCCTCCAGCTGCCAGTCGCGCGCAAGGCGCTCCTCGTCAGTCTCGGAACTCGGTGCCTTCCACTCGTCAACCATGCTTACCTACCTTGGAATTGGATATGCGCGGAACCCGCCAGCCACTCACGCAACTGGGAAAAATGATCGATACACACCTGCGGGCCGAACTCGGCCAACGCCTGCAGCGACATGGCACCATAGCCCACCGCCACCGAATGCATGCCTGCATTGCTGGCCATCTGCAGGTCGAATGCCGAATCGCCCACCATCAACGCACGCCCGGGCTCGACACCGCAATGGTGAAGGATTTCCTCGAGCATCAACGGGTGCGGCTTGCCGCGGGTCTCGTCGGCGGCGCGAGTGATATCGAAGAACGCCTCCCAACCATTGGCCCTGAGCACCCGATCGAGCCCACGACGCGCCTTGCCGGTCGCCACTGCCAGGCGGTAACCCTGGGCACGGAAGGCGTCCAGCGACTCGACCACACCGTCGAACAAAGGCGAAGGCTGTTGATCAAGCGCCATATAAATGTTGGCGTAGTGCTGGCGGAACGTCTCGACCTGCACGCAATCGAGGTGCGGATACAGCGTCGAGATAGCCTCATCCAGCGCCAGGCCGATGATGCCCTTGACCGCATCCTCGGCGCTTGGCGCCTCACCGGCACGCTCGGCAGCGGCATTCATCGCCTCGACGATGCGGCCGATCGAGTCGGCCAGGGTGCCATCCCAATCGAAGATCAGTAAATCATACTCACGACGCACTGAGCCGCTCCACTGTCTTGGCCCACACCTCATCCACCGGCGCCTCAAGCTTGAGCTCGCCGCCATCGGGCAGCGGCACGGTGAGGGCATAGGCATGCAGGAACAGGCGCTTGCCACCCAACTCGCGAATCTCGCGACTGAAGTCTTCGTCACCGTACTTGCTGTCACCGGCAATCATGTGGCCAGCATGCAAGGCATGCACGCGAATCTGGTGGGTACGACCGGTAATCGGGCGCGCCTCGACAATGGTGGCGAACTCACCGAAACGGCGCAGCACGCGGAACAGGGTCAGCGCTTCCTTGCCCTCGTCATTCACCTCGACCATGCGCTCACCCGAGCGCAGGTTACTCTTGAGCAGAGGCGCATTGACCTGCTTCTTCGCCGTCGGCCAATGGCCACGCACCAGCGCCATGTAACGCTTGTCGACGCCATCGCCACGCAGCGCGGCATGCAGGTGACGCAGCATGCTGCGCTTCTTGGCGATCATCAGCAGGCCCGAGGTATCACGGTCCAGACGGTGCACCAGCTCCAGTTCCTTGGCGTCCGGGCGCAGCTGGCGCAGCGCTTCGATCACACCAAAACTGAGGCCACTGCCGCCATGCACGGCAATACCGGACGGTTTGTTCATCACGATCAGCGCCTTGTCTTCGTAGACGATGGCGGCTTCCAGGCGCTGCAGCAGCCCCTGGGCCACCGGCGCCGGCTCGTCGCGCTCCGGCAGGCGGACAGGCGGCACGCGCACGATATCGCCAGCCTGGATCTTGTACTCAGGCTTGACGCGGCCCTTGTTGACCCGCACCTCGCCTTTGCGCAGGATGCGATAGACCAGCGTCTTGGGCACGCCCTTGAGCGCCGTGATGAGGAAATTGTCGATGCGTTGGCCGGCAAGCTCCGGCGCGACTTCTATCAGCTGTACGCCGGAAGTCGGAGGGGTATTGGTCGTCATGGCGGGAATCATAACAATTTTTTATGGAATTGAAGCACTTAATCATTGCTGCTATAGTCGCGAACGCCGCCAAAAGCGGCAGGCCAGTGAAACCAGGCCCTTGGCCGGTCCCTGACCAACGCAATTCTGCAGGACGCGAGGCCGTCCTACGGGGTTTTCGCCAGTTTACCGAATTGCCTGGAATCGCCACCAGCGCTGTGTAGAGAAGACCGAAAAAAAACGACAAGTGCGGTGTTTTCATCTGCTTGATCCGCTTCTTTTCGCTGCACCTCTGCCCGCCCCGTCGCTTCCACGCAACGCCCGGCGAATGCTTCGGAAATACCTGCCTTGGACATGAATGGCGTCAGCGCAGAACCAGCGCTGGCGAAAAATGCAACCCGTTGCGGATTCAGCGCGCGGCAGCACCCGAATTATCAGGGATACGTGCAGGGTGGAGATGCACAGCCCTCGGACCGTGTAGCACCGCGTCCGGCCACCGGCCCAGTGAATGGCCGGCGAGCGGATAAGGTCCTGAACAGATGCCCCTCGGGCGTCCACGGCTGACGGTTGATTCCTCCTCCTGACTGAGTGCACGAGGCCTGCTGGGTTGATTCGGATATCGATTCGGATATCTCTGCAGATACCGCAGGGGCCTCTTGGCACCGCAGCAAACAGGACGCGTCGTCGCGACAACGGCAGGCTGGGCAACCGGCTGGTGCCGAACGTCGCTCGACACGGGGGTGGCCCGGCCACCCTTTGCGCACCTTGGCACCGACCATGAGACGTCGTGTGTGCCGAACGCCGTTTCCGGCAGCCCGGAAACCGACGGTACAACATGAAAAGAATGCTGATTAACGCAACTCAACCCGAAGAGTTGCGTGTAGCCCTGGTGGACGGCCAACGTCTCTACGACCTGGACATCGAGTCCGGCGCGCGTGAGCAGAAAAAGGCCAACATCTACAAAGGCAAGATCACCCGGATCGAGCCCAGCCTCGAAGCCGCCTTCGTCGACTTCGGCTCCGAACGTCACGGCTTCCTGCCGTTGAAAGAAATCTCCCGCGAATACTTCAAGAAAGCCCCTGAAGGCCGGGTCAACATCAAGGAAGTCCTGAGCGAAGGCCAGGAAGTCATCGTCCAGGTCGAGAAGGAAGAGCGCGGCAACAAAGGCGCCGCCCTGACCACGTTCATCAGCCTGGCCGGCCGCTACCTGGTGCTGATGCCGAACAACCCGCGTGCCGGCGGCATCTCCCGCCGCATCGAAGGCGAAGAGCGCAACGAACTGCGCGAAGCCCTCAACGGCCTGACCGTGCCGGGCGACATGGGCCTGATCGTGCGCACCGCCGGCCTTGGCCGCAGCAGCGAAGAAATGCAGTGGGACCTCGACTACCTGCTGCAGCTGTGGACCGCCATCAAGGAAGCGTCCCTGGACCGCGCCGCTCCGTTCCTGATCTATCAGGAAAGCAACGTCATCATCCGCGCTATCCGCGACTACCTGCGCCAGGACATCGGCGAAGTGCTGATCGACAGCATCGACGCCCAGGAAGAAGCCCTGACCTTCATCCGCCAGGTGATGCCGCAGTACGCCAGCAAGGTCAAGCTGTACGAAGACAGCGTGCCGCTGTTCAACCGCTTCCAGATCGAAAGCCAGATCGAGACCGCCTTCCAGCGCGTGGTCGACCTGCCGTCCGGCGGCTCGATCGTGATCGACCCGACCGAGGCCCTGGTTTCCATCGACATCAACTCGGCGCGCGCCACCAAGGGCAGCGACATCGAGGAAACCGCACTGCAGACCAACCTGGAAGCGGCCGAGGAAATCGCCCGCCAACTGCGCCTGCGTGACATCGGCGGCCTGATCGTCATCGACTTCATCGACATGACCCCGGCGAAGAACCAGCGCGCCGTGGAAGAACGCGTGCGCGAATGCCTCGAGGCCGACCGCGCCCGCGTCCAGGTGGGCCGCATCTCGCGCTTCGGCCTGCTGGAGATGTCCCGCCAGCGCCTGCGCCCATCGCTGGGCGAAAGCAGCGGTATCGTCTGCCCTCGCTGCTCGGGCACCGGCATCATCCGTGACGTCGAGTCGCTGTCGCTGGCCATCCTGCGCCTGATCGAAGAAGAAGCCCTGAAAGACCGCACCGCCGAGGTGCGCGCCCAGGTTCCGATCCCGGTGGCCGCATTCCTGCTCAACGAGAAACGCAACTCGATCACCAAGATCGAACTGCGCACCCGTGCGCGCATCATCATTCTGCCGAACGATCACCTGGAAACCCCGCATTTCGAAGTCCAGCGCCTGCGCGACGACAACCCGGAAGTGCTGAACAACCAGTCCAGCTACGAGATCGCCGCCACCGAAACCGAAGAAGCGCCGCAACCGACCGCCACCCGCACCCTGGTTCGCCAGGAAGCCGCGGTCAAGACCGCGCCGGCCCGCGCCAATGCCCCGGTGCCGAGCGCTGTCGAAGAGCAGCAGCCCGCCGCGCCTGCAGCGCCAGCACCAAGCGTGCCGGAGCCAAGCCTGTTCAAAGGCCTGGTGAAGTCGCTGGTCAGCCTGTTCGCCGCCAAGGAAGAGCCTGCAGCCGCGCCAGTCGTTGCTGCCGAGAAGCCTGCTACCGAGCGCACCCAGCGCAACGAAGAGCGTCGTAACGGCCGTCAGCAGAGCCGCAACCGTAACGGCCGCCGCGACGAAGAGCGCAAGCCACGCGAAGAGCGCGCCGAGCGCGCCCCGCGTGAAGAGCGCCAGCCGCGCGAAGAACGCGCACCGCGTGAAGAACGTGCACCACGCGAAGAGCGTGCACCGCGTGAAGAGCGCGCGCCACGCGAGGAACGCGCCCCACGCCAGCCACGCGAAGACCGTCGCGGCAACCGTGAGGAGCGGGTCCGCGAACTGCGCGAACCGCTGGATGCGGCACCGGCAGCCCGTGAAGAGCGCCAGCCACGTGAAGAACGCGCGCCTCGCGAAGAACGCGCACCGCGTGAAGAACGCGCACCGCGTGAAGAGCGCGCCCCACGTGAAGAGCGTGCACCTCGCGAAGAGCGCGCCCCACGTGAAGAGCGTGCACCTCGCGAAGAACGCGCCCCACGTGAAGAGCGTGCACCTCGCGAAGAACGCGCCCCACGTGAAGAGCGTGCGCCTCGCGAAGAACGCCAGCCACGCCCAGCGCGCGAAGAGCGCCAGCCACTGGAAGCCGAACAGGCCACCGAGAAGGCTGCCGAGCTCGCCGAAGAGCAACTGCCGAACGAAGAGTTGCTGCAGGACGAGCAGGAAGGCTCCGATGACGAGCGCCCACGCCGCCGCTCCCGCGGTCAACGTCGTCGCAGCAACCGTCGTGAGCGCCAGCGCAATGCCAATGGCGATCTGATCGAAGGCAGCGACGAAGAAGGCAGCGACGAGCAGCCACAACAGCACCAGGCCACCGAGCTGGGTGCAGAACTGGCCGCCGGCCTGGCCGTTACCGCCGCAGTCGCTAGCAGCAACATCAGCGCCAACGCCGAAGCTGAAGCCAATCAGCAAGCCGAACGCGCCAGCGCCGAAACAGCTGTCACCGACAACAGCGAAGCGGCTCAGCCCGCCGAGCAGGTTGAAGTGGTTGCCCAGGCCGAGGAAGTTGCAATCGCGCCAGTGGTCGAGCAGCCAGTCAGCGAGCCGGTCGCCGTGATCGAAGCCAGTGCCGAGCCTGTCGTCGACGCTGCACCGCAGCGCGTTACCGACGCAGCCCCAGCAGCCGAGCCGGTAGTGGTTGCCGAGGCGCCTGTCGAGGCACCTGTCGAAGCGCCAGTTGTCGAGGCAGTTGAAGCCGAGAAAGTGCCTGCAGTCGTTGAAGAAGCTCCGGTTGTCGAGCAGCCTGCCGCTGTCGTCGAAGCCCAGCCCGAAGCGGTTGTAGAGGCCGCCCCGGTTGCTGTCGAAGCAGCACCTGAGGTTGTCGAGCCTGCCCCGGTGGAAGCACCGGCAGCAGTCGAAGCCGCCACCGTCATGCTGGCTAACGGCCGCGCACCTAACGACCCACGTGAAGTGCGTCGCCGCAAGCGTGAAGCCGAAGCCGCTGCCAAAGCCGCGCAGGAAGCTGCCGCTGCTGCCGGCGAGCCAGCGCTGGAAACCGCCGATGAGCACAAGCCTCATCACGGTTGATAGCCACGGCTGAATGAAAAAGCCCCGCCAGTGCGAACTGGCGGGGCTTTTTCTTGGCGGGTGATTTGTGTCGATCGCTGCGCGGACACAGGCCCAGCAATCAGTACAGGTTGGGCTCCATTTCCAGCTCAACCCCGAACTTTTCCAGGATATCCGCCTGTATGCGCTGCGCCAGGCCGTGCAACTGCGCCCCGCTCGCCTGGCCATAATTGACCAGCACCAAGGACTGCAAGCGGTGCACCCCGGCATCGCCATCGCGATAGCCTTTCCAGGCAGCCTGCTCGATCAACCAGCCTGCAGCCAGCTTCACCTGGCCATCCGCCTGGGGATACGCCACCACGCCCGGGTACTGCGCACGAATTCGCGCCACCAGCGCAGCAGGCACCACAGGGTTCTTGAAGAAGCTCCCGGCATTTCCCAGCTCAGCCGGGTCGGGCAGCTTTTCACGGCGAATACTGCAAATGGCATCGCTGATCTGCTGCGCGGTCGGCGCCTGGACGCTTTGCTCTGCCAAGCGCTGGCGCACCGGACCGTAGTCCAGGTGAGGCTGCAAGGTGCGGCTCAAGGCAAAACGCACGCGCAGGATCAACCAGCGCCCGGCATTGCGCTTGAACAGGCTGTCACGGTAACCGAAGGCGCACTCCTCCAGGCTGAAGTCGCGCAGCTCGCCGGTCTCGCGGTCAAGCGCCGTGAGCCCGGCAAACACGTCCTTGATCTCGACCCCGTAGGCCCCCACGTTCTGCATCGGCGCAGCACCCACGGTGCCTGGGATAAGACTGAGGTTTTCCAGGCCGCACAGGCCTTGTTGCAGCGACCATTGCACAAACGGGTGCCAGGGCTCACCGGCTTCAGCCTCGACCACCACCCGGCCCGCTTCATCGCTCAGCACGCGACGGCCGCGGCTGGCCACGTGCAGCACCAGCGCGTCGATATCACGGGTCAGCAGCAGGTTGCTGCCACCGCCGATCACCAGCACCGCGACCTCACGCTGGCGCGCTTGCTCAAGCGCCTCGCGCACGTCTTCGTCGTTGTGCGCCTGGGTGAAATAGCGGGCTTTCACGTCGATGCCGAAGGTGTTGTAAGGCTTGAGCGATACCTGCTCCTGCCAGTGCGCCGTCATAACCGCCCCTTGATTTCCACGACCAGCTCACGGCAGGCAGCCTCGATCAGGTCCAGCACCTGCTCGAAACCCTCTGTACCGCCGTAGTAGGGGTCCGGCACTTCATCCACGGCGGCGCCATAGCGGCGCAGGAACAGGTCGAGTTCGCCGACTGCGGTGTGCGGACGCAGGGCGCGCAGGTGCCCGAGGTTGCTTTCATCCATGGCCAGGATCAGGTCGTACCCGGCAAAATGCGACGCCTTGACCTGCTGGGCGCGCTGCTGCGACAGGTCATAGCCCCTCGCCAGCGCCGCCTTGCAGGTACGGCTGTCAGGCGCCTTGCCCACATGCCAGTCACCGGTACCCGCTGACGCCACATGGACCTGCTCAGCCAGACCAGCGGCTTGCAGCTGATGGCGCAGCACCCCCTCGGCGGTCGGCGAGCGGCAGATATTGCCCAGGCAAACGAACAGGACGCGCATCAGGCCTCCAGCAAGCGCCGCACGCGCTCAAGGTCTTGCGGGGTATCGACACCGACGGCAGGCGCCTCGATGGCGTCTTCCACGTGAATACGCACGCCGTGCCACAGTGCGCGCAACTGCTCCAGCGCTTCGGTCTGCTCGAGCCAGCAAGGGCCCCAGCTGACGAAATCCTGGAGGAAGCCGACGCGGTAGGCATACATGCCGATGTGGCGGCGATACGGCACGCTCTCCGGCAGTTGCTCGCGGCCCTTGGCGAAGGCATCGCGCGCCCACGGCAGCGGCGCGCGGCTGAAGGTCAGGGCCAAGCCGTGCTTGTCACTGACCACCTTGACCGCATTAGGGTTGAACACGGTTTCCGGGTCATGGATCGGCTCCGCCAAGGTGGCGATACCGGCTTCAGGATGGGCGGCCAGATTGGCGGCAACCTGGTCAATGATCACCGGTGGAATCAACGGCTCGTCACCCTGGACGTTGACCACGATCTCATCAGCAGCCAACCCCAGCTGCGTGGCCACTTCGGCCAGGCGGTCGGTGCCCGATTCATGGTCGGCGCGGGTCATTAGCACTTCGCCGCCGAAGGCCTGGCAGGCCTCGAAAATACTGGCGTCGTCAGTGGCAATGACCACACGGCTGGCGCCGCTTTTGCGCGCTTGCTCCCAGACGTGCTGCACCATCGGCTTGCCGGCGATCAGCAGCAACGGCTTGCCCGGCAGGCGCGTGGAGCGCAGCCGAGCGGGAATCACCACGGTGAAGTTCAGGCTCATTTGTCCAGACGCTCGTCGTCGGTCAGGGTACGCGCCTCGCTTTCGAGCATCACCGGGATGCCGTCGCGGATCGGGTAAGCCAGGCCCGCGCCCTTGCTGATCAGCTCGGTCTTGTCAGCGCTGAGCTTGAGCGGGCCCTTGGTGATCGGGCAAGCGAGGATATCGAGCAGTTTGGTGTCCATGAAAGCGTCCTTGAGGCCAGGTGGCCAGAAATTGGAAAGGGGCTCAGGGCTTGTAATGCCCCGGCAGCAAGCGTTGCAGCTGGCTGTCGAACCAGTCACTGAAGGCCGGCGTAGGCTGCGCTTCGACGGCCAGGTACCACCAGTCGTCGGCGGCGAAGGCCCGGCATTTCACCGCATCCTTCTCGGTCATCACCAACGGCAGCGGCGGGCTGAAAGCCAGGCTTTGCGCGCTGAACTGCGCGTGGTCGGCGAACGGATGCGGTATCGGCTGCCAGTTTAGCCCTAGCAGGGTATTGAAGAAACGTTGCGGGTTGCCGATGCCGGCGACCGCGTGCAGGCGTTGGCCCGCTGGGAAATGGTCGAGCGCGCGGCGCTCACCGCTGCGCACGTTGACCAGGGCGCTGGGCTGCAGGCGGAAGCCGAAGCCTTCGGGGCAATCAGCGCTGGCGCCGTTGAACAGCACCGCGTCAGCCGCCTGCAGGCGCTCGGCCGGCTCACGCAGCGGCCCAGCCGGCAGGCAACGGCCGTTGCCCAGGCCACGTGCCGCATCGATCAGCACCAGTTCAAGGTCGCGTGCCAGGCGGTAGTGCTGCATGCCGTCGTCGCACAGGATCAGGTCCAGCGACTCACTGGCCAGCAGGGCCCGAACAGCACGGGAGCGATCCGGGTCGATCATCAGCGCCACCCCCGTGCGCTGGACGATCAGCAAGGGCTCGTCACCGGCCTGTTCGGCGTTGTGCTGCGCCTCGACCCGCCAGGGCAATTGCGGCGGCTTGGCGCCATAACCCCGGCTGACTACACCGACCTTCAGCCCCTGGCGCCGACAATGCTCGATCAGCCAGAGGATCATCGGTGTCTTGCCGGTACCGCCGACGGTGATGTTGCCCACCACGATGACCGGCACCGGGGCACGGTAGCTGGCACTCTCGCCACTGAGAAAACGCGCGCGCTTGCGCACCACCACGCGGCGGTAGAGTGCTTCGAGCGGGCGCAGCAGCGCCAAGGCCGGGTGCCCGGCGTACCAGGCGGCTAGCAAGCGATCGGCGAGCGCCATCAAGGTGTCCCCTGGGCAGCCTCGACGGTGGTCATGCGCAGGTGGCTGAAACCGAGCTTGCCGGCGGCATCCATCGCAGTGATCACGGCCTGGTGCGGGGTTTTGCCGTCGGCACTGATCGCCAGCGGCAGTTTGTTGTCACCGCCGGATTCGCGCTCGATCGCTTCGGTCAGGGTGGCCAGGTCGCTCTTTGGCAGCAGGTGGTTGTTCACCGAATACACACCGTCGGCGCTGATGGTGACCTCCACCAGCTTGTCCTGGTCCGCCGAAGGCTGCTCGGCGCTGGCCGCCTCGGGCAGCTCGACGCGCAGCTGGGTCTCGCGGGTGAAGGTGGTGGTAACCACGAAGAACAGCAGCAGCACGAACACCACGTCGATCAGCGACGCCAGGTTGATGTCGACGTTCTCACGCTGGCGGTTGCGCCGGAACTTCACGCCTTGTCTCCAGCCACTTCGACTTCGCGGTCGCCCTGGATCACTTCCACCAGCTTGATCGCCTCCTGCTCCATGCCCACCACCAGCTCATCGATGCGGCGCAGCAGGAAGCGGTGGAAGAACACCGCAGGAATGCCGACCATCAGGCCGGCCGCAGTGGTGACCAGCGCCTTGGAGATACCACCGGCCAGCACCGAGGCGTTGGCGGTCATTTGCGAGCCCATGAAGGCGCTGAAGATGTCGATCATGCCCAGCACGGTGCCGAGCAGGCCGAGCAGCGGCGCCATGGCGGCGATGGTGCCGAGGGTGCTGATGTAACGCTCGAGTTCGTGGATGACCCGCGAAGCAGCCTCCTCGATGCACTCTTTCATGATCTCGCGACCATGGCGCGAGTTGGCAAGGCCTGCCGCAAGGATCTCGCCCAACGGCGAATCGGCGCGCAAAGCCTTAAGCTTGTCACTGGTGAGTTGCTTGTCCTTGATCCACATCCACACCTGCCCCAGCAGATGCGGCGGGGTAACGCGGCTGGCGCGCAGGGTCCACAGGCGCTCGACGACGATAGCCATGGCAGCGATGGAACTCAGAATGATTGGCAGCATCATCCAACCACCGGACTTGACCAATTCCCACACAGTAAACGCCCCTTTGGAAAAAGGCCGCCACTCTAACATAGGCGCGCAGGGTGCTCATCTGCCGAAGGTCAGGGAATTGTTCAGCCATCGCCGGATTCTGGTGCAGGGTCACGCCAGAACTTACGCTGCAGCCGCAGCCCCTCGACCTCGCCATGGCTGCCCAGCATCAACCGCAACGCCCCTTCCACCGCCGTATCGTGGATCGCCAGGGCATGGCGCCGATAACGCTCGATGACCTGCGCATGCGGGTGACCAAAGCCATTGTTGCGCCCTCGGGAAATCAATACGCCACGTGGCGCCGTCGCACGGATGAACGCCTCGGTCGACGAGGTACGGCTGCCGTGATGCGGCGCCTGCAACCAATCGACCGCCGGCGCCTCGTTCGCCGCCAGCCAGGCCCGTTCGGCGCCCGCCTCCAGGTCTGCGGCCAGCAGCAGCCGCTCACCCTTTGCCTCGACCAGCAATACACAGGAGCGATCATTGCTGCTCTGTCCTTCGGCCCATCGCCACAGTGAAAAGCGCACGCCATCCCACTCCCAGCTCTCGCCGCTGGTGCAGGGCCGGGCATCCAGGCCCGCCGGCAAGTCCTGCGGCTCACCGCTGAGCACCCGGTCGACCCGTAACCCGCGAAAAACCGCAAGCGCTCCGCCCGCATGGTCGGCATGGGCATGGCTGATCAGCATCAAGTCCAGTTGGCGCACGCCCAGCTTGTGCAGCGCCGGCAACACCACCCGTTCGCCCAGGTCACTGTCGCCCCGCGCCGGCCCGGCGTCGTACAGCAGGCTGTGATTGGGCGTGCGCAACAACAGCGCCAGGCCTTGCCCTACATCCAATTGCCAGACTTCCACCTGCCCTTGCGGCACAAGCGCCCTCGGCACCCACAACGCCAGCAGCATGACCGCGCCCAGCGCCCGCAGCGGCACACCGGCAGGCAGCAACACCAGCAGCGCGCCAAAGCCGACCAGCAGCCACGCCCAGCCCGGCAGCGCAGGCGGCAACCACGCTGGCCGCCAGCCGGCAACCAGGGCCAGCAGCTGGAACAGGACCTCCAGCAAACCACCCGCCAGCCATAACAGCGCCTCCCCCACGCCGCCCAGTGGCAACAGCAACGTACCGAGCAAGGCCAGCGGCAACACCGCCAGGCTGATCCACGGCACCGCCAGCAGGTTGGCCAAGGGAGCACTCAGGCTGATCGGCAAGCCCGTGGCCAGCAGCACCGGCAACAAGCCGATGGCTATCACCCACTGGGCGCGGGTCCATGCCTGCCAGGGCCGCCACCGGCCAAGGCGCGCGCTGAAGCAGTAGACAAGGATCGCCACCGCGGCAAACGACAACCAGAAACCTGGCAGCAATGGCGCCAGAGGCTCGATGATGAGCACCCCATCGAGTGCCAGCAACAAAGGGAATGCTGCCCCCAGATGACGAAAGCGCAGGCGCCAGGCCAGCACCACCGCCAGCATCAGGCAGGCACGCTGCACGGGCACGCCAGCACCGGCCAGCCAACCGTAGGCCAGTGCTGCCGCCAGCGCCAGGCCACAGGCCCACGGCAGCCAGGCCACCCTGGGTGGCCACAAGCCCCAGCGCGCAAGGCCTGCGACCAGGGCATAGAGCAAACCGGCAACCAGGCCGATGTGCTGCCCCGAGATCACCAACAGGTGCACCGTGCCGGTGGCCTGCAGCACCTGCCAGTCCTCGCGGGCAAGGCCGGCGCCATCGCCGAGCACCAGCGCCACCAGTGCTGCCTCTCGGCCATTGGCGTCGACGGCCAGCAGGCGCTGGCGCAGCGCGTCCCGCCAGCCCGGGCTGAACGCTTCCAGCACATGACCTGCCTTGACCGTGCCGGTCGCGCCGACCCGCCGCGCCAGCAATTGCGCCTCACGGTCCGGCCCATGGGGGTTGAGCAACCCGGCCGGGCGCTGCAACGTGACTGCCAGGCGCCAGCGCTCACCGGCTCGCACCGGCGGGCCATCGAACCAGGTCAACAGCAGACGTTGCGGCAACTCGGCCCGGCGCGATTGCGGCTGTTCGAGCGTGAAGCGCACACCGTGCGCGGTGGCGGTCGGCAACCCGACCACGCGGCCCTCCAGCCATACGGTGCGGCCATCCAGGCCAGGGGCCAGCCGGTCGTCCAGGGCCTGCTGCGCCGACCCGCAGGCCCAGCACAGCCCCAGCGCGAAGCAGCCGATCGGCCACAGCCGCGTGCACAGGCAAGCCAGCCCGCCCACAAGCAGCAGCAACAGCCATCCGACCGATGGCAATGACGGAAAGAAGCCCAGGCACAACAGCCCGAGCGCGAGCGCAAACATCCCTGTGCGCATGAGGTAGAGCTCCAGAAGCGGAATCGCTTATTCAGGCATAGCCGAAAAGCCGCCCAGGCTCGCTCAACAATTGTCACAAACTCTGAACAAGGCTGAGAGGGAATCAAGGCATACTGCCTCGATCAACGCTCCGGGAGCCTACATGCCGCGCCGCCTTTTCAAACGCTACATGCCGGACCCGACCAGCATTCGGGAACACAAGTCGCTGCGCTTCTTCGGCAAGCTGCTGCACGACCCGAACCTCTGGCACCTCAACCGCCATTCGGTGGCGCGGGCCATGGGCGTGGGCCTGTTCGCTGCGCTGATCCCCATCCCCATGCAGATGCTGCTGGCGGCAGCATTGGCGATCCCGGTGCGTGGCAACCTGCCGATCGCCGTCAGCCTGGTCTGGCTGACCAACCCGCTGACCATGCCACCGGTGTTTTTCGTCACCTACATGACCGGCGCGTGGCTATTGCAGACGCCGGCCCGCACGCTACCCGACAACCTCACCTTCGAATGGATCACCGACCAGCTGTCGACCGTGTGGCAACCGTTCCTACTGGGCTCGGTGGTCTGCGGTGTCGTGCTGGGCATCGCAGCCTACTTCACCACCCTGCTGTACTGGCGCTGGTGGATTGGCCGACAGTGGCGCCGGCGCAAGCTCAAGTGTTCACAGAAGTGCTCAGGCACGCATGCCGCGGCCGCTGACCAGCAGGCGAACGCACAGGGTGTAGAGCACTGCGGTGGCAACCAGCATGAAGGTGATCGCCGTACCGATGCTGATGTCCGACACCCCTAGGATGCCATAGCGGAACGAGTTGACCATGTGCAGCACCGGGTTGGCCAGCGACACGGTCTGCCAGAACGGCGGCAGCAGGTTGATCGAGTAGAACACCCCACCGAGGTAGGTCAGCGGCGTCAGCACGAAGGTCGGGATGATCGAGATATCGTCAAAATTGCGGGCAAATACCGCATTAACGAAGCCCAGCAGCGAGAAAATGGTCGCGGTCAACAGCACCACGACGATGGTCACGCCCAGGTGATGCACCTGCAAGTGGGTGAAGAACAGCGACAGGATGGTCACGATCACGCCCACCGCCAGGCCACGCAGCACACCGCCCAGCACATAACCCACGAGAATGATGTGCGGCGAAACCGGCGACACCATCAGCTCTTCGATCGAACGCTGGAACTTGCTACCGAAGAAGCTCGACACCACGTTGCCGTAGGAGTTGGTGATCACCGACATCATGATCAGCCCGGGGACGATGTACTCCATGTAGGTGAAACCACCCATGTCGCCGATCTGCCGGCCAATCAGATTACCGAAGATGACGAAGTACAGGACCATGGTGATGGCCGGTGGCAGCAGGGTCTGCGGCCAGATCCGCAAGAAGCGCCGCACTTCACGGTAGACGATGGTATTCAGGGCGACCCAGTTGGTGCGCAGTTCCACACTCATACGGCCACCTTCGACAGGTTTTTTTCCACCAGGGACACGAACAGCTCCTCGAGTCGGTTGGTCTTGTTGCGCAGGCTCTGCACTTCGATGTTCTGCAACGCCAGTTGGCCGAACAGCGCGGTGATGCCGATGTCCTTGTCCACCTGCACTTCCAGGGTGTGAGGGGTGATCAGCCGGCACGGGTAGCCCTGCAGCACCGGCGCCGCCGGCAGGTCCTGCTTGAGGTCAAGAACAAACGTTTCGACATGCAGCTTGCCCAGCAGCTGGCGCATGCTGGTGTTCTCGACGATGGTGCCGTGATCGATGATGCCGATGTTGCGGCACAGTTGCTCGGCCTCTTCGAGGTAGTGCGTAGTCAGGATGATGGTGATGCCCTTCTGGTTCAGCTCGGTGAGAAAGCTCCACATCGAGCGGCGCAGTTCGATGTCCACCCCGGCGGTCGGCTCATCGAGGATCAGCAGACGCGGCTCGTGGATCAACGCCCGAGCAATCATCAGCCGGCGCTTCATGCCGCCGGACAGCGAACGCGACTGCACGTCGCGCTTGTCCCACAGCCCCAGTTGGGTCAGGTACTGCTCGGCGCGCTCCTTGGCCAGCTTGGGCGGGATACCGTAGTAGCCGGCCTGGGTGACGACGATATCGAAGGTTTTCTCGAACTGGTTGAAGTTGAATTCCTGCGGCACCACGCCCAGGCAGCGCTTGAGCGCCGAAGGTTCGCGGTCGAGGTCGTGGCCGAACACGTTCACCGTGCCGCTGGTCTTGTTGACCAGGGTCGAGAGAATGCCGATGGTGGTGGATTTGCCGGCGCCATTGGGGCCGAGCAAGGCAAAGAAGTCACCTTCGGCGACATCGAGGTCGATGCCTTTGAGGGCCTGGAAGCCGTTGCCGTAGGTCTTGGTCAGCTGCCGGATGGACAGGGCGGAACTCATAGCGGGTCACTTACCGAAGAAAAAGGTGCAGGACACGCCAGGGCAGGTCACTGGCGCAGTGAGTGCGGCCAATGGTGCAAGGCCTGGCCGCACAAGTACAGTCATGTGTATTGATAGTGGCTATTAATGACGGTTCGAAATAACCGAAATAGCGATCAGGTCAGCGCGGTCATCACCGCCGCCTGGTAGGCCGGGCGGGCCTTGAGGCGCTCGTACCAGGCCTCGAGGTGGTACATGGCCGGGCGTTCGATGGGCATCTCGAACCAGGCATAGACGAAGCTACCCAATGGGATGTCGCCCATGCCGATCTGGTCACCGGACAGGTACGGCTGATGCGCCAGGGTTTCATCGGCGATTGCCAGCAACTGCGCGCACTGCTTGTGCGCGGCGTTGATCGCCACCCAGTCGCGCTGGTCTTCAGGCGTGCGCAGCAGGCCCCAGAACAACGGGCGGAACGGGGTGGCGAAGGACGACGTGGTCCAGTCCATCCACTTGTCGGCCAGGGCACGCTGGCGCGGGTCGTCCAGGTACCAGCCCTGCTCCTGGCCGTATTCGGCGCAGAGGTAGCGGACGATGGTGTTGGATTCCCACAGGGTCAGGTCGCCATCTTCGAGCATCGGCACCAGGCCATTGGGATTGCGCGCGCGATAGTGCGGCTCGTTGACCACGCCGAAGGCGCCACCGGCGTCGATGGACTCGAAATCCAGGCCCAGTTCATGGGCGACCCACAATGCCTTGCGCACATTGCTCGAATTCTTGCGGCCCCAGATCTTCAGCATGGCAACGTCCTTATGAATGCGGAGGGTGGACAGTCTACTCCACAGCGAAGCAACCGGTGCAGGCAACAATGGCCTGAAACTCCTGCCGCCACACCCTGTCACTGTTCTGACACTGCCGTTCAACGCGTTGCGTCTAAGCTCTGTGGGATGGCTCAAGCCCCTGGTTCCAAGGAGGACCGATTATGTTGCTGTTGTGGTTGGTGGTGCTGGTGATTGGCGCGGCATACCTCACGCACCGGCGCCTGGCGCCCTTGCAGATTCTGGGCATCATGGCGGCCTACGTGCTGCTGATGGGTATTTTCAGCAGCGCCCCTGGCTGGCTGCTGGCTGTGATCTGGGCCGTGCTGGCAATCAAGGTTGCCCTGGTGGCGCTGCCGGAATGGCGCCGCAAGGTGCTCACCGGCCCGGTGTTCAAATGGTTCCAGCGCACCCTGCCACCGATGTCGCAGACCGAGCGCGAGGCAATCGACGCTGGCACCGTCTGGTGGGACGGTGAGCTGTTCAGCGGCCGCCCGGCCTGGCACACGCTGCTCGCCTACCCGGCGCCAAAGCTTAGCGATGAAGAGCAGGCCTTCATTGATGGCCCCACAGAAGCGCTGTGTGCCATGGTCAGTGACTGGCAGATCGGCCAGGACCTCGACCTGCCGCCCGAAGCCTGGGCCCATATCAAACAGAATGGTTTCTTCGCCCTGATCATTCCCAAGGAATACGGCGGCAAGGGTTTCTCCGCCTACGCTCACTCCCAGGTGGCGATGAAGCTGGCCACCCGCAGCGGCGACCTGGCCTCCACCGTCATGGTGCCCAACTCCCTGGGCCCCGCCGAACTGCTGCTGCACTACGGCACCGACGAACAGCGCAACCACTACCTGCCGCGCCTGGCCCGCGGTGATGACATCCCCTGCTTCGCCCTCACCGGCCCGCTGGCCGGCTCCGACGCCGGGGCGATGCCCGATACCGGGGTCATCTGCAAAGGCCAGTGGAACGGCGAAGAGGTCGTCGGCCTGCGTCTGAACTGGGAGAAGCGCTACATCACCCTGGGCCCGGTCGCCACCTTGCTGGGCCTGGCGTTCAAGGCCTACGACCCCGACCACCTGCTGGGCGATGAAGAAGAACTGGGCATCAGCCTTGCGCTGATCCCCACCGACACCCCGGGCGTCGATATCGGCAAGCGCCACCTGCCGCTGGGCGCAGCCTTCATGAACGGCCCCAACAGCGGCAAGGACGTGTTCGTGCCGCTGGACTTCCTGATCGGCGGCCAGGCGATGCTCGGCAAGGGCTGGATGATGCTGATGAACTGCCTGTCGGTGGGCCGCTCCATCTCCTTGCCCGCCGTAGGCACCGGCGCCGCCAAGTACACCAGCCTGGTCACCGGCCAGTACGCCAACATACGCGAGCAGTTCAACGTGCCACTGGCCGCCTTCGAGGGTATCCAGGAATCACTGGCACGCATCGGCGGCAATGCCTGGCTGATGGACAGCGCCCGCCTGTTGACCGCCAAGGCCGTGGACCTGGGCGAAAAACCCTCGGTGCTGTCGGCGATCCTCAAGTACCACCTGACCGAGCGGGGCCGCGAGTGCATCCAGCACGCCATGGACGTGCATGGCGGCAAAGGCATCATCATGGGCCCGAACAACTACCTGGGCCGCAATTGGCAAGGTGCGCCGATCTTCATTACCGTTGAAGGCGCCAACATCCTTTCGCGCAACCTGATGATCTTTGGCCAGGGCGCGATCCGCTGCCACCCGTTCGTGCTCAAGGAAATGGCCCTGGCCGGGCGCGAGGACCATGACCAGGCACTGAAGGAATTCGATGACCTGCTGATGAAGCACATCATGTTCGCCGCCGGCAACGCTGCCAGCACGCTGGTGTATGGGCTGGGGCTCGGCCACCTGGAGAAAGTGCCGGGTGATGCCCTGAGCCAGGGCTACTTCCGCGCCCTCAACCGCCAGGCGGCAGCCTTTGCCCTGCTGGCGGACCTGTCGATGATGCTGCTCGGTGGCGCCCTCAAGCGCCGCGAACGACTGAGCGCGCGCCTGGGGGATGTGCTGAGTTACCTGTACCTGTCCTCCGCCGCACTCAAGCGTTATCACGACCTGGGCTCGCCGGAGCACATGCAGCCCTTGCTGCGTTGGGCCATGGAAGAAAGCCTGGGCCAGGCGGAAAACGCCCTGGACCGCCTGCTCGACAATTTCCCCAATCGCTTCGTCGGCTGTGCCCTGCGGGTACTGGTATTCCCCTTCGGCCGCCGCCACACCGGGCCGAGCGACGAACTGGATGCCGAGGTGGCGCAGCTGATCGGCCGCAGCAAGGGCGACCCAGCGCTGGAGGAACTGCTTGCAGGCTGCTTCAGGCCCCAGGCCGAAGGCGACCCGGTGGCGGCGCTGCAACGGGCCAGCGATTTGCTGGACGAAGCAGTGCCGCTACACAAGGCGCTGCACCAGGCCATCAAGGACGGCAAGGTGCAACCAGCGCCCGGGCAGTCGGCCATCGATGCGGCGGTCGAGATCGGCGTGCTGCAGCCAGGGGAAGGCCAGCGGCTGCACGAGGCAGAAAAGGCTCGGCGGGCGGTGATCGATGTGGATGCCTTCGACAAGGAGCAACTGCTCCCCGAGCAAGGCAAGGTGCGCTGATACCGCGTATACTCCGCGCCCGTTTCAACTTCATCGAGGACCGCCACCATGGCCAACCCCCACCTGGAATACCACCTGCAACTGCTCAACCACTTGCGCACCATCCTGGTCGCCCTGGGTGAAGCCGAGCAGGTACCGGAGGAAAGCCACGCCCTGTTCCTTGAACGCTTCGACGAACTGCTGACCCTGCTGCCGCAGGACCCGCTGGAAAGCCAGTACCTGGGCCAGGACCTGATCTGCCAGGTGATCCAGCGCTACCCGCAGATCGCGCACCTGGTGCCGCGTGACCTGCTGTGGTTCTTCGCCGGCGACTGCCTGCATTTCATGCCCGACGAGGAACTGGCGATGTACCAGCAGTTGGAAGAGCGACGTTATGAAGCGGAGCAGAATGACGAGCCATTCGACTGGCATCTGGAGAAGCAACTACTGAACGGCGGCGCCCCCGACACCCGTCATTGACAAGGATGCTGCGGCCCGCATGGCACAGGCCGCAGCTTGCCTGCCCCGCTACTGATCTTGCTGCTCGGCAAGTACCTGCGCACCCGCCTTGAAGAAGGTCCGCTTGCCGGCGCTCCCGACGCTGTTGATCAGCTCATTCCCCTGATAGAAGCGCTGCTCGCTGTCTGCCCCCTGCTCCGTCGCTGTGAGGATATCCAGCGGATCGTAGCTATAGCTGGCCAGTACCTGCCTGGTCGATGGGTCGCTAACGCTCAGCAGCCGATTGAGACCATCATATTCGAGCACCCGGCCCTGTTCGTCGCGGATCAGGTTGCCGTTGCGGTCATATTCCAGCGCAATCGACCTGTCCGGATAAGTGCTGTTGGTGATCAGCATGAGCTGTACTGGGTCGCCTTCCTTGCCACCATCAGCGGCGAATGCATATTCGGCCACGTTCGTACCGGCATCATGAACGGTGGTGACCTTGCGCAAGTTGTCCAGGCCATCGAACTCGAACTTCTGGCTCTTCATCGAATTACCATACTGATCCTGCGGGCGTTCACTGCCAGTGCACGTGTAGTCGGTCAAGCGCTGGCGCCGGTCATACACGAAGGTCTCGCTGCGCAATGGCGTGGTAGATTGCTTGAGCTCCCGGGCATTGAGGGCATCGTCATCGTAATACGTCTGGGTCAGCGTCTGGGTTACCCCCCCGTAAGTGAACGTACGGGTGATCTCACGCCCAAAATCATCGTATGTCAGGGCCGTTCTCAGTGACTGGCCAGCTTCGGCTGTCGTGAATGAAAGCAGACGGCCAAGCAGGTCGTAAAGGAAGGTCGTTGTCAGCCCACCTATCGTGGTCTTTTTCAACTGCCCCGAGCTGAGGTCGTACTCATGGGTCTGAACCTGGCCGAGCACCGTGGTGAAGCTCGTCAACAGCCCGAGGTGGCTGTATCCGTACTGTACAGCGGGTAGTCCGGATTGGGGCCGTTCCTCCCTCTTGATCGTGCCGTTGGTGTAGTACTCACGCACGAGCAGCGCTTCATCGCCGACCTTGCAGGAGGACAAGCGTGCAGTCTGGCCGTGGTACTCATAACTGACACCTTGCGCACGCCGTTTTTCATCCCCGCTCAACAAACGCGAGACTGGCTGGTCGGTGTGACGAGGCTCGTATGCATAAGTGATCACTTCGCCACTGTGCACGGTGACCGTCTGAGGCTTGCTCATCCCGGGCTGGTAATTGAAGACCTGCTTGCGCCCGCCAGTGACACTTTCCGACATCCGCCCCAGACCGTCGAACGTTTGCGTACCCAGCTCGAAGGTCGAGCCACTGAGCACATCCTTGACCTTGATACTCACGGGCAGATCCTCGCGGCTGTGCGCAGCATACTCGCGCATGACCTCGGACTTGTCAGGCAGCACCTCTTTCACCACACGGTCGAAGGCGTCGTACCCGTATTCAGTGATTCGCGCCTGCGAGCCAATGCCCAGTGTTTTCATGGTCAGACGGCCGAGACCATCATGCACGCTCACCTGCACGCTCTCACGGGTGGTGCCGTCGCTTCTTTTGCGTTCGATCTGCACCGGATTGCCAAACAGGTCCTGGTCAACGATGGTTCTACCCGTCTTGAGGCTGCCACTGCGTGGCTCGCTCCACTGCGTGATGATGACGCCCCTGTGACGGGCGGTCCCAATCGGATCGGTTTCGCTCACCCTACGCACGCCATCCGGGCTCACCGTCACACGTTGAGTGCCCCAGTCGTCGTACTCGTACTGAGTCGTCATCGTCAGGTCTTCGGTGGTATTCGCAGTCAACCAGTCAGTCTTTACGTCTTGCAGCAACTGCCCGAATGCATCGTAGAGCGTGGTATAGAGCTGTCGCACAGTGCCGGCCGAGAAGTCGTTGTCCTGGCGCTTCTCGTCCACAACCCGATTCAGCCCGTCGAACCTGGTGTAGGTCTCAACGCCCTGAACATCGGTGCGTGTTTGCCCGGCCTGGTCCTGGTCGGTGGCGCACAGGGCGTAGCTGTACGTGCGCTCGGCCTTGAAGGCCGGCAGGTTCGGCGCCACGATCTCTTTGGTGACCCGCTGCAGCGCATC